>JAHFKV010000001.1 GCA_023245155.1 Candidatus Staskawiczbacteria bacterium | reverse complement strand
AATATTACCTTTAACTTGGACGAAGCCGGAGACTGCAAAGCCTCAACCACCAATGCCAGTTACGCTGCCATGTCCGGAGCTGATTGCACGGGGGATGGTTCCACTGCCGGCAGTTGTACCATGCCCAGCCTGGGAAGCAACGGTTCTAAAACCATTTACTTTGCCTGCCAAGATGTGTGGGGCAATCAAGATACCAGTGGCACCACCCACAGTGTCACGTACACCCTGAACCTAAGCAGTGGCACCACCAATCCCACGCTTACCATTAAAGGGTTGGGGAAGGTAAAGGGTAGCGGGGTGGCGAAGTAGGGTGTTAAAAAGTATAAAATGATATTCAGAAAACCAAAATCTTTAATATTCTTTTTAATTTTTTCCATATGTATTTTGGCAACCTTTTTTGCCTTGCCATCCTTCGCTAGCGCTGATTCTGTATCTCAAATTCTCACTCCCACCGGCTACAAAAATATTTCTGACTTAAAAGTTGGCGACCAAATTAGCGCCCATGATTTTGATTCGGGTAAAGATGTGGTCAATAGCGTGGAAAGAATAGATCTCGTCAGCGACGCCACCTACCACTATCAAGACCCATACAATTTTTACTTAATCAACGGCACGTATAAATTATGGAAAAACCAATCGGTTTGGGATAATCATAACGTCCGCCACGCGTTTGAGGTAAACGTTGGTGACACGATTTACACTGATAGCGTTCAGCCCATTACCGTTGCTTCCATTCAAAAAATCAAAGACCCAAACCAGTGGTACGAGTTTATTATCTCTGGCAATCACTCGTACATCCAAGATGGATTGCAGTTACACAATGCTTCCAGGTATTGGGTGGGTGGCGGTTCATCGGTCAATTGGAATGCTACCAGTAACACTAATTGGGGTTCAGCATCGAATACTCAAGATAATGCATCGGTGCCTACGAGTTCTGACGACGTTTTTTTTGATGGTGTGGGTACGGGCGCCAGTGATTCAACTCTTTCGGCTGCCATTACCATCAGAAGCTTGAATATGACAGGCTATACCAATACCTTAACTCACAATGTTTTAACATTAAGCATCGGAGATGGTACGGCTGGGGCAAGTAATAATGCCTTGATTTTTGGTAGTTTGACTTATACGTTGGTAAGCTCAGTGACGTCTCAGATTGCTTTTATTTCCACATCTGCCACCCAGCAAAACGTAAATTACAATGGCAAAACGGCCGGTAACGTCAACTTTAATGGTACTGGTGGTTCATGGAAATTAACGGGAACATTAGCTAATAACACAGTTAGTTTAACTAAGGGCTCTCTTGATACCAATGGACAAACACTGAACCTTGGGTCTATGGATTCAACTAATACCAATACTAGGACCCTTACTCTTGGTTCGTCTTCTATAACCTTATCGGTCGGCTCCGGTAACGCTTGGAATACCGGCACAACAACAAACCTTACTTTTAATGCTAATTCATCAATAATTACCCTTAGCGGAGCCACCACTACTTTTATTGGCGGCGGACTCACATATAATGAAGTTGATTTAACGGGCTCTGGTACTGCCACGGTTACGGGCGCTAACACATTTACTAACTTTAATAGAACGGGAACCGCAGTAAAAACTGATGCACTTTCGCTTAGCGCCAATCAAACAGTTTCTTCAAGTTTAACCCTTTCCGGCAATAGTACTACTAATCGCTTGTTAGTTAAAACTGATACTCTGGGAACGGCTCGTACCATCACTGCCAATGGCATAACTAATTTAATTCAAAATGCTGATTTCATAGACATCACCGGAGCCGGAAGCTACGGCTGGAATATCAGTGCCGCCACCGGGAATTCCGGTGACTGTGGAGGGAATTCGGGTATCACTTTTACCACCGCCGTAACTAATTATTGGGTGGCGTCCCTAGCAGGAACTAGCACGGGTAACTGGTCTGATTCAACTCACTGGGGTTCTACTAGTGGTGGCATTGGTGGACGCGTACCACTTCCCCAAGATGATGCGGCATTTGATGCCAACTCCATTGATGCCGCTTCTCGCAATATTACCGCCGATATGCCTCGCCTTGCAAAAAATATCAATTGGACAGGAGCGACCAATACTCCAACCTTCACTATTAGTTCTGTAAGGTATATATTCGGGTCTACTACGCTTATATCAGGAATGAGTTTTAGCGCAAGCGGAACAATGGTTTTTGAAGGCAGAAGTTCATTTACTCTTACCTCAGTTGGAAAATCATTTCCCAATATTATTATTGATATGATAGGAGGTACCTTGACGTTGCAAGATAATCTCACTATCGGTGGATCTTCTAATAGTTTAGATGTGGAGTACGGCACTTTTGATGCTAATGGAAAAGATATCTCTTTCCCTTACTTTAATTCTAGTCATAGCAGTGTCCGCACTGTTACCATGGGTTCAGGCACGTGGACGTTAAGTAGTACAGGCACTGTATGGGATACCTCCACTACCACTAGCTTAACTCTAAATCAAAATACATCCACGATTAAAATCACCAACACCTCAAACACCGCCAACACTTTTTCTGGTGGTGGGAAGACGTTTAATAATATCTGGTTTTCGCGCGGAGCCAGCACGGCTAATGATGAAATCCTTGGTTCCAACACCTTCGCTGATTTTAAGGACGACGGTTCTGCCGCCCATTCACTGTTATTTGCTGCCGGCACCACGCAAACCGTAACCACCTTTACGGTATCGGGAACAGCTGGGAATCTTATCACCATTAACAGTTCTGATGGTTCTGGCTCCGCCTCCACCTCCACCCACGCCCTTGTCAAAGCCGGCGGTGGAACCATTGACCGTGATTATTTAAGTATTCAACACTCGGTAGCAACTCCAAGTTCCACTTGGTACGCCGGTACCCACAGCACCAATAATCAAGCCACTTCAACCGCCGGTAGCGGTTGGACATTTACCGCTGCGCCAGCAGTTATTTCTATTGCTGGCACCGTCTACACAGATGAAGGAACCACTACCATGGGGTCAGGAAGAACGGTATCTGTTTCCGTTAATGGAGCGGCAGCCGCTGGCAATACCACTACCGCCAGCAATGGTACGTACACCATTAGCAGTATTACGGTCACCGCTGGTGATGTGCTTACCCTTTACTTGGATGGTGCCACCGAAAAAGCGGTAACCGTCACCGTCACCGCGGGCTCCAATATGACCAGTATCAACCTCTACCAAAACGACCTCATCACCCGCCAAGACAACTCCGGCTCACTCACTAATACCAACTTAGATACTGCCGACAACAACGCCGACTCAGATATCTCCGCCATTTACTCGGTTTCGGGAGGCGCCCTCACCGTTGCAGCCGGCAAATCGTTATACATTCCCACCTCAAACACTTACGCCCCCGGCGGCAACGTCAGTGTGGGTGGTAACTTCACCAACGCTGGTACATATACCAAAGGCACGGAAACTCTAACCCTTACTGGCACGAGCACTCAGACCGTTACCACCAACAGCAGTTCGCTTTACGCCCTCACCATCAACGGCAGTGGTGGTACCTACACCTTGCAAGATGCCTTAACCACAACCAATACTTTAACCATCACCGCTGGCACACTAGATACTAAAAGCGGAAGTAACTATGCCATCAGCGTCGGCGGCAACTGGTCTAGCGCTGGAAACTTTAGTGCCCGATTAGGTACAGTTACTTTAACTGGCACTGGTTCTCAAACTATTACTTTATCTCCAGATCACTTCTACAATCTTACTATCAATGCTTCGGGTGGGACTTACACTCTCCAAAATACTCTCTACACAGACAATAACCTCACTATCACTGCAGGAACATTAGATGTAAAATCTGGTTCAAACTATAATGTTGATGTAACCGGTAACTACTTCAATTCCGGCACATTCACCGCTCGTAGTGGCACTGTTATATTCTTGGGATCTGGCAGTCAAACTATCACCAGTGGTAGCTCAAGTTTTTATAACATTAATCTCAATGCTGGCGCTGGTACATATACCCTTCAAGACGCGCTAACGATATCCAATAATCTTTTAATATCTAGTGGAACGTTGGATGTAAAATCTGGTTCTAATTATGCCATATCAGTAGGGAATGACTGGACGAACGCTGGTGGTACTTTTACGGCCAGATCGGGAACTGTTACCATTACTAGAACTTCTGCTTCAGGTACTGGGGATCTTACTTCAGGCGGTTCTTCTTTTTACAATCTTACTGAAAATGGTTCTGGGGTAGGATATGCTCTTTCAGATAACCTCACTGCAACCAACACGTTAACCCTCACTCAAGGCACCCTCAACGCTAATAATAAAAACGTGACCGTGGCAAATTTTTCCTCCTCCAACTCTAACACCCGCACCATCACCATGGGTTCGGGCACATGGACGTTAAATGGTACGGGAACTGTTTGGACCACGGCCACTACCACCGGTTTAACGCTAAACCAAAACACTTCCACTATCACCATCTCTGACACATCTTCAACCAGCAAGACTTTTGCCGGAGGGGGTAAAACCTACAACATTTTGACTATTACCGGTTCAGGTACGGGAGCCGTCATTTTCACCGGAGCCAATACCTTTGGCAACTTTACCGTCAACGCTCCCAAAACTATTACCTTCCCCGCCTCCACCACCACTACCTTTAGTGGAACCTTTACTTGCTCTGGATCTTCGGGAAACGTCATTACCTTAAATTCATCTTCGGGCGGAACCCAGCATACCCTTTCTAAAGCCAGTGGCACTGTTGACTGCGATTACATGTCAATCCAAGATTCCAACGCTACCGGAGGCGCCACCTGGAACGCCGGGGTCAACTCAACCAATGTTTCCGATAATTCAGGTTGGATTTTTGGCACCCCCACCTACAACCAAGAGCACTTCCGCTTCTACAGTGACAACACCGTTCCCGCCGGTCTCAACACTGCCAACCCTCTGGCCGCCCAAGATACTAACTACAACGTGGGTGTCAGTACCACCTTCCGCTTAAGAATTGAAACCGCTAACACCGGCACGGGAGCTGGCAGCATCACCCGCCGTCTGGAGTTTAAAGAAGATTCGGGCAGTTGGACCCAAATTACCACCAACAGTAACAATGTCCGTCTGTCTGACTCCTCTAATTTTACTGATGGCGCCGCCACCACTACGCGCCTAACCGCCGTGGGAACCTTCCAAGCTGGCCAAGGTAAAGACACCAGTTCTGACACTTCTAGCCTTTCACTCACCAACGGAAATTATACCGAAGACGAGTACTCATTAATCCTCCAATCAACTGCCTCCGGCCACTCCTACTCATTCAGAATCACTAACTCCGGAACTGCCCTGGATACCTATTCAGTCACCCCGGCCATCAACACCCCCGACGCCACTCCTCCGGTCCCATCAGGATTTAATCCAGCCACCACCAGTACCATTAAAACCGCCACCCCCAATATTACCTTTAACTTGGACGAAGCCGGAGACTGCAAAGCCTCAACCACCAATGCCAGTTACGCTGCCATGTCCGGAGCTGATTGCACGGGGGATGGTTCCACTGCCGGCAGTTGTACCATGCCCAGCCTGGGAAGCAACGGTTCCAAAACCATTTACTTTGCCTGCCAAGATGTGTGGGGCAATCAAGATACCAGTGGCACCACCCACAGTGTCACGTACACCCTGAACCTAAGCAGTGGCACCACCAATCCCACGCTCACCATCAAAGGGTTGGGGAAGGTGAAGGGTAGCGGGGTGGCGAAGTAGGGTGTATAATGAGGTATTAATTATTTTTTTGTCCATGAGGGAAAAAACTTTATCAAAAGAAAATTCAATCATAGTCACCTATTGCGAATGGGTATTAAAGTTTAGTATCTATCTTTTAGTCTTTTCTATCCCTCTTTTTTTTGCGCCATGGACCTATGACGTGGGTGACTTTAACAAGCAAGCATTATTAATAGCTTGTTCATTCATAGGCCTGGTTGCCTGGATATTAAAAACCTTAGTGTCGGGAAAATTCAGTGTCAGATTGAATAAAATTCATGTTGTGATTTTGGTTTTACTACTGGTATTTTTACTTTCAACTCTTTTTTCAGTTTGGCCCACTACCAGCTTTTGGGGGGCCGGGCAATTTGTCTCTCCTGCTTTTGTCTCCTTGTTGGCATTTGCCATTTTCTATTTTTTAACCAGTACTACGTTTGGGGAAAAAGAAATTAAGATATCGTTGCGGGTAGTAGCCATATCAGCTACGTTGGTATTTTTACTTGGCCTCGCGCAGATCACAGGCTGGCATGGTGTGAACACGATTGGTTCTTTGGGAGATTTCGGGTTTTTCGCCGCATCGTTGTTGCCGCTATTTTTGATGCTTTCTGTATTATCTAAAAAATGGTGGAGGGCATTGTTTTTATTGGATCTTGTCTTGGTGCTGATTACGTTATTGTTGATAAATTATTATTTTGTCTGGCTGATATGTTTGGCAGGATGCATTGCGGTTATGCTATTGGGAGCTTTGCGCAGAGACTTGTTTGATGTCCGCTGGATGGGGGTGCCGATCTTTTTTGCCGTAGTATCATTATTTTTTATTCTTTTTAATCCGCAAATTGCATGGTTGCCCAAAAGTTCCCTGGAAGTTTCGTTATCAAACAAATCAACCATGGAAATCGGTCTTCAAACATTGAAATCTTCGGGGGTTGTTGGATCTGGCCCTGCAACTTTCTCTTATGACTTTTCAAAATACAAGAATGCAGATTTTAACCAGACTTCACTCTGGGATTTAAATTTTAACGCAGGCTCCTCAAAAATACTAACCGCCATTGCCGAAGTTGGTGTTGCCGGTTTATTGGCGCTTTTGGCAGTTCTGTTGCTCCCTATTTTCTATGCGGTTAAATATCTTTTTTACGAAAAAGGAACGGATAAAATGCATCTTATCCTGGGTTTGGCGGCAGTATTGGTCTCACAGGGCTTCGGTTATTTTTTTCACAGTTCAAATATATCACTAGATTTTTTATACTTTTTTACCGTAGCCTTGCTGGTAGTATTAGTATTTAAAACTGGTAAAACGTATACGCTTAAGCCTTCTTCGTTGGCGACCATTGCTATCATATTCGTTTTTGTACTGGCCGGCCTATGTAACGCATCGATCGTATTTCTAGAAAGCCAGCGATATGTTGCCAACGTGAATTATCAAAAAGGCATTACGCTTTTTAGCCAAGGCAAGCAGGATGAGTCGCTGGCCTATATAAAAAAAGCGGCCAGTAGCAATACTTCAGATATGTATTTTAACCAACTTTCGCTTTTCTCATTGGTGGCCCTGCAGGGTAAAGCAGCTTCCGCACATGTCACAGATCCAAATGCAAAACAAGCGATTCAGAATTTAATCAATGATGCCGTGGGAGCCTCAAATTCCGCTGTCGCTTTTAACCCTAAAAATTACGAGAATTGGTCAACCCGTGGTTACCTTTGCCAGAATTTGGTGGGGCTTTTTCCTTCCGCACCCGATTGCGTTCTACAAGCATACCAAAAAGCTATTGAACTGAACCCGAAAAACCCTTATTTGCTGTTTCAATTGGGAATAGCATATTACCAAAGTAAAAATCCCGATAAAGCTTTAGAATATTTCCAGCGGATGCTGGATATAGCCCCTGAGTATGCCAAACAGCAACAAATCCCAAAAATCATAGACAATATAAAAGCTGGGAAGGCATCTCCAAAATGAACAAGTACTCTTTATTTTTAATAACTTTAATGGTGGTTTTTGCCTCCGCTGTTTTTGGGGTAGGTGTTGTCATGGCTACCTCCCAATATGCCTGGTCAGACCACATTGGCTGGATTAATTTTGGCACCAATACTGGCAATTTTGCCGTAACGGATTCAGCTCTTACCGGTTATGTTTGGAATGATGCTTATGGCTGGATCAATTTAAACCCTACCACCGGCGGAGTCCACAATACTACTTCGGGAGTTCTTTCGGGATACGCCTGGGGAGAAAATGCTGGTTGGATTAATTTTAGCGGGGTGACCATCAGCTGTGCGGGAGTATTTAATGGCACTGCCACAGGAGACGTAGTGGGGAATATCAGCTTTGTCTGTAATAATTGTAGTGTTGTTACTGGTTGGAGGCCTACAATCGGCTGTGGCCATGGTGGCGGGGGAACTCCGCCACCTCCACCCCCCCCTCCTGGTCCTCCACCTCCTCCGCCACCACCGCCTGTTCCACCTCCCGTGCCGCCGCCGGTACCACCACCAGTACCGCCACCAACACCTCCGACACCTACTCCAACGCCATCTCCGGGTCCTGGACCAAGTCCTAGTCCAAGCCCTGGGCCCGGAGGAAACCCCGGTGGTTCATCTGGAGGTGGTTCTCCAACACCTTTAATACCCGCTCAGATTATCAATAACGTAAGTAATGAAGTTCAGGCAACAGCCACCCAAGTAAAAAAGATCGTTAATATACCGGTTGTATCCAAGACGACTAAAGTAATATCCACCGTTGGAGCGGCTACGGGAACAGCGGTAGCTGTATCGGTTATTGTTTTCGCCCCATCTTCGTTATTTGAATTATTTTTAATTCCGTTAAGATTATTAGTAGTCTTGTTGGCCGGTTTGGGTTTGAAAAAGAAACGAGTTTCATGGGGCGTGGTATATGACTCGCAAACAAAACAGCCCCTAGATCCTGCGTATGTGATATTAAGAGACTTGCAAGGAAAGGATGTGGCTTCTGCTATCACTGATTTAGATGGCCGGTTTGGATTCTTGGCGCCCTCAGGTATCTACACGCTTGTTGCCAATAAAACCAATTACGTGTTTCCTTCACAGAAACTGGCGGGAAAAACCCAAGACGAAATTTACCAAAATTTATATTTTGGGGAAACGATAGAGGTAAAAACTACAGGAGAGGCTATCATTAAGAATATCCCATTAGACCCGGTAAGGTTTGACTGGAATGAATTTGCCAAGAAAAATAAAAACTTGATGAAATTTTATTCAAAGTGGAATTGGCTGTTCGTTAAAATGACCGATATGTTTTTTGTGGTGGGATTCTTCGTTGCCATCGTCGCATTTTTGGCAGCTCCGTATCCATACAACAGCATCATCATGGCATTTTACTTGATATTGCTACTGCTCCGCGTATTGGGACTCAAGCCAAAACCGTACGGGTTTATTATTGAAAAATCAATTGGGGTACCCTTGTCATTCGCCATTCTACGGATTATGGATGCTGATTCTGGCCGCGAAGTTACTTATAAGATTACAGATAAATACGGCAGGTATTATTGCCTCTTGCCAAGCGGGAAGTATTATGTGAAAATAGAGGCAAAACAGGAAAATGGTTCATATGCGTTGGTGCATACTTCGCCCGTGTTGAATATTTCAAAGAAGGGGATTCTCAAGCAGAAGTTTATTATTTAATATATTATTTATTATTATGGTTATGCAAAAAAAAATTCTGATCATAGAAGACGACGATTTTTTCAGGGGTTTGATTGCCAAAAAATTATTATTTGAGGACTTTGATGTCTATATGGCTTCCAATGGGGAGGAAGGTATTTCGAAAATGAAAGAACAGAAGCCCAGCTTGGTACTGCTTGATATGCTTTTGCCCTCATTAGACGGTTTTGAAATATTGGCGAAGATAAAAGAAGACCGCGCCCTGGCCGCGACGCCCGTGATTATTGCCTCTAACTTAGATGAAAAAGAAGATATTAACCGGGCGTTAAAAATGGGTGCGGCAGATTATTTGATTAAATCCCAGTACACTCCCGAAATGATTGTGGAAAAAGTGAAAAAGGCATTGGGAAAATAACAAAAAGCGCCTTCTGGCGCTTTTTGTATGAAAAAAGGTTTTCGTCCGAAAAACGAAAACCTTTTAGAACTTTGTATAAATAGCTGTGGCTTTTCAGACTTTAGAGCGGTTTGCTTTGCACTTTTGGCACTTCCCTCTGGTGAAAGTCTCTAACGTTACGTTCACCAGGCTGAAGAGTTTGGGCACATCACCCAAGTCCTTGGCGGTAATACCTCCGCGGTTCCAGAGGGCCCCTACGCCAATGACTTTGCCACCCCATCGTCGGACCTGCCGGATAACTTTTTTGACAGACCCGCCGGTGGTTAATATATCTTCTAAGACAAGCACGTCCTTGCCCTTAATGAACTCGCGATAACCAGGGTTGATCGTAAAACCATTTTCACCCTTGGTCTTTTCCGCATAGAGACTAAGCACTGTTCGGCTTGCCATGCGAGACATGTGGTCAGCGACGCAGTGGGAAAGGATAATCCCACCGGTTGCCGGAGCGATGACAATGCATGGGTAATCCCTGGAAAAATACTCGGCGATTTCCCAGCACAGTTGATCCACTTTTTTGGTGTACGGATAGAGCAGGACTTTTTCAATGCGGGTTTTGGCGTGTCTACCGGATGCGAGGACAAAGTGGCCCTTCTTGATTGCGCCGACTTCCCTGAACATTGCAATAACTTCTTTTTCGGTCATGAGTGCCCCTTCCCAAAAAGTTTTGATTGTGTAGGTGCGGTAACAATGGATGATCTCGATTGTTAGTGTATCCTATCAGTATTATTTTTGAAATTCAATACAAAAAAAGCGCCGAGCAGCGCTTTTTTTGATAAGATTGGTTTTTGTCGGGGCACTGAGAATCGAACTCAGGCTACATGACCCCCAGCCATGCGTACTACCTCTATACGATGCCCCGAAACACTATACTCGTGCTTGGGCTTTGATACATTTGGCGCAAGCCAACGTCCGCTTGCCGTCAACGCGAGTCCATTGCAAATTCGGGTACCTGCGTACTTTTTTAGTGGGATTGAACTTGCCGCGTAATTTTACGTAAAAACCACCCATTTGAGATTTCTTACCGCAGATTGTACAAATTTTTGAAGCCATGAATCGATGAGCGAAGTTAATAAATTAAACTCGTCCCGCTGAGCGGGACGCTGGATACCTTTTCTGTAATGAATGTATCCTACCCTATCTTCCTATATTTTGCAACATCTGATACTATACATCTATGGATATAGCTATAACTATTTTTTCATTAATCATCTTGCTGTTTTCGGTAGTTATCCATGAAGTTTCCCATGGTTCGGTAGCTTATTCATTGGGTGATCCAACAGCAAAATATCAGGGCCGGCTTACGTTAAACCCCCTAAAACACTTAGACATGTTCGGGTCAATTATACTGCCCCTGGTATTATTGTTGGCCACGGCAGGACAAGGACCAGTGTTTGGTTGGGCCAAACCCGTGCCCGTTAATTCTTATAATTTAAGAGACCAAAAGTGGGGAAGTATGAAAGTGGCATTGGCTGGTCCGGTTTCTAACATGGGGTTGGCAGTGGTATTCGGATTAGTGTTACGTTTTCTTCCTGAAAACATCTTTTTTGCTCCGTTGGGAATATTTTTACTACTGGTTGTCCAGATTAATATTTTACTGGCGGTTTTTAACTTAGTGCCCATACCCCCGCTGGACGGGTCACACATTTTTTTAGACCTGCTGCCCAGCCAATTCAACCAGTTTAAAGTTTTCATGCACCAATATGGGTTATTTATCCTGATCTTCTTCATTTTTTTCGGCATCCAATACATTCAGCCCATAGTGGGATTGATTTTCCACATCATTACGGGCATGTAGTAGTTGACACAGGATTAATATTTTGTTAAAGTTATTATCAAGCGCTTTGCGCTTATTGTTTTAAAAAAGAATGCCAACGATTCATCAATTAATTAAAAACCCCCGCAAGGGTGTGAAGGCCAAGAAAAAAGGCGTGGCTTTGCATTACGGTTTTAATGTGTTGCAAAACCGGCCATCAACCTATCCCTCGCCATTTAAGCGGGGGGTTTGTTTGAAAGTGTTTACCCAAACTCCCAGAAAACCGAACTCTGCTTTAAGAAAAGTAGCCAGGGTTAAATTATCCAATGGCATGGAGGTGACTGCTTACATTCCCGGAGAAGGTCATAATTTGCAAGAACACAGCGTGGTGCTAATCCGCGGAGGCAGGGTGAAGGACTTGCCGGGAGTACGATACCATATTGTTCGTGGTGTGTTAGATACCACTGGAGTGGAAAATAGAAAACAGGGCAGAAGCAGATACGGAGCGAAAATGCCCAAAAAAGATAAGTAAATATGAGACGAGCTTTTAAAAAACATCATATTGCCCCGGATTCAGTTTATAATGAAGTTGCTGTTGCGCAACTGATTAATAAGGTGATGCAGGGTGGCAAGAAAACCGTAGCCCAGCACATTGTGTATGGTGCTTTTGATGCCATTAAAGAAAAAACCAAGAAAGAGCCTTTGGAAGTTTTTAAGCAGGCCGTGGAAAATGCTTCGCCCTTGCTTGAAGTGAAACCAAAAAGAATTGGAGGAGCAACCTATCAAGTACCCATGGAAGTAAGACAGGAACGAAAAATATTTTTAGCCTTAAAGTGGATTATTGATGGCGCCCGTTCAGGAAAAGGAAAAGCCATGCAAGAAAAATTGGCCCAAGAAATTATGAATGTAGCTAACAACGAAGGCGCCGCGATGAAGAAAAAGAACGACATGCATAGAATGGCAGAAGCCAACAAAGCATTTGCCCATTTTGCTCGTTCAAGATAATTACTGATATTATGGCTAATCGTTCTCATCCTTTAGAAAAACTTAGAAACTTTGGAATTATTGCTCACATTGACGCCGGTAAGACGACTGTGTCTGAACGGCTTTTGTTTTATACTGGTGTTTCCCACAAAATCGGCGAAGTGCACGAAGGGGACACGGTAATGGACTGGATGCCCCAAGAACGAGAACGCGGTATTACCATTACTGCTGCCGCTATTACCATGCAGTGGAAGGGGATTCAAATGAACTTGATTGACACTCCCGGCCACATTGATTTTACCGCTGAAGTGCAGCGTTCGTTACGCGTGTTGGACGGCGCTTGCGTGGTGTTTGACGGCGTAGCCGGCGTAGAACCCCAATCTGAAACGGTCTGGAGACAAGCTGATAAATATGGCACACCTCGGATTTGTTTTATTAACAAATTAGACAGAATGGGTGCCAGCTTTGAAAAATCTTTCCAAAGCATCCATGATAAATTGACCAAAAACGCGGTGGCGATAACCATTCCCGTGGGCACCGAAGCTGATTTTGCCGGCGTGGTTGATTTGCTGAAAATGAAAATGCTTTCCTATGAAGGTGATATGGGTCAAAACGTGGTGGAAAAAGAAATTCCAGATGAAGTCTTAGAAAAAGCTAAACAGTGGCATGAAAAAATGGTAGACATGATTGCCGGCAGCGATGAAAAATTAACCGATAAATTGCTGGGTGGGGAAGTAATTTCCCGCGAAGAATTAATGGCAGCTTTGCGAAAAGCAACCCTTGCCTTTAAGCTCGTACCGGTATTTTGCGGAACTGCTTTGAAAAACAAGGGAACCCAATTAATTTTGGATGCAGTGATTGATTATCTTCCAAGTCCATTGGATATTGGTTTGGTAAAAGGAACCGATCCAAAAACCGGTGCCGAAATTGAACGGAAATTCTCAGATGACGAACCCTTTTCCGCGTTAGTTTTTAAGGTGGCCACAGATCCATTCGTTGGCCAGCTTACTTTTTTTCGGGTATATTCTGGAGTTTTGAATAAGGGAACGTATTTGTTGAATTCGGTAACGGGTGACCAAGAACGGATCGCACGTATTTTGCGCATGAAGTCAAATAGCCGCGAAGAGCTGGATGTCATTTATGCCGGGGAAATTGGTGCCACGGTTGGTTTGAAAAACACGGTTACCGGTCACACCTTGTGTGACATGCAAAAACCGATTGTATTGGAAAAGATTTCTTTCCCTGAACCGGTTATTTCCATGCGGGTTGAGCCAAAAACCAAAGCTGACCAGGAAAAACTGATCGCTTCTATCAGAAAGCTGACCCAAGAAGATCCAACGTTCAGGATTAAAGAAGATATTGAAACGGGCGAAACGATTATTTCTGGCATGGGCGAGTTGCATTTGGATATTATTCAGGACAGGTTGCGCCGCGAATTTAATGTGGATGCTAACTTCGGAAAACCGCAGGTGGCCTACCGTGAAACTATCACCGCCGAATCGCAGGCCGAAGAAAAGTATGCAAGGCAATCTGGTGGTAAGGGACAGTATGGCCATGTGAAAATCCGTTTGGCGCCGCGTGAACGGGGAGCGGGTTTTGAATTCGTTGACGAAATTAAAGGAGGAGCCATTCCCAAAGAATTTATCAAGCCTACCGAAAAAGGTATTATTGAAGCTTTGGATAAGGGAATTATTGCCGGTTACCCAATGGTTGACGTGCAGGTAACGTTGTATGACGGAAGCTTCCACGAAGTTGACTCTTCAGAATTTGCTTTCAAAATCGCAGGTTCTATGGCGGTTCAGCAAGGTGCTAAAGCCGCCAAGCCCGTTATTTTAGAGCCGATTATGAAAACCGAAGTTATTACCCCGGAAGACTTTTTTGGAACGGTTATTTCTGACTTGTCTTCAAGGCGCGGTAAAATTGAAGAAACTAAAGAGCGCAATGGCATGAAAGTATTAGATGCGATGGTTCCGCTTTCAGAAATGTTTGGATATGCCACAGCCTTAAGATCTCTCACCGAAGGTCGAGCAAGTTTCACTATGGAATTTAACAATTATGAAGTGGTGCCTAATAACGTGGCAACACAGATTATCGAAAGCCGGGGGAAGTAGGCTGCTATACCAATTGACTTATTTTTAAAGGTGTAATAATATAATATCTGTAATATAAAAATATAAATAAAATTAATTAATCTCATTTTTAAAAGCTATGGCAGACAAATTCGAACGGACAAAACCACACGTAAACATTGGTACCATTGGCCACGTTGACCATGGAAAAACCACCACTTCAGCAGCAATCATGCACATCACTGGATTGCGCGGCTTGAAACACTCAGCCGCTGGCGTTGATGATATTGACAAGTCTCCGGAAGAAAAAGCCCGTGGAGTAACCATTTCTATTACTCACTTGGAATGCGAAACGCCAAAAAGGCACTATGCCTTGATTGACTGTCCAGGACACGCTGACTACATTAAGAACATGATTACAGGAGCTGCCCAAATGGACGGCGGAATTTTAGTGGTTTCAGCTCCGGACGGACCTATGCCTCAAACCAAAGAACACATTCTTTTGGCACGGCAGGTGGGTTTGCCTTCGTTGTTAGTTTGGATGAACAAATGCGATATGGTAGATGACCCTGAAATTTTGGATTTGGTGGAATCTGAAGTACGGGAACTTTTGAAAAAGTATGGTTTCCCAGGAGACGAAACTCCTATTATCCGGGGATCTGCCACTAAAGCTTTAGCAGCTACTTCCTTAGATGATCCAGCTGCCAAGCCGGTAATTGAACTATTAGATGCTTGTGATAATTACATTCCTGAACCTGTGCGTGAGTTGGACAAGCCCTTCGCCATGGCCATTGAAGATGTATTCAGCATTGAAGGCCGGGGAACGGTAGCTACGGGGCGTATTGAACGCGGAGTGATTAATGCTAATGATGAAGTTGAGATTGTTGGGCTTCGCGACACCCAGAAATCAGTGGTGGTTTCCGTGGAAATGTTCCAAAAGAGTTTGGACAGAGGCCAAGCCGGAGATAATGTTGGTATTTTGCTCCGCGGTTTGAAGAAAGAAGACATTGAACGCGGCCAGGTATTGTGCAAACCAGGAAGTATCAAGCCCCACACTGAATTTGAAGCGGAGGTGTATGTGCTTTCAAAAGATGAAGGCGGAAGGCATACCCCATTCTTTACCGGGTATAAGCCACAATTGTATATCCGAACTTCAGATATTACCGGAGACGTAACTTTACCCGCAGGAACAGAAATGGTTATGCCAGGCGACACTGCTAACTTGACCGTGAAATTGATTGTACCGGTGGCTTTAGAAGAAAAGGGAAAGTTTGCCATTCGGGAAGGAGGGAAAACCGTGGGAGCCGGAGTGGTAACCAAGATTATCAAGTAACAATGTCCGTTAAGAAAGCAACTACAAAACCTAAGGTGAAGAAACCAGACGCCTCAAAGGAGGAGGCGCCTGTTTCTTTGCAAAAATTACGGATTAAGCTGAAGGCCTATGACCACAAAATCATTGACAGTTCGGTTCGCCAGATTATTGACATTGCCAATCGTGGCGGGGTTGAAGTAGTAGGTCCGGTTCCGCTGCCAACTGAGATTCTAAAATACACCGTCAACCGTTCCACCTTTGTGCATAAGAACGCCCGGGAACAGTTTGAGATGCGCGTGCATAAGCGGATGCTGGATATTTTAAGCCCGAACCAAGACATTATTGAAGCGCTGCGTGATCTGAACTTGCCTTCCGGGGTTGACATTACCATTAAAATTTAATAGTATAGTAACAACATGCAATTGTTAACTTATCTCTAACTGTTTAGGGAATAACAACGTTGCCGATACTACGGGCAACTGGCCCGTATTTTTATTTAGTAATGTGATGATATGAAGTTTATTTTAGGAAAAAAAATCGAGATGAGTCAAATGTTTGACCAAAAGGGGAATATCATTCCGGTGACTTTGATTGCCGCCGGGCCTTGCGTGGTACTACAGAAAAAAACTAAAGCAAAAGAAGGATATGATGCTTTTCAAATAGGTTTTGTGAAAATTGAAAAAAAGAATAAGATTAAAAAATCCATGAAGGGCAAGGAATATCGCCACATTAAAGAAGCAAGAGATATGACTGAGTCAAATGTAGGAGATGAAATTACCGTTGCTGCTTTTACCGAAGGCGACAAGGTGAACGTGATTGCCACTTCAAAGGGGAAGGGGTTCCAGGGTGGTGTAAAACGGCATGGGTTTCATGGCCGGAACGCCAGCCACGGCATGAAGCACGAAGCCAGGACGATTGGATCTATCGGACAGCGTTTCCCTCAACACACCATTAAGGGAAGAAAAATGCCTGGACGCATGGGCTTTGAGCGGGTTACCGTAAAGAATTTGAAAATTGCTAAAATTGACGCGGCCAATAATATGATTGCTTTGCAGGGCGCAGTGCCGGGGCATCGGGGAACCTTACTAGAAATTAGAAGCTAGAACGTAGAATATGAAAACGACTGTTTACAATCAGGAAGGGAAAGAGGTGGGAGAAGTAAGCTTACCCAAAGCTGTTTTTGAAGTTCCCTTTAACGCTGACTTGGTCCACCAAGTGATGATTTCTCAGACCGCCAATGCCAGACAAGTTTCCGCCCACACTAAAAACCGAGGTGAAGTGCGCGGAGGGGGAAGAAAGCCATGGCGGCAAAAGGGAACCGGCCGCGCCAGGCACGGATCTACCCGTAGTCCCATTTGGAAGGGCGGGGGAGTTTCTGGTGGCCCGCGCAATGATAAAAATTATGAAAGGATTATCCCCCAAAAAATGCGCCGGAAAGCCTTGCTTATGGTACTTTCAGAAAAAGCCAAACATAATTTGTTGGTAGTACTTGATAGCCTTAATATGGAAAAAGCGAAAACTAAAGCTATGGCGGCCATGATTAATAAATTGCCAGCCGGAAGGGCCAGCCGATTAGTGGCCTATAATAATGGTGATAAAAATGTATTTTTAGCGGCCAGAAATATTGTTAAAACCGGAGCTTCTGAAACCAGGAACTTGAATGTAGTGAATTTGTTGAATTACAAATATGTAGTGATTTCCAAGGATGGCATTGAAGAAATAGAAAAAACATTTACAAAGTAATATGGCATTACTAGACTTTCTAAAAAATAAAAAGGAAAAAGAAAAGGCAAAGGAAAAGAAAGCCGAGAAGTTTTTGCCTGTAAAAAAAGTTGAAAAAAAAGAAACTTCGCCAACAGACAAAAATTTACTACGGAGCGAAGGCTTTTCCTATGAAATCGTAAAAGGCCCCCACATTTCTGAAAAAGGAAACATTTTGGGCGAAAAAAATAAATATGCGTTTAAAGTGTATGACCGCTCCAACAAACTGGAAATTAAAAAATCTATTGAAGGAATTTACGGAGTAGATGTTTTGGCGGTTAATATCATTACCATTCCCGCCAAAAAAAGGAGATTAGGAAAAACGGAAGGTTTTAAAAAAGGATATAAAAAAGCCCTGGTTACGATTAAAGAAGGCCAGAAAATTGAAGTATTTTAAACCATGAAAACGTACAAACCCACAACTGCGGGGCGAAGAGGTATGACGGGAATTGATTTCTCTTTGCTTACGAAAAAACGGGCCCAGAAAAGCCTGTTGGTGGCTTGGCGCAGGAGTAATGGCCGGTCAAAAGCTTCCGGTAGAATTACCACCCGCCATAAGGGAGGGGGAGTAAAGAAGCTGTATCGGGTGATTGAATTCGCTCAAACTAAAATGAATGCTCCTGCTAACGTGATTGCATTGGAATATGATCCAAACCGGACTGGATTTATTGCCTTGATTGAATATTCTGATATGAGCCGCCAATATATTATTGCCCCGCAAGATTTGAAAGTGGGTGACAGTGTAGTGTTTGCAGAAGCGGCCCCCTTAACCCCGGGCAATCGGATTAGATTAAAGCATGTACCGGTGGGAACGAATGTGTATAATGTGGAATTAGATCCCGGCCGCGGAGGGAAAATGGTGCGTTCAGCAGGTTCCTCGGCCCAAGTGTTAGCCCAAGAACATGGATACACCAACTTAAAAATGCCATCAACAGAAGTGAGGAGGGTTCCAGGAGAATGCTTTGCTACGATTGGCATGGTTTCCAACCAGGAAAACCGCTATTACCGGATTGGGAAGGCAGGAAAATCACGCTTGAAAGGCAGAAGGCCACATGTACGGGGAAGTGCTATGAACCCGGTTGACCATCCGCATGGAGGAGGAGAAGGTCGCCAGCCCATTGGATTAAAACACCCAAAAACGCCTTGGGGTTTACCCGCACTGGGGGTAAAAACTAGAAACCGGAAAAAATGGACCAGCAAATTCATTATTAGCCGCAGAAAGAAAAACAAATAATTATGAGCAGAAGTTTAAGAAAAGGCCCATTCGTGGACCAAAGATTACTGGGAAAGGTTTTAAAACTCCGTAAAGACGAAAAGGTAGTTATTAAAACCTGGGCACGACATTCATCCATTTCACCGGAAATGGTGGGCTTTACTTTTGGTGTTCATAATGGAAAAGAATTTATTCCCGTGTTGGTTGCCGAAGATATGGTGGGACACAAATTAGGAGAGTTTTCCGCAACCACTAAATTCCACCGCCATGGAGGAAAAATGCAGAGAGACTTAGAAGCGGGAGCCGCCCAAAAAGAAACCACTAAAATAGAAACGGCAACAAAGCCTGCTGCTAATAAGTAGCCCACAACCATGGATATTACTGTTCAATTAAATAATTTACGAGTTGCACCAAGAAAAGCCCGGTTAGTGGTTGATTTGGTAAGAAATAAAAATATCCAGGATGCTAAAAATGTACTGCAGTTTACCATTAATAAAACTGCCGGTTCCGTATCAAAGCTTTTAGATAGCGCGATAGCAAGTGCCGTCAATGATTTAAAATTACAAGAATCGCATTTATATATTTCAAAAATTACCGTTGACGAAGGCCCAAAAATGAAACGCAGTTTTCCTATGAGCCGCGGCCGGGCTTACCCCATTATGAAAAGAACCAGTCATATCGCCCTGACATTGTCAGAGAAACCCAAAACCCAAACCTCTCAACCGAAAATAAGAAAATCCAAGAACAAATAACATGACACATAAAGTTCACCCAAAAGCATTTAGAATTAAGGGCATGGAGGATTTCAATATCCGCGGTTTTTACGGTAGCAATATGCCGAATTATCTGCAGGAGGATTTTTTGATTAAAGACTTTTTACGCGAAAAACTGGCTGAAGCTTCCGTTGCCAATATTGAAATAGAGCATTCCGCCAGCAAAATCAATATTATTATTGAGTCAGCCAGGCCCGGTTTGATTATCGGCCGGGGTGGAGAAGGGGTGGAAATATTAAAGAAAGAAATAGAAAAGGAATTACAGGGCGCATTTTTGACAAAAAAGAATGCTGATAAAAAAGCCAAAGAACGCCAGATTAAAATAGACATTAAAGAAATCAAGAATCCATGGACTTCAGCGGCCTTGGTTGCCCAAATGGCCGCCCAGCAACTTGAAAAAAGGATTCCTTTCCGGCAGGTATTAAAACGTAACATGGAGCGAACTATGCAAAATAAAGAGGTGAAAGGCATTAAAATGCGGGTTTCAGGAAGATTGAATGGAACGGAAATTGCCCGGGCTGAATGGTTAAAGCAGGGCCGTATGCCTTTAGGAACTATTCGGGCCGATATTGATTACGCCCAAGATGAAGCTAATTGCACCTACGGAGCCATTGGAATTAAGGTTTGGATATATAAAGGAGATAAATTTGATAAGTAAAACACGAACATGAGCTTAATGATGCCCAAAAAAGTTAAACACCGGAAATGGCATAAGGGTAAGTCTAAAGGAGTGGAAACCCGAGCAACTGAATTGAACTTCGGCAGTTTTGGATTAAAGTCCATGGGTACTAAATGGATTACTGCCCGCCAGATTGAAAGCGCCCGGAGATACATTATCCGTTACATGAAAAAAGGGGGGAAGGTTTGGGTCAGGATTTTCACTGACAAACCCGTAACCTCAAAAGGAGAAGAAGTTCCGTTGGGAGGAGGGAAAGGAGGGGTGCACCACTATGTGTTTGCTATTAAGCCAGGCAGGATTATTTTTGAAATTGACGGGTTAAAAGAAGAGGTTGCCAGGCAGGCCTTAAGAGGAGCGGCCATGAAGTTGCCAATCAGGACAAAATTTGTTAAAAGAGATGTACTCTAACCATGAAACCAGAAGAATTACGGAAAATGAGTTCCCAGGATTTGAATAAAAAAGTTAGCGAGCTTAAGAAAAAGCTTAGCGATATGCGTTTTAAAATTGCTGGAAACCAGGTAAAAAATGTGAAAGAAGCTGGTAACATCCGCAAAGAAGTTGCCCGAATGTTAACTATGTTAAACGAAAAGAAATAATATGCCAAAAAAAAAGCTCCAAGGAATTATTGTGTCAGATAAAATGCAGCAAACTGCTGTGGTTGAAGTGGAACGCGTGAAAGAACACCCAAAATACAAGCGCCGGTATAAAGTGCATACAAGATATAAAGCCCACAACGAACAAAATACTTATAAAGAAGGCGATACGGTTGAGATTGAAGAATGTGCTCCCATGTCAAAAGATAAGAAATTTAAGATTGTTAAAAAGGTATGATTCAATTAAGAACCATGGTTAACGTGGCAGATAACAGCGGAGCTAAAATCATCCAGTGTGTTAACGTGCCTGGCGGATCGGGCCGAAGATATGGGCAGATTGGCGACATTATTGTTGGAACCGTGAAAAAAGCCGAGCCGCGTAAGTTAGTGAAAAAGCACGAGGTGGTAAAAGCGGTGATTATCCGCCAACGCAAAGAATTTAAACGTAAGGACGGTTCATATATCCGGTTTGATGATAATGCCGTGGTGGTGCTGGGTGATGGTAAATTGCCAAAAGGAAGCCGCTTGCAAGGTCCCGTTGCTAAAGAAATAAAAGACAAAGGCTTTAATGAAATTGCCCAAATGGCAGCAGAATTATTGTAACTACTATGAAAGTTAAAAAAGGAGACAATGTATTGATTATTTCCGGAAAAGACAAAGGCAGAACCGCTAAGATTTTAAAATCAATTCCAAAAGAAGGGAAAATTTTAGTTGAAGGCATGAATTTGAAATCAAAGCATGTGCGGCCCAAACAACAGGGTGAACAAGGCCAGGTGGTAAAGGTGCCTTTGCCCATGCAAGCTTCGAATACCAAGTTTTTGTGCCCAAAATGCGGAAAAGCTTCACGGCTTGGGTATAAGATTGATGGCGATAAAAAATTCAGGATTTGTAAAAAATGTAAGTCTGAGGTGTAAACTATTATGGAAAACCTGCAAGAAAAATATAAAAAAGAGGTGGTTAAGAAAATGATGGAAAAATTCGGGTATAAAAATCCGATGGCTGTTCCGCGCATTACCAAAGTCACCGTTAATAGTTCATTTGGGAAAGAGGTGGCCACTAAAACTTCCGGAGAACGGGATAAATTTGCAAAACTTATTTCACAAGATATTGCTCTTATTGTCGGGCAGGCGCCAGCATTGGTAAAATCAAAAAAGTCCATTGCCGGCTTTAAACTGCGCGAAGGCTTGGAAATTGCTGCCATGGTAACTTTGCGCAAGCAGCGGATGTGGGACTTTATAGAAAGACTGATTTATTTGTCGCTGCCAAAGTCTAGGGACTTCCAGGGATTAAAACCAAGTTCGGTAGACAAGGGGGGGAATTTGAATATTGGATTTAAAGAACACATTAACTTCCCGGAAATTTCAACGGATAAGGAAAAGGGTATTTTCGGATTACAGGTAACTGTTTCGACAGATGCAAAAGATCATGAAAAAGGAATGGAATTATTCAAATTAATGGGTTTCCCAATTAAAGAAACAAAGTAATTATGGCAAAAACATCCCAAAAAGCAGCCGTACAACGCAAGCCGAAATTTTCCAGCCGGAAAGTGAATCGGTGTTTTAAGTGCGGTCGCCGGCACGGTTTTATGAGGGCGTTCGGCCTGTGCAGGATTTGTTTCCGCGAATTGGCATTGAGGGGCGAAATCCCGGGAGTTAAAAAATCATCATGGTAAAAAACTTATGACAGATCCAATTACAGACATGTTAAATCAAATCAGGAACGCTCAGGCAGTCCAAAAGCCCGAGGTTTTGGTTCCTTTTTCAAAATTAAAAAATGAAGTTGCTATGCTCTTGGCCCAGGCGGGATTTTTAGGTGAAGTTAAGAAAGGCGCCAAAGGAAAAACCAAGGCTATTAAGATGCAGCTAAAATATGATAACGGAATACCCGCTATCCAGGGCGCCAAGCGCGTTTCAAAACCTGGCCAACGGATTTACACCAAAGCCGCTGAAATCAAGAAAGTGCGCGGAGGATTCGGCGTTTCCCTTATTTCAACCCCCAAAGGATTGATGACCGGCCTAGATGCCAAGAAAGCAAAATTAGGAGGGGAAGTGTTACTGGAAGTCTGGTAAAATGGTTAAAAATAAGGTATAACTAGCAATTATGTCAAGAATCGGTAAAAAATTTATTGAAATTCCTTCAACGGTTACGGTTGCCATTAATGGCCAGGATGTTTTGGTAAAAGGACCTAAGGGGGAATTGAAAATAATTATCCATCAGGCTATTAAAGCTGAAATCAAAGATGGCAAGCTTTTTGTTACCCCAAAGCGGGAATTGCCCACCAAAGACCGTGGATTGTGGGGTTTATACCGGGCATTAATTTCTAATATGGTGCAAGGCGTTCAAAACGGTTTCCAGAAAAAATTAGAAATTGAGGGGGTGGGCTTTAAAGCCGCCCTACAAGGCGATGAACTGGTGCTGAATTTAGGCTTTGTTAACCCGGTGAAAATCAAGAAACCGGAAGGCATTCATTTTGCCGTTGAAAAAAACGTCATTACCGTTTCTGGAATTGATAATCAGGCAGTTGGGCAGATTGCCGCAGAAATCCGGGCTACTAAGAAAGCTGAACCGTATAAGGGAAAAGGAATTAAGTATGAAGGCGAAAAGATTAGGAGAAAGGAAGGCAAGAAAGTAGTTGCTGCTAAAAAATAAATACCATGTCAGTAAAGATACAAAAAAGAACCAGAATACACGCTAAGATTCGGTCTAAGATGAGCGGTACCAAGCTGCGTCCACGGCTTTCGGTTTTTAAATCGGCAAAGCATGTGTATGCCCAGCTTATTGATGACGAAGCCGGCAAGGTGTTGGTTTCTGTTTCTGACGTGAAAATGAAGGGCAAGGGTAAGAAAGTGGATCATTCTACCGAGGTGGGAAAAATGATTGCCAAGGAAGCTTTGGCCAAAAAAATTGAAAGTGTAGTGTTTGATCGAGGGGGATTCGTGTATCACGGCAGAGTAAAGGCTGTGGCCGAAGGTGCCAGAGAAGGCGGGTTAAAATTTTAAGACATGGCAGAAGAAATAAAAAAAACAATTACCGATAAACCAGTTGAAGCCGCAAGAAATACGGATGGTTTTCGTCCTGTGCGGAAATTCGGTTCCGGCAGACCGGGGGCTGTTAATGATGGGTTTGACACAAAAATGTTGGACTTGGCTCGTGTTACCCGTGTAACTGGCGGAGGAAAACGGATGAGTTTCAGAGCTATCGTAGTTGCAGGAGACAGAAAAGGTAAAATTGGCATTGGTATTGATAAGGGAAAAGATGTTTCCCAAGCCATTGAAAAAGCCACTACCCGGGCAAAAAAATCAGCTATTAACGTGGTAGTTGTGGATGGAACCATTCCCCATCAAGTGGAAGCAAAATACGGCCCCGCAGTTATTTTATTAAAACCCCAACGGAAAGGCCGGGGCTTGGTGGCCGGGGGAGCGGTACGGACTATTTGTGACCTAGCCGGTATTAAAAACGTTTCCAGCAAGATACTTTCAGGAACTAAAAACAAATTAAACAACGCACGGGCAACCATGGAAGCATTAAAAAAGTTAAGGGCCAGATAATATGCAAACTCACGAACTAAAACCAAAACATAAGTCCAAGTACCGAATGATTGTGGGCCGGGGAGGCAAGAAGGGGACATATTCTGGCCGGGGAGGCAAGGGACAGACTGCCAGGTCTGGAAGGAAATTGGCACCGGTAATCCGCGAGCTGATTAAGCGTTATCCTAAATTAAGGGGATATCGCCGCCAACAAATGCCGAAACTTACTAAGGTGGTGAGTTTAGATTGGCTGGAAAAAAACTATAAGGATGGCGATACCGTTGACTTAAAACATGAAGCTAAAATTTTAGCTAATGGCAAACTCACTAAAAAACTCACCATACAAAATGTAAAAGTTTCAGCCGCCGCCAAGGCTGCCATTGAAAAAGCCGGCGGTACTATTAAATAGGCGAATAAGGTGTCGCAACAGAAATCAGGCCACAAGGAATATCTTTGATAAAAATTAGGCCTGAATTTCTGAAGTGAATTTACTCGCTTCGCTACATAAATTCATGTGGTACGAAAAAATCACGTCACTTTTTAAAAGCAAAGATTTACGGAATAAATTTTTAATTATTATCGGGCTTTTTGTTGTTTTCAGAATTGCTGCCAATATTCCCATTCCCGGGATTGGGGCGGAAAATTTACGCCGGTTTTTTGACCAAAACCAGGTGTTTGGCTTGTTGAACATTTTTTCCGGAGGCGCGCTCTCAAACTTTTCTATTGTTTTGCTCGGTTTGGGTCCGTACATTACCGCTACGATTATTTTGCAATTACTCACCATGATTTTTCCGGCTTTGGAAAAAATGTACAAAGAAGAGGGCGAGGCAGGCCGGCAGAAATTTAACCAATACGGCCGGCTGGCCACGATTCCCTTGGCTGCCTTTGAAGGCTTTGGCATGTTAACCTTGTTCCAACGCCAGGGCGTGATCGGAGCGTTAAGCCCCATGGTCATGGCTAGTTCTATTATTACTATTGTTGCCGGTTCCATGTTTTTAATGTGGCTTGGAGAAATTATCACTGAACAGGGTATGGGTAACGGTATTTCATTATTGATTTTTGCGGGTATTGTGGCCAGGCTGCCCATTAACATTTTTCAAACCTTTGTCAGTTATGACCCCAGTAAAATTCCTTCCTACCTGTTGTTCTTCGTTTCTTCCATTATTATTATCGCGGGCGTCGTGTTAATTACCGAAGCCCGTCGGAATATTCCCGTTTCCTATGCCAAGCGGGTAAGGGGCTCTAAAATGTATGGGGGCGGCTCAACCTATTTACCGCTGAACGTGAATCCGGCCGGGGTAATGCCAATTATTTTTGCCCTTTCTATTTTGCTGTTTCCAGGGATGATTGCAGGGTTTTTAGGTGGCATTTCAGGTGGGGTGGGGAATGCTGCCAACGCTGTAGCCGCTTTTTTCAATAACCAATGGGCGCACGGTGTTATGTATTTTATTTTGGTAATTGTCTTTACCTATTTTTACACCGCTGTTACCTTTGACCCAAAAGCCATTTCGGAAAATTTGCAAAAAATGGGTGGGTTTATTCCGGGCGTGCGGCCGGGCACTTCCACCAAAGACTTTTTGGCCCACATTTTAAACCGCGTATTATTTACCGGCGCCATTTTCTTGGGATTGATTGCCGTGCTGCCAACGGTTGTGGCCGGACTTACGGGTGTTACTGGTTTTACCTTTTTAATCGGGGGAACTTCACTGTTGATTATTGTGAGCGTGGTGTTGGACACCATGCGCCAAATCAACGCCCAGCTGCAAATGCGGGAATACGATACGTTTTAAAAACCGGCAGCCAGCTTGTCCGCCTATGGCGGATTTTTTTATTTTTGTTATGATAAATCTATGAGTAAACAAGTCATCATTTTATTTGGTCAGCCTGGAGCGGGAAAAGGAATCCAGGCTGAATTGTTGTCTGAAAAATTGGGATGCTATCACCTTGAGTCATCTAAGGTTATAGAGCATTGCTTAAAGCATGAAAGCCCCGATAAAGTTTTTACCATTGACGGCAAGGATTATAAAGTGGCCGATGAGATAAAAAACTGGGATGCGGGCAATTTAACCAGTCCGCCGTTTGTGGTGCAGTTAATGCTTCAAAAAATCAAAGATTTGGTGGCCGATGATAAAAGCATTATTTTTTCTGGAAATCCCCGCAGCGCCTATGAAGCGGAAAAAGAAATTCCGATTTTGAAAGAGTTATTTGGTTTGGAAAACATAACCTTTATCTTACTGGAAATTTCATCTGACACCACTAAATTTCGTAATTCCCACCGGCGCATTTGTGAATTAATCCGCCATTCTATCTTATTTTCGCCCGAAACTGAAAAGCTGACATTGTGTCCGTTAGACGGCTCAAAATTAGTGAATAGGAAAGGCCTTGATGACCCTAAAATTATTGAAAATAGGTTAATTATTTACAAAGAACAAACATATCCGGCTATTAAGGTTATTGAAAAGGCGGGAATTACCATACACAAAATAAATGCAGAGAATTCAGTGGCCGAGGTTCACGAAGAAATTTTAAAGGTGCTGGGACAAGAATAATGAATAAGATTGTTTTCATTGTTGGCATGGCTGGATCCGGTAAGAGCATCCTTGCTGATGAATTGGTAAAACAAGGTTTTTCCTATGTACGATTTGATCAGATTGTTATTGATGAAGTAAAGAAGCGAGGACTTGGAGTCAACGCAGATAATGAAAAAAATGTTCGCGAAGAACTAAGGCAGCAACATGGCATGGGGGCAATGGCTCTGCTGAATATCCCAACATTTGATGCGCTTTTACAAAAGTCAAACGTGGTGGGTGATGGTTTATATAGCTGGACAGAGTATAAGTTGCTGAAAGAAAGGTATGAGGGCGCCATGCGCGTGGTAGCTATTTATGCGCCACCAGTCCTGCGATATGAAAGATTGGAAAAAAGATCAGCTGAGGGGGATACGGATTCTCGCTTTAGATCTATTCCCAGAGATAAGTCACAGGCACGAGATTATGCTGAAATAGAAAATATAGAAAAAGGCGGTCCGATTGCCATGGCTGACGTTACGATTATTAATATCGGAACCGTCAAAGAGGCAAAAAAACAGCTCAATGAATTTCTAAGTCAAATTAAAAAATGAATTTAATAAAAACGCCTGAAGAAATTCAAGTCATGAAAGAAGGCGGGAGAATCCTAGCCACCGTTTTGAAGGAAGTTCAGAAAATGGCGGTGGAGGGAATTACCACCCTAGAATTAGACAAGGCTGCAGAGGCCTTGATTTTGGCTGCGGGGGCTAAGCCGGCGTTTAAGGGCTATGAGGGTTTTCCGTATTCGCTGTGCACTTCGGTGAATGATGTGATTGTACACGGGTTTCCTTCAAACTATGTGTTAAAAAATGGCGACATGGTGGGCCTGGATTTAGGTGTTTTGTGGAAAGGCTATAACACCGACATGGCGGTGAGCGTGGCCGTTGGTGAAATTCCCTTTGAAACAAGGCGCTTGATGACCGTTACTAAAACCGCCTTGCGGCTTGGTATTAAAAAAGCCCGGGCCGGGGTGACTACGGGCGATATTGGCAGCACTATTCAGCGTTATGTGGAGGACCAGGGATTCGGTGTGGTGCGCGATCTTCAGGGCCATGGCATTGGGAAACTTGTGCATGAAGATCCCGGGGTTCCCAATTATGGCCAACGCCATAAAGGCACCAAGCTGGAAGCAGGTATGGTGATTTGCATTGAACCCATGTTAACCATGGGGGGTATTACTATTAAGAAAGCCAAAGATGGTTATGGATTTGCCACCCGCGATGGCTCATTGAGTGCTCATTTTGAACATACGCTGGTAATCACCAAGGATGGTTGCAAGGTATTGACAGAAGTATAGGATGGGTGTACAATGAGACCATGGTGTTTTTTGACAATTTGAGGGGGTTCCCCTCGGTTTCGCCCATGAGGATAGAAAGATGTTGAATTTTTTCAGTGGCCTTGGCGTGGGGCTCGCAATTGCCGTGATCGCCGGTATCATGGCTTTCCGAAAGGGTCGGAGGGCCCGCGTCGCCGAAGATGGCGAAGTGTTGAAGGTTCAACACATCGAGGAGCCACCCACGGCTGGCTACTTCAAGTTTCATCTCGTCCGGTCGAATGGGGAGAAGCTCCCCGCCCCGATTCTAGTGTCGGTGAAGAAGGCAGGCAAGTTCAACGTTGGCGCCACCGTAAGGGTGGTGGGCGGGGAGCTTATCTCAGCATAAGAAGAGATGAGTCTCGGACCCGGGTAGAGCACTACCCGGGCTTCTTTTTTTATAAAAAATGTATTACTATTGGAGTATGAAAAAGTTAGTTGTAGGTAACTGGAAAATGAATCCGGCAAGCTTGAAAGAGGCGCAGGAACTTTTTGATGCCATCAAGGATGGTATCAAAGGTGCCAAGGCTGAAGTGGTGATTTGCCCACCATTTATTTACTTGTCTCAATTGAAAGGACTGCCATTGGGAGCACAGGATGTTTTCTATGAAGAAAGGGGCACGTTTACCGGCGAAATTTCCCCAACCCAGTTAAAAGATTTAGGGGTAGAATATGTATTGGTGGGACATTCCGAGCGGCGTAAGTTAGGCGAAACCAGTGAATTAGTTGCTAAAAAAATGCAAGCTGCTCTTACGGCCGGGTTAAAAGTTATTTTGTGTGTTGGTGAAAATGAAGGCGAAAATAAAGAAGAAGTGTTGCGTCAGCAACTCGCCGGAGTTTCCGGTGTGATTGTAGCTTACGAGCCGGTATGGGCGATTAGTACTGGAGACCCGTATAAAACAAAAGCATTACCTACGCCCCAGATTGTGAAGGAATCTGCTGATTTAATTAAAAAGATACTTGGTGATGAGAATGTAAGGGTTATTTACGGAGGTAGTACTAATGCCGCTAATGCCAAAGAGTATTTGGAAGTGGTTGATGGTTTGCTGCCTGGCGGCGCATCGCTGAAGGCGGATGAGTTTGTAAAAATCGTGGAATCTGCTAGTGTGTAAGTATGCAAAGCGAAGTTACCCAGGGACAGTTTCACAGCCCTAGCAAGGGGAATTTGGAATTTACCCAAGTTATTAAGGAAATCCGGGAATATCTGTCAGAACGGCCCGGCTTTTTTTATGAAATTGTGGTGGGGTGTGATTCGCCCTCCAGCGACAAGCCGTTTTTCCCGATTGCTATTGTGGTTTTGCGAAAAGGCGCGGGCGGAAGATTTTTCTTGAAAAAAATGCATTACCCGGATTCATATTTGAAAAGATTTACCAATGTGCCAACCAACTGGAAGCAGCGTATTTTGCAAGAAGTGTATCTGTCGTGCGAGATGGCGCTGATACTGCGTGAAGCGTTGGAGAAACAATTACCTGGTGCTAATTATCAGTTTGCCTACATTCATGCCGATGTGGGGGAGCACGGAAAAACGCGGGAAATGGTCAAAGAGGTGACGGGGCTTATCAAGGGCCACGGTTTTGAGCCGATGATAAAGCCATACTCGTTTGCGGCTTCGGTGGTGGCGGATAGGTATACGTAAATGGCTTCACTCTCAAAACTGCCTCGCTACACCCTCTAAAAAGGGTGTTTTTGGTGGGTTGGCGAGGGGGTATTGACAAGATATCTTGATAGGTGTATGATTAAGATATAGAGGGTAAATGGGCAAATAAGGCTAGAACGTTGAAAATCCTCTACTCTTCTTTCAGATCATTAGTTGAATAACTGATATCGCTTTTATGGCAGATTATCTACACAAAGATTTCTATAGTGATTTGAAAGAAGGGAATGTATCTTAAATCTAGCTTTCGCTAGGTTAGGTATTTCACTTCATCCCAAAATGGGCACCCCGTTGGCTGGGTGAGACCTCTTAAGGAGGATGCCATGTTGACCGTACTGTTCGTGAATAGCCGTCTCGTGACCGCGGGAATTCTCATTATTCAACTCGCGTCACCTGGTACTGGCGTTTACGGTACGTCGTGGAACATCGTCCGCCACGCTCACATGAAGGGCGTGGAGTACGAAAAGGCGTATGTCATTCGGGCAGGAGAGCTCGACTATACTCCTTTCTGGGTTCGAACCGACCACGATGAGAATGAGCATGAGGTGGAATGTGCTCTTCGGGCACTTCGGGTGTAATTCAGAAGGCGTATTGTGCGAATACGCCAAGAGGAAGGGTGAGCGTTTCGGCGCCACTCTTCCCTCTCTTCTCCCAGCCCACAAAAAGTTTGTGGTTTGAGAGAAGGGAAAATCCACCCCTGCGAGCGTTCGTAAAAAATGGATACCATTCCTTTCGCCAAGGAGATATTGTGATTGTTATGTCATTGCTCTGGGTAGTTTGCGGTTTAGTCGGTGGCATACTGGGTGCGCGTCGATATAACCGAATCTATCCAGACGATCCCCAAATTGGGTTTCGGAGTTGGAGGTCGGTGACAATTTCATCCGCCCTAGGGCCAATCTTATTGGTTTCTGTAATCGTTCTTGAGATTGCCCATCCCAACGGGAGTCCCAAAGAATGAAAAAGGGGTACGGTACGCCTCAGGACACCCTAACAAACTGGAGTTTGTGGGGGTGTTTTTTTGTGCTGAATGCGCTATAGTGATAAAAAGTGTTTTATTTTTTCTGTTCTTTCTTTTGTGGGGGGGAGTTTCGCATGTCAAAACGAAGGTGGATTGGTCTTATGTTGTTCTTGGGCATGGTGCTGGGTTCTCAGTGTGTCTGGGTCGCCATACTTGAGAATAAGAATGTAGATAATGTAGTTCTTGAAGCAAAGTACCAGGAGCTCAAAGAAGAGAATGCGGGGCTACGCAAAGAAATGCTCGAAGACAGTATGAAAGTGAAAAAACGCGCCGATGCGGCCATGTTGGAAGAAATGAGGTTGCGGGACTGGAGAGATGACTTGCAAAAAAGAGAGGCGAAGTTGCCTCGGTGATATGGGCTTAGTGTCGGCAAATCGCGGTCGCGATTTGCCGACTTTTTTCTTTTAAAAAATTATGATAAAGTTATTTTAATGAAATCCGCCGAGCTTCGCCAAAAATTCCTGGAATTCTTTGAGAAAAGGGGGCATAAGATAGTGCCCAGCGCCTCTTTAATTCCACAAGATACAACCACTTTATTTAACAGTGCGGGGATGCAGCCGTTAGTGCCGTATTTATTGGGAGAAAAACATCCGGCTGGGAAAAGAATTGTTGACATTCAAAAATGTTTCAGAACCGTAGACATTGACGAAGTGGGCGACGACACTCATAACACTTTTTTTGAAATGCTTGGGAATTGGTCTCTGGGGGACTACTGGAAAGAAGATTCTATTAGGTGGAGTTTCGAATTCTTAACAGATAAAAACGAACTCAATATTCCCATTCAAAGACTAGCGGTTTCTTGTTTTGGTGGTGATGAAAATGCCCCCAAAGATGAAGAGTCAGCTAAAATCTGGGAAAATATAGGAATTTCAAAAGAGAGAATTATTTTTTTACCGAAAGAAGATAATTGGTGGGGACCGGTTGGGGAAAGTGGCCCATGCGGCCCCGATACCGAAATTTTTTATTGGAAAAATAATAATGTGCCAGTTCCGCAAAAATTTGATCCAACTGATAAAAATTGGGTGGAAATTTGGAACAACGTATTCATGCAATACGTAAAAACTGCCGATGGAGAATATATGACGGCTGAACAAAAAAACGTAGATACGGGAATGGGATTTGAAAGAACTTTGGCAGTCTTAAATGGCTATGAAAATATATATGAAACGGACGTATTACAGCCACTCATATCTAAAATTAGTGAATATACGAATTCGGAAGATTTTAGGGGAAAAAGAATTGTTGCTGACCATATTCGCGCAACAACCTTTATGATTAGCGATGGTATAGAATTTTCGAATACTGACAGGGGATATGTGATGAGACGCATTTTAAGAAAAGCTGCCTACTATTGTAATTCTATGAATCTGGAAAAGATAGGTTTAGCCGACTTAGTCGAAATTGTTATTAAGATCTATGAGGGTGTTTATCCGTTAGATGGCAACAAGGTGTGCCAAAGTGTTAAGAAGGAAGTTTCGTTGTTTAGTAAAACACTAGCCACTGGCAAAAAGAAATATGAAGAGGGCGAAGACGCATTCATTCTTTTTACCACCTATGGTTTCCCCCCAGAACTCATAAAAGAACTCGATAAAGAAAACGGGAAAGAAAGAGATTGGGTTTTGTTTGAGCAAAAAATGAAAGAGCATCAGGAACTTTCGCGAACGGCCAGCGCAGGAATGTTTAAGGGGGGATTGGCTGACCATGAGCCAGCTACAGTAAAATTACATACGGCGCACCATTTGCTTTTGGCGGCATTGCAGGAACTATTTGGTAAGCAAGTAAAACAGCGGGGGAGTAATATCAATCAAGAGCGGTTGAGGATAGATTTTTCATTTGATAGAAAGATTACTCCAGAAGAAATTAAAAAGTTAGAGGATATCGTAAACGATAAAATCGGGCAAGGGCTGGATGTGGTAAGGCGGGAAATGCCAATTGGCGAGGCGCAGAAAATTGGCGCAGAAATGGAATTTGGTGTAAAATACGGTAATACGGTGTCTGTCTACTTTATTGAAGATAAAAAGGGCAACACGGTGAGTAAGGAATTCTGCGGCGGTCCGCACGTAGCGAATACCAAAGAATTGGGTAAATTTAAAATTGTAAAAGAAGAGGCTTCTAGTCAGGGAGTCCGGAGAATCAAAGCAATATTACAATAATTTTATAACGCGTGTGCCAAAAAAGATTTACGATATTAAACCACCGAAAGTAGTTAAAATGGTTAAGGCTCCCGTAAAAAAACGGCGGGTGGTAAAAAAGTTTGAGCCAGCCGCTACTCAGCCCGTTCCAAAAACTAAAAGATTCCCTTTGGCGGAGCTGGCTATTGGGTTCGCGGTAATTGTGCTGTTGCTTGGCATATATGTGTATAACAGTTTTGCATACGCCACGATTGAAATTTCTCCCAAAACCGATGTATTGAATTTTCAAGAATCAATTACTGCTGACAAATCGTATGATAATGTTAATTTGTTGAAAAAGATTATTCCTGCCCGCGTACTGCAAGAAGATAAGCAGGTCTCGCAGCAATTTCCTGCAACTGGTAGCGCCTCAAATGACGGTAAGGCAACCGGAACTATTATTGTTTACAATAAAATTAACCCTTCAACCCCACTGAGCCTGAAAGCAGGCACCCACTTTTTATCTGATGGCGGCAAGTATTTTGTGTCTCTTGCGAAAGTAGTAATCCCTGCCAGTAAAGGCGGAGTTGCGGGGTCAGTAAATGTGGCGGTGCAGGCCGAGGAATCGGGCACGCAATATAACATTGGGACTTCCAAGTTTTCGGTGCCAGGGCTTTCGGGCACTTCATATTATTACGGTATTTGGGGTGAATCAAAAACTGCCATGACCGGTGGTTATACCGGAAACGTAAAAAAGGTTACCAAAGACGATATTGTTAGCGCTAAAGATGTGGTAACCAAAAAGTTGTTAGATGACGCTGAAACTTCGCTGCGTGCCAAAATCTCAAAGGATGAAGTGTTGTTAGACGGCGCCTTGGTAAAAAACGTTACCGACGCTAATGCAGATGTTAAAGAGGGTGCGGTGGCGGATACGTTTAATGAAACCGTAAAGGTAACCGTCACAGCTTTAGTGTTTAAAAAAGACGATTTACAGAAGTTTGCAAAACTAGACGCCGCTTCCAAGCTGCCTGACAATAAAAATTTACTGGAAAAAAGTTTAGATATTAAGTATGCCGCAGATTCCGTTGACGCTAAGGTTGGAACTGCAAAAATCACGTTGAACGTTTCAGCCGCTTCGTATTATTTTATTGATACGGTAGCGGTAACAGATTCGTTAAGCCAAAAATCAGCCAGCCAGATTCAAGATGCCATCACCAGCCAATACCAAGGAGGCGTTTTGGAAGTAAAAGTCAACTTTTGGCCATTTTGGGTGCATACTTCGCCAAAAGACAAGAACAAGATTAAGGTTGAGCTGAAGTTTGAATAAAAGGGTTGACTATCAGAGGCGTATCTGCTAATATAATCGTGTGATGGAAGAGACGGGAAACAACCAAAAAGACAATATTACTAAACTGGAAGGCAGGGTCATAGAGGCTTTACCAAACGCCTTTTTTAAGGTAGTATTGGATGACGGAAGGGAAATTATGGGCTTCTTGTCAGGTAAAATGAGGTTGAACCGGATTAAGATTTTAATCGGGGATAAGGTAACCTTAGAAATGAGTCCGTATGATGAAAAAAAAGGAAGAATCGTTTATAGATTGAAGTAATAAGGTATCCAGCGTAAATGAGCCCGCAAGGATACGGTATAATAAAATTTAAGGCTCATTTCCGAGGCAAATTCCTCGCTTCGGAGACGGGAATTCCGGCAAAGCCGGCAATTCTCGCGTCTTAACTCCAAATTTGTGAAAGTTAGACCATCAGTTAAAAAAATGTGCAATGATTGCAAGATTGTAAAACGACAGGGTGTGCTGTATGTGATTTGTAGTAAAAATCCAAAACACAAGCAACGCCAGGGATAAGGCGTTGACCAGTACCCGACACATAAAAATATATAAAAGAGTATAAACAAAGACAAGGATAAAGTATGCCAAGAATTGCAGGGGTAACCATTCCCGAAAACAAGCGTATTCAAATTGCCATCACCTATATTTACGGAATAGGGGATACTTTGGCGTTGAAAGTGTTGGCCGCAACTAAGATTGATCCGAATAAAAAGTCCCAGGATTTAACCTCCGCTGAAGTGGGGGCTCTGAAAGATTACATTGAAAAGAACCATAAAATTGAAGGGGATTTACGTAGGCAGGTGATGATTAATATTAAACGCTTGAAAGATATTGGAACCTGGCGCGGCATGAGGCACTCAAAAAAGCTGCCGGTGCGTGGTCAAAGGACGAAAACCAATACCCGGACTGTTCGTGGGAATGTACGCAAGACCATGGGCTCTGGTAGAAAACCAGCCGCTTCACCAACATAAAATACTATGGGTAAAAAACAAGTTGCAGAACAAAATCAAGAACAGGCCATTAAAGACTCGGAAAAAATCGAGGCTGGCTTAAAAAAGGAAGTGAAGGTCAAGTCCGCTGATCGGGTTTTGGAAGCCCGCGTGTATGTTTCTTCTTCCTATAACAACACCATTATTACTCTGACCAATAATAAGGGGCAAGTGTTGGTTTCCAAGTCTGCGGGAGCCGTTGGGTTTAAGGGAACCAAGAAATCAACTTCGTTTGCCGCCTCACGGGTGGCCGAAGCTATTGCGAATGTGTGCAAGAAAATCGGGGTGGAAAGATTGGAAGTGTTTATCAAGGGTATTGGTGCGGGCAGAGAATCAGCCGTGCGCACGTTAGTAACCCAAGGCTTGAATGTAGTTGCAATTAAAGATATTACCCCTATTCCCCACAATGGAGTAAAACCTAAAAAAGTAAGACGCGTATAATCATGGCAGAAGCAATAGTAAAAACTAATAAAGGGCCGGCTGACGCTTTTTCACGAAGTGGAAATACTGGCATGCCTGAAAAGCGGAAAAAGCGTGAAGGCGCTGTTTCTGAATATAAAAAATCGTTGAAGGAAAAGCAGGCCATGAAACAGTTGTATGGCCTTTCAGAAAAGCAGTTTAAGCGCTATGTTTTGGAAGCGTTGGAAAAGATGGCTAGAGTAGAAAATGTTTCTGATGAATTGGTCAAAAGCCTTGAGCGCCGGCTTGATAACGTTATTTTCCGGTTGAATTTTGCTGCCACCCGCGCCCACGCCAGGCAATTGGTGAGCCACGCCTATTTTTTGGTAAACGGAAAGCCGGTGAATATTCCTTCATTCCAGGTAAAAAAGGGAGACGTAATTACTATTAAAGAAAGCAAAAAGAACAAGGCCGTATTTAAAGAATTAGCCGCAACCCTGAAAAAAATGGAACCGCATGCCTGGCTGACCGTTGATAAGAATAGTTTTGAGGGCAAAGCTATTGGTTTACCAAATTTAGCAGAAGTGAGTCCGCCAGTTGAAATATCATTAATATTCGAGTTTTATTCACGTTAATAATTAATTGCATGGAGCGCGTGACATGGAACAATTAACAATCGTTATGTTTCATGTTTCATGCTTCATGTTGTAAACGTATGATTTCATTGCCATCACAGACAAAAGTGACGCAAAAAGAAAAAAATAAGGCCTTGTTTGAGGTAAGCGGGCTGTATCCGGGATACGGAGTTACCATCGGGAACGCCTTGCGGCGAGTGTTGTTATCTTCATTGGAAGGCGTTGCGGTGACCGAAGTGAAAATTAAAGGGGTTCCGCACGAGTTTTCCACCATTCCCGGGGTTCTTGAAGATGTAATTATGATCCTGTTGAACTTAAAGAATTTACGCTTTACCATGCATGAAGGCCAAATGCAAAAAGTGGAATTGAAGGTGAAGGGTGAAAAGAAAATTCTTGGAAAAGATTTCAAATTATTTCCCCAAATTGAGTTAGCCAATCCGGAATTGCATATTGCCACCACCACTGAAAAAAACAAAGAATTGGAAATGGAAATTACCATTGAAAAAGGAATTGGGTACGAACCTAAAGAGCACCGCAAGACTAAAAAAGCGGAAATTGGCGCCATTGCTTTGGATGCCATTTTCACCCCAATCAAGAACGTCAATTTTCAGGTGGAAAATATGCGCGTGGGTGACCGGACCGACTTTGATAAGCTAAACCTTGAAATTCAGACTGACGGAACCTTGACCCCCGAAAAAGCCTTTTATCAGGCGTGTGAGATTTTGATGCAGCATTTTAATATCATTTTTTCAGGAAAGCAAGAAATGTCCGATTCCCCTAAAGGTTCAGGAGAATCAAAGGCTCCCAAGGCTAAAAAAGCCAAAACAGTGAAGGCGAAAAAATCCAATGCGAAAAAGAAATAAGGGAAACATTTTAAAACGGCCAAAAAGCCAGCGAGTAGCATTGCTGAAAGCTTTGGCAACGGCCCTTTTTCTGAATGGTAAAATTAAAACTACCCAAGCCAAAGCCAAAGAATTGCAAGTGGTTTCAGAAAAAATGATTACCCGCGCCCGTGCTAAAACCATGGTAAACCGCAGGTTGTTAGGGCAAACGTTAAGCCCGGTAGTACTGAAAAAGTTAACCGATGAAATTGCGCCAAAATACATGGATCGGCAAGGCGGGTATACCCGGATTATTAAAATGGGGCCGCGTAAGTCTGATGGAGCAAGTATGGTAATTATTGAACTCGTATAATTATATGGAAGTAATAAAACGGGAAAATCATATCATTGATGCAACCGACAAAGTGGTGGGTAAGTTAGCCACCCAGGTCGCGGTTTTACTCCGCGGCAAAAATAAAGTTGGCTTTGCTCCCTATAAGGACATGGGTGACTTTGTGATTATCAAACATGCAGACAAAATGAAGTTTACTGGCAAAAAGTTTGATAATAAAATTTATTACCACCATTCGTTGTATTTGGGCGGATTGAAAAAAATTACTCCGAAAGAATTATCTATTAAGAAAGGCCACTCAGAAATTTTACGCAAAGCGGTGATGGGGATGCTGACAAAGAATAAATTACGCGCGCGCCAAATTAAAAGATTAAGATTTGAAAAATAGCATGGCAGAAAAAGTAAAAAAAATAAAACCGAAAGCCGTAACCGTTGAACCGGTTCAGGCAGAACTGGCAGCTCCTATAGTTGTCATACATGAAGACAGTGATGTATTACCCGAAATCACTGAAAAAGAAATTGCTGCCCAGCCGGATAAATATTTTGAAGCCACGGGACGCCGGAAAACTGCTGTGGCACGGGTGCGTTTTTATACTCGTGGAGGTAAAGAATTTTTGGTAAACGGCAAGAAATTGCAAGAGTATTTCCCGTTGGCTGCGGACCAGCAAACTGCCTTGGCCAGCATGAAAGCTACGAAGGCTTTAGATAAATTTAAGGTGACCGTTTTAGTGCATGGTGGCGGTCGGAGCGCCCAAGCGGAGGCAGTGCGCCATGGCGCCGCTCGGGTATTAGTGGATTTCAATAACCGTTTTAGAAAGCACTTAAGAAAAGTTGGGCATCTTACTCGGGACCCAAGAATGAGAGAACGTAAAAAGTTCGGCAGGAAAAGGGCTAGAAAGAGCCCACAGTGGGCGAAGAGGTAAAAAAATCCCCGCATTCGCGGGGATTTTTTTTATGGCAATAATCTTTCGGAAACCATCAACTTTCCGCCGGTGAGGATGTACAGTTTTTTATTTGCCTGGTTAAAGTATATTTTAGGGGTCACAAATGCATCCGGCAGTGTAACGGTGTTAAGATTGCCTCGGGCATCGGTTTCTGAAATAATAATCTGGTTGGCGGTAACAAACACTAAATAATTGTTGTTGAGCCAGTATGCATCTGTAATGGGGCCGCTGGTTTTTTGCAAAAGAACTTGTTGGTTTTCTGTGGCCCCTATCTGCCAATACCAGAGTTGAGTAGCGCTCCAGTAAACTATTTTCTGGTTATCGGGAGAAAGCAGCAAATGGCTTGCACCTCTTATTTCTATTAAGGGAACAGAAGTTTCTTCCGAAATGTTAAAACGGTAAAGAGTTCCGCTGTTGTCTGTCCAGTAAATGCTGTTTTCCGTTGCCTGCCAGGCTACCACATTTTTAAGCACCAAAGCATTAGTTACGGCGTTGTACAGGTTTTTATTTTTTACCACAAAGGCCGAGGCTGGTTTTTGGCTTACGCCAGTAAATTGCGCGGCATCTGGCAAGGCGGTAAGGGTAATATTATTTTTAAATAGCACCACGTTTTCCAGTTTCGTTACTTCTTTTTCTTTTACTGCTAGCGTTTTTTGATAGTCATGGTAACCGTCTTTCCGGATCATTACGTTGTGGGGCCCGGGCAGTAAGTTTTGCACAAACACGGCACTGGAAAAAAATCCGTTTTCGCTGGCGGGCTCAGAATCAATCATTACCAACGAAGGGTCCGGCTGGGCATACACGTAAATGCCACCGGTGCCTTGCAATTTCCAAGTTTCAAAATTAACCCGGTAACCTAGGCTGTAAAGCACGATGTAGGGGGTGACTATAAAAAATGCCATCACGCAGAAGCCAAGAATGATAAGGCGGGTACGTATTGTCATGGGTATACACTAGCAGAAATTACCCTATTTTTCAATTATTAACAATGATACAATACATGCATGTTTGAGTTTACCAAGATAGAAAAAACCACTAGAAATATTGCCTTCATTCACTTTTGCGTGATGTTTGGTTACAAGATGTTTTCATTGTTCTTTCCACTTTTTTTAGTTGAGAAGCATTTTTCACTACCGCAAGTGGGCTATTCGGCTTTTGTGCTGTATTTCTCCATGGTTTTGCTGGCGCCGTTGGTGGGGTTTTTAAATCACAAGATTAATTCCGGGGTGCTGGCGGCATTGGGAATTTTGGGGTATGGATTGTACTGCCTTGGCATGATGTTTTTTCCTAATTTTTTGATATTTTACTTGCTTCAAATTCTACTGGGACTTTCTGCCGCATTATTTTTTGTAAGTGCCAGAACTATCTTGATGGGTTCCTATTTGGAAAATCCAAATCGTGCGTTTGCCTGGTTCTATGTGGCGCCCTCGTATGCAGATGCTATAGCCCCCTTAGTGGGTGCGTTAATTATTTGGAAATTCGGTTTTTATGGAGTGTTTGCGGTTGGGTTTTGCGTTCAGTTCTTGGTTTCACTTTTTTGTTTTTTTACCCTCAGCAATAGTATTGGTTTTGAGACAAAGAAAACCAGTCCCAAAGTTTCACTGCAAAATTATGGCAGGGTGCTGGACAATATACGAAAGAAAAAAATCACCCCATTTATTTTACTAGCATTTGTGATTTTGGTATGCAATGGATTGATTAATACTTTTTTTGTGCTATTTTTAAAAAATTTGGGGTGGTCAAGAGAAACTATTTTACTATTTAATGCTTTGTTGTCATTGGCATTTTTACCGGTTTCCATGGCGGTTGTTAGTGTAATCGGCAAGTTGAAATCCAGACGGAATGTGTATTTTGGAAGTGTGATTACCGCGTTGTTTTATGTTATTTTGGGAGGACTTTCCATGTTCTTGAATTTTTATTCTTTGTTTTTGCTGATGACCGTGCAATCAATTGGCGGATTAATGGTGGGCTCGGGGCGGAGCGCTTTGATGACCACTAAATTAAAAGAATATCCTCAAGAATCAGCGGCGGTTGATTCTATTTTTTCGCCGTTTTCTACGGCAGTTGGGGGATTGATTGGAGGCTTGGTGATTGTATTGTTTGGATACCCATTGATTTTTATTTTTAGCGGAGCGGTAATTTTGGGAGCTGGAGCTCTGATGGGTAAAAAAGTATTTGAAGAAAAAATGTAAAAAAAGAAACCCAAACGTATTCCGTGGAATACGCGTGGGTTTAGTAACTAAGCCATGAGTTCGTACAGACTCTTGCCTTCGGTGAGCAGCTGCCGGATGCGATCGACCGGATACTGTTTGCCGCCCTTGGGCGTGCTGTAGTATTGGCAGATCATATTAATATTGGAGGGGTTGTCGTCAGCCAGCACGTTCTCGGCGAAGACTGGCCTGATGTTCAGATCAGGACGGACAGTGAGCTTGTCGGCCTCGAGTCCGGCTTCTGCGAAAGCCTTTCGTTTGATGGTTTCGCGTTTCAGGGTGGCGTAGAAGATGGGGAACGCCCGTTCCATGTGATACAAGAGTGTGAGGATGCCGACTTGCTGAACGCCTTCGAATGCCGGTGTTCGACGCAGGAGGGCGAATGAGAACTCCGCGTTTTCCTCCGTAGTCGCGGAAAGCGTCTCCGCAAAAATTCGCGGAGAAGTGAGGCCGTACTCATTGACGAGGACATCTTTGATAGCGGCTGCTTCGGATTTCCGAACGAAGTCGGCATGGGCGAACGCAGCGAACGAGAAGACTGCGGGCTTGAGTAACTCCTTGTCGCCGTAGCGGACACCGAAGTTGGAACCACCTGAGATCATCAGAACGGGTGCGATGTCCTTTTTCAGGATGATCGCGGAAGCTTCTGTGCGCATTCGGGTGTGGGGTGCCAGAACGTATTGGCCATCGACAAACTGCACCTGTGATCCGAGTTGAATCACGAGATGATGCTGGGGGGGGTTCACGAAAATCTCCTTGATGGGCGAATTGTCAAATAGCTGTCATGGACTTCCACGACTTCGTACTTGCTATAATATCACTTATAGTGTAGAATGTCAAATTGACACTAAATATAAAATCGCATAGGATAAAGCATACAAAAAATGGCAACAGAGAAATTCATCATTACTGGCAATAAAGAATTGAAAGGAGAAATTGAGGTGCGGGGAAGTAAAAATGCCGCGGGGCCATGTTTGGCTGCGGTTTTGCTGACCCAGGACGAAGTGATTATTGATAACCTGCCGCTCATTGACGACATTAAAAGTACCATTAACGTGCTGGAAAGCTTGGGAGTAAAAACGGAATGGCTTGGCGAAAGAACCTTAAAGTTGAAAGCTGAGACAGTTAACCCAGAGAATATTAATTTGGAAAAGGTGTCTAAAACGCGCATGAGCGTAGTGTTGTTTGGCAGTTTACTGGGCAGATTAGAAGATTTTAAAATTTCTTCGCCGGGCGGAGACGTGATTGGCATGCGACCGATTACGGTGCAACTGGAAGCACTCAAAAAAATTGGTGCGCACATTGAAAGAGAGGGCGACGTGTACCACGTTTGGCGGGATGAATTAATTGGTAAAGAAATTATGCTGGGGGAATTTTCTCCAACGGCAACCGAGGCTTTGATGCTGGCGGCGGTACTGGCAAAAGGCAAAACGGTAATCAAGGGGGCGGCAGCAGAACTTTCCGTTCAAGACACTTCAAAAATTCTTTCAGCCATGGGAGCCAATATTACCTGGCGTGATAGTCATACTATTGAAATTGAAGGGGTGGAAAAACTGCATGGTTGCCAGCACTCGGTTGAGCCGGATCATTTGGAAGCGGGCACGTTTATTGTGATTGGCGCACTGACTCCCGGGAAGGTCACGGTAAAAAATGTGAATTTTGAATACTTGGACATGTTTTTGCATAAGCTGGAAGAAATGGGGGTAAATTTTGATAGGGGAGACAACCAGCTGACGGTTTTTTATTCGCCATTTATTAAGCCCCTGAAAGTGCAGGCATTACCGCACCCGGGTTTTCCCACTGATTTATTGCCGGTTATTATTCCGTTGTTAGTGCGGGCGCAGGGTAAGAGTTTAATTCATGATCCGCTGTATGAAAACCGGCTGGGCTATGCGCATGAGTTGCGCAAAATGGGTGGCGATATTGAAATTGTGGATCCGCACCGGGCATTTGTGTTTGGTCCGCGGGTATTGGATGGCGTGGAAGTAAAATCACTGGATGTGCGAGCCGGAGCAGTTTTGATTGTAGCGGGCTTAATGGCTAACGGAAAAACCATAATTCATGACATCTTCCATATTGACCGGGGATATGAGAGAATAGAGGAGCGACTTCAGGCTATCGGCGCGGACATAAAGCGCGTAAGTTCGTAACTTTATAACTTTCAACTTGATAACTTTTAACTTCGTTTATGTTCAATAATAAAATTGCCATTGATCTTGGCACATGCAATTCGTTGGTGTATGTCCGCGGGAAGGGAATAGTATTAAGCGAGCCATCAGTGGTGGCCGTTTCTTTATCTGATAACCGGATTTTGGCTGTGGGTGAGGCAGCCAAAGAAATGATAGGGCGCACGCCTGCAGATATTAAAGTGTACCGGCCACTCAAGGACGGGGTGATAGGTGACTACAAAGTCACCCAGGCCATGATGAAGCATTTCATCTCAAGGGCTACCCCAAACTTCAGATTTTTTAAACCAGAATTAGTTATTTCCGTTCCCGCCGGCATTACTTCCACTGAACGCCGGGCGGTGATTGAGGCGGCGTTGAGTGCTGGCGCCCGCAGCGCCTTTGTGGCCAAAGAACCTATTTTAGCAGCCATCGGAGCGGGTATCCCCATTAATTCATCTTCGGGCCACATGATTATTGATATTGGGGGAGGTACTTCGGAGGTAGCTGTGATTTCTTTGGGAGGGATTGTCACCGCTCATTCGGTGCGGGTGGCGGGCGACAAAATTGATATGGCCATCACTGAATATATTAAGAAAAAATACAACTTGGCGATTGGAACCCAGAGCGCCGAAGAAATTAAAATCAAAGTGGGTACTGCTCTGCCCCAGAAAGAATTACGTTACATGGAAATTCAGGGTCGCGACTTAATTTTAGGACTGCCGCGCAACATTAAAATTTCTAACAATGAAGTTTGCGAAGCTATTTCCGATACGCTTTCAGAAATTATCCAGGCAGTCAAGCAGGTGCTTTCAGAAACTCCGCCGGAATTATCAGCCGACATTATGAACAAAGGGATTATTATGGCGGGTGGGGGAGCGCTGCTGCCAAAAATCAATGAATTGGTGGCCCAAAGCACCGGCGTGCCATGTTTTATCGCTGAAGAACCTCTGTTCTGCGTTATTAAAGGAACTGGTACGGTGTTAGAGCATTTGGAGGAATATAAGAAAGTGGTGATGACTAAGAAGTAGTAAGGAATCCGCTGAAAGGCGGATTTTTTATGCAAAAAAAAGTCGCCGATCCCCCAGAAGAGATGAGGCGACTCGATTGGCTCAAGCGAGGTTGGGCGAGGTCGGGAGGGGTTGAATTCCTCAACCACATTCGACAAGATCGGGCTTGTCGGCCGTGCTTGCAAGAAGCCATGCTTGATAGCTCTGCTCGGACACTTGAAACATGTCCAGGAGGCGGGTACCTCCGTAGGTTTGGTAAAAGTGCTCAATCGCACTAAAGTACGAGAAGTCGTCCTTTTCGCAACGCGCGATTGCGTTGCGGATCAGTGCCTTCGGAACCGTTTGCGTGGAATGAGGGAGCATGGGGAATATCCTCTTACAGTGGTTGATGGGTGAAGTACGCCTCTTTCGTTTTTATAGCATAGCCAAAGTTCTGTGTCAATTCTTTACTCTGACTGGCGGGTTTGGTAAGATTGGGGCATGAGTTACGAAAAACAATTTGATTTTCTGAAACGGAAATTCGAATCTGGGAAATTGGGGCATGCGTATGTGTTTTCGGGTAAAGATATGGAAAGTTTGAAAAAGTTTTGTAAAGAATTAGTTAAGCTACTTAACAAAGATTTCGCGCCCGCGGCCCAGTTAATAGAAAAAGGAAGCTTCCCGGATTTACTGGTGTTAAAATCTGAAAATAGCAAGAGTTCATTGAAAGACGGTGAAGATAAACAGGAAGTTGATATTTCTTTGATTCGCGAAGCCCAGAACTTTTTAAGCTATAAGCCTTATTGCGGAACCTATAAAACTGTTATTATAGAAAATGCGGAACGTATGAACACGGACGCCGCCGATTGTTTTTTAAAAAACCTAGAAGAGCCCAGGGGACATGCCTTAATTATATTATTATGTTCAAAACCGGAAATGCTATTGCCCACTATTGCTTCCCGCTGCCAGGTAATACAGTTTCCCGGTGTGCCGCAAGTTGCACCATTACCGCAACAGTTACAAAATGTTTTGGGTGCTGATTTGGCGGAAAGGTTCTTGTATGCTAAAAGTGCTAATCTGGAAGGAGGAGCATTTGAACATATTCTTCAAATGCTGCAAAACTATTGGAGAAAAGATATTACCAAGCACCGGAAAGTTTTGAAATTAGCACTGGATTTAGAGCGGAAAATGCGAGTTTCTAACCTGAATAAAAAATTAGCCTTAGAAATATTATTATTAGAAGCCTAATATGAGTTACAAAGAATTTATAGACAAAGTGCGTCCGGAATTTGAGAAAGCCCTTTCTTTTTTGAATGGGGAATTAGGGAAAATCAGGACTTCCCATGCTTCGCCTGCGTTAGTAGAAGATGTGGAGGTTGATTATTTGGGCCAGAAATACACTCTAAAACAGTTGGCAGCTATTTCCACGCCCCAAACCAACCAGATTGTTATCCAGCCTTGGGACCCCTCATATATTCAGCCTATTGAGCAAGCCATTTTAAAGTCTGGCTTGGGCATGTCTTCTTCTGTTGATAAAAATCTGATCAGGCTGAGCTTGCCATTGTTGACCCAGGAATATCGTGACAGTCTAATGAAGCTGCTAAATGAAAAGGCAGAACAAGCTCGCCAAACCATGCGTCATTGGCGCGAAGACGCCTGGAATAAAATTCAGGCCGCGCAAAAAACCAAAACTCTGACTGAAGATGATAAATTTAAGGGAAAAGATGAATTGCAAAAACTGATTGATGAGTTCGCAAAGAAAATTAAGGAGTTAATTGAGCGGAAAGAAAAAGAAATTTCGTAGCCATGATTCTAACGTTAATAATCGCATTCTTGAGCCTGATTGCCCTGATGATTATCCATGAGTTCGGGCATTTTGTGATTGCTAAAAAATTCGGGGTGAAGGTGGAAGAATTTGGTATTTTCTATCCTCCTAAAATAGCGGGAGTGAAATTCGGTGAAACTGTGTATTCAATCAATTTGATTCCTCTGGGAGCTTTTGTGCGGATTTATGGAGAAGAAGGTGGAGTGGATGACTACCGCAGCTTTGCCGCCCTGGCGATTTGGAAACGGATTCTCATTGTCTTGGGGGGTGTGCTGGCATTTTGGGTTGCCAGCTGCATTATTTTTTCTGTCGTATTCGGGATTGGAGCTAATGTTCCCGTGGGTGATCAAGATGTGGCGGGAGTAAATGGCACCATGGTGACCATTATTGATGTGCAACCAAATTCACCGGCTGCTGCCGCAGGTTTGCGGGCGGGGGATGAGCTATTAGGTTTCCATAAAATCGCAGATTTTCAGAATCTGGTCCAGGCCAATAAAGGAAAAGAAATTACGTTGACGGTCACCCGCAAGGGGAAAGAAATTACTGCCACCATGACTCCCCGCGCAACGTATCCGGCTGGCCAGGGTCCAACTGGCATTTCATTGGAACGTTTTGCCAACATTATTAAAAAATATCCATGGTACCAAGCTCCTCTTCAAGGGATTGTGTACACCGGTCAGGTAACGGTTGGGGAATTAACCAGTATTTACGGTTTTTTTGCCAGCTTAATTGGCGGCCATGGGGTTCCCGCGGGCGCAGAGTTGGCCGGGCCGGTTGGTATTACGCTGTTTTTGAGCCGCGCAGCAGATTACGGCCTCGGGTTTTTCCTGTATTTTATCGGGTCGCTTTCAGTGTTGCTGGCTATTTTTAATTTGTTACCCATTCCGGCTCTTGATGGCGGTAAATTACTATTTTTAATTATAGAAAAAGCCATGAAAAAACCCGTGCCGGTAAACTGGGAACAGGGATTGACCATTTTTTGCTTCGTAACACTAATTGCTTTGTCATTATTTATTACGGTAAAATTTGATTTTCCGCGGGTGGTAGAATTTTGGAAAGCGGGGTTATAATTAATTTTCAAAAATTATGCTTCAGTCAAAGTTATTTTATAAAGCAAATAAAAATAAAACGGGAAATGCCGAATCAGTTTCCCATGATTTACTGGTGCGGGCAGGGTACGTGGATCAACTGATGGCCGGGGTGTACAGCTTTTTGCCCCTGGGTTTTAAGGTTTTAAAGAACATTGAAGGGATTATTCGCAAAAACATGGAAATGATTGACGGACAGGAATTACTGTTGCCCTCGTTGCATCCAAAAGAAAATTGGGTTAGAACCGGCCGTTGGGATAGTTTGGATGTGTTGTTTAAATTGCCCGGGGCGGGAGATAAAGAATATGCTTTAGGCTCCACTCATGAAGAAGTGGTTGCGCCACTGGCAAAAAAAGTAATTTTTTCCTATAAAGATTTGCCCCTCCATGTGTTTCAAATTCAAACAAAATTCAGGAATGAGTTGCGGGCAAAGTCTGGCATTTTACGCACCAGGGAATTTATTATGAAAGATTTGTATTCTTTTTACACTAACCAAGAAGATTTTGATGTGTACTATGAAAAAGCCGCCAAAGCATATGAAAAAATATTCAAAGAATGCGGAATCGGGAAAATAACCTACCGGACCCTGGCCAGTGGCGGCACCTTTTCAAAATATTCGGATGAATTCCAAACTATAACAGATGCCGGTGAAGACTTGATTTATGTGTGCACCAGATGTTCCCTTGCTATTAACAAAGAAATAAAGGCTGAAACTCTCAAGTGCACAGCATGTAATAATGCAGAATTTGAGGAAAAGAAAGCGGTGGAAGTCGGGAATATCTTTAAACTTGGAACAAAGTTTTCAACTCCCTTTGATTTAAAGTTCACAGATCGCGACGGGCATGACAAACCCGTTTTAATGGGGTGTTATGGCATTGGTTTGAGCAGATTGATGGGGGCGATTGTGGAAGCTAGTCACGATGAAAAGGGGATTATTTGGCCAGAAAGCGTGGCACCCTTCAAAGTCCACCTGGTGAGTTTGCCCGGGGCGAAAGTTAAAACAGCAGCTGCAAAACTTTACAAGAGTTTACAATCAGCAGGCATTCAAGTATTATGGGACGAGAGAGAAAATAAAAACCCCGGGGAAAAATTTGCCGAATCTGATTTACTGGGGATTCCGTTACGGGTAGTGGTTTCAGAAAAGACCTTGGAAAAGAATTCGGTGGAGTTGAAAGAACGCGCTAAAGATTTGATGAAACTTGTGAAAGTTAAAGATATTCTCAAACATGTTTAATCCGTTTAAAAAACTCTTTTCTTTTTTATCGCTGGACATGGCCATTGACCTGGGAACGGCCAATTCTTTGGTGTACGTGAAAGACCGGGGTATCATTATTAACGAACCTTCGGTGGTAGCGGTAAACAATAAAACCGGCCAAATTTTAGCCATTGGGGAAGAAGCCAAAAAGATGGTGGGTCGTACGCCCAGCTACATTACTGCCACCCGCCCGTTGGTGAACGGGGTAATTTCAGATTTTGAAGTGACCGAGCAAATGTTAAAGTATTTCATTGAAAAAGCGGTGGCTGGCAGCAAAACATGGTGGGGCTTCGGCTATTCGCCGCGGGTTATCATCGGCATTCCGTGCGGTGTAACAGAAGTGGAGCGGAAAGCGGTGAGAGACGCCGCCAAAAATGCGGGTGCAAGGACGGTTTTTTTGATTGAGGAACCCTTGGCTTCGGCCATTGGCGCCAAGCTACCTATTCAAGATCCAGGAGGAAATTTTATTGTTGATATTGGCGGAGGAACTACGGAAGTGGCCGTAATTTCTTTGGGTGGGATTGTGGCCTTCCGCAGTTTGCGGGTAGCGGGGGATAAGTTGAACGATGATATTATCCAGTTTGCCCAGAAAGAATATAAATTGCTGATTGGCGAGCGGACGGCCGAATTCATTAAAATCAATATTGGCAGCGCTATTCCCATGAAAGAGAAAAAAGAAATGCCCATGCGGGGGCGCAATCTGGTAACCGGTTTGCCCGAAGAAGTGGTAATTTTTAACGATGATATCCAGCGGGCTTTGGACCGTTCTGTAAAACAAATTGTAGCAGCCATTAAAACCACCATTGAAGAAACTCCACCTGAGTTATTGGCCGATGTGATGACTAACGGCATTTTCTTGGCGGGTGGGGGATCCCTGCTGCGCGGCCTGGACCAGTTGATTGCCAAAGAAACTAAAATGCCCTGCAAGATTATTGATGATCCGTTAACTTCCGTGGTGCGCGGTTGCGGAATTGCCTTGGAAAATATTGAAACGCTCGAGAATTTAGTGGCGAAAGACGAAGAGTGGGGTGCGCCGATTTAAGGTGAGTTTTTACGCTTCGCTAAAAAAATTCATGATTTCCAAAGAAGAAGTGCTGCATATTGCCAAGCTGGCGCGGCTGGAATTAACTGAAGCTGAAACGAAAAAAATGCAGAAAGATCTGACGGCAGTTTTGGATTATTTTGATATTTTAAAAAAGGCACCGAAGGTAGGCGCTAAAAAATTGAATGGGGACGGAAAAAACGTCCTGCGCAAAGATGTGGCCATACAAAAACCGGCTAGTTTGGCTAATAATTTAGTACAAGCAGCTCCTGACAAAAAAGATAATTATATTAAAGTAAAAGCAATTTTGTGAACCTTATTGATCTGACCATTGCCCAGCTTCACGAAGGCTTTAAAAAAAAGCAGTTTACTTCAGCTGAAGTAACCAAGGCGTATTTGGATGAGATTAAAAAGACTGATGGGGAGATTGGCGCATATTTGAATATTACTGAAAAACTGGCGTTAGAGCAGGCTGAAAAAGCTGATAAGATTATTTCATCTAGCAAGAATTTTCCAATGTTGACGGGAGTGCCATTTTGCGTTAAAGATGCGATTTTGGTTGAAGGAGAGAAGGCAACGGCCGGATCAAAAATGTTAGAAAATTATGTTGCTCCATATGACGCAACCGTAATAAGAAAACTCAAAGAACTGGGAGGAGTAATTTTGGGAAAAACTAACATGGATTGTTTTGGATTTGGCAGCTCAACGGAAAATTCAGCTTTTAAAGTCACAAAAAATCCTCATGATACCAGCCGGGTGGCCGGAGGGAGTTCGGGCGGATCAGCTGCTGGGGTGGCAGCGAAAGAATCTTGCTGGGCCCTAGCGGAAGATACGGGGGGTTCAATTCGTCAGCCAGCATCCTTCTGTGGCGTGGTTGGTTTAAAGCCAACCTATGGAACCGTTTCCCGGTATGGAGTGTATGCCTATGCTTCTTCTTTAGACCAAATTGGCCCAATGGGCAGGACGGTTGAAGATGTGGTAACCGTTTTTAAAGCGATTTCAGGAAAAGATCCTATGGATGCCACGTCAGTTGATTATGAATTTAAGGAAGTAAACGTGGCTATGAAAGGTTTGAAAATCGGAGTGCCCAAAGAATATTTTGCCAAAGGCATTAATCCGGAAGTAGAAACCATCATAAAACAGGCAATCAAAAAGGCGGAAGAGGCGGGGGCAACTATTGTGGAAATTACCTTGCCGGCAACCGAATATGCTTTGGCTTGTTATTATATTATTGCTCCGTGCGAGGCATCAACCAACTTGGCAAGGTTTGACGGCATCAAGTATGCTTTGTCAGAACCAGGTGACAACTTATTAGATGTATATCTAAAAACACGCGCTGCGGGGTTTAATGCCGAAGCTAAGCGCAGAATTATTATTGGAACACATGCTTTGTCTTCAGGGTATTATGACGCTTACTATAAAAAGGCTCAAGAAGTGCGCCAATTAGTCCGGGAAGATTTCCAAAATGCTTTTGAAAAAGTAGATGTTATTTTTGCACCAGTGTCGCCATTCCCGGCATTTAAAATAGGGGAAAAGACTGATGACCCCCTTGCCATGTACTTAGCTGACATTTACACCATTTCTTTGAATTTGGCAGGAATCCCCGGGATATCATTGCCCGCAGGCAAGATTGGAAAACTGCCCGTAGGGTTGCAGATAATCGGCAATCATTTTGAAGATAACAAGATTTTGGCCGTTGCAGAGCATATGGAAAAGTTGCTACAATAAAGGCATGCTACCTCCTCCGACCAGTTGGGAACAAATATATGACTTGTTGGGAATAAAAGATTTTATTTATTTTATTTCTTCCCCCAGCATCCAAGACCAGTTACTGGGAATTAAATTGGCATTCATTGCCTTTACCATATTCTTTTTTTGCGCGGTAATTTATTTTTATTTAAACAGCAGCTATCTGCATTACAAATTCTTGCAGGACACCGCCGAATTTATTTCCTGGCAGCCCTATGGCTTAGCAGAAGCCAACAAACGCTGGAAAAAAATTACCAAAAAACTGGCTACGGGCAACGAAAATGATTACAAGTTGGCCATCATTGAAGCCGATGAATATTTGCATCTTACTTTAGAGAACGCCGGCTACAAGGGCGAAACCTTTGAAGAATTAGTGAAAGATGCAGGCACTCGGCTGTTGCCTAATTATGAAGATATTTTAGACGCCCACGTGGTACGGAGCTCTATTGTTTATAACCCCGGCTATTCGTTAGACATTGAAAAAGCCAAAAAAATACTGGCTAATTATGAAGCCGCGGTAAAAAATATTTCTATCTCGTAAATAGGCCATAGCCAAGGGTTCCTATCACCATGGTCAGGGCCACAATGATAATGGCAACGATCCAGATTATTTGAAGAAGTTTTTTTGTTTTCATATAAACAGTATGCCAGATTTTCAAAAAAAAACCAAGAATCCTTACCGCCGTTTTTTTATTAATCTGGGCGCTTTGGCGATTGTAGGAATACTGATAACCCTTGTGGTGGCTGATGTGAAGGTGTATCAAAAGCACAAAGAATTGGATACACAAGTATTGGGGTTAAAGCAAAAAGTAGAAAATTTGAAACAGCAGAATGCCCAGTTAAAAGAAGGAATGGCCCGGCAAGACGATCCAGCTTACATTGAAAAAGTTGCACGGGAGGAATTGGATTTACAATTGTCCGGTGAAAAAGTAATTTCATTTGTGCAAGCTTCTAACCAGAAGGCCGTTACACCAGCCACTAAGCCCAATGTGTTGCAATTATGGCTGGGGTGGATAGGCGGATGGTTTAAGAAGTGAGCGAATTGATTTTTGAGGTTTCGGGTGATATCCTGATGTAATTAAGCCGCTTTAGTTCAGTGGCAGAACAGCGCTTTCGTAAAGCGCAAGCACAAGTTCGATTCTTGTAAGCGGCTCTTGTTTTATTAATTATTAATGTAAGCAACATGTTTTCAGCTAAACAAAAAGCCCAAGCCATCTTAAGCAAAGCGGGGATTACCCCAAATGGCCCGAATGATTGGGACCCGCAAGTCCATAATGAAAAGTTGTATACTCGCGTTTTAATGGGCGGCTCTTTGGCGTTGGGAGATTCCTATGTTGAAGGTTGGTGGGATGTTAAAAGTCTTGACCAATTTTTTTATAAATTACTTACCGTTGAACTGCAACATGATTTTAATTTTACTTTTCCGGTTCTGTTCAGCGCGGCCCGTTCATGGCTCTTTAATTTACAAAGTGTCTCGCGCGCCTTTCAGGTTGGCCAGCACCATTATGATATTGGAAATGATGTGTATAAGGCTATGCTAGATCCGCGCATGGTGTATAGTTGCGGCTATTGGGCCCATGCACGTAATTTAGCAGAAGCCCAAGAAGCCAAACTGGATCTTATTTGCCGGAAAATTGGTTTAAAAAAGGGTGGCCGGATTTTAGACATTGGCTGCGGTTGGGGAGGCTTATTAAAATTCGCAGCGGAAAAGTATGGTGTCAGTGGAGTGGGGATTACCGTTTCCAAAGAACAGAAAAAATTGGCTGAAGAGGTGTGCCAAGGCTTACCGGTTGAAATTATCCTGGAAGACTATCGGAAATTAACCGGCCAGTTTGACCATATTGTTTCAGTGGGTATGTTTGAACACGTGGGTGCTAAAAATTACAAAGTATTTTTTACAAAAGCCCGCCAACTGTTAAAAGACAACGGCTTATTTTTACTACACACGATTGGTTGGAATAGTAAGGGTGGTTCAATTGATCCTTGGATTGAAAAATATATTTTCCCCAATGGTATGCTGCCTTCCATCTCGCAAATCGGAAAAAGTATTGAAAGTGTATTTGTGATGGAGGATTGGCACAATTTTGGCTCGGATTATGATAAAACATTAATGGCTTGGTTTAATAATTTTGATAAAAATTGGTCCTCACTGGAAGAAAAATATTCAGAGCGTTTTTACAAAATGTGGAAGTATTATTTACTGAACTGTGCTGGTGGATTCCGGGCGCGCAATATTCAATTGTGGCAAGTGGTGCTTTCTAAAAAAGGGGTGAAGGAGGGGTACCAGTCGGTGAGGTAGTGAGACTGGACGGAATAACTATTTTATGATAAAGTTTTTGTAGCACATTGATTTCTCGCCACGGTGGCGGAAGGTGCGTGGTTTTGAGGGATAGTAGCCATGAAGTACTCAGATGTCCTGGAGAAAGTCGGCGACAAGGTCTCCACCGCCGCTGGTAACAGCAAGATGAAACGCGAGGAGATCAGGCCCGATACCCTGATCTCGGACTTGGGAATGGATTCCATTGACGTCACCCAGTTGATCATGGATTTGGAAACGGAATTCACAATCACTATCGGGAACGACGAGCTGCCTTCGGACAAACCCCTGACGGTGCAGGCAATCGCCTGCTTCGTCTGTACGAAAAAGGGCGTTCCCATTGAAGCTCCGGCCTCGGTTGAAGCGCCAACCCCGGCGTGACCGTTCGTACAACCCCAGCCTCAGCCGCAGGTAGGACTCACCTGCGGCTTTTTCTTTTTCTCAAAAATATGCTAGAATGAAGCATATATTAATCCCACCAACATGGCTGATTCAGTAACGCAAATTGGCGAATTGGAACAAAAAGTCCAGTATTTGGTGGACCGGCTTTGATGTTGATGTAAAAGAAAAAGCGCTGGCGGAACTAGAAGCAAAAACCCAGACTCCGCATTTTTGGGAGGATTCGCAAGAAGCTGCCAAAATTAGCCAACAAATTTCATCTTTAAAAGAAGAACTGGCCGTAGCGGAACATCTAAAAAAAGCATTGGCTGATGTGAAAGAATTGGCAGAACTGGGCCATGTTGATGAAAGGGCCATCACGCATTTAAAAAAGCACGTTGAGCAGCAGGAGTTTAGAATTTTTCTGTCGGAGCCTTATGATAAGAATAATGCCATTATGGAAATTTTCAGCGGAGCGGGAGGGGTAGAGGCGCAAGATTGGACTACTATGCTTTTAAGGATGTATCAGCGCTATTGCGATGCCCGGGGATGGCAAACGGAAATTTTGCACCAAAGTTTTGGGGAAGGCGGCGGGCCGGAGGGGCGGATTGGTACTAAATCGGTTACGTTCGAAATCCGCGGCAGTCACGCCTATGGATTTTTGAAAAAAGAGTCAGGGGTTCATCGCTTAGTCCGTCAATCGCCGTTTTCCGCCCAAAAACTCCGCCATACTTCGTTCGCCCAAGTACAAGTGCTGCCAGAAATTAAAGAAGTGGCCGAAGATATGCAGATTAACCCAGTGGATTTACGAGTAGATACCTTCCGCGCTTCAGGACCGGGCGGGCAATATGTCAACAAAACCGAAAGCGCCATTCGTATTACCCATATTCCAACGGGTTTGGTGGTTGCCAGCCAGTCAGAACGCAGCCAGGGCCGGAACCGCGAACATGCTATGAGTGTTCTGTATGCCAAACTCCATGCTTTAAAACAACAACAACAGGCGAAAGAATTGAAAGACATTAAGGGTGAGCAAATGACCACAGCCTTTGGCAGCCAGATCCGCAGCTATGTGCTCCATCCCTATAAAATGGTGAAAGACTTACGGACGCAGTATGAAACTTCGCAGGCCGAAAAAGTTTTAGATGGTGATTTGGAAGAATTTATACAAGCGGAGTTAAAACTGGGTGAATAAAAAGTCTCGGAAGAGGCTTTTTTGCTTGTATTGACAAAGAAGCTTGTCTGTAGTATATTTGTATCACGTGGGCAAACATAAATTTTCGAATAGCACAAGGAGTTTTCCATGAGTCGCAAAAGTGCCTTTTGGACGTTGGTCTTGGTGCTCGTTGCTGCAGCTTGCGGTACGGCATGGGTGGCGCACGGACCAGGTCCATTGGATGACCTGTCGTCCGAAGAGCAGGAACAAGTCCGAGAGCTCGACCGAAGGCTCCAGTATCTGGCCGTCGGTGACCTGATTGAAAAAGATGACGGGATCTTTTTGGTCAGAGAAACTTCAAACCACTACGGATGCTTCCTTTTCGACAAGAACGGAAAGAGTATTTCGTGGGGGCCGTCACCCGTCATGCGTGAGAACTGGAAAAAGATAAGAAGGGTCGTGCGCAAGAGCGACCCCGAATGGCGGGAAACTGCCAGAAAGCTTTTTTCGGATTAAGGCAGCTATGCCGGAAATAGCGAAAGCCTCTAGCGTAGTACATCTACAATAGAGGCTTTTCCATTTCATTGAATCTCCGTTTTTTATGTAGTAAGATGAGTGCATGATTAGGTTCGAAAAAGTTACAAAAATATATCCATCCGGAGATATTGTGCTCCAAGAAGTGTCTTTTGAGGTGAAAAAAGGCGAGTTTGTTTCCATTGTGGGAAAATCGGGCGCGGGAAAAACCACCGTGATAAAAATGATTCTGGGTTTGGAAGCTCCAACCTATGGAGATGTGTTTTTTGAAGGCGAAAATATCCACAAAATCCATGGCGAGGCCTTACAAAAAATTCGGCGGCAAATTGGCGGCATTTACCAAGATTACAAATTACTGCCCCAAAAAACGGTTCATGAAAACGTGGCCTATGTGATGGAAATTGAAGGGAAAACCAATGAAGAAATTGCCGTGCGCGTACCCCAGGTACTAGAACTCATCGGTTTAAAAGAAAAATCGGATAATTTTCCGGACGAACTTTCCGGTGGTGAACAGCAGCGCTTGGCGGTGGCCCGAGCTTTAGTCAACCAGCCCGATGTGATTGTGGCAGACGAGCCCACGGGAAACCTGGATCCGTATAATACTTACGAGGTGATTTCCTTATTAGAAAAAATTAATCGGGCGGGTAAAACCGTTATTTTATCAACTCATGACCGGGAAGTTATCAACAAATTAGGTAAGCGGGTGATTACTATTGAAAACGGTAAAGTCATCCGCGATGAAGAAAAGGGCCGCTTTATTATTTAATTTTTAACGTCATGGACTTCAAACGTGTTTTACAATTTGCGTTCCAGCATTTTTACCGCAACAAGGGCACTTCCGTGGCCGCCATTTTTATTTTAACCATCACCACCTTGCTCATTACCGGGCTCTTTTTCATGCAAGGAATCAGTAGTTACTTAATTACCGAGGTGCAAGATAAAATTGATATAACCGCTTACTTTAACGCCGATTCGGCCGAATCAGATGTGTTGCAAGTTAAACAAGATTTGGCCCAAAGTTTTCCAATTATTAAAAGCGTGGAATATGTTTCAAAAGACCAGGCTCTAGCCGATTTTACCGCCAAACACCAAGATGGTCCCGCCTTTTCCAAAGCTTTAACCGAAGTGGGCCAGAATCCGTTCCCGCCATCGCTCAATATTGTCACCAATGGCGACACTTCACAGTACCAGGGTATTGCGGAATTCTTACAGCAAGATAAATACGCTGCCCTGGTTAGTAAGGTTGATTTTTTAGAAAAAAAGGATACTATAGAAAAAGTCTTTGCCATCACTTCAGGCATTACCAAATTCGGGCTGGGGCTGGGCGCGGTACTGCTGATTATTGCCATTTTGGTGGTCCTTAACACCATTAAGCTGATTATTGAGGGCTCTAGCCAAGAAATCAGCACCATGCGGGTGGTGGGGGCTTCCAATTGGTTCATCCGGGCGCCGTTTGTTATCCAGGGGGTGATTTTTGGAGCCATTTCCTTTGCGATTTGCTTTGCCATCACTTCCGTTGTTGCTTATGCGCTAGCTAACGGCTTAGGGGTGATTATGCCGGGTTTTAGCCTTTCAGGATATTTCATTCGCAACCTGTTAATCGTCGTTGCCATTCAACTGGTGGCGGGTATGGGCTTGGCCAGCGTATTGAGTTTTATCGTAGTTCGTAAATACTTGAAAGTGTAAATTTTACTCCGGGATAGGACACAGGAGGGAAAATTATATTAAATATTGCGGGATCGTCTAATGGTAGGACTTCAGATTCTGGATCTGACTATCTTGGTTCGAATCCAAGTCCCGCAGCAGTGGACAAAATTTGCCGTTTTCTTGTTCGCGGAATTTATGATGAAATCAAAAATAAAACTAAGCGTATCCTTACTAGATAGAATCTCTCTTTACTTTGCTCTCGCTGTCAGAGAAACTTCGCTGAAATCACAAAGAATGTTTAACAGAATTCTTGTCTCAAGAAGGAGCAGTCGTATTGGCGTAAAACTGAGTCCCATTGGCGCAGCTCTGCAATTTAAAAAAGCTTGTCGTGAGGTGCCGGCATATAGCGACTTTCTTGATAAAGCAGGCATCAACATCGTAAAAGGTAGTTTGAAAGATCGGATAAAAAATCTACCTGAAACCAATAAGAAAAATTACATTAATATGTATTCAACCGCCCAGCGTTGTGTTGGTGGTCAAATACCGTTTCACGATGCTGAAATTGATGAAAGCTCAGGATCTTCTGGTAAGCCTTATAATTGGCTAAGAGGACACCGGGAACTTATCCAGATGCGTAAAACACTCAGTAGGCTAGCAACATTTCTTTATGGTCCGGATACTGTTACCATCAATGGTTTTTCGATGGGTGCTTGGGCAACCGGCACCAACGTTAGTATGGCACTGGTGCAGAATGGACTTCTTAAATCAACCGGGCCAGACGCCGAAAAGATGTTAAGTGTTTTTGAAATGATTGGCAAGGATCGTACCTATATTATTACCGGATACCCACCTTTTTTATTAGAGTTACTGGAATTTGGAAAAAAACGTAATTTTCCGTGGCATGAATACAAAATGATCGGTATTGTCGGTGGAGAAGGCATGAGTGAAATTTTACGATCAAAATTACTAGAATATTTTCAGTCAGTAAATTCGGCTTATGGAGCCAGTGATTTGGATATTGGCGTTGCGAGTGAATTTCCATTAAGTGTTTGGATACGTCAACAGGCGGCTAAAAATCCTGAGCTTGCTCAAGCGCTATTTAAAGATGCTAGGCGGTTGCCAATGCTTTTCCAATACGACCCATTGGATTACTATGTTGAGCAGAATGAAAGAGATGAACTTGTAGTAACAGTGAACAGATCGAGCGCTCTTTCGCCGCGTCTTCGCTATAATGTTCATGACGTAGGAGGTAAACTTGATTTTGATTATGTAATTGATACTTGTAAAAAATTTAATCTGGATCCAATAACTCAAGCTCCACTTCCTTATGCGGGAAAACATCCTGAATTACCATTTCTTTTTATTGGTGGACGTAGCGATAGCACTATCTCGTATTTGGGCGCAAACATTTATCCCGAAGATGTTGAACAGGCAGTATTTGGTGATGCTCCTGAATCTGAAAAAGATATTATAAAGGGTTTTGCTATGGAATTGGTCGAAGATGTTGAAGGTCATCCTCATCCGGTTGTACATATCGAACTTCAAGATGATAATCAAAAGGGGGAGCTTTCCGAAAAAAAATTGTCGGAAAGGATTGTGGAAAGATTAGCAAAAAATAGCAGAGATTTTAAAACATCTATCGCCGAAGATCCGAAAGCAAAAAATATTGAGGTAAAAATTCATCAAACAAATAGCGGGCCATTTAAAGACATGAATGATCGTATAAAGCGCAGATACATCTTAACAAAGTAACAATAAATAACATGCTGAAAGATTTAATACGCAAAGTAAATCCAGAGCATATAGGGCTATTGACGGCAGCTCTGAGATCTCCTTCGGCTCACAATGCCCAGCCCTGGAAAATAAAGCCATTACCAGGTGGACATAGTTATGAAATACACTATGACCACAATGATTATTTACCTGAAGACCCCGATGACAGAGACGCATACCTTACCATGGGTGCATTTATTGAAACATTGGCTCTTGAAGCATCAAATTTTGGTCTCAAAGTGGACGTTGATCTCAAGCTTGAAAGGAGTGGAGATGATTTATATATCGCCGAAGTTCTTATAGAAAAAGCTGCTCCTGGCAGTGAAGTTGACCCTCTTTCAAAATTTATCAGTAAAAGGGTTACGAATCGAAATCCCTACTCTAAAGAACCTTTAAGTCTTGAACTAGAGGCTGAATTAAAAAAGTTGGGTAACATTCTTATTGAACCAAGGTTGTTGAAAGAAGTTGTAACCGAAGCTAGTATGAAGTCATGGAATAACCCACGATTTGTTCGCGATCTTTATGTTTGGTATAGAAAAGACCTTACCGCCCCAGATGGATTTACTGGTCCTCAAATGAGATTCGATATACTTGATACATTGGCACTGCGCTTTGCGTTTTGGCGTGGACAACTGAAGTCAAAGTTTGTAGAAAAACTCTATTCGACTCGCGATGTCGCAATGTTCATCGCGGCACCAAAAGCTGCCGTATTAGCAGCGAATGACATGAGTCCTGGATCTTTATTGGATGCCGGTCGGAGACTCCTTAGATCTTGGGTCGCTATAGCTGGTGCAGGTTATAGTTGTCATCCATTTTCAATTGCTATTGACGAGAAATCAACTGCTCTAAAAGTTGCAGAGCTTACCGGAGTACCCGTACCTGTAGCATTATACAGAATAGGTAAAGCTACTAAACAACCTTACGGATCAAATCGTAAAAAATTGGAAGATGTTTTGATAAATTAATATTATTGAGCCCGACTGAGACGCATAACAAGATGGAAAATTTTAACTTTATAAATCTCAATGATTTTATGAAGCTCTAGGATTATGAAAACCGTCCAAGAAATTTATAACCACTACAAAATTATGCCTACACTCCAGCTACACCAATTGCGGGTAGCGGGGGTAGCAAAAGTGATTGTGAATCAGTTTAAAGATCCTATCGATAAAGATTCTGTGCTGTTAGCTTGCTTATTTCACGATATGGGAAATATTATCAAGTCTGATCTTTCCATCTTCCCAGAATTTCTGCAGCCAGAAGGTTTAGAATATTGGCAGGGAGTAAAGAATGAATTTCTTGAAAAATATGGGCCAGACGAACATGCTGCAACGATTACTATTGCCAAAGAAGCTGGTTTGCCGGTAGCTGCTCTGCACTGTATTGAGCGTATTGGATTTTCGCATGCTACTGAAAATGACCAAGACAATGTGATGGAATATAAGGTTTGTAACTATGTTGATATGCGGGTAGGTCCTTATGGTGTACTTTCTATGAATGACCGGATTATAGAAGGTCAAAAAAGATATGCAGGTAAGAAACACTCAATTGCTGGAGCAAAGTTTGATTCACTTGTGCAATCTCTTGAAAACATAGAAAAAGTAATTTTCGGTAAAACCGATTTGAAACCAGAAGACGTTAATAATGAGAAAGTAAATAACTTGATCGAAGAATTAAGGAAAACTGAAATCTAATGCCCTACGAAATTGAGACAAAGGTATTGGATATTGATAAAAATAAGATTATTGAAAAATTGATTGGTTTAGGAGCTGTAAAAATACAGGAAACGAGGCTTTTTGTTGACTGGTATCAAACCAAGGGAGAGAAAGAGGGAAGTGCTAATTGGTTTTTGAGAATACGGTCTGACAAAGAAGGCAAGCATGAGGTGACATGGAAGGGAGATCCAAAAACTATGGGAATCGGTAAGGTGCGGAGGGAAATTAGCTTTCTTGTTGAGGAGCCCAAAGAGGTAGCTGCCTTATTTACAGAATTGGGATTGGAAAAATATGGTCATCAAGAAAAAGACAGGGTATCATTCAGTTTTGGGGATTGGCATTTTGACATTGACCAATATCCGGGCATGCCAGCGTATTTAGAGATTGAGGGCAAAAGCGAAGAACACTTGAAAGAAGGAATGAAATTACTGGGTTTGGAAAATAACCGGACTTCAAACGAGGGCGAACGGATTTTAATCCAGAAGGAGTATGGCTTGAATTGGTATAATATGAAATTTTAAACATAAACTTCGCATGGCAGACTATATGGTTATTGGAAAATATCGGAATAGGGAAAATGTGCAAAGATTAGTCCGGGCTATTCGGGCAAAAGGTTTTACCTGTTATGATTTCTCGGAAAAACCGGCCCACCCCGAAGTTCCGCATTTATCACCAGAAGAACAAATGAAACGGCTTGAATCTCATCCTGATTTTTTGAATGATCCAGTGCATGAAAATCATTTCAAAAAAGATCTAGAAGCCTTGCAAGGTGCTAAAACGATAGTTTTTTTATTGCCGGGCGGTAATTCTTCGCATATGGAAGCTGGTATTGCTTTCGGGCTTAAGAAGAAATTAATTCTGATTGGCGAGCCCGAAAAACCAGAAACACTGTATTACATTTTCAATGAATATTATAAAACTCCCGAAGATTTCTTGAGGTTGATATAAAACTATGAAAATAACTATTTGTGGCAGCACTGCTTTTTATTCAGAGATAGAATTAACCCGAGCTGAACTAGAGAAGCATGGGCACCAAGTAAAAATACCCAGGCTGGCCTTGGAAGCTCCTAAAGAATTCGGAGGAGGTAAAAAAACCTATTTTGGCCAATACATTGAAGAACATGGGGGAATTGATGCCTTTGAAGCAGGCCATAAAATTTGGGACTTAAAAGGGGAAGCCATTAAAAATCATTATGAAAAGATTGACTGGTGTGATGCTATTTTAGTGGTTAATCATGATAAGCGTGGTGTGGCAGGATATATTGGCGGCAATACTTTAATAGAAATAGGAGTGGCCTTTTACCTGAAAAAGAAAATTTACATATTACATCAAGTGTCTTCACAACTTTCATATAAACAGGAAATTATGGGAATGAAACCAATAATTCTTAATGGTAATCTTCATGTCTCAGAAGTGTGACCACACAAGTGTTGGAATCCTGGTTTGGAAAGGCGCCAATCTGTTACTTATTGAGAGGAAAAGATTTCCGCTTGGATTTGCCTTGCCTGCCGGCCATGTAGATGACCATGGTTCATTTGAACAAGCAGCAACCGATGAACTTCAAGAAGAAGTTGGTTTGAAGGCGCAAGATCTTCGGCTGTTGGTTGAAGGGAGGAAAGAAAATCCTTGCCGGCGTGAAGGTGGCACTTGGCACTACTGGAAAATATATCAAGCCCAAGCAGATGGAACCATAAAGGCTGCTGAAGATGAAACCAAGCAAGTGGGCTTTTATACAAAGGATGATTTATTGGCGCTTGCGGTAAAAACCGAGCGGTATCTTCGTGGTGAAATTAAAGAAGGTGAATGGGAAAGCTCTCCGGGGCTCGAACCGGTGTGGTATGAATGGTTTAAGGAGCTCAAGATAATTTGAAAATAATTTTTAAATGAGAATATATGAACACTGAATACGCCAAAAAATGGATTTTTGAAATAAGATTTTAATCTATATGGAAAACAAATATAATGCCGAGTGGTTTAAAAAGCGAGCTTTTAGTTCTATCCAGCCTATTAAGCCACATGTGTGGGATTATTCAGACTCATTACTTCTCTACATATCATCCAGTGTGCAAGAGTATGAATCTTTGCAAGCAGAGAGTACCCTATATTTTAATCTTGTCACTAAGCCTGAGCGGGAATATCTAAAATCAATCGCCCAAAAAGTGACAAGCTTGCTGCCTGAGAATTTTGAGTATGTTGATCTCGGTCCTGGAACTGAGCACAAAGAACAATTCTTTTTTGATGAACTAAAAAAACAAGGAAAAATATTTACGTACATTCCAGTAGATATTAGTCAACATTATCTTGAGCTTGCTAGTAAGCATGCCAGCGACCAAGGCGTTTCTGTACATCCCATCCAATCTGCATTTGAAGAAGTCGCAGAAATTCTTGGTGAACCAACTATTCCTAGATTTGTAAACATGGGTCTTACTTTTTCAAACTATTACCCACAGGTTGCCCTGGATTTACTAAAACGTATTGCAGGCAACGGTGGATATGTTTTTGTAAATTCTCAAATGAGAAATAGAGTGGATATGGCGGAACTGCAAAAGGCATATGCTCAAGATGCTTTAATTCTCGCTGATGATAAAATAAGGCTACTTGGACTTGACCCAGATAAAGATGTCGCCAAGAGAGAAACAAATGACAAAATAGAAGTATGGTCATCAATTTTCCACGTCACTCCAAAATTAAAAGAACTGGGGGTTTGCGTCGGAGATAAGGTTTTATTATTTGAATCCTTGCGATATACTCCAGAGCAATTAGAAGAAGAATTAAAGAAGGCTTCAAACCGGTATGTCTTGTTCGATGTTGGAGCTTCTTTTATTGCTGCTTTAATCCAGACCTAAATCAGTATAGTATAAAAAATAATTAAAAATAAAAATCATGTCACTATTTTTCACATCAAAACCGTACTCAACAGAAGATAAGCAAAAAGCGATTGCCGAACTTTTGCATAATACCTGGCCAGACCGGGATTTTTATCTTTTAGTTATCGGAGCCATTATTCTTGCGGCCTGTGGAATTTTGACCGATAGCATTCCGGTTTTGATTGCTAGCATGATTGTGGCACCGCTGGCTTATCCGATTTTGTCGTTGAGTTTGGGAATAGTCACCGGTGACATAAAATTACTTATGCGCGCTTCTTTTATGCTCATTATTTCCATTGCACTTGCCATATTGGTTGGTGGTTTGTTTTCGCTGTTTGTTAAAAGTTATTTTGGCGCAGCCGAGGGTGTTCTCATTTCATTTTTTCCAAATCTCTTTTTTGATGTACTCATCGCGGTTATTTCCGGCTTCATTGGTGCATATGGATTGGTGCGCTCTAAAGTTGGCGCAGCTATGACTGGCATTGGTATTGCCGTTTCACTGATGCCGCCATTGGTGGCGGTTGGAATCGGATTATTTAACCCGGCAGATGATTTGGCACTCAGAGCCATTACAATCTTTTTGCTGAATCTGGTGGGAATCCTTGCTGGAGGTATTATTTGTTTTCTGGTTTTTAATATCAAACATGTTAAACCATCAAGAACTACTTAAAGATTTCCCCAAGAGCCGTGAAGAGAAGCTAAGAAGCATCAAAAGATATTCAATGTTTGATGTGTTTTATTATCGTTCTACGCTTTGGCACCACAGCCTCAGGGTTTTCTTTCTGATAGATGAATTTTTCAAAGCTTTTCAAAATGACTTACCCGGATTTGATTGGAATAAAGCGCGGGCTTTGGCGTTAGTTCACGATGACGCCGAAATGATTACCGGTGATATTCAGCTGGGCCATAAGCAGCACATGACGCCCGAACAATTAAAAGCATTGGCGGACAATGAAGCCTTAGCCATTGAAGAGCTGGCCAATGGGTATCCCAAAGAAATAGCCGGATATAATTATCAAGAACTGCTTTTGAATATTTTACACAAGGACATTATTGAAGCGCAGTTAGTATCTTATGCTGATAAATCGGATGCTTATTGCGAAAGTTTGCACGAAGTTTTTGGGGGAAATATTTCCGGTTTAAGAGCGGTCATTAATTATGTGGGAGTCTTGCGTGCCTTCAAGGAGCAATATCCCAATTTAAAGCCCATATTTAAAAATAAAACCTCATTTTTATCTACTACCGATTTTTACACTGACCCTTGGCAGGTGCATAAGGAAAATTATGTTTATTTGGGCCAGCCGCATAAACCCGAAACGATCCGCAACCAAACTCAATTTATTTTATACAATACCTGGAAAAATTTAGTGTTGGATAATTTGGGAACAGAGGGTATGGAAATTTTAACTAACCAGCGCGAGAGTCTTAAATAGCTATCTTAAGTTGTAAGGTTTTGCGTGCTCTTTCGTCGTAATAATCAGGAAATCATCATTAATTATAAAACTAAAAATATGAATACCAAAAAATTACTTATCGTGGGTGCGTTAAGTTTAGTCGCTTTGGCGGGCGCTGGGTTGATTGCCGCCGCCGTTTGGCCAATGCCGATGGTGGTGCAAATTGGTCCTTCAGGAAACATTCTGTTGCGGGGAACGGTTGATAGTGTTGGTCAGAATTCTTTGACTGTTAAAAGTTGGGGAGGGGATTGGACGGTCATGATTAATGCTTCCACCAAGTTGGCTCCGGCTTCAACCATTGGTCAGTTTGCGGTTGGAGACTTTGTTGGAGTGCATGGCACGGTTGACCAGAACGCTTCCTGGACGGTACATGCCGACGTAGTGCGCGACTGGAACCATAATTACAGCAATGGCCAGCTTTCCATTACTGGCGTTTCTGGTTCCGCTAGCATTGTTGTGGGACAAACGGGGACGTGGACTATCAATGCTACCAGTCGGAATAATAATTCTTTAAGCTACTCGGTTTTGTGGGGAGATGAGATTTTAATGATGAACGGCAATCAAATGCGGGTGCCTCAAGACCAAGCCTTTTTACAGACAGCTACATTTACTCATACTTACCTGCAGGCCGGAAATTATACCATTAACTTTTATGTAAAAGATACCATGGGCAATACCGCCACCAGTACATTAAGCGTGATGGTGACCGGAATGGTTTCCAACCAAGCACCGGTGATTAATTCTTTGTCTCCATCTGCGGGAGTGATTGGCACCCAGGTGACCATTCACGGCAGCGGATTTGCACAGGGTGTAAGTATTCAGGGCTTCCACTATACCGTTAACTTTGGCAATGGATGGGCTGATGCGACTTTCGTTGACAGTAATACGATTACGTTTACGGTCCCCGCGCAATTAACGGGTGGATGTAGGCCTCCGATGATGTGTCCAAATTATCTTATACAGGTCACACCCGGAAGCTATAATGTCAGCGTTTCAAATGCGTATGGAACAAGTAATACGGTAGCATTTACAGTTCTTGGCAATGCCACAACATACTGATATAACGAAGCAATAAAAACCACTTTTAACCAAGGTGGTTTTTTGCTATAATGCGTGCACTGATACGCCGATGAAATCACCGATCCGCAAGGATCTCGTTCTAAACTTTATGCGAACCCAAATTTTAGACCTTATAAAATTCATCAAACCCTTTGACGAACTGGAAAAAGAGCATATTGATGATGCGGTAAAATGGATACAAGGTGGTGCAGAGATTTTTCGGATTCAAAAACCGGATATTCCACCCAAACATTTAGTTTCTTATTTTGTATTAATTGATTTTAACGAGAAAAAGATTTTACTGATGGAACATATAAAATCTGGTTTGTGGCTGCCAACGGGCGGACATGTTGAAAAAGGCGAGCATCCTAAGGCCGCTGTCGAGCGAGAGTGTCTAGAAGAAATTGGCACCAAACCTTTATTTGTCAGTGAGTTACCATTTTTTCTTACCCAAAACCGCACCGTTAAAATGACTAAAGAGCATATGGATGTCAGCCTTTGGTATGTTCTTCGTGGAGATTCAAAGGCACCTATTAATTACCAGAAAGAAGAATTTAATGGATACAAATGGTTCGATTATCAAGAATTATTGAAAATGCCGATAGAAAAATTAGATGCACAAATGCACAGGTTTACCAAAAAGTTACTAAAAAGCGAGCTGTGGGACGGTTCTAAATAAAATAATTAAACTTTAAAACTATGGAAGAAAAAAAGCGAGTTGGTGCGGGGCTTGGAGTAATTTTAGAACGCGATGGAAAAATATTGCTCGGCATGCGCCACCCCGACCCAGATAAAGCTGATTCAGCTTTTAGAAGTTCGGGCGAATGGTGTTTGCCTGGAGGAAAGCTTGATTTTGGCGAAACGCTGGAAGAGGGCGCCATTCGTGAAGTTAAAGAAGAAACAGGAATTAGCATAAAGAATCCACAAGTAATTTCTGTCCATAACTGTAAAAATGAACATGCGCACTTCATGACCGCAGGATTAATTGCGCATGAATGGGAGGGCGAAGCCAAAGTGATGGAGCCAGATGAAATTATTGAATGGAAATGGTTCGATATTAACGATTTACCCCAGCCAAGATATTTCCCCAGTTTTGAAGTGATCGAAAATTATATGCAAGGAAAGTTTTATATTAAAAGAAGTTAACATGAGCATTGAACAAAAAGATACCTATTTTGTGGCGGTCAAAGTGTTCCTTCAAAAAGAGGGTAAGCTTTTTATTTTCAAAGATCGTTTTGGGGATTGGGATTTGCCCGGCGGAAGGATTAAAAAAGATGAATTTGAAAAACCATTGGAAGAAATTATTGCGCGCAAGATGAAAGAAGAGCTCGGTGAAAATATTACCTATTCACTTGGAAAGCCAGAAATTTTTATGCGCCACGAAAGGCAAGAAGTGGCGCCGGGTAATCCGGTGGTCAGAATTTTCGCATTGGGGTATCTGGCAATCTTAACTGGCGGGGAAATTAAAAAGTCGCCACAGCATGTACAAATAGAGTGGGTGGACATTAGCACGTTTAACCCGGAAGGTTATTTCACTGGCGGATGGCTTAAGGGAGTGGAAGAGTATTTAGCATTAAAGAGAAGGAAATGATAAACATAATTTTTGAAGCGCACGCGACCACGTTTGATAACGAAGCTCATCTTTCTAGTGGGCATAATGACGTTGCGCTTTCACCGCTGGGAATTGAACAAGCCAAAGAAATGGGGGAGCGATATAAAGATTCGCATTTTGATGTGATTTTTTGTTCGGATTTACAGCGCTCTTATAAAACTGCAGAAATAGCTTTTGAAAATAGGCTTCCAGTTATAAAAGATGCTAGATTGAGAGAATGTGATTACGGTGATTTAACGCAACAACCCAGCGAAATCGTTGACAAGGAGAAACCACAAAGAATTAATGTGCCATTTCCAAACGGCGAAAGCTACGCAGAAACTACTTTAAGGATGAAAAGTTTTCTTGAAGACTTACTTAAAAATTATGATGGTAAGAAAGTGTTGATTATTGGTCACCGTGCCACTCAATATGGGCTAGATAACTTAATCAATGGCGTGCCTCTTGAGAAATTGGTTTCGAAAAAGTTTATCTGGCAGCCGGGGTGGACATATGAATTAGTTAATATTAATTAGAAATTAAAAATTATGTCAGAGACTCAAAAGTATTTCACTATCGACGAAAGTTGCAAGGGAAAATACCCAAATTTTAAAGTTGGGATTTTAGTAGTGGAGGGGATTGAGCCAGTGCAATCTGATGCGATTATCCAAACCATGAAAGCTGATTTGGTGGCCAGCATTCAAACGCAATATCCTCATTTTACCCGCGAAGATTTAAATAAGGTTCCCATTATTACTGCGTACAATACTTACTATAAACAGTTTGAAAAAACCTATCATGTACGAGCACAAATGGAATCTATTATTGCGGGAAAGCCTATGTCCAACTTTTCTGCCCTGCTGGATGCGATGTTTATGGCCGAGCTTAAAAACATTATGCTGACTGCCGGACACGATTTAGATACCGTGAAGTTACCAGTTACCTTGGCGATTGCCAATGGAAGTGAAAGTTATGTGAGCATTAATGGTAAAGATAAAAACCCTCCGCAGGGCGATTTATACATAAAAGACGGTCAGGGGATTATTTCAAGCATTATTAATGGCCCCGATAGCAGGACTAAAATGACGCTTGGCACTAAAAATGCGTTGTTTGCCGTATATGTACCAGCCGAGGCTTCCGTGGAAAATGTGCGTAAACATTTGGAAGATATCCAAAATGCCATTACTGTTTTTTCTAAAAACGCACAGACTAAATTATTAGAAGTGTTTGTGATTTAATTTTTTATCTCGCATATGGAAAAAGAAATTGAAGTTAAGTTTTTAGAGATTAATAAAGCAGACTTGGTGAAAAAGTTACATGCTCTTGGGGCTAAAGACAAGGGCGAATTTTTACTGGATCAAACGATTATTTATGACCCACAGCTCAAATGGAAACAGGAAAATAAATTTATACGATTAAGAAAGTATGGCAACGAAACAAAAATAACTTACAAAGAAGCCGACAGCACGATTGATGGCACGCAGGAAATTGAGTTTGAAATTGAAGATTATGAAAAGGCCAGGGACTTATTTGAAAAAATAGGATTTATCCCATTCCGCCGCGAACAAAAAAAGCGCCAAACGTTTGATTTTGATGGCGTGACGGTGGATATTGATACCTGGCCGAAAGTGCCCACCTATGTAGAGCTTGAGGGCGGATCTGAGGAAATTTTGAAAAAAGCCGCGCATGATTTGGGGTTTGATTGGAGTAAAGCAGTCTTTGACCATGCTGGAGCGATTATAAAAAAATATGGAATTGATGTGATTAATTTGAAGTGGTTTACGTTTGATAGAATTGAATAATGAGATGCAGGCTATTGGGCTACTGGTACTGCCGCTCCGGTTCCGAACAAACACACTTTAGGCCAGGCTTGGTAAACACTATGAAAGTTTTGGGTTTTCACCTGGCCGTTGGGATAGGTGACGGTGTAGGTAACATCGGCAGTGATGCCTTTATAGGTTGAAGTGGTACACGTGATTTTACCTGCGGGCATTTTGGGGCTGGCAATGTAGCGATTAGGCGGAACCGGTTTTTCTTCAGATAACACCGGAGTTGAAACTTGGGAGGCTCGGCCATCGGCCACGCCGTAAAATTCAAACGTAACCTTATTATTGCGAGCAGTTCCCTGTACTAACAGGTAATTTTGAGTGTCGTTTACAAAACGGAAATCGGGATGTGGTTCGTAAATGGTGGCATCTAACCCGGGGCCATAATAGGGGACCACGTATTTGTGGTTTAGGCGTTCGGTAATGGGCAGGCCTGCGTTCAAGGCGGCTCGGAAAAGGGTGGTGGAAACCTGACACAACCCTCCGCCAATTTCTTTAATGGTCTGATCTTTGTTAATCACAAATTCTTCCACAAAGCCCGTTTCTTTTGTAATATCACCAATGGCATTAACCGTGGAAAATTCCTGCCCGGGCGCCAACAGCATGCCGGTTATTTTTGCCACCCCCGTTTCAATATTATGTTGGCGGTCTTTGGTACCACCGGCAAAATCCGTGGTGGCGCTGCCGACTAAATCGGCAATGCGGTATTTGGTAATCGTTTCCTTCGTAACTTGGGGTGGTGAAATAATAGTTTCCAGGGCGATAGTGATGGGAGCGAGCGCGCCATCACCCCGCTTCATTTTTTCCAAAGCAATTTGAACCAGGTTTGCGTTTTTTATAACATCTGCCACGTTGCCCGGAGTTCCCGCGGAAACTTCCACTAACTTCCCCCCTTCCATGGCAAAGCGGCTGTTTTCCATGGGATTATTCATATAGGCATTCACATGTTCATTAAAAAAGGCTTCCAGTTTTTTGTCATCAATGGTTATCTGATTATCCGGATTTAATGTAAGCCAAGTGGCAATGGTTTTACCGCTGGCGTACCAGGTATAATCTTGGTAAGAAAACACAATGCCCGGTAGAGTTTGAAGATGTTGTGCTAAATTTAAAAATGGTGTTAATTTTTCCTGGGTGGTGTTTGGGGTTTGGGTTTGCAGGGTGAACACAATCGGTTGGGTTTCAAAATCTGACAATCTTTTTACCACCACATTGGTTGTTGCTTGGGTATCCACCTCCTCGCCCGGACTTTCGGCAATAATGATGGCTTTGCCATTTTCATCAAAAGAAAACTGCGCTGGAATTTGTGCGGCAAAATGGCGTTCCGTTTCCCGGGTAATCAGCGATTCAATGGAATCCCGGCTAGCAACCACCGGAATAATAACGTTTTTGCCCAAGGCCAGTGAAAGTTGGTTTTTGAGCCTGGTTATGATTCCGCCAGTCCGCCCAAAATTATAAGCGTGCAGGATATCTTCTTGTGCAGGCCCAATGGAAAAATATTCAACTACGGCATCGGGAGTAAGCCCGGTGGCTGTGGCAGGAATGGTTATTTCTGTTTTCTGGGTTTGGCTCTGAAAAACCAACGTGAGCCCCTTTTTTTGCAAAGCTTCGGTTTTCTCTTCAAATTCTGCGGCCACCTGTTGGTATGTTTTCCCGCTCACGGGCTCGCCGTTAATAGTAATGCCCGGGTAAAACTTGTTTGCGTACTGCAATTCAAAAGCAACCGCCAGCAAAATGCCGCTGGCCATGATAAACGGTACGATTAGTATTATTAGTTTCTTTGAAGCCATTGGATAATCTTACTAGAAAATATTATTATGAACAATATGAAACAAAGGATAGTATTAGTAGTATTTGCCGCACTGTTGCTATCTCCTTCAGTTAGAGCAGCAGATATTGAAGGAGTCTTGGCGCAATCATATATCATCGTGGATATTTCTAATCATTCCATGGTGTTGCAAAAAAATGCCAGTCAAGCCTATCCCATTGCCTCTATCACCAAATTAATGAACGCGGTAGTCACCCTTGAAAACATTGATACCGCTAAAACTATTGTATTAAATAAGGCTATGGTAAAGCCCGAGGGTGGCAGCCCCTCACTGTTTTTGGGCTTGAATGTTTCGGTCCAAAACTTGTTTAAAGCTATGTTGATTCAGTCCGTTAATGACGCGGCTGAAAGCTTATCCTATGTTGTGGGAAATAAAAAATTCATTGGTTTGATGAATCAGAAAGCCAAAGACCTGGGCATGGTGAACACCCGGTATTACGACGTTCATGGCTTAAACCCCAAAAATCATTCCACGGCCGCAGACATCGCAATCTTATTGGAATATATTTACAAAAATCACCCTGAAATTTTACAAACCACCAAAATCAATGGTTTCCAACTTCCAGATTCCTCCGGCCGCCTGCTAACCTTTAAAAATTTAAATGTGTTTTCAGAAAATCCAGATTTCGTTGGCGGCAAAAGCGGTTATCTGCCCGAAGCTAAGCAGTCCATGGCATCTTTGTTTACCGTTAATGGAAAAATCATGGCGGTAGTGGTGCTAAAATCTAGGAATCGTCAAACCGATACTCTTGCATTAATTGACTGGGTGAAGAATCATGGCAAATAAACCGATTGATTTTTACCGGTTTTTATAGTACATTACACTTAACTTGGGGGCGATTAGTTCAGTGGTAGAACGCTGTCCTGATAAGACAGAGGTCGAAGGTCCGATTCCTTCATCGCCCACTATGGCCAAAGTCAAAGTGTTAATAGAGGGTTACACTAATGCTGATGCTCGCGTCTCAAGCGGACAGGAAAAAACATGTCCGACTATTTCTTTGGTGGTGGATAAAGACATTGTGATGGTGGTGGATCCCGGCGCGTTAGACAATCAGAAAATTCTAGTTGATGCTTTAGCGAAAGAGGGCCTAACCGTTGAAGATATAACCCATGTGTGTGTTACCCATTCGCACATTGACCATTATCGGAATGTGGGCATGTTCCCCAAAGCCAAAGTGCTGGAATATTTCGGATTGTGGACTGGCGGCCACGTGGAAGACTGGCAAGAAAACTTTACCGATGACATCCAAATTTTAAAAACTCCCGGGCATGACTATACCTGTATCACCCTGTTTGTAAAACAAGATGATGATGGGGTGGTAGCAATCTGCGGAGATGTGTTTTGGAAAGAGGGCGGGCCAGAATTTGACCCCTATGCCTCTGACCATAAAAAGTTGCAACACAGCAGGGAATTGGTGCTGAAAATGTCCCAATGGATTATTCCTGGCCACGCGGGCATGCATAAAACCGAAAACGGAAACAAGGTTTCGCGTTCCAAGATGAAGCCGAATGTTAAAATTGCATCATTGGGTAATTGTAAAAAATGCCATCGGCCGTTTAAAAAAGTAACTGATAGGTGCACATGCCAAGATTGGCTGTGTTACCATTGTTGCGAGTGCGAAATTGATTGCAAGGTATGTAATTGTAAGGTAAGAAGAAAAAATTATGAAAATCATTATTAAGGCCAAGCCGGGAGCTAAAGAAGATAAAATAGAAAAAGTGGACGAGGCAAATTACACCGTCTATGTAAAAGCTCCGCCCATTGACGGAAAAGCTAACGCGGCTATTATTAAAATGCTGGCCGGGCATTTTGATGTCAGCCAGTCATTGGTGGAAATTATTTCGGGGCACATGGCGCGGGTGAAAGTGGTGGAAATTCACGGGTAATATGTATGTAGAATATACTTAATGAAGAATAAGAAAAAACAATCTGCCAGGAAAAAACCGGTGGCTAAAAAAGCCAAAAAAGTTTTAGTGCGCCCTAAAAAGTCAAAAAAACCAAAAAAGATATTAAAAAATGAAACATTCTCCACGTCATCATTTTTTAAAGCAAAAATAAAAGTTATCGGTATTGGAGGCGGGGGTAATTCCATTGTTTCAGAAATCGGGCGCAGTCTGCATAAGGCTACGTTTGTGGCCGCTGACACAGATTCTCGGGCTTTCAAAAAGCGCGCGGGCATCAAACAGTTTTTGTTCGGGCAGGAAGCAACCCATGGGTTGGGGACCGGTTTAAACACCAGTTTAGCCAAAACCGCCGCTGAATCAGAAAAAGAAAAAATTTCTAAACTTTTTGAACATCAAGACATTGTTATTTTTATTGCCTGTTTGGGCGGGGGATTGGGCAGTGGAGCCACCCAGGTATTCGCTGAACTGGCTAAAAACTTTGGCGGTATTTCTTTGGGTATTTTTACATTACCTTTTAAGTTTGAAGGTAAAAATAAGTTGAGCATCGCTCAAAAAGCACTGCGCGAATTGCGTAAATCCTTGAATGTTTCCATTACTATTCCCAATGAGCGCATTTTCAAGGTGATTGAAGCTGACACTGCTATTACCGACGCCTTTTCCATTGTGAACAAAAGCTTGATAGAATCCCTGGAAAGCTTGATAGATTTGATTTACGGTCCCGGCGTGATTAATATTGATTTTGCTGATTTGCGGGCCATCTTGGCGGGCTCGGGAAACTTGGCATTTTTAAATACCGCTGAGGCTTCTGGGCCAGACCGAGCCCAAAAAATCGCTGATCAGGTGCTGCATAATGCGTTGTACCAGAATAATCATTTTAACGTCCAAAAAGTGCTGTTTAATGTTTCCAGTTCAGGAAACGTGAGTATGTTTGAAGTGGATAAAATTAGCCGGGCTATTGCCGAACAAAATAAAAAGGCTAAAATTATTTTCGGGATTTCCAAGGATGCGAGTCTGAAGAATAAATTGAAAACCACATTATTGATGACCGGGCCAGCCGCGGAAAATCTGAAACCCGAAATTCGAAAATCCAAATCCTTGGCTGCACCCCTGGGGGCGAAGCAAACCCAAAAGAAAAAACGGGTTATGAAAAAAATTGTAAAGAAGGTTGCTAACAAGAAACCCGCTGCTAAGAAACTGGCGCCCAAGAGGCCAGAAACGCCAAGCCCTGTTTCTATTCCAGTATTTAATCCGGTTTCCATGCAAGAACCCGCGCAGACTATCCGTCGCAACGCCCTGGAAATCAAGGAAGCGGAAGCCCAGGAAGAACGGAAAAAAACTAAGCAGGAAGAAGAGTGGGAAATCCCCGCATTTTTACGCAAAATTAAGATAAAATAACATGGAGCCACAAGAGATAAAAAAAGTTATTATTCCCATTGCGGGCCTAGGCACGCGTTTTTTACCGCTTTCATTGGCGGTTTCTAAGGAATTTTTCCCATTGGTAGACAAGCCTATTATCCAATATGTGATTGAAGAGGCTAAAAAGTCCGGAATTACAGAGATTGTGTTTGTGGTCAGCCCCAAGCAAAAAATGATTCTGAATTACTTGAAAAAAGATCCGGAACTGGAAAAGTTGCTTATTAAGCGCAAAAAAGACCAGCAATTAAAAGAGCTCAAAGAATTTGAAATGGTGTTAAGTGGTATTTCAATTTCGTTTGCAATCCAGAAAAACCCGCTGGGTGACGGCCATTCCATTTTGCAAGCGGCCAAGTTGGCGGGCAATGAACCTGTGGCTGTTTCATTTGGTGACGATGTTATGGATGCGCAAGAACCCGCCCTGGGCCAACTCATGAACATTTTTAAAACCTGTAACGCGCCGGTGATTGGTTTAAAATCACTGCCTAAAGATAAAATCCCCGCCTATGGCAACGTGGTGGTTGAAAAAATTGCCACAAATTTATATAAAATCAAAAAGATTATTGAAAAACCGACCCCAGAACAAATTCAATCCAACTTAGTGATTGTGGGAAAATATATTTTAACGCCAGAGGTATTTACGTATTTAAAAAAAGCCAAGCCTTCACAAAAAGGAGAAATTATTTTAGGGGAAGTCTTCGATACAATGCTCAATGACGGCTTGCCACTGTATGGATGCGAGATTAAAGGCGAATGGCTGGAATGTGGCGATAAACTAAAGTGGTTGAAATCATTTTTTTACATGGCGCTCAAAGATCCGGTTTTTGGTAAAGACTTGAAGGAATATCTGAAAAAAATAAAATAACAGCACATTCACCTTTTTCACGGGAGACACGCATGTTGCACACACTTTTGAAGGTCAGTTTGGTTTTGTTGGTTGTGGTATTAGTGGGGGGCGCCACCTTCGAGCGCAAAAAGCCCGACCCGGGGCCCAAGATCAAGATTGTTATCAGAGATGGGTTCGCCCATGTCGAAGTAGAGAAGAGGCCACAGGACGGGAAAGTTATTCTCGAATTAGTGACTCCGAAGTATAAGGTTGAGACCCTGTCGCCCACCGAGGAAGCCGAAAGGTTGGTAGTGACCTTCTTGGTTAGCAAGAAGGGGATCTATCGCCTAAACGTCTTGAAGGTGGATTCCCCGAAAAGAAAAGTGTTGAACTTCCAACAGTTTGACACTTCCGGCAGCAGCTAGGCGGCACCATTTCCAATGACCTCGGATACGCGCGTCCGAGGTCTTTCTTTATTATATGCATAAGATATCTGCGTTAGAAGTTATCCACAGTTTTATGGTTGCCGAATTTTTTGAAAGTAGTATATTTATTTAATAGTTATTAGCACATTGAAATAATAAGAGTTGAACTTTCACGACCTGCTTGATTATGGCTTAAAGTATTGAGCCCTGATTAAGCCGGTTCGTGGAAGTAACTCCACGACACGGTGCGTGCCTCTTGTTGACCCTTTTGTGAAGGAGTCCTCCGATGATGCGACGTACGAAACTCTTGTTGCGCTGCGGTCAATCCGCAGTCGCGTCCAAAACCATCCCCATCAAGGCGTTCCCGCTGGCCGCGCAGGCCAGCACCACCACCACCGAAGCGTCGAGCGACGTCAACTCGTGAAGAAGGAAGGCCAGATGGCCACCTTTGGCCAATGCATCGATTGATGACCTCGGAGGTCGTCGTCTTCAGCCATGAATGGCGCACACCTCTTGTCGAAGCGGCAACGGAATCACATCGTCAAGCCAATGACGAAGTGAAACTGTTGCCGCCTTTCACTTTATGAAAACAGTTTCCACTGTTTATTTTTTTGCAAAATTATTGTAAGATAGCCACATATGCCAAATAAAATAGTATTTTTTGAAGTGAGGGATTGGGAAAAAGAGTATTTGGGAAGAATATTTTCCGATGCCGCTTTTTTTTCTGGAACATTTTCCGCAGAACAAGCAAGAGACGCAGAAGTCGTTTCTATTTTTGTTGATTCAAAAATAGATACGCACACGCTGGAAAAATTAACGAGTTTGAAAATGATCACCGTACGGGCAACGGGCTTTGATAATGTGGATGTGGTTGCCTGCAAAGCAAGGGGCGTTATTGTTTGCAATGTTCCTCACTATGGCGAAAACACGGTAGCTGAACATACTTTTGGGCTCATTTTAGATTTGTCCCGGAAAATCCATCAGTCTATTGCGCGCGTCAAAGAGCAAGGATTTTCATTTGAGGGCTTAACCGGATTTGATTTAAAGGGTAAAACCTTGGGTATTGTGGGACTGGGGCATATCGGCCAGCGCGTGGCTCATATCGGTGCAGGCTTTGAAATGAATGTGATTGCGTTTGACCCGAAAGAAGATAAAAAATTAGCCAAACAATTGGGCTTAACCTATGTTTCTTTTGAAGATGTATTAAAACAATCCGACATTATTACATTACATGTTCCTCATAACGAACACACTCATCATTTAATTAATAAAAGTAATATTCATACCATCAAAAAGGGAGCTTATTTGATTAACACGGCCCGCGGGGGGATTGTGGAAACAGAAGCTCTGGTAGAAGCCTTAAAAGAGCAGATTTTGGCTGGCGTCGGGCTGGATGTATTGGAAGAAGAGGCAGCTATTAAAGAAGAAGCGCATCTTTTGGTTTCCGGAAGAAGCGCAGACATTAAAACATTGCTGGAAGATCACGTGTTAATGGAAATGGATAATGTGATTATCACTCCTCATAATGCCTTTAATTCAAAAGAAGCATTAGAAAGGATTTTAGAGACCACGGTGGAAAATATTCAAGCATTTCAAAAAGGGAAAACAATAAATTCATGTATGATCTCATAATAATAGGCGCAGGGCCGGCGGGGGTGGCGGCAGGAGTGTATGCGGCCCGGCAAAAGCTGAATATCCTGATTATTTCTAAAGATGTAGGCGGCCAAGTAGCCAAAAAAGCGGTGGATATTGAGAACTATCCGGGATTTGAAAAAATCTCTGGGCCGGATTTGGTTGAATTGTATAAAAAGCAGATTAAGGCTAATGAACTTGAAGTGGTGATTGATGAGGTTGTCGGAATTGAAAAAAAAGATAATAAGTTTTGGGCTTCAGTCGCATCTGGAAAAGTGCATGAAGCCATTTCTGTGATTGTAACCAGCGGCGCTAAATCAAAATTAATTAATGTGCCGGGCGAAGAAGAATTTTCGGGCAAGGGCGTCAGCTACTGTTCACTTTGTGATGGGCCAATTTACAAAAATAAAACCGTGGCGGTGGTGGGTGGAGGGAATAATGGGTTTGAGTCAGCTTTGTTTTTGTCCAATTATGTCAAACACGTGACGATTTTAGAATATGGTGACAGAATAAATGCCGATGCGGAAAATCAAGAGTTGGTTGCTAAAAATCCAAATATTGAAATTATCACGAACGCGAAAGTGGCGCGCATTGAGGGAAAAGTGTTTGTTGAGTCAATTACCTATCAAGACATGTCAGTTACCAATTCGCGCGAATCGGTAACTGAAAAAACCTTGGTTGTAAATGGTGTGTTTGTGGAAATCGGGTATAGTCCAGCGACGAACTTTTTGGGGGACTTGGTAGAATTAAACGACAAAAAAGAAATTGTGGTGGCCAGTTCAGAAACTTTGGAAACAAAAACCCCAGGACTATTTTCAGCCGGGGATTGCAATGTCAGCCGCTACAAACAAATCGTCATGGCATCGGGGGAAGGCGCCAAAGCGGCATTGAGTGCGTATAATTATATCAGGAAAGTTAGCTAGCAGTACTAACTTTCACTGATACCAGACATTGAAAATATAAATAGAGTGGTATTAAGAAGAATAAGTAATAATAAAAAAGATGAGTAAAATAAAAGAAATTATTGCGCGGGAGATAAAAGATTCACGGGGAAAACCAACCGTGGAAGTTGTTTTAACAACCGAAAAAGGTGAATTTATTGCCTCTTGCCCAAGCGGGGCTTCAACAGGAGCTAATGAGGCTTTGGAATTGCGAGACAATGACAAAAGGGGAGTTAGTAGAGCCATTGCCAATGTCAACGAAATTATTGCGCCAAAGTTGTTGGGAATGGATCCGAGTAATCAAAAAGAGATTGATGACTTAATGCTGGCTTTGGATGGCACGCCTAATAAATCAAAATTGGGAGCTAACGCTATTTTGCCGGTTTCCATGGCTGTTGCCAGGGCGGGAGCGGCTGCAAAGAAAATACCTCTGTATCAGCATCTTTCAAATATCTCTAGTAACAAAATTGGCATACCGCTTCCGAGTTTTAATATATTGAATGGCGGAGCTCACGCAAAAAACGAATTGGAGTTGCAGGAATTTATGGTGGTGCCCATGAAAAAAACGTTCCAAGAAAATTTAGTGCTAGGAAGTACAGTTTTTAATGCTTTGACGGAATTATTAAAACAAACTCCAGCTGGTGTGCCGGAAATGGGCGACGAGGGCGGGTATGCACCGCAAATTGCCACGGCCGAGCAGGCATTACTGTTAATTAAAAGTGCTATTGGGGCCCACCAAGACGTAAAAATTGCCTTGGATTGCGCTGCATCAGAATTTTATAGAGACGGAAAATATGAAGTGGAAGAAGGTAAAGCTTTAAGCCGCACGGAAATGGTTGAATTTTACAAAGATTTAGTAGCGCGTTTTCCTATTTTGTCCATCGAAGATGCCTTTGCTGAGGAGGATTGGGAAGGATTCAAAGAAATTCATAAGGCTTTACCAGAAGTAATTATTATTGGGGACGACTTAACCACCACTAATGTAAGGCGCATCAAAGAAGCCGAAAGCAAAAAAGCTTGTAACGGAATTATTATCAAAGTCAACCAAATTGGTACGGTTTCTGAAACGATTGACGCTATTAATATGTCTAAGGGTTACGGCTGGAAGATTATGGTTTCGCACCGCAGCGGGGAAACGATGGACAGCTTTATTGCGGATTTGGCCGTAGGCGTTGGTGCGGATTTTATCAAGACGGGAGCATACACCAAAGATGTACGTATTGTGAAGTATGATAGGTTGTTGGCGATTGAACAAGAATTGAGTAAAAAATAACATGGCAGCATCTGAATACGCGACCATATACATTGTTCGTCATGGTGAAACGGATTGGAATGTAAAAAATATTGTTCAAGGACAAAGCGATTCGGTGCTCAATGAAAAAGGAAAGAAGCAAGCAAAGTCCGTATCAGAAAAATTTAAAGATGCTACTTTTGATGTTATTTTTTCTTCTGATTTATCGCGGGCCAAGCAAACTGCAGAAATTATAAATATGGAGCACAAGCTCGTAGTTAATACTACCAAACTTTTACGGGAAAAGTTTCTGGGTAAATACGAAGGCGGGTCTAGAAAAATATATGAAGAAGAAAATAAAGCGATTCTTGAAAAGTTAGAAAAACTGACTGAAGAGGAAAATCGGAAATTCAAGATTTCTGATGAAGTAGAAAGCGATGAAGAAGTTTTGGTTCGGTTTATTACTATATTGCGTGAAATTGCGGTAACTTATCCTGGGAAAACAATTCTAGTGGTCACGCATAATGGAATGATGAGGGCGCTGTTAATTCACTTGGGGTGGGCTAGTTATGATGACCTGCCTTGGGAAGGCATTGAGAATGGAGCTCATATTAAACTGGAATCTAATGGAGTAGAATTTATTATTAAAGAAGCTGAAGGAATTAATAAAATAAATAAGAAATAACTATGGCAAAATTATTTTTACAGCGGCATTTAAAGAGTCAGTGGAATAAACTGGATATTTGGGCGGGGTGGTGCGATAATCCACTTTCTGACGTGGGAAAAGAACAGGCAAAAGATATCGCACCATTAATAGCCAAAGAAAAAATTGATGTGGCGTATTCGGGTGCGTTAATTCGCGCCACAGAAACCTTGTTAAGAATTTATGATTACATTCCCGAGCGTTATCCGTTATTTCGTTATTTGACAGAAGGTAGAATGAAAGATTGGGCCAATTTTATCGATGGTAAAGCTGGAAATTATTTGCCGGTGTATGTGACAGAAGCATTAAATGAGCGTTACTATGGCGAACTTCAAGGGATGAATAAGGCTGAAGCGAAAATAAAATATGGGGAAGATCAAGTGAAAGAGTGGAGGACATCCTATACTTCTGCGCCTCCCGGAGGAGAAGCAGGACCAGATATTTACAAGCGGGTGATTCCGTTTTATCAAAAATATATTGAGAAAGATTTGAAAGAGGGGAAAAATGTGTTGGTATGTGCCAGCCACCACAGCTTACGGGCGATTGTAAAGCATATTGAAAATATTCCGGATGAAGAAATGATTAATGTGGAATTGGGTTTTGGGTCGCTCACAACATATGAATTTGACGGAAAGTTATTCACAAAACAGTAAATTTGCATTGCACCTTAAATAGGTTATACTTAGTAGTAACAGAACGTATATTATTAATTTTTTTCATATGAATAAAGATAAAGTGCTTTTGGGGCTGGCGGTTTTGGGAATTATTATTACCGGGCTTTTGCTATTTAACCAGTCTAGTTTTGCAGGCATGCTGCCCCGGCTAAAACCGGTTGGCATGACCGCTAACCAGGTGGCCCAAAAATCCATTGATTACATTAATGCCAATCTGCTTTCAGGAGGCCGCGTGGCCAGTATTGATTCTGTTTCACAAGAAAGCGGGATTATAAAACTCGGGGTGAAAGTAACCAGTGGAGCCCAATCTGACACCGTGACCAGCTATGTTACCACGGATGGAAGATTATTTTTCCCTGAAGCTTTTGAGATAACCGGCGGTTCTAGCCAACAAGCAGCCACCCAAACTCCCGCGCCTTTAGTGAAAGCCGATAAAGCCATGCTTCAAGCTTATGTGGTAAGCGACTGCCCATTTGGGTTGCAAGTGCAACGGGCTTTGGTTGCCGCCGTTAAGGCCATCCCTGCATTAGCTGAACACATTAAAGTGCTTTACTTGGGGTCCGTTTCCAACGGCGTGATTGTTTCTATGCACGGAGTGGAAGAAGCTAAAGAAAACTTGCGCCAGATTTGTATTCGCGAGGAACAGCCCGTCAAATATTGGAACTATGTTGGCTGCTACATGCAAAAATTGGCAGGCAATATGCCTAATGGGATGCCCTATGGTGACACCAAATCATGCCAGACTACCGCTGGGATTGATACAGCCAAGTTAAATGCCTGCGTTACCGACCCCGCTAAGGGACTGGCTTACGCCCAGCAAGATTTTAGCATTGCTGCAAAGTTCAACGATACCCCAGCCTGCAAGGCCAATCCGAACAGCTGTCCGGTTGCTGGATCTCCAACCTTAATTTTAAATAATGTGGTTACCTCAGAAAGCGGTTTTGGAGGAAGAACGGCAGAAGCTATGAAAAAAATGGTGTGCGATGGGTCTAAGACTGCGCCATCATTTTGTTCAACAACCTTAGATACAACTCCTGCTGCTACTTCATTTTCACTGACCTATGCGTCCGCCTCCGCCGCCCCTGCTTCAACCAACGCGGCCAATTGCGCGCCCGCTACCAACTAAGATGATTACCATTTACTCCACGCCAACGTGCGTGTATTGCAAAAGCTTGAAAGAATATTTTACGGAAAAAAATATCAAGTTCCAGGAGATTGATGTGGCTTCCAATGAAAAAGAATTGGAAAAAATGGTAGCCATTTCCGGGCAAATGGGCGTTCCCGTAGTTGATTTGGATGGGGAAGTGGTGATTGGTTTTGACCGCGTCCGTATTGATGAAATCCTGAAGTTGAAATAGCCAAGATACAAGCAATAATAACCATGGCAAAAATTGCAATTAACGGTTTTGGCCGCATTGGCCGGCAGGTATTCCGCAGGATTCTAGAAAAGTATCCTGATTTGAAGGTGGTGGCAGTGAATGATTTAACCGATATTGACACGCTAACCCACTTGCTTAGATACGATTCAAATTATGGCTTTTTTGATGGAAATCTGGCTAGCGTAAAAGTGTTAGCGGAAAAAGATCCCGAAAAATTGCCTTGGAAAGAACTAGGCGTGGATATTGTTTTAGAGTGCACTGGGCTTTTTACGAACAAAGAGGGTGGTCAAAAACATATTACCGCGGGTGCGAAAAAAGTGATTGTTTCGGGGCCTTGCAAAGATTGTGCAGGATATATTCTTGGTGTTAACACGGAATATTTTGATATACATGCTGATAATGTCATTGATATGGGTTCGTGTACTACGAATTGTTTAGCTCCCATTGCCAAAATTTTGCATGAGAACTTCGGAATTGTGAAGGGGTTTATGACCACGGTCCACAGTTACACTAATGACCAGAAAATTCTAGACTTGCCCCACAAAGATTTACGGCGGGCTCGAGCCGCAGCCATTAATATTATTCCCACCAGTACTGGAGCAGCTAAGGCCATTGGAAAAATGATTCCCGACCTTGATGGAAAGTTGGACGGCATCTCTATGCGCGTACCCACGCCGGTGGTTTCCAGCTTAGATTTGGTAGTGGAAGTTGGCCGTAAAACCACCAAAGAAGAAGTGAATGAGGTGTTTGAACTGGCCGCCAAGAAAGATTCTTTCAAGGGCATTTTCCGGGTGGAAGACCAAGAATTAGTTTCCGGTGATTTCAAGGGTGACAGTTATTCTTCTATTGTTGACGCAGGCCTTACCATGGTCAACGGAAATATGGTGAAAGTGGTGGGATGGTATGATAACGAATGGGGATTCTCCTGCCGACTGGCAGAATTTACAGAATTTGTGGCCAAAAAACTATTATGAAGAATATAATCTGGTTCAAGGAGCTTGGGATCAAAGATGTTCCGGTGGTGGGCGGAAAAAATGCTTCCTTGGGTGAAATGTATAATAATTTGCTTTCTCGCGGCGTAAATTTAGCCAATGGTTTTGCCACCACTGCCGATGCCTATTTTGATTTTTTACAAAAAGCGGGACTGACACCAAAAATAGAAGTTATTTTGCACGATATCAATGTGCACGATTTAGGATCATTACAGGAAAAAGGCAAACAGGTGCGCCAATTAATTTTGGAAGCAGAACTGCACCAGGAATTGCAGCAAGAAATTGTTGCAGCTTATCGAGAGTTATCAAAAGAACATGGTGCTGAGGCTACCGATGTTGCCGTGCGTTCTTCCGCCACTGCTGAAGATTTGCCCGGTGCCAGTTTTGCGGGCCAACAGGAAACGTTTTTGAATATTACCGGCGAGCAAAACGTATTAGAAGCGGTGAAAAAATGTTTTGCATCACTGTTTACAGACCGCGCTATTGCTTACCGGCAAGAAATGGGTTTTGGCCACACTAAAGTTGGGCTTTCGGCGGGCATCCAAAAAATGGTCAGGAGCGATGTGGGAGCTTCTGGTGTGATGTTTTCCTGTGATACCGAAAGCGGCTTTGCCGATGTGGTTTTAATTAACGCCAGCTGGGGATTGGGCGAAAACGTAGTTTTGGGCCGGGTGGAGCCGGATCAATATTATGTGTTTGAAACAACTTTAAAAACTGGGCACAAACCGATTATCCAGAAAAAAATCGGGTCAAAACTCATCAGAATGGAATACACAAAAAATCCCAAGGCTCCAACTAAAAACGTAAAAACTTCACAAAAAGAACGGCAAGGATTTGTGCTCCATAACGAAGAGATTTTGCAGTTGGCGCGCTGGGCCATGTTAGTAGAAGAGCATTATCAAAAGCCGATGGATATGGAATGGGCTAAGGATGGCATTTCTGGAAAATTATACATTGTCCAAGCCCGGCCGGAAACCGTGCAAAGCCGGCGCAACTTAAGCGTGCTAGAAGAATATAAACTAAAAACTGAAAGTTCTAAACTAAAAGCTGTTGTTAAAGGTATGAGTGTAGGCAGTAAAATCGGCAGCGGAAAAGCCAATAAGATTTTAAGCCCTAAAGATATTAATAAATTTAAAAAAGGGGAAGTGTTAGTGACGGGCATGACTGATCCTGATTGGGTGCCGGCTATGAAACTGGCTTCAGCCATTATTACTGATCAGGGCGGCCGTACCGCCCATGCTGCTATTGTTTCCCGCGAATTGGGCATTCCTTGTATTGTGGGGGCCGGCAATGCCACTAAAACTATCAAAACTGGCAAAGAAGTCACGGTGGATTGTTCGGGAGGCGAAGAAGGCTTTGCCTATGAGGGAATTATCCCGTTTGAAGTGAAAAAGATAGATATTTCAAAATTGCAAAAACCTAAAACCAAAATTGCCATGAATTTGGCTGATCCTTCGCAGGCGTTTAATCTCAGTTTTATACCCAATGAAGGCGTGGGGCTGGCCCGAGAAGAATTTATCATTGCCAACACTATAAAAATCCACCCCAATGCGTTAATAGATTATAAAAAACTCAAACCCGCATTAAGGAAAAAAATTGATGCGTTAACATTGGGCTATGAAGATAAAATACAGTTTTATGTTGATAAACTAGCTGAAGGGGTGGGTAAAATTGGTGCGGCTTTTTACCCCAAACAAGTAATTGTACGCTTTTCTGATTTTAAAACCAATGAATACCGCCAGCTCATAGGCGGGGAATTGTATGAAATGCATGAAGAAAACCCCATGATGGGTTTCCGTGGCGCCTCGCGCTATTACCATGAAAGTTTTAAACAGGCCTTTATGCTTGAATGCCAGGCCATTAAAAAAGTCCGCGAAGAATTTGGCATTAATAATGTACAGGTGATGATTCCCATGTGCCGGACTATTGAAGAGGGCCGCCGGGTGTTAGAAGTGATGAACGGGACTGGATTGGTGAAGGGTGAAAATGGGTTGAAGGTGTATGTCATGTGTGAGCTTCCCGCCAACGTGGTGCTGGCGGAAAAATTCTTGGAATTGTTTGACGGTTTTTCTATTGGTTCAAACGATTTAACTCAATTTACCCTGGGGTTAGACCGTGATAATTCAGAAATGACCAATGTTGCCAATGAAAAAAATGAAGCAGTTAAAGCATTTATTTCTCAGGCCGTTGCCGCTTGCAAAAAAGCGGGCAAGTATTCGGGTATTTGCGGTGATGCGCCCAGCACCTTTATTGAATTTACCAAATTCTTAATAGACCAGGAGATTGATTCTATTTCGTTATCATCAGACGCTATTATTAAAACCACCATGGCCGTGCTTGAATATGAGAAAGAAAAATCGTTAAGCGCGGGTAAGGTATCCAGTTAGCTAAGGTATCCATAAATTCATGTTTGATATTATCACGTTTGGATCAGCCACCCAGGATATTATTGTAAAACCTAAAAAGCTGACAGCTTTAAAATATGATAAAAGCTCCGCAAACCATGCGGATGTTTGTTTTCCGATTGGCTCGAAGGTGGAAATTGAAGACATGCAATTTTATAGTGGTGGCGGGGGTACTAACACCGCTGCCACATTTGTGGCTCAAGGGTTTAAAACGGCGTTTTGCGGCACTATTGGCCAAGATTTAGCAGGCCAAGGAATACTGAACGAATTAAAAGCACTGCGCGTTGACACGAAACTTGTCAGAAAAACAGACAAAAAATCCACCAACCACTCCATTGTTATTTTAAATAGCGGGCTGGACAGAACCATTTTGGCCTACCGGGGGGCGGCGGAATTGCTGGATAAAAAAGATATTCCGTGGGGAAAATTGAAAACTAAGTGGCTGTATCTAGCACCACTGTCAGGATTATTGTGCGACAGTTTTGAGGATTTGGTAAACTTTGCTTTTGAGCGCAAGATAAAAATTGCGGTAAATCCCGGTTTGGCCCAGCTTTCTTTGCCACGCTTTAAGGAAATTACCAAGCGCATTGACGTGCTGATTATGAATCAGGAAGAAGCCAGTTTTTTAACGAAAATTCCGGCTAAAAATACTAAAGAAATTTTTTCTAAAATAGATGAAATCTGCCCAGGGGTGGCGGTGATGACACGTGGAGGAGAAGGTGTGATGGTTTCGAATGGGCAGACGATATATTCAGCCGTACCACCAGAAGATAGAAAAGTTGTGGATACCACTGGGGCGGGGGATTCGTTTGGATCAGGATTTGTGTCAGAATACATGAGAAGCGGTGATATTGAAGCGGCTGTGCAGCTTGGCATGGCTAATTCAATTGGGTGTTTGTCCCAAATCGGCGCCAAGAACGGGCTTTTGAAAAAAGGCCAAGAGTTTACAAAGGTATCAGTGGGGAAAAATCCCGCTTAAAGTATGTAATATGGAAAAAACAGAAATTATTAATACCTATCTGCTCGATAATCCAAATGTTGTTGTTCCAATGGATCGAACGGTATTTTATCAAGAACAAATTGAAATCTATAAAAAAACAGGCAAACCAACAAGGGCAGTAGAATTGGTAGATATCTTTATTTTTAATAGTCATGGTGAGCTTCTTGTCCAGAAACGCTCATTTGATAAAAAGCATAATCCGGGGCTTTTGGATAAATCTATTGGTGGGCATATCCAGTACGGCGACACATCAGATTACACCGTTATGGTCGAAACCATTCAAGAATTACAAACGCCATCAATCGTACTGAAGGGTGGTCATGATTTTCGAAAAACATTTAATCTCTTAGCGGATTATTTGGAAACAATTGCTATTATTCATCACGAAGAAGCGAGTATCCATTTGCTTGAAAAATTATTTAACAACGAAAAGGTTATTATCGCCAACAAAGTTCATCTTTATTATGGAATATATGATGGCCGCATTCGCCCAGTAGATCGTGAGGCTAAAGGGGTATTATTTTACTCTCTGCCTGATTTAGAAGAAGAAATCAAACAATTACCAGATGCTTTCACCGGTGATATTAAGTTTCTTTTGAAAAAATATGACTCTAGTATGAAAAAATTTGTTGCTGATTTCGCAAAAAATAACGAGGTTTAAAAGAGTAGAAGTAAAAAAAGATAGTATTGTTTAGTTTACATATATTAATCATGGATACTTTTCAACAAGCGCCAGTTCTACAGCCAGAACCGGCTCAAGATTCACCAGAGCCAACGACACAAAAAAGCATTCTCCCAATAGTATTGGCTATGCTTTTGGTAATTGTATTGGTCGTTGGTGCTTTTTCATTCTTTCTATTTTTCACATTTTCCGGCCAGAAATTCTTGAATAGTTTTTTGCCCTCTACCGAACGCACTTTTTCGCTGGTTGAAAAAAATATGGAGAGTACCGACAACTATCATGAAAACATTACATTGGTGGATGGGGTTGGTTCCACACAAGTAAGTAAATCGGTGGCTTCGTCATCGGCAATCAGCTTGGCGGTCAAGTTGCCAACCACTATTACTAATTCCACCGTAGCGGGGATAGGAGAGTCTCCAACAAATGTTGTGGTGATTAATGATAAGATATACGCGCAAGATCCGTATGATAACAGCTACTATCAAATTAAAACGGAGAGCACCGAGGGAAAATTGGTAAACACATTATCCCTTCTGTCAGCAAAAAATATAACCAGCGCATTGGTAGAAATTAGCAATCCAAAAATTGAGCTGGTTGATGAGGGTGGATCAAAGCATATTCTAATTACCTCCAATCAGGTTCCAGAATCTCTGTTGAACATGTTGGGAATTTCTAAAGGTACTATTTTATCTCCCAAAGTTTCCATTAAAATTGACGCCAAAAATTATGCGATAGAAGCATTTTCATTTGAGACGGAAAACACTGGTTCTGGTATCAAAAAAGCTAACGTAATTATTACAAATTACGGTACCAATAAAGAGGTTATAGCTAAACCCGCGGCTGTTAATGAATTTGGTAGTTTCGTGCAGCGTGAGAGTAAATATATTAGGACCGAACCGAATGGGGTGTATGACTATCTTTGGAATAGCTGGGAAAAGAAATATTTTGGTTGTGATAAATGCGTTAATCCTGTGTGGGATGAAGACAGTGATGGTTTAAATAATATTCAAGAATTTATTTTTGGCTCAAATCCATTGGTAGCAGATTCAAACGGTAATGGTATTGGCGACCAGGCAGAAGTTCAAGCCGGGAAAAATCCGGTTACTGGCACAGTTCTTTCGGAAGCCTATGCCAAGTCAGCCAAGCAGCTCGCGGTTAACCAGATAGGCGCTGTTGGTTTGGGGGACACAAAGATAGGGAATGCTTTCATCAGAGATTCTGTCAGTATTATTAAAAAAGAGTATTTTTATGTGCCCAAAAACGCTAAAACTCTTTATTTTTACTTTAGACTTTCGAGCAACCCTGATAACAGCGCGTACTTTAACGTATTTTTCAATAATAAACTTATTTTCCTGCATACCCTGGTTCCCGGAGAAGTGGTTGATTTAAAAAGCAAGACCCTGGCTCATGTTCCGATTGAACAATTTGCCGGCCAACGCGGAGAACTTGCGTTTATCTTAAATTCCTTTGGTTCTCCCGGAGGAGGCATTGATGTCGACCTTAACACCATGAGAATTGACAACAACCCGGTTTTTCCTTTCCTAGCGTATTAAGTGATTACTAAATGAATTTTAATTTTTTATCAAAAGACATCGGTGGCATTTTTTCCAAAGTTCTGTTTTTTATTTTGAGCGCACTATTCTTTGGTGTAGAAGCTCTATATACTTCCATTTATTGGCATGGGGGTAGCGGAGGAGTCTTTTGGGGTGGGATATATTTGCTATTGGGTTTATTATTTGCTTTTAGAGTTTTAGAAATCAATAGACTTATAAAATGGTCATTATATGTAGGAGTTATTTTTGCAGTATCTAGTTTTCTTATCCTTCTTTTGGGAATTGGCGGTTTGTTGTTTTTTCCGGTGGTACTTGTAACGCAGCCATTGATGATTATTTTTTTGATAATAGGTATTGTGATTGCTGTTAAGGAGAAATTTACGAGAAAAAATGATTTGAATTTTTCACCAGTAATGCCAGTTGGACAATCACAAGGAGAAACCGCGGCTGTAGTCAACAATGTAGCTGCAAGACCAAAAAGAACGAAATTAAGGTTAGTTTTATTTGTTACTGTTGGTTTACTTTTAATTGCCGGTGCCTATTTCCTCTCATTTGGATCGCCAATACCATTACCAAAAACTAGTATTGTACCTACGAGAGCGGTTGTGGTAAAAGCCAAAGAGGGCGCAGAGGCTCCTTTTAGTCTTTCTACCCATGTTATTCCGATTCCTGAAAACTTTACGCAGCTTTCCGAAAATAGGGGTCATTTTTATTTGGAGGCTGATAGTTTGACATTCAGTCCGGATGGAACGCGTGCCGCGTATTTTGAGCATTTTGGCAATACTGGTTATGTTATTGTGGATAACAAAGCATTTGAAATACCAAAAGATTTTTATTCGGGCCAAGTCGGTCTTGTATTTTCCAAAGACAGTAATAACCTTTTCTTTATTCTCTATAAGAATATTTTTGGAGGGCAATTAGATAAAAATCAATCAGTTCTTGTAACAAAAAATCGCAATAGTTCCAGCATTGTTTTTAGTGGTCCGCCGCAAGAAAATGGAACAGTGTATGTTGTTGGATCAGAGCGTTTTTCTGTGGGAGATGTTGTATATAATCCTCCTGCATCAGTACAGAGCTCTGATGATAAGAAAACTGCTTCAATTGAAGTAAACGGTGGTTGTGGTGAACTTGAAACTAACCAAGTGCATGTTTTTGTCAAGCAGGGCTCTAATGTAGTCTTTGAATCTAAGGACTATTCTTGTGGTCATATTAGCGATCCTGTTTTTGCTCCTAATAATAAAGACGTAGCCTACAAGGTTTCTCCTGCAAACCAAGTCTCCATTACTGATGGTTATGGAAATTTTGTTGCCATTAACGACAAGCCTGGCCAAACATTTGGAGCTTTTGCCGATGGAAGTATTCGTTTCAGCCCCGATGGTAAATATATCGCCTATGGGGCGGCAAGGGAAGATAAGCTCTGGTGGATTGTGGAAGAAGTGGTACCCGATGCCGGTAATCAGACGGTAAAATATCTGAAGGATATAAAAGTAGATGCAGCTAAAGATAATAATAGCTGGAGGATTCTGAGTTGGGATTATGACTATTCCATTTTTGCCATTCCCTATCCTTCTACTTGGAACGTGAAATCTGTCATTGATAAAAATGACTTTAACACTGATTTATTTATTTTTCCCGGCGAAACTATGGAGGGGAAAGATTTCATACACGTTACTGGGGTATCAAATAACTGTGCGGCTTCCCAGGGGCACGTAAAATGCGAAAAAATGTTTGATAATAAAATAGCATTTTTTACTGATAGTAATAATCAGGAAGTTTTGCAGAAGTTTGATGAATTGATTAAAAAGATAACTCCCTCACAAGTTCCAACTAACGCAACTGTTGTGTCTCCAAATTCTTTAACCGCTAGTAGTAAAACATACACAAATAATACGTATAATTTTACATTTTCCTACCCAAAAGATAGTGTTACCGTGACGAATAGTGGAAGTAGTAAGATAATAATTGACTACATTCAAAACGATGCCAATTTTCACAATCAAAAAGGGCAATGGACCATCCAGGTTTATAGTAATCCCACAAAGGCCAGCCTTCAAAGTTGGTTAACTAAACTTTTTAACGATAGCAACGATAACCACTGTGATATTATGAGCTCAAGCGATCTTCAGGCGAATTTAGGAAAATTTCAATACGATAGTATTAGCTCGGTTCAGACTATGCAAACCTCTGGTCCGGTGTGTAAAAACGAAGGTTTTTACGCAATCAGCCCTGATAAATCGATTGTGATAAAGTTTGGTCAATTAGCGTGGGGACAAGGCTTCATTTCGAACATAATTAGTAGCTTCAATTTTACAAAATAACATGAAAACACTAAAATATTACTTTGCGAAAGCGAAGAAAGAAAAATGGGCGATTGGACAATTCAACTTCTCCGACTGGTCGCAGGTGCGGGGAATTTTGGCGGCAGCGCAGAATCTAAAAAGCCCGGTGATTTTGGGTACATCTGAGGGCGAGAGTAAATTTGTGGGATTGCAAGAAGCCGTGGCGATGCGAAATGTGTTGAGGAAAAAAACAGGTCTGCCGATATTTTTAAATTTAGACCATGGAAAATCTTTTGAATATGTAAAAGAGGCCATGGATACTGGATACGATATGGTGCATTTTGACGGGTCAAAGTTGCCACTAGAAGAGAATATAAAAATTAGTAAAAAAGTGGTGGCCTATGCTAAGCGCAAGGGAATTGTAGTTGAGGGTGAGGTGGGTAGAATTGGCACTGATGCTTCCAAGCTCTACACGGAAAAATTCCAGATTAAAGAAGAAGACTTGACTCAGGTAAAAGATGCAGAGCTGTATGTGAAAAAAACCGGAGTGGATGTGCTGGCGGTAAGTGTGGGAACGTTTCATGGTATGGATGTGACGGGCGTTTCGCCAAATTTGCGTATGGATAGGTTGCGGGAAATTAAAAACAAAATTGAATTACCATTGGTTTTACACGGCGGAAGTGGTACTCCAGACCAAGATATAAAAGAGGCCATAAAATTAGGGATTTGCAAGATTAATATTAATACGGAAACACGGCTGGCATTTTCCAATACGCTCCGTAAAAAACTGGAAATTGATAAGGATGAAATTGTGCCGTACAAGTATTTGCCCGAAGCCATTGAGGCCTGCAGGCAGGTTGTAGAAAAGTATATTAAACTCTTTACAAACAAGGGATAATAAAGTAGAATAGTGGGATATGATTTCACTTAACGCAAAACCAAGAGAGGAATTTGGCGAAAGCATGATTAAGGCCGTTGTGTATGGCCCAGGGGTGAAAAATGCCAATATTGCCGTGGATGAAAAGGAATTTATTAAAGTGTTCCGAAAAGCCGGGGAGAGTTCTTTGGTTGAGCTTGTCATTGGCAAGGAAACGCGTCCGGTGTTGGTGCACGAAATCCAGAAAGATCCGCTGACTGAAAAGGTTATTCACATTGATTTTTACCAGGCTGATTTAAAGGAAGAAGTTGAAGTGGCCGTACCCTTGGTGTTTGAAGGTGTAGCTCTGGCCGAAAAAGATTTGGGTGGAACCTTGAACAAGAATATGCTGGAAATTGAAGTAAGGGCCATGCCATTAAATTTACCTCACGAAATTAAAGTTGATATTTCCGGTTTAAAAACCTTTGAAGACCATATTTTAGTGAAAGATTTGAAATTGCCGGCCAATATCCAGGTTATGAAGGGCCCAGATGAAATTGTGGCTGCTGTATTGGCTCCAGTAAAAGTGGAAGAAGAATTAGCTGCTGAAATTGTAGAAAATGTGGAAGATGTTGAAAAGGTTGAGAAAGAAAAGAAAGAAGAAGTGCTAATTGAAGATCCCGATAAAAAAGCTCCTAAAGAACCCGCCCCTGCCAAAGGCTCCGGCGAGGCAAAGGAAAAAAAGGCCTAAACGGGCCTTTTTGCTTGCCTGATTCGTATGGTGTATAATAAGAGCCATGCGATATAAAATATCCCTTATTGCCCTGTGTTTATTGTTGTTGCCCATAGCGACCCATGCCGATACCTTGGGCGTTCTTTGTGCGCAGATTTCCAGTTCAGACACCAGCTGCCAAAATATGAGCAAGGCCGATTGCCAGGCTCAATTGCAGCGTTGCGCTGATTATTACGACCAGCAAAGCGCCCAGATTGCCCAGGATATTACCAAAACCTCCGCGCAAAAAAATACCCTGCAAAATGCCGTTTCCACGCTGAAGAAAAAAATTACCGGCTTGGAAGGCAAGATAAAAGAAGGAACCTTGATGGTCAAAGACTTGAATTTACAGATTAATGACACTCAAACTTCTATTGATAAAACTACGACGAAAATTGAAAGTTCCCAACAGCAGATTTCAACCATTTTGAATGCTGTTTACCAAGAGGATAAGAAACCTTCATTTGTTATTTTGTTAGATGGAAAACTCTCTGATTTTTTCAGTAATGTGGCCTATTTGGGAAGCTTGAACACCAAAGTTTCAGACTTGTTGGAAAGTACCACTAACTTAAAAGCCTATTTGCAAAACCAGAGAGATAAGATGGATACGGAAAAATCCCAGCTGCAAAAAACTATTCAAATCCAAACCCAGCAAAAGCAGGAAAATGAGCAAAATAAAAAACAGCAGGAAACGTATTTAAAGCTTACTGAAGCACAATATCAAAAACAGCAAGCTGACAAAGCCGCGGCCGATAAAAGCGCCGCAACCATTAAGGCCAGGATTTTCGATTTGATTGGGGTTTCCAATGCTCCCACCTTCGGGGAAGCGGTGGCCATTGCCAAATATGTTTCTGGCATTACGGGCGTGCGGCCGGCATTTTTGTTGGCCATCTTAACACAAGAATCAAATTTGGGCAGGAACGTGGGACAATGCTACGTAACAGATGACACTACGGGAAGCGGCACTAATTTGGCTGGAAAAATAACTAAGCAGCGCGTAATGAACCCAAAATCTATTCCTGCCTTCAAAACATTAACGCAAAACTTGGGGATGAATTGGTCAAATACACCGGTTTCCTGTTGGATACCGTTGTATTCAGGCGGAGTGCCTTACGGTTGGGGCGGAGCCATGGGGCCGGCCCAGTTTATCGCTTCAACCTGGACTTTGTATACTGACCAAGTTACCGCCATGGTGGGCAGTTTAGCCAATCCCTGGAACATTAGAAATGCCTTTTTGGCTTCAGGGTTATTGTTGAAAGATAATGGGGCGTTGAGTAGCGAGTCGGTTGCTGCCGCCAAGTATTATTGTGGAGGAAGCTATGGCCGGTCCGAATGCCGGTCGTATGCGAATTCTGTTTTAAGGTTCGCAACTCAATACGAAAACGATATCGCGACGATTGGCGGGTAAGGTTGAAAAATCACAATTTTTCTACACTTATACCCGACTTATTATGCCGAAGGTAATAGATAGAAGGGTATAAAGGTTGAAAATTGGCGTGCTATTGACAAGCACGCTTTTTTTGTGATATAAACAATATGGGTAAGTTCGTTGTCAAAGGGCATTTCGCCCATGGCTGTGGCAGGCCGAATATGTTTTTTCTCTTTTTGGGAAGGATTTGCCATATGTTCAGTAGCTTGAATGCCAGAGACGCCATGAGAGCGTTATTAATCGTGGCTCTGGTGGCGGGTTTCTGGTTTTATTTCTTGCGGCCAATGGAAGAGGCCCGGGAAAAAGCCGAGCAGGCGAAGACCCAAGAAAAGAAGGCGCCATGAGGGCGCAAAATTGGAAAGACCCCTACAGACTTGTTCTGTAGGGTAGTTTTTTTACAAAAATTTGGTTTTTTATTTGACACGCAAACATGTATACACTAGAATAAAGGAGTTCCTGTTCGGTTCGGCCCATCTTAGTAGTTCCGGATTTCGATTCGGCTAAGATGGGTTTTTCATTTACAAAAAATCGGCTTATTGAGCCGATTCTTCTTTTTTTAAATTTTTAAACGCTTTCATGATGGGCTCCATGTTGCCCTCCACAATATCTTCCAGGTTGTGCCAACTTTTACCAATGCGATGGTCGGTGATTCTATTTTGCGGATAATTATAGGTGCGGGTTTTTTCGCTTCTCTTGGCCCAGCCGATTTGTTGTCGGCGTTCTTCGGTTAGCGCCGACATATCGGACTCTTCCTGCGCCTGCAAAATTCTGGCGGCCAAAATTCCCATGGCATTTTCTTTGTTTTGGTGCTGGCTTCTTTCCGATTGCGAAGTTACAACAACTCCCGTTGGCTTGTGGGTTATTCTAATAGCCGACTCGGTTTTGTTAACGTGTTGTCCACCGGCTCCAGAAGAACGGTAGGTATCAATTTTTAAATCTTCGGGCCGGATAATTAATTCAATTCTTTTGGGTTTATTTAAAACAGCAATGGTGATGGTTGAGGTATGCACGCGCCCTTGTTTTTCTGTTTTGGGAATGCGCTGGACGCGATGCACGCCGCTTTCGTATTGCATGGCGTCGTAGGCGCCCGATCCGGAAAGTTCAAAGACAATTTGTTTGTAGCCGCCCACGTCGGACATATCCGAATCCATAATTTTGTTTGACCAGCCTTGGCTGGCGGCATATTTTGAGTACATGCGGTGCATGTCACGCACAAAAAGCCCAGCCTCGTCTCCGCCGGTGCCTGCTCGGATTTCTATGATTACTGATTGCTTTTCTTGTTCCATTGGACTACTGTATCATATGTATTGACTTTAGGGTAGAGACTTGATAATATTTGATTTATCGTGTAATATAACAGACATGAAAGTTGATATCCATCCAAAATATTTTGCAAAAGCTTCTGTTACCTGCGCTTGCGGTAACAAGTTTTTTGTTGGCTCCACTAAAGAACACATTGAAACGGAAATTTGCGCCAAGTGCCACCCTTTTTATACCGGTAAGGAAAAGATGATTGACAAAGTGGGACGGGTGCAAAAATTTATGGATAGGACCGCTAAAAAATTATCAACGCCAAAAAAAGCAAAGAAAGTTAAAGAGAGAAAAACTCAATAACTATGGCAGAAACCACCGCAAAATTAAACGTAGATGATATGGCAAAAGCCGGAGTGAATTTCGGCCACACCGTTTCTAAGCTTCATCCTAAAATGAAACCGTTTGTGGCGGGTGTGAAAAGTAATGTCCACATGATTGATATGGAGAAATCCGCCAAAGAATTTTCCCACGCCTTGGAATTTATTGCAAAACTGATTGCCGAAAGCAAAACCATACTGTTCGTGGGCACGAAAATTCAAGCGAAAACTTTGACCAAGCAAACAGCCGAAGAAGTTGGCATGCCCTATGTTACCGAGCGCTGGCTGGGCGGCACCTTTACTAATTTTGAAACCATTTCAAAGCGGGTAGCCCATTTCAAAGATTTAGAAGCCAAAAAAGCCAAGGGTGAATTTGAAAAATACACCAAATATGAACGGATGATTCTTGACGAGGAAATTACTTCATTGAAAACCAAATTTGAGGGTATCAAGAATATGGCCAAGTTACCTGAGGCCATATTAATCTTAGATTTAAAAAAAGACATTGCGGTTGCTCGTGAAGCCAAGCGCAAGGGCATTAAGATTATAGGCATCGTAGACACCAATATTGATCCAACCTTGGCTGATTATCCCATTTACGCTAATGATGATGCCGTTTCTTCTATTGCTTATATTTTAGAAAAAATAAAAGAGACTATTTTACAAACTAAATAGGTATGGCCAGCATTGAAGACATTAAAAAATTGAGGGATGAAACCGGTGCCTCGCCGGTAAAGATAAAAAAAGCGCTGGAAGAATCGGGTCAGGATTTTGAAAAAGCCAAAGAGTTACTGAAAAGCTGGGGAGCAGCCAAGGCCGGAGAAAAAGGAGGCCGTCAAACCAATGAAGGAGCCATAGATTTTTATGTGCACCCTAATGCCAAGTCTGGCGTACTATTGGATATCCGATGCGAAACTGACTTTGTGGCCAAGAATCCTGATTTTAAGAATTTAGCGCATGAAATTTGTTTGCACATTGCCGCTATGAATCCTGAAACGGTGGAAGCGTTATTGGTTCAACCGTGGGTGAAAGATGCAGGTAAAACTATTCAGAATTTAATTGAAGAAGCGGTGGCTAAAACCGGAGAAAATATTGAAGTCAGAAAGTTTGTAAGGTACGAAATTTAGTTAATCGAATAAGGTGTCGCAACTATTGCGAACTTCTCACTTCGTTCAAAATTCATGATTCAATTAATTGCATTCATTATTTTTTTAATTAGTGCTGCCGGATTTATCCTTATTTTGGCCAGAAAAATTCCAGTGTTAGTGCAACTGCCACAAAACGGACATCATGGATTAAAAAAGCATGAAACCATTGCCCAGATAGAAAAAAAAATAAAGAGTTTGTATTTTGATTTTTTTCATAAACAGGTGTGGCTACAAAAACTTCTTTCAAAATTCAGGGTTTGGGTGTTAAAAGTGGAACGGAAAGTTGATGTGTTGTTGCACGGGATGCGTAAGAAGGCCCAAGAATTGGACAAGAGAAAGAAATAAGGTGGTGTATTTGTGCAGCTGCCAGCCCCGTTAGAAGTGCCGATGTAGCTCAGCGGCAGAGCAACTGTTTTGTAAACAGTAGGTCGTGGGTTCAAATCCCTCCATCGGCTCAAAGGCACTTCTAACGGGGTAAATAGGTCCCGAGTTCGAATCCCTTAGCTGGCTCCCCCGGGCGTAGCCCTACGGGCGAGCCAAGGTATTGACATTCATTTTGTTTCAGCTAGAATACACTTACACATAAGATTACAACTTAATTTTGAGAGTATCCACGAGAGTATCTTCCGGATATTGTCGTGGATATTTTTATGGAGAGTAACTTGATAACTGAATATGGCATCCCAATACGAGAAAACCATCCTTGTGTTGGGGAAGGTAAGTAACTAGAATAATAGTGAACACCAAGCACTTATTTTTGAACATTAAGTCAAGGACAGGTTGTTGTCTCTCGTGGAGAAGCAACTTTGAAGTTGGATGGACGGGACCAACTTAAAAGTTGCTGGGCGCAAGCCTAGACAACCTGTCCCTGAATTTTCAGGGAAAAGGGTGGGTTGAGGCTGATTATCAGAGATCCAATGCTAACTTGGGGTTAGTCGTGGGCTCTTCCACAACTCAACTCACCCCCACCTTTTTATTGTGTCCAAAAATAAGTGCTTGTGACTAAACTATTATTCATTTAGTTTTTTAAAGTTGTTTCGAATAAGTTTGCCAGTACTCAACTGGCATCAATTTTGAGAGTTTGATCCTAGCTCAGGGTGAACGCTGGAAATGTGGATACCGGCATGCAAGTCAAGGGGCCGCAAGGCACCGGCGAACGGCTTAGTAACACGTGGGTACATACCGCAAAGTGGGGCACAGCTCGTCGAAAGACGGGGTAATTTCCCATAGTCCCGCAAGGGTAAAGCAGCAATGCGCTTTGTGAATGGTCCGCGGCCTATCAGCTTGTTGGCGGGGTAAAAGCCCACCAAGGCGATGACGGGTAGGGGGCGTGAGAGCGCGACCCCCAAGAATGGCACTGCGACACGGGCCATACTCCTACGGGAGGCTGCAGTCGAGAATCTTCCGCAATGGACGAAAGTCTGACGGAGCGACATTTCGTGATGGATGAAGCCCTTCGGGGTGTAAACATCTTTTATCTGGGAAAAAGTTATTGATTGTACCAGATGAATAAGGGGATCCTAATTCTGTGCCAGCAGGAGCGGTAATACAGAATCCCCGAGCGTTACCCGGATTTATTGGGCGTAAAGGGTTGGTAGGTGGTCAAGTAAGTTCTAAATTAAACCTCATCGGCTTAACCTTTGAGCTGTTTAGAATACTGCTCGACTAAGAGGGCGTTAGAGGCAAACGGAACCGATGGAGTAGGGGTGAAATCCGTTGATATCATCGGGAACACCAAAAGCGAAGGCAGTTTGCTGGGGCGACCCTGACACTGAACAACGAAAGCGTGGGGAGCAAAAAGGATTAGATACCCTTGTAGTCCACGCTGTAAACGATGGATGCTGGCTATTGGCAGTGTCGACCCTGCCAGTGGCGAAGCTAACGCGTTAAGCATCCCGCCTGGGAAGTACGAACGCAAGTTTAAAACTCAAAGGAATAGACGGGGACTCACACAAGCAGTGGACCATGTGGCTTAATTCGACAACAAACGAAGAACCTTACCAGGACTAGAAACCCAACTGACCATACTATGAAAGTAGTACTTCGCAAGACAGTTGGGCAGGTGCTGCATGGTTGTCGTCAGTTCGTGTCTTGAGACGTACCGTTAATTCGGGTAACGAACGCAACCCTTGCCCTGTGTTTTACATGTCACAGGGGACTGCCCGAGATAATTGGGAGGAAGGTGAGGATGACGCCAAATCAGCATGGCCCTTGATGTCCTGGGCTGCACACGTGGTACAATGGCCGGTACAATGGGACCGAAAGCGCAAGCTGGAGGATAATCCCACCAAAGCCGGTCTCAGTTCGGATTGAGGGCTGAAATTCGCCCTCATGAAGCTGGAATTGCTAGTAATCGCCAATCAGCTACGTGGCGATGAATACGTTCCTGAGTCTTGTACTCACCGCCCGTCAAGCCAAGCAAGCTGGGGATAGCCGAAGTACCCTTACAGGTCCTAAGCTAGATTCAGTAAGAGGGGCTAAGTCGTAACAAGGCACGGGTAGCGGAAGCTGCTCGTGGATCATTTTTTTAAATATTTTGGATTTATCCAGAATATTGAGCGTTGACTAAGTTATAGGCGGAATAATTTTCGCTAAGGCGCCTCCCGCTCAGCGGGGGTCGAAGCTTTGGCGAAGGTTAGTAACTTATAACTGATATGCGTTTAGCGCGGTTCGGCAGAAAACCCGCTATTCGGAACAACTTTAAGAAACTAAACAGAAAGGTGGTTAGTTATTGACAAGGATCATGGCTTTTGCTATGATCGCTCTGGAAGGGAAAATCAGTGGGACCGAAAGTATTTTTTTATCACAAAGAATATTTCCGGTCCCGCTGATTGATGGCTTCGGCGATTGGGCGACGCCGGGCTCCTTTCAGTGGGACATTTCATTATTTTTTGTTCTTTCCAGTTAGTTTCATCGTGGACTTCGGTCCACACTCACTCATCTAAGAACCGCTTGGCCCAGGCGGTTTTTTCTCTTGCAATTTTTGTTAATAGTATTAAACTGGAAAAACGCTGGAGCTGCCAGAACTTGAAACCAGACTGCCGGTCTATATTCAATCCGACCCTTACTGCCTTGTGTCGGATAGATGCTCCGATCGGCGGGATAGCTGGCAGTTCCAGTTTTGTTCTTAAGGGGCCATCGTCTAAAAGGAGAAAGACATGCTGGTTGCTAACCCTGGTTATAGACAATGCGCTGAGTAGACGTCTTCGCATTTTTCGAGAGACTAGGGGTGTGATCGGTAAATGCGGGTTCGAGCTCCGTTGACTCCATTTCAAAGCCACTTTCTTTGTACTGTGGTTTTTTTCTTGTCTTGAAAATTTGTAAGAAATCAGTATACTATAAGGTGTCGCAACAGAAATAAGCCCTCAAAGTAACGGTATAGTTTAGCCTTATTTCTGAAGTGAATTTCTCGCTTCGCTCAAAATTCATGCCAGAGTATTTTACCAAAGAGGGTTTGAAAAAACTAAAAGATGAACTGAAAGAATTAAAAACCACTGAAATGAGGCGGATAGTTAAGTTGATTGCTGAAGCAGCCGCTTTTGGTGATTTGAAAGAAAATTCGGCATACCACGAAGCCCGCAACATGAAAAGTTTTTTACTGGGCAGGATTGAACAACTGGAAAATGCTATTAGCGTTGCAGTCATTAAAGATAAAGTAGAAGACGGAAAAATCCAGATTGGCTCAAGGGTGAAAATGCTGTTTGCCGGTAAAGAAGAAGAATATCAGATTACATCGCCAACCGAAGCTGACATTTTGAAAAATAAAATTTCATACGAATCGCCATTTGGACAAAAATTAATGGGAAAAAAAACCGGCGATACATTTGATTACACTGCCGGCGCCAAAAAAGTAATAATAAAAGTGTTGAGGATCGTATAATGTGGACCCTGCGGGAGTCGAACCCGCCGCTCCTCATTGCAAATGAGGTGTGTTACCGATATACCAAGGGCCCATTGGATGCTATAATATACTATATTTTTATTATTTTCAAGCATTAATTTATTTTATGAAAGATATTTTTCTCGGGTTTAAAAATTTCATTTTGCGGGGGAACGCGGTTGATTTGGCAGTGGGAGTTGTCATCGGAGCTGCCTTTAGCAGCGTGGTGAACGCGTTAGTAAAAGATTTACTAACACCGCTGATTGCCGCCCTTGCTAAAGTACCGGATTTTTCTGGTATGTTTTTTACAGTAAATGGCAGTAAGTTTATGTATGGCGAGCTGATTAACGCCCTGGTTTCTTTTTTTCTTGTTGCCTTTTCCATTTACTTTTTTGTCATCTTACCCATGAATGCATTAGTGCGCAAAAAACCGGCTATGCCTAACACTAAAAAGTGCCCGCAGTGTTTAAGCGAAATTCCTCTTGAAGCTAAACGTTGTGGTTTTTGTACCCAGCTATTATAAGGATGAATAAAAAAGTCCTATTCTTATTAACGTTAATTTTTATCATTGGTGCGATTTATTTTTTAGTGCAGTCGCGTACCATTCCAAAAGTTTCTAAGGCCGCTCCTCTTTCGGCTGACAATTTTATTAACCAAAGTGCCAAGGAAGTGCAAGATCCCCAAGCTGGCAGGTCTGATGACGTAACCGCCGGTTCAGCTGCCCAAACCGCGGTTTTGCCTGATATTTGCCAAAAAAGCGCCGATAAAGGAAACTTTTATTGTTACCAGAAATACTATACGCAATTAGTAAAGAACCAGAGCATTACAGCAGCTTTTGCGGACTTACGTGCCAGGTATAATAAGGATGGTTATGTAGTTTCCCTATGCCATCCTTTGGCGCACATCATTGGAAGCGCAGCCGTAGAAAAATATCCCACCGTTAGCGAAGCATACACCCATGGCGACAGCTTTTGTTGGTCGGGGTATTACCATGGCGTCATTGAAGGAATTGCCGAAAAGCTGGGCACCACTAAAATGTTTAACAGTCTTGACGATATCTGTTCTGGGATTACCGGCAAAGAACAGTATTCATTTGATTATTATAACTGCGTGCACGGAGTGGGTCATGGAATCATGGAGTTGACGGGGGATGAATTATTCCAATCACTTTCATTATGCGATAAGTTAACCGGTTCTTGGGAACAGCAGTCATGTGCCAGCGGGGTATTTATGGAAAATGTGATTGTTGATAATAAGAATCATTTCACTAAATATTTAAAACCGGACCAGCCTTTGTATCCTTGCACCGATGCTCCTGAACAATACAAAAGCACGTGTTTTTTAATGCAAACGTCATACATGCTTAAAGTGAGTAGCGGTGATTTTACAAAAGTGTTTGTTTTGTGCGGCCAGGCTCCCGAAGCTTACCGCGCCAGTTGCTATCAAAGCCTGGGACGGGACGCTTCCGGCAGAAGTAATAGCAATATTACTGTTACTAAAAAAACTTGTGAATTAGGCCAGAACTTTGAACAGGAATCAGATTGTATTATTGGAGCGGCCAAAGATTTTGTTTCTTACTTCCATTCAGACAAACAAGCTTTACAATTGTGCACATCCATTTCTTCTGATTTACAAAATGTGTGTACCCAAACGGTAACAGATTATTATAAAGTGTTTAATTAAAAAGAAAAACGCCACCTCCTCCAGGGGGGGGTGGCGCGGTGTGATTGTTCTTTCTTGAAAATGCGATTAAATGATAGTACTATCACGCTATGGCACTAAGTATCGCAATCGTGGGGCTGCCCAATGTGGGCAAATCTACGTTATTTAAAACCTTAACTAAAAAGGAGGTGTTGATTGCCAACTACCCTTTTGCAACCATTGACCCTAATGTTGGGGTTGTTTTGGTTCCCGACGAAAGGGTTGAGAAGCTTTGGGAATTTTCGAATAAATCAGCCCTGCCTCATCGGCAGGCAGGCAAAAAGATTTTTGCCACGGTGGAATTTGTGGACATTGCGGGGTTGGTGAAAGGTGCCAGTGAAGGCGAGGGTTTGGGCAATAAATTTTTGGCGAATATCAGAGAAACCGACGCCATTGTGTATATTCTGCGTGCGTTTAAAAATGATGATATTATTAATACCCAAAATGATATTAATCCACTGCGTGACAAAGAAATTTTGGATGTGGAATTAATTTTGAAAGATTTGGAAACGCTTGAAAAATATAAAACAAAAGATGCTAAAGAAACTGCGGCGGTAAACAAAGCGATTGAATGCTTGAAACAGCAAAAATTATTGGTTGAACAATCTTGGACTACAGATGAAATAGCAATACTAAAAAATTTCCAACTACTTACACTCAAGCCAAGGTTATATGTGTTAAATGGAACACAAGCGGATGCCGACCAGCATTGGCCAAATGCACCGCAAAATACGCTAGCTATGAACATTGCCGAAGAATATGAATCAGCGGCATTTACCAAAGAGGAAAGGATCGGGTTGGGTTTGCCAGCAGAATCGGGATTAGATGCGTTGATTAGAAAGTCTTATGAACTGTTGGGGCTGTTAACTTTTTTGACCACCGGAGAAGATGAAACACGTGCCTGGACCATTCACAAAGGCGACAAAGCTCCGCAGGCTGGTGGGGCGATTCACAGTGACTTTGAAAAAACATTTATTAAAGCAGAAGTCATTTTTTGGGAGGATTTATTGAAAGCGGGAAGTTATGGAAAGGCTCGCGAAACTGGCTTAATTAGAACAGAAGGAAAAGAGTATGTGGTAAAGGATGGAGATGTTATAGAAATTAAGCATGGGTAAGGGAGTCGCAGCGAACACTTATACCCGACTTATAATGCCGAAGGCAATAGATGGAAGGGTATAGAAAGAAATAAAAAAAATCCCACGAACGATGCCGTGGGATCAAGGGACGACAGCACGAATTAAGCTGCCTTTGGGCGAACTGGTGGTGGAGATGCCGCCACTGGTGAACCCGGCCCCGTAGGCGGCTTTGGTGATGATGGGCCAAGTGGAGGCGGGGGCGAAGGCGGCCCAGGAGGATATGCCAATTTGGAAGCGCGCGCTTTAAGGGCATTGATCTTCCGTAGGAGTTTTTTTGTGGAAACTTTTTGTTCGTTTCTCCTCAGCGCCTCTTGCAGTTCTTGCGAGAGGTCACAGATTGTTGACCACAGATTTACCAGTGTACCCTGATCGACCACTCTTTTGAATGGTAGTCGCTGTCCGATAGCTTCCTCTAGAGCGTCTTTCAATCGGTCGTTTCGTGCAATGGTTCGGTTCATTTTTCTTTCCTTGTTTTGTGTGTGAGTTGGATGTTAGGAGAGAACAGATTGGAGTGCTAGATATAAGTTATTATTTGTGATAAGATTTGTCAAATGAAATTTGAAATAAAAAACTTACAACACAACGTCAATACTATTATGCGACAGATTGGCTATCAGCCGGCGTATTTTCAGAATGCGGGCGAATCTAGTATTGTGCGAAAAATTCAAGGCAATGATTATCCAAGATTTCACGCATATATCAAACAAAACGGAAATGACTTTTCATTCAACCTACACTTAGACCAGAAAAAACCTTCGTACGAGGGTTCAGCGGGTCATAGCGGAGACTACGATGGGCCGGTAGTGGAGGGCGAAGCAGAAAGAATTCAGCAATTACTACGATGATCAACGTTTTGTATGAAGACAATCATATTATTGCCGTAGTAAAACCGGCGGGAGTTTTGGCGCAAGGAGATAAAACCGGCGACGAAAGCATGATTGATGCCGTGAAAAAATATCTGAAAGAGAAATACAAAAAACCGGGGAATGTATTTTTAGGGTTATTGCACCGGCTTGATAGACCAGTTTCAGGTATTATGCTGTTTGCTAAGACTAGCAAGGGCGCCAACCGGCTTTCGGAGCAATTCAGGAATCGGAAGATTGGAAAAATATATCATGCAATGGTGGTGGGTGAACCAAAAAAACAAGACACTCTCATTAACGATGATATGGTGCTGCACTACCAATTAGTAAAAAAAGAAAAATATTCTTTGTTGAAGATTACTATAGAAGGAGGAAAGTACCACCAAATCCGGAAACAGCTTTCAGCTGCTCATTTACCAATTGTAGGCGACGTGAAATATGGCGGACCCAAGTGGGACGATGAACGGGCGATTGCCCTGTGCGCCACAGGCTTAACCTTTGAGACAGCTACAGATCAAAAGTGTGTAGAACTTTCTATTGACCTGCCCAAAGTCTGGGAGGATAATTGATGAATATTATTAAATAAACAAAGTAAGGTGTCGCAACTATTGCGAATTTCTCGCTTTGTTCCAAATTCATGGACTATAACGATTGGTCGCTAGCCGTTATTCAGCCGTTTTTACAAGACGCCGTAGGTTTTGTGGGAAGGCTGATATTGGCAATCGTCGTTTTTGTGATAGGGTATTTAATTTCTGTGGGGATTGGAAAGATTGTCACAGAAATTTTAAAGTCGATAAAGTTTAATACGTTATTTGATAAAGAAGGCTGGCAGCATGCTTTGCAAAAGGCAAATATTCATGTACACCCGGCAGAATTCATTGGAGCAATTTTCAAGTGGGTGTTTGTGATTTTGTCGCTTTTGATTGCCGTGGATATTTTGCACTTGGCCCAGTTTGGAACGATTCTTACCCAGGTGTTAGATTATCTGCCGAACGTGGTGGTGGCTTCTCTGATTTTCGTTGTGGCCGTGATTATTTCTGACATTATTGAAAAAGTAATCAGGGTGAGCGTGGAACGGATGAAAATCGGCCATGCTTATCTTGCCGGTTCCATTGTGCGATGGGCGATTTGGATTTTTACGATTTTTTTAATTTTGGAACAGTTATTGCCAAACAGCGAATTAGTGAAAACATTGTATATGGCCATGGTATGGGGGATTGTTGGTACCCTGGGCTTGGGAATAGCTATTGCTATTGGTTTGGGCGGCAAAGAAACTGCGCAAGAAGTGATTGCTGATGTGTGGGAAAAAATTAATCATAAGCATTGAAATAAATTAAGCCCCCCGCCTAGGCGGGGGGCTTTTTTTACCCCGGTTCGTCCGCAGGTATTGACACCGCTTTTCAAATAGATTAAACTGGTGATACATGGTAAATCAATTACTAACCACTATCAAAAAACGAAGCGGATAACGTCTGAATTTTTGTGTTAGCAGCTGGATTCCGCTTTATAGCGGTTTTTTATTTATCAAGTACGTTGAAAATTTGCTATTCTGTTAATTTTAAGAAGGGTCTTATTTAACAGGATAAAAGGTAATCAAAGCATATATATAAGTTCATCAGATACATAAAATCTGTATCTATTACTTACGCAAGAAAATAGGTTATAAGCGAATGGCGGATGCCTTGGGATATTACAGTGATGAAAGACGTGGCGTGCCTGCGATAAGCGTCGGGGAGCTGGCTAGCAAGCTTTGATCCGGCGATTTCTGAATGGGGAAACCCTGTTTGGGTAATACCAAATAACCGAGTACCTGTGAAGGTGCTTGGAGCTAACCCGCTGAAGTGAAACATCTCAGTAAGCGGAGGAACAAAAAACAACGCGCGCAAGCGCAATATTCCCTTAGTAGTGGCGAGCGAACAGGGAGGAGCCTAAACCAGAATTTATTCTGGGGTTGCAAGGTTATAGCGTCGGGAGCATTATTTATTTTTCGGATAGTCGAAGAATAAATAATACTTGCCGAGGGAGAGCATTTAGGTAATGTATTAAAAGAATCACCCTGGAAAGGGGAGCCATAGAGGGTAATAGCCCCGTACTCTAAAATACTTTTACGCTCCTTGCTATTTTTCTTAAGTACTGTCGGGCATGACAACCTGGCAGGAAGCAGGCCGAACTATCGGCCAAGGCTAAATATGTAATATCACCCATAGTGAACAAGTACCGTGAGGGAAAGGTGAAAAGTAGGGGGATGACCCCGGTGAAATAGAACCTGAAACCATTTGCTTACAAAGAGTCGGAGCCCGCAAGGGTGACGGCGTGCTTTTTGCAGAACGAGCCAACGAGTTTGACTACACAGTTGCCTAAGCCCTTACGGGGTGGAGGCGCAGCGAAAGCGAGTGTTAATAGCGCGAACTATAATTGTGTGTTCAAGACCCGAAGCGTGACGAGCTTACCATGAGCAGGATGAACTCCGACGAAGGTCGGAGGGAGGTCCGAACCCGTGAGTCGTGCAATCCTCTGGGATGACTTGTGGTAAGGAGTGAAAAGCTAATCGAGTTACGTAATAGCTGGTTCTTCCCGAAACAGCTTTAGGGCTGGCGTCTGATAGGTAGTGTGTGGGGGTAGAGCACTAAATCGAATTCCTTGCCGCAAGGCAGGACTTCGAATTAAACTCCGAATACCATACACGTAAGTCAGGCAGTTAGACCGTGGGGGCTAAGCTCCATGGTCAAAAGAGTAACAGCTCAGATCATCGTCTAAGGTCCCTAAATGATACTAAGTGTTATGAAGGAGGTGTTTTGCCCTCGACAGGCAGGAAGTTAGCTTAGAGGTAGCTATCTTTTAAAGAGTGTGTAACAACTCACTGTCCAAACTGGATCGTTCGCGGTCCGGAGGGGTAAGATGCGCCAAAGATTCCCGGGGCTAAAGTATCATACCGAAGACATGGACTCCCGACGTTTACGTCGGGATTGGTAGGGAAGCGTTCTTTGCGCAGCGAAGGCGGCGGGTGACCAAAGCTGGAGTGCAAAGAAGTGAGAATGTTGGCCTGAGTAACCGCAAGTCCGGTGAAAGCCCGGACCATCGAAAGCCCAAGGTTTCCTTGGCAATGGTATTCAACCAAGGGTTAGTCGGTCCTAAGGTGTATCCGAAAGGAGTAACTAATGGACAGTCGGTTAATATTCCGACACTTGGATGATTTTTTGCTACGTTGCACATCACAATATTTGCAGCGGATTAAGGATTTCACGTTCCTAGCCTTTAAGGGCAGGGAAAATTTGGCAGTGATGCCAGAAATTGTAGAAAACGTGGTGTCTAGAAAAGGCGTAGCAAGGTAAGGTCATTCAAACCGTACCGCAAACCGACACAGGTGGGCAAGCGTAAGTATGCTAAGATGAACGGGTGAAACCTCGTTAAGGAACTAGGCAAACAAGTGGACGTAAGTTCGCAATATGTCCTGCCCTGCACGCAAGTGTTTGGGCTGCAACAACCGTCTTTCAACCGACTGTTTATCAAAAACACAGCTCCCTGCTAAACTCGCAAGAGGATGTATAGGGGGTGAGGCCTGACCAGTGCTGGAATGTTAAGTTTGGGGGTGATAGGCGCAAGCTTATTGCTCACTGAATGAAGCACCAGTGAACGTCGGCGATAACTATAATCGTCCAAAGGTAGCGTAATCCCTTGCCGGGTAAGTTCCGGCCCGCATGAATGGCTTAACGAGTTGAAAACTGTCTCAACGAGGCGCCCGGTGAAAATGCAATACCAGTGAAGATGCTGGTTACCTGCGGCTAGACGGAAAGACCCCGGAAGCTTTACTGTTCGTAGATATTGGGTATTGGTTTTTAATGCGTAGCGTAGTGGTGAGCCTTTGAAGCTGCATTTTCGGATGTGGTGGAGGCGACGATGAAACAGCCATCTTTGAAAATTAATATTCTAATCCACTTTACTGTGGTGACAGTGTTTACTAGACAGTTTAAATGGGGCATTTGCCTCCTAAAGAGTAATGGAGGCGTTTAAAGGTTGGTTAGGTCCGGATGGAAATCGGACCGATAGTGCAAACGCATAAACCAGCTTTACTGCAAGACGGCTATGTCGCGCAGTTGCGAAAGCAGAAGTTAGTGAACCGACTTATTTTCATAGAAAATAAGAAGATCATCAGCTAAAAGCTACTCCGGGGATAACAGGCTAGTAGAGCCCGAGCGTCCATAGCGACGGCTCTGTTCGGCACCTCGATGTCGGCTCAACATATCCTGGGGGTGGAGCAGCTCCCAAGGGTTCGGCTGTTCGCCGATTAAAATGTTACGTGAGCTGGGTTCAAACCGTTTAGGAGTTAATTCAAAATTGACTTTTAAACGGTTTGAATCCCGAGGTTAGAAATTAATATTTCTACAGACATATCACGGCGGCTCTTGATAGTAATATCAAGATGCAAAAATCGACTATATCGGTGAAATCCATATCGTTTGACCAAAATGATAGCGGACAATACCGAGGGAAGTTTATCAAAATTGAAAAAAGGAAAAAATTATGGGGGTGTGTGAAGAGCAATAAATACTGCGTCGTCACATAAAACGCATTATGCTCTCTTATCCAAAGTACAAGGGTAAGTTATTCAGGCGCTTGTTTGACATCAGCTGAGCATCAAAGGGCCGCTGAATAAATGCGGGTATCCAGTCCCGTCACCTCCCCGCCTATTTTAGTCCTAAGTGAAGCGAAATTTTCGTTTCGCTCCTTTTTTCAGTTTTGATATAACCCCGTAGAGACTACACGTCGATCATCCATAATTATTGGATGAAGATATAGTCCAATGCACGCAGTAATGCGTGGAAACATACGTGAGACAGGTTGGTCCCTATCTACCGCAGGCGCAGAGTTTTGAGGAGATTTATTCCTAGTACGAGAGGACCGGAATGAACCAACCTCTGGTGTATCAGTTGTACCGCCAGGTGCATTGCTGAGTAGCTATGTTGGGAATAGATAAACGCTGAAAGCATATAAGCGTGAAACTAACTCCAAGATGAGAACTCTTAGATTCCCCCGAGATGAGGGGGTTGATAGGCTCCAGGTATAAGCACCGTAAGGTGTTCAGCCGGGGAGTACTAATTAATCATTCATTTTTTAGCGTGAGTTTATAGATACAGATTTTAGGTATTTAAACTTACATATATGAACCACAGAATATTGAGTTCTGTGGTGGCGATTATACCGGGGTTGTCCCACCTGTTCCCATTTCGAACACAGAAGTGAAATACCCCAAGGCCGATGGTAGTGTGATGAACGCGAGAGTAGGTAGTCGCCACCAGAGAACTCAATGCAAAAAACAGGCTCATTTGGCCTGTTTTTTGTTTTATGCTAAACTGTAGTATTAAATCATGAATATTTATACAAGGAAACCCTTCGGCTCTGCTCAGGGCAGGCAAAATCTCTTTTGGCAGAAGATAGTACTATTAATGGCCGTTCTTGTGGTCTTAATTATTTTTTTAAACATTTTTCAAAAGCAAGTCCGTAATTCTTTTTTTTATGTTTCCTCTCCCATTTCAACCATATTTTTACAGGGAGGTAAAGGCGCCGCTGGTTTTTTTAGTTCATTTTCAAGTTTCCCGACCTTAAAAAAAGATAATGCTAATTTGGCAACAGAAAACCAGCGCTTGTTGGCCAGTTTGGCTTTACTTCAAGAAGCTATAAAGGGAAATCAAGATTTGCAAAGCGCGCTGATTGCTGTCAAAGACAATGTTTTTACGTTATCCCAAGCAAGGATAATGGCTTTAGATACCCAAAATGACACCTTGCTCATTGATAAGGGTTCAAAAAATGGGATTTCTGAAAACATGCCGGTGATTTCCCAAGAAAAAGTTCTCTTTGGGAAAATCAGTAAGGCGTACCCGAATTTTTCGGAAGTAGTACTTATTTCCAATAAAAAAAGTGCTTTGGCGGTAAAAATTCAAGTCACCGATCCCGTCCAAACACCAATATACGGTGCCGTAAAAGGCAGCGGGAATCAGGCCGTTTACATGGATTTGGTCAATTCAGATGCAAAGATACAGCCAGGAGATGTATTGGTTACTTCAGCTCAGGATGGTATTTTCCCCAAAGATTTGTTGGTGGGCAAGGTGCAGTCTTCAAGCACCAACGATACCAAAGCGTTCCAAACCGCACAAATCATGCCCTTTTTCAATCCCAAAAATACTGACAGTGTTTTTATTATAACTAATTATTTAAAGAAGTGAACTGGTTAAAATATGTAATTATCTTTTTGTTTTTTGTTGTTTTTTCCTTGCTGCAGGTAAGCTTTTTTCCATATTTTTCCATATTCGGTGCCACCCCAAACCTTGTTTTTGCCTTGTTCTTTACCTTACTATTTTTTGAACCGCAAGCGGTATCTCCGCAAAGCTTTTTTACTATTATTGCCGCCGGCTTACTAATAGACATTTTTTTACCCTTGTATTTTGGGCCGGCAACCGTCACTTTTTTGTTGATTTACCTTTTTTGCAAACTTGTCATGCATATTTTTGCTCAGGGCAGGGAAAGTCACCTTATTTTTTATTATCTTTGCCTATTTTCAGTATCTTTCTTGGGATACAACATCCTCTTGTACGCAACCTCGCTACTTTTTAATTTCGAATTTTCCGCGGGTGTAATTACCGCAATAAGCTTACTGTATAGCCTGCCGTTTGCCGCTTTGGGCTTTTATGCAGGCAGAAAAATATTTTTTCATGGCAATGATAACCAATTGAAATTATTGTGATAGGGAAAAAGTATAAAATCAAAGAATCGGGTGGTAACCTCGAAACTCATGAGGTTTTTTTAGATAGTTTGGCTCACCAAAAAGAAGATGAACTCGGTATTTCTGAAAAGAAATTTGAAGTCAAAATAAAAGAAAAAATCATTTATTCCATATTCGGCCTATTTTTCTTTTTTGCAGCAGTGCTGTTTGGCAGAACTCTGTATTTCCAGGTCTTTGAAGGCCACGCTCTGCAAGTGGCCAGTGAAAATAATAAGGGAACCGTCAGCTTAATCCGGCCCGAGCGGGGGATTATTTATGATAACAACATGAAAAAACTGGTGGTCAATGCACCAGCCTATGATTTATTGTGCGACAGAAACCACTTTCTGCAAACTACCACAGATTCCCTGAAAGAAATTAATGTCATGGCCTCCATATTACAATTAGCTCCGGGGGACTTGGAAAACCAGATTGCAAAAGCCACCGATCCCCAAATTCTTGTTTCCCAAAACTTAGAGCAAGAAAAACTCCTGGTGATAGAGGCGCGGGCCCAAGAATTGCCTGGCTGTCAAATTGCGGAAAACACGGTCAGGAATTACACAATGGGGGAAGTTTTTTCACACGTATTAGGATACAATGGCAAAATCAATAAAGATGAATTGCAGTCTGCTGAAAATTACACCACCGCTGATTACATTGGTAAAACCGGTTTAGAAAAGTTTTATGAAACAGAGCTGCGTGGCACCCCCGGGCAAACCGAGATCATCAGGACAGCTTCTGGCATCCAAAAGGGGGATAAGGTGCTGGCCCAGCCTGCAGCTGGCGACAATTTAGTGCTTAACATTGACTCTGGCTTACAAAAAACCATCTATGACGCCTTAGAAAAATCTATTAAAAACATTGGCGCCAAACGCGGAGCGGCGGTGGCGCTTGACCCCCGGACCGGCGCTGTTTTAGCCCTGGTTTCATATCCCGCTTACGATAACAACATTTTTTCTCAAGGTATTTCCCAAACTGATTATAATAAGCTGATTAATGACCCTAATCAGCCGTTTTTTAACCGGGCTATTGCTTCCAAATATCCAACAGGATCTACTATAAAACCCTTTGAAGCCTCTGGCGCCCTGCAGGAAAACATCATTAGTCCGACTAAATTAATTAATGACCCGGGTTATATTATTGTCCAGAGCCAAAATGATCCATCGGTGACCTACAAGTTTGCCGGAGTGGTGCCACATGGCTTGGTGGATATGCGAAAAGCCATTGCGGTTTCTTCTAATATTTACTTTTATACCGTTGGTGGCGGATACGGCGATCAAAAAGGTTTGGGTCCGGCCGGTATTAAAAAATATTTGGACATGTATGGCTGGGAACAAAAAACCGGCATTGATTTACCGGGTGAATTTAAAGGATTTGTGCCAAGCCCGGCTTGGAAAAAGCAAGCCAAAGGTGAAAACTGGTGGGATGGAGATACTTATAACTTATCTATTGGCCAGTCTGATTTACAGGTAACGCCCTTGCAGGTTGCTACAGCCTATGCAGCGATTGCTAACGGTGGCACCTTGTATCAGCCCCAAATTGTCAATAAAATTATTTCTTCCGATGGTCAAAAAGTCATTCAGCAATTTACGCCAAAAGTGAACGGGCGCGTCTCTATTGATTCTGCTAACTTACAGGTGGTGCGCGAAGGCATGCGTGATGGTGTGGAAAAAGACTATGGTTCTTCGCATCTGTTAAATACGCTACCAATAGCGGTGGCCGGAAAAACAGGTACGGCCGAAACTGGCCGAAAAGGATATTATAATACCTGGTCTGCCAATTTCGCTCCCTATGATAATCCCCAAGTTGTTTTTTTGGCCACCATTGAAGGGGTGCAAGGCTTGCGGGCCGCCACTTTGCCCGTATCTAACGAAGTTTTATACTGGTATTTTACCCATAAATAAGCTAAAATACGGCAATGGCAACGATTGATGAGCTTAAAAAAGTGAGGTTGGAGAAATTAAAGTCACTGCAAGACAGTGGCGTTTTGGCTTATCCGGCAAAGACCAAGCGGACGCATTCTATAGCTGAAGCATTGGATAAATTTGATGAGCTGGCGAAGTCAGGTGCAGAATTATATCTGGTTGGTAGAATTATGGCCATGCGCGGACACGGAGGCGCCACGTTTTTAGATATTCTAGATGGCGATGCGAAAATTCAAGGCCTAATTAAAGAGGATAAGGTTGGCGAAAAAGGCTATAAGTTTTTCATTGACCATTTTGACATTGGCGACTTCGTGGAAATCAAGGGCATTTTACTGGAAACCAAAAGGGGGGAGAAAACAATTGAGGCCACTGATTACAAAATGTTGTCAAAATCTTTATTGCCCTTGCCCGAAAAATGGCATGGCCTTCAAGATGTGGAGGAAAGGTTACGCAAAAGATATTTGGATATTTTGTTTAATCCGGAAGTCAAAGAAATGGTGAAAAAGCGCGCCATTTTCTGGAATAGCATGCGTCAATTTTTAATAGAAAAAGGATTTTTGGAAGTAGACACGCCTATTTTGGAAGTCACCACTGGTGGCGCTGATGCTCGGCCATTTACCACGCACCATAATGCACTTGATTTAGATTTACATTTAAGAATTTCCATCGGTGAACTTTGGCAAAAACAATTAATGGTGGCAGGCTTTGAAAAAACGTTTGAAATCGGCAGGCTTTTTAGAAATGAGGGAATGGACGCCGAACACTTACAGGATTTTACCGGAATGGAATTTTACTGGGCGTATGCGGATTATGAAATGGGAATGGAGCTGGTGGAAGAAATGTACAAATACGTTATCCAAAAAACATTTGGTACGCTTACGTTTAAGATCAAAGATTTTGAGGTAGATTTTGGTGCAAAATGGGAAAAGTATGATTACCAAACTATGATTAGCAAATATGCCAAAATAGATATTATGGAAGCTAGTCTGCCAGAAATGGAAAAACAGTTGCAAAAATTGAAAATTGAGTATGACAAAAAAGGGTTCAATAAAACTCGCGCCATTGATAATTTGTGGAAGTATTGCAGGAAAAATATCCAAGGGCCCGGATTTTTGATTAATTTACCGGTTGATGTTTCGCCGCTCGCCAAGCGCGATGAAAAAAATGAAAAAATCGTCCAGCGGTTCCAGGTGATTGTGGCTGGGTCAGAGGTGGGTAATGGCTATAGCGAATTAAATGACCCGATTGATCAAGCCGAAAGATTTAAAGAACAAGAAAAATTACGTGAAAAAGGGGATGAAGAGGCTCAAATGTTTGATAAAGATTTTGTGGAAGCCTTAGAGCATGGAATGCCACCAACCTGCGGGTTTGGCATTGGAGGTGAAAGATTATTCTCCTTTTTAATGGATAAACCGGCTCGGGAAACCCAGATTTTTCCACTAATGAGGCCAAAGTAAAACCCGTCAAATCTCTCTGGCGGGTTTTTGGTTGACGCATGATAATCAACCATTGACGATTGCACCGATAATACACGGCGCGAAGATAAGTAAGGTGGCGAGCATTAGCATACCCAGGAATAGCCACCTTTGCCTAGCCAGGCTTTTGGGCTGGCACCTGGGGCAATTGTTCCAAAGTGGACCCATTTCTGTGGCCCCGCATTTGGGACAGATCGTGGGCAGCCAATCGCGCATGTCCATGAAGATTCTCCTTGATCTAGGGGTTGCCTTTCTTAATTATAATCATATTATCTTATTTCAATTATGTCAAGGGATTGAGGGGATTTGGCAAGTTTGATACAATTACTCAATTATCATGAAAAAAGTACTCGTTTTTGGGACATTTGATGGTTTACACGAAGGGCATAAAAACTTTTTTAAACAGGCGAAAATGCATGGCGACTATTTGGTTGTGGTGGTGGGCAGGGATTCAACCGTCAATCGAGTTAAAAAAAGATTTCCCAAGCAAAATGAGAATGAACGTTTAGCAACGGTGGAGCAGTGCGAATATGTTGATTTTGCAAGGCTGGGGAATGAAGGGGTTAGCCCTTATTTAGTTATTAGCGAGTTAAAACCGGATGTGATTTGTTTGGGATACGACCAAATAGATTTTACGGATAAACTAGCAGATTGGATTAAAGAGCAGGGGTTGCATATTGAAATTAAGCGCTTAAACGCATTCGAACCGGAAAAATATCATTCTTCACTATTAAACAAATAAATGCATGTTGGACATTAAGTTTATCCGCGAAAATCCAGAAAAAGTAAAATCTGCTTGCACTAGTAAAAACATCAAGATTGACGTAGATGCTTTTTTGGATTTAGATAAAAAAACGCGTGATTTACAACAGCAAATTGAAAATTTGCGCGCCCAAAAGAATAAATTGGGTAAAGAAGATCAAGAAAAGGGCAGGGAATTAAAAGAGCAATTGAAAACACTCCAAGAAAATTTTGAGGCTGAAGATAAGGAGCGCTTAACACTATATAAAAAAATACCCAATATTCCCTTGGACGATGTGCCGGTTGGAACGAGTGAAGATGAAAATCAAATTGTAAAAACAATTGGTAAAAAACCCATATTTAATTTTACGCCCAAAAATCATTGGCAATTGGCCGAACAGCTGGATTTAATTGATAAAGATCGGGCCGCAAAAGTAACCGGGGCACGATTTGCTTATTTAAAGGGTGACTTGGTGAAACTTCAGTGGGCATTAATGCAATTTGGAGTAGAAGTGTTAACCAATGAAAAAACGTTAGCGAAAATTGCCAAAACTGCAAAACTAAAAGTAAGCACCAAGCCGTTTGTGCCTATTTTGCCGCCCCTCATGATCAGAACCGAGCCGTATGATGCTATGGATCGCTTAGAACCGCGTGAAGAACGCTATAAGATTGAAGGAGAGGATTTATGGCTGCAGGGAAGTGCAGAACATGTGTTGGGCACCATGCACATGAATGAAACGCTTAGCGAGCAAGATTTCCCAATCCGCTATGTTGGTTATGCGACAAGTTTCAGAAAAGAAGCGGGAACGTATGGCAAAGATATGGAGGGTATTATTCGTATGCATCAATTTGATAAGTTGGAAATGGAAAGTTTAACCGTAGCGGACGAATCGCCCAAAGAGCATTATTTTATGGTTGCTATCCAAGAGTACTTAATGCAGCAACTTGGTTTACCCTATCAGGTTATTCTTAAATGTACAGCCGACATCGGCAAACCAAATGCCCGTGGTATTGATATTAATGTTTGGTTACCTGGCCAAGATAAATATCGTGAAACCCATACTGCTGATTATATGACTGACTATCAAGCAAGGCGCTTACAAACTCGTGTTAAGCGTACATCAGGAACCGTACAGCTGGTCCACACCAATGATGCCACGGCTTTTTCCCAGCGGCCATTGATTGCCATTCTGGAAAATTATCAACAAAAAGACGGCAGCATAAAAATTCCCAAAGTATTGCATAAATTCGGTGCGCCAAAGGTGATAAAAACTAAAAAATGAATGAGCAACAGATTATTGTAAATAATCTTAAAATAAACTACAGGGTTTTTGGCGCAGGGCGGCCAATACTCATATTACACGGTTGGAAATCAAATTCTGAACGCTGGCAGAAAACTGCAGAATTACTGGCCGCTCAAAATATGCAAGCAATTATTCCTGATTTACCCGGGTTTGGTAAAAGCCAGGAACCCTTAACTGCTTGGAGTTTAGACGCTTATGTTGATTGGTTGGTGCAATTTTGTGCCCAAATGCCAGAACTTAATAGCAGTTTTTATTTGGCCGGGCATTCCTTTGGCGGGGCATTGGCGGCCAAGTTTGCCTTAAAATATCCCCAAAGAGTACAAAAATTATTCTTAATTTCAGCGGCTTGTGTGCGCCAGATGAAGATTTCAAAAAAATTATTGTGGCGCACCTCAAAAGTGGTCAAACTTTTTTCTTTTTTACCCGGTTACCAAATTTTCCGGAAGGGTTTTTACAAATATATTTTAAGAAAAACCGATTATTTGCAGGTTGATGGAGTTATGAAGCAAATTTATTTAAAAGGTATTTCCGAAGATTTATCCCACAAAATAAATTTCTTGAAAGTTCCCGTAGTCATCATTTGGGGCAATAAAGATACTTCAACACCCATAGCGCAGGCCCACTTTATCCATCAAAAAATTTATGGTTCAACGTTAGAAATTATTCCTGGCGCCAATCATTCGCTTCAAATAGAAGTGCCCGAATTATTATCTGAAAAAATATTAGTAAACTTGTGACATGGATGTTTTCATAAACCTATTCAGTTTCTTGTGGCTAATCAGGAATGTTAAATTTGTCCTTTTTTGGATTTATTTGTGGCAACTGAAAGAATATCACACCGGGCGCTTTGCAGATCACTTCAGAACCTACAAAGGCAAGCAGATTTTTGTAAGCCCCCTGCCCATCCTTAAGGTTATATTAATCGTTGCCCTGCTGGCGAATTATTCTTTTTTTAACATAGTTTTTTGGGCATTATTACTGGTGTACGCGGTTGAATCAGCCGTTTTTATCTTGGGAATTAAACAGAAAAGCATCAAGCGCCCGGCATTCACTTTTAAAGCGGTATTGTTAACCCTTATTGCTATCGCTCTGACACTAGCGTATTTATTTGCCTTGCAAACCTATATTACTTCAATGTTTTGGTTGCTGTTCTTGCTGTTGGCTTTTGATTTACTCATGCCAGCTATTATTTCTTTGGTGGTATTGGCAGTGCAACCTTTTTTCGTGTTCGCACGCTACCGAATTTTAGATCAGGCGCGCCAAAAAGTGTTAGAGCACAAAAATCTAACTATTATCGGAATCACTGGATCTTACGGAAAAACTTCCAGTAAAGAATTTTTAACTACCATTTTATCTTCAAAATTTAGTGTGCTTTCAACCCCCGAACATAAAAATTCAGAAATGGGTATTGCCCAAACCATTTTACAATCGCTAACTCCTGACCACAAGTTTTTTATCGTTGAAATGGGAGCTTATAACAAGGGTGGTATTGATTTACTGTGCAACATGGCCCGGCCTGATATTGGCATTGTTACCGGGGTTAATGAACAGCATTTATCCACGTTCGGTTCTTTGGAAAACCTGCTTTCAGCTGAAGGTGGGCGGGAGCTAGCCAGAAATTTACCAGCCCATGGCATATTAATTGTGAATGGTGACAACGCTTACTGTGTTGATTTATACAAGAATTTTAAGGGAAACAAACGCATTTATACCTCAAAAGAAAACATGGTCAGCGCTGATATGTGGGCCGAGCACATTGAGGTAAAGCCAACCTATTTAGATTTTATCCTGGTTTCTCGCCAGCGCAATATGGCCCATTGCAGGGTGAATGTGTTAGGCAAGCACAATATTCAGAATGTGTTGGGAGCGATGATGGCTGCTAAAGAATTAGGTATGGGCATCCAGGAAATCACTCGGGCGTGTGAGACTATTACTCAACAACAGGGCGGAATGGTTTTGAAAAAAGGAGTTCATGGTATCACGGTTATAGATTCTTCGTATTCAGCCAACCCTGATGGCGTGGTGGCAGATGTGGATTATTTGAACGTGCACGCAAATAAAAAAGTCATTGTCATGCCATGCTTGATTGAATTGGGGAAAGAATCAAACCGGATTCACGAGGAGCTGGGCAAAAAAATAGCCCAAGTTTGTGACTTAGCCATTATTACCACCAAAGATAAATTCAGGCAATTGGAAACTGGGTTTATGAGCCAGGGTTTAAATAGCCGCAAAATGTTATTTTGTGATGATGCGCAAGAAATCTTTAATGTCATTACCACATTCTGCGGCCAAGGCGATACGGTGTTGCTGGAAGGACGGGTGCCGGGAGAATTGCTTACATTGTTATATGACAGATAAGTTCCGGCCAATATCAATCTCGCTTTCTCCTAATGTCCAAAAAGACGACGTGGTTTTGGCGTTGAAATTATTATTTAAACCTTGGAAGTGGAAACGGGGAAGTGCCATTAAAAACTTTGAGAAAGACTTTGCTAAGTATTTGGGGGTCAAATATGCTTTTTCGTTTAATTCAGGCCGGTCTGCTTTTTATGCTATCCTGAAAGCCCTTGATTTACCGAAAGGCTCTGATGTGATGCTCCAGGCGTTTACGTGTAATGCAGTAGTGAATCCGATCTTATGGGCGGGTTTAAATCCTGTTTATGTGGATGTTGCAGACGATTTTAATGCCGCAGGCAAAGTTGATATTGTTCAGCACACGTTTGGTTTGCCAAATGCGTCATTACTTAATGAAAGTGTGATTGAAGATTGTGCACATGCGCTGGGGGCAGAGATTAATGGGCGCAAAGTGGGGACATTCGGCAAAGCTGGGTTTTTTAGTTTTTCGCGAGATAAGGTGATTTCTTGTGTATACGGCGGGATGGCAGTTACTAACGATGATGAGTTAGCAAAAAAAATAGAGACGCTGCAGCAAGAATTTGGCATGCCAAGTTTGTTTTGGACGCGCCAGCAAATTATGCATCCGGTGTTGTTGCATTTTATTATTTTACCCTTGTATAACTTTTTTGATGTGGGGAAAGTGTTTTTAGTTTTATCACAATGGCTTTATATTTTATCCAAAGCTGTCAGTTGGCAAGAAAAAAGGGGGTTAAAGCCCGATTATTTCCCAAAAGCCCTACCAAATGCACTGGCAATGATGGCGCAATATCAATTTAATAAATTAGAAAAATTTAATGCTCACAGAAAACAAATCGCTGAGTTTTATTATCAGGAGCTAGCGAGTACAAAGTTTGTGTTACCTAAAAAAGAAAATAATATTTTTTTGCGCTTTGCTATTCAGCACCCAAAAGCCACGGAAATTTTATATGAAGCCTGGCACAAAGAAAAAATGTTGCTAGGGGATTGGTACACCACACCCATTGTCCCTGATGACACCAATATGGAGGAAATGAAATATCAGCCTGGTCAATGCCCTAACGCCGAATACTTGGCCAAACGAACTCTGAATCTACCGACGCATATTAATATTAGTATGGATGATGCGCGGCGAGTGGCTATTTTTTTAAAGAAATGGAAATAAGAGAAATTGCAGACAAAAAAATATGGGAAGAGTTTTTGGTAACATGTGAAAGAAAAACTTTTTTGCAGTCTTTTGCTTGGGGCGAATTTCATAAATCTTTAGGGAACAAGATTTGGCGGTTTGGGATTTATGAAAATGGGGGATTGGTTGCCGTTGCACTGACGGTTTTGATTATTTCAAAACGCGGAAGTTTTTTGTTGGTTCCTCATGGACCGGTCGGAGTTGAAAGTTCATCAAGTTATCAAGTTATCAAGTTACTTTTGGAAAAACTGAAAGAATTGGCGAAAAGTGAAAAAGCGGATTTTATCAGGATTTGCCCAATTTGGGAGAGAACACCAGAAAATCAAAAATTATTTAAAGATTTAAATTTTCGGGTGGCGCCGCTCCATTATCACCCGGAAAGCAGTTGGAAATTGGATATTACGCCAGCCGAAGAACAATTATTGGGTGAAATGCGTAAATCTACGCGTTATTTAATTAAACAGGCGCAAAATAATAAAGACGTAGAAATTGTTAAAAGTACAGATGTAAAAGATTTGGAATTGTTTTACCAACTACACACGCCGGTGGCTAAAATTCAAAAGTTTGTGCCGTTTAGTTTGGGGTATTTAAAAAAAGAGTTCGAGGCGTTTTTGCAAGATAATAACATTTCTTTGTATTTTGCTAAATATAAGGGCCAGCCCATTGCGACTGCTTTCGAAATTTTCTGGTCAGGCATAGGTTTTTACCATCACGCGGCCTTACTGCCGGAATTTCATAAAATTCCGGTTTCAGTGCTGCTACAATGGGAAGCTATTAAAGAGGCCAAGAGCAGGGGATGTCACACGTATGACTTTTGGGGGTATGCAGATCCCGTCAAATATCCCAAACATCCCTATGCTGGCCCTACCTTATTTAAAATGGGATTTGGTGGTTATGTGGATGAATATTTGAAAACTCAGGATTATATTATTTCGCAAAAATATTGGATAAACTATATAATAGAAGTAATCCGGAAATATAAAAGAGGATTGTGAAAAACCATCGCCATAAGCATATTAAGAGTAAATTACGGTATTTGAAGCCAAAAAAGAGCTTGTTTGACAGGTCGGTTTTTTGGTTGGCATTATTATTCTTAGTTGTTGCCGGCGGAGTTTTTTACTTGTTTTTCTTTTTTCCGCAATTCCAAGTGCAGGCCATTACTATCTCGGGTAATCAAAATGTTAGTAGCGTTGATATTCAAACAGCCGCCTGGCAGAATATCAATAAAAAAGTACTCGGTATTTCCAGCAAAAGTATTTTTACGGTAAATACCACTCAATTAAAAAGAAGCCTATTAACGGGATTTCCTGATTTGGAGAATGTGAATGTGCAACACCGGTGGCTGGCTGGTATCCATTTGGAAATTACAGAACGTTCGCCGGTTGCCACGTTTTGCGCAAGTAAAAGTTTTGAGCAATGTTTTTTGATAGATAAAAACGGGGTTATCTATGCGAATGGTAATCCAACTGAGAACAACCTTATTGTGCGGCAAGCTGGCGGCCAAACTTTTATTACAGGAATGCCTGTGATAGATAAAAGCAGTATGGCTGTAATTACGAAAGTAAAAGACGATTTGCAGAATAATTTTCAAATACATGTCAAAGAAGCCCTTGTTTCCAATCCACTCATATTTACTACAACTGAAGGCTGGAAGCTCTATGTTGATCCCAGCATTTCCATTGATGACCAGATTACCAAAATGGATTTATTGTTAAAAAATACCATTACGCCCGCTGTCAGGAAAAAACTGCAATATATTTATTTGCAATATAAAGACAGGGCGTATTACAAATAGAAGGGCCACCCCCAAGCCGTGTCAGAGATACTTGACATAATCATACAAAGGGTGTATAGTTAGAGCATGAATTACGAATTGGAAGGACAAGAAGTTTTTGATAAAATTCCCGGATTTTTACAAGGCCGGGTTTTGTTGTTTCTGGTAATAGCTATTTTAACGTTGAAAATTATTGGAGCGGCCCTCTATTTACCTATTTCGCAAAATTACTTTTTTGCCGATATTACCAAAATTGACCTTTTGAATTTACTAAACGAAAACCGGCAAAGTTTGGGTTTAAACCCATTAACTGAAAGCGAAAAATTAAATCAAGCCGCCATGGCCAAGGCTCAAGACATGGTAAAAAATGATTATTTTGCCCACGAGAGCCCACAGGGGATTACGCCTTGGTTTTGGTTTAAACAAGTTGGTTATACCTATAAATATGCCGGTGAAAACTTGGCAGTGGGTTTTGTGGATTCAAAAGTAGTGTATGATGCTTGGTTTAATTCACCATCGCATAAAGCTAACTTGCTGAATAGTCATTATACTCAAGTTGGAACGGCAGTTTTAGGCGGCTTTGGGGGAAATTCAATTGTGGTGGTGCAAGAATTTGGAAGTCCGCTAGTTGCTGCTACCGTTAAGCCTGAGCCTAAGCCCAGACCAACTCCAAATCCAGCCCCAGTAGTAACTCCAACACCTGTTCCTCCCGCGCCCGTGCAAGTTAAAGAAACTGTCCCAGCGGCGGCAGTTGTTCAAAATACTCCGTCACCTGAGCCGGCCCAACCTGTGCAACTCAAGGTATTATCGGGATCAACTGAATATATCGAAGGTCCCGAACATGTCGGGGTTCGTAATTTGTATTTGCAAATGTTAAATTTTATTGTATATGATGACAATCAAATGTTAGTCTACGCCGCTTGGGTAGTACTGCTTTTTACGGCAGGTTGTTTGATAATTAATGGAATGGTAATGTTTAAAGTGGAGAATAGGGGAATGCTCGTCCGCCCAATTTTGCTCATGGTAATTCTGGTTATTTCGCTGTGTATTAACAAAAACGTAATAAATCACTTATTGCCATATCAAGTCATCATTTAATCATGTTCAGAATCAACAAAAAACAACGGGAATTGATAAAGGCATATATCTTTTTATTCATTTTGCTTTTTATCATTATTAATTGGGACAATGTCTCATGGATGTTTAACTACCGCGAAGTGGGAGGTTTAGTATATGACTTTTTTGCACCCTACCCTGACAGTCCATTGCTGGTATCGGCCAGTGAAATTAAATTACCGCCCAATATTAATGCTCAAAACGCAGCGGTAAATACAGCAAAATATCCGTATTCGTCTAATTCTAATTCTTTAGAAATCCCGACCATTAATCTTTCTACGGCTTTGGTGATAGGTGAAAATACTGATATTCCGACCCTAGAACGTGACTTAGATAAAGGAGTGGTCTATTATCCGGGTTCGGTGTTACCAGGTCAAAACGGACAGATTGTGGTGTTAGGACATTCGGCGCCTCCTAATTGGCCGCATATAAAACACGATTGGGTCTTTACAGATATTAACAACTTGAATTCGGGAGATAATATAGTACTATATTTTAATAATAGGCAATATACTTATAAGGTAATAGAAAAAAGTATTATCAAGAAAGGACAAGATGTTGAGTCTTTTGGCTTAACTGGAAAAAATAATGTCCTAACCATTGTTAGTTGTTGGCCGCCAGGAAAGGATTATCAAAGAATCAGGGTTTCGGCAGAGCTAGTCAACTAGCCTGTCCTATTGACAGAATTTCCTTAATACAGTAGTATCTAGAATTACTATAATTACTATAAAAATCAATATAATAAAAGTAAAAATCTATGAAAACAGCGTACAAGATTGGGTTGGGAGTAGCTTTCTGCGGTCTCTTCTTGGGACTTGCAATTTTGGGTGTAAGCGTAAAGGTTGAAACAAAACCAGATTCAGCTTCAGCCTCCACAGTAACGATGATGTGGATTAATGGAACTCATGGCTCCAATCCACAGGTTACTCCTGGAACTACGGTTACTGTCACCTGGCAAGCGCCAGCCGGTTATAGCTATTGCAATACCGGAGTTTCTCCTACGCTTCCTCTGCCAGCATTTTGGGGAGGTAATCAACCTGTCGGAATGGATAAGGCAACCAGTGGTTCTTATACCGTGGTGGCTCAGCAGTCAATGCGTTTTCAATTGCAGTGCGCTGTCGATAAAAATAGTCCCATGACTATTGAAGATGGCGTGGCGGTGGATGTGATCCAAGCAACTGCAGGTTCATCTAATAGCACCTCTGCCTCATTTTGTCCTTCAGGAAATATTACTACTTCTGCAGCTGTTTACTGCCAGAAAAGCGGTGCCAATTGGTCAAACCTCTGTACACCTAAATATAATATTACTACAAGCTTAACGAATAATAGCTCGCTAAACCTTCAGTACACAGTCCCATCTACTCACTGTGCTTCCATCCGCGTTCACGCTTTTGTTGATAGTACTGAAGTAGCGGTATCTCCATACTTAGGTCATTACGGTTCGTTACCCTCTCATAGCTTACCAAAATCTGCTACTCTTAGCCTTGGTAATGTTACTGCCGGATCTCACACCATTTCACTTCAAGGTGAAGTAGATGGTTTGGATTGCGGTGGAGGGAATCGGGGTCTTGCAAGTTGGGGAGGCAACGTAGTTGTAACTCCTGCGATAAACCAGTGTACAAACACCACCACCTGTACTCCTAATGGGACGTTAACGCAAAAATGCGTGGGAAACTCAATTTACAACTTTGATTCATGTAGCACCCAGGGAAGCTTGGTGCAAAATTGCAGCGGAAGCTGCTTGGATGGTGTTTGTGTAACTAACGTTAATAATAATTGCGTACCAAACGGAACGGTGACTCAAAAGTGTGTTGGTAACTCAGTCTATAATTTTAATTCTTGCGATACTCAATTAGGTTTGGTGCAAAATTGCAGCGGAAGCTGTTCAAGTGGAGCTTGTGTGAACACGGTTACTAATAATAATTTGTCAGTTACCACAAACCCTGCCAGCAACATTGTGAACAATTCTGCCACCTTGAATGGATATTTAAATAATCTTGGAGCAGACCCCTCAGTTTCAGTTTGGTTCCAGTGGGGAACGACAACTTCTTATAGTAACGGTGATACGACTGCCAGCACAAAGTCGGCTGCAGGGCCTTTTAGCTTTACCATCACCAGCTTAACTCCAAACACCCAGTATCACTTCCGCGCAGTGGCCGAGAACGGAACCGGAAGAATGTATGGGGAAGACAGGAGTTTTACCTCGGCACAAACTGCTTCTCTCGGTCAAGTACAAACATTGTCAGCTAACACCATAACCACTACTTCAGTTAACTTAAATGGCCAATTATCAAGCCTTGGAGGAGCTTCTTCAGGACAGGTCTTCTTCCAATGGGGTCCAACGGTAACCTATGGAAATGTAACTACTAACCAAACCCAGAATGTTAGCGGCCCATTTAGCCAAGTGATTTCTGGTTTAGCTACAGGTACTACCTATCACTTCCGGGCCGGTTTAACTACCAGCGCTGGAACTGTGTATGGTGATGACCAAACATTTACCACCAATCAAAATAACAATGGTGGTGGCAATACTTGTACCTCTGGCCAGAACTACACCCAAAAATGTTCAGGCAGCGGATTGTATTGGTTTGACTCTTGTGGAAACCAAACCAGCTGGACCAACTTGTGTGGTTATAACCAAACCTGCAGCAATAATACCTGCGTTAACATTAACAATAACAATAATAACAACTACAATAACAACTACTATTACACCCAAAATTCTTACCAAAGATGCTCGGGAAATTATTTGACCTGGTATGATTCATACGGTAACGCTGGTTCTTCCCAGTACTGTTCCGGGGGCTGTAACGGTAATGTTTGCAACAATAACAACAATAACAACAACTTCTCAAATCTTTCAGTCAACGTGCAAGCAAGAAACCTTTCAACCGGAAACTTGAACTGGTCTAACAACATAAGCGCTTCGCCTTCTGATATTTTGCAATTCCAGATCGCAGTTCAAGTAAATTCAAACAATTACTATAACAACGTAACGGTTAGAGATGTATTACCGAATAATTTGTACTACAACAACTCATTAATGGTTGACGGAGTTTCAAATTCAGGAAGTATTATTACTGGAATCAATTTGGGAAGCACTACTCAAAGCCACACCATCACCTATCAAGTCCAGGTGGCAGCAGCCCAGAACTTCAACTTTAATTCTTCACCAGTATTGTATGATGCGGTAACCGCAACCAGCACTGATGGCGGATATGGTTCAGGAAGCGCCTCAGTGACCGTTAATAGGCAGGGAGTATTAGGAGCTACCGATGTTTCAACCGGTCCATTAACTGGTAACTTCTTGGTTGACTCTTTCTTATTGCCATTAGCATTGGCCTTGGCTGGAGTTTGGGCCTGGAAGTCAGGAATATTAAATAACCTTGCCATTGCCGGCTGGGTCAACGGTAAAAAATCTAAAATCTCAAACTTTGTATCTGGTAAAGCATTGGAAAGTAAAATTGCAGAGATTAAAGCAAAAGAAAAGTTGTAATTAATAGCATCTGCAATAATTGCAAACACAAAAACCGCCCGAAGGCGGTTTTTGTGTTTGCACAAAACTTATTGACAATGAAATGCTATATTGCTAGTATTAATTCAGATCATTGAGCTTGGGGAGGGAGTTGGTTGCATAGCCACCTTGCCAGTAGTCCTTTCTCGGTGTGCACACCAATTGGAACGATTCCTGCGAGCAAGATGCTCGCGCCAGACCGTTCTTAGGGCGAACGGTTTCCCTGCCCCTTTCTTTTTTCGCAAACATGGCGGGTTGCTGAACCGGATTGAATGTCCGGTATGGCTTCGGGAATCACCACCTCCCGAGTTGCCGAACAGCATTTGCTACCTCCGGCGTCTTTAGAGGTATGTAAGACCCAATGTCGCGCGTTGCGGTAGCGAGTCCTGCAACTTTCACGACATTGTTGTCCCCGCCTTGTCTTTCAAGCGAAGAGCCACGAGCTTCTCTGGATTTGGTCTACCCCACCTTTCCCAAAAGAAGTTTCGTGGCTTCTTTTTTTACTTCCGCCCTTCAAAAGCGCTCTCTAGGGTTTCTTCGTCAGCGTATTCTAACTCTCCGCCAACGGGAATTCCTCTGGCTAAATGAGTTATTTTGTATTTTGAGCCAAGTGCACGTTCAACAAGCGCTGAAATTATCCGGCCTTCTGGTGTGGGATTTAAGGCAATAATGATTTCCGTGGGCGGAGAAGTTTTGACCCTGGTTTGGAGCTGGGTTAAGCGGGAAGGGTTTCCTAAAACAAAATATAAGCCTTTGTACCGGCCCGCGCTTTCAATGCTTAGTAAGTCAGCTTCTTTTTCAACAATGCATAGAATTTGATTGTTGCGCAAAGGGTTTTTACAAATTTCGCACAGCTCCCCTTCGGCTTCAAAGGGATTGAAGCAGTTTTGGCACAGTTTTACCGATTTTTTTAATTCTTGCAACGCCACAATCAGTTCATCAATTTTCTCTTTGGGTTGGTTAATCAAATAAAAAACAAACCGCCCCGCAGTCCGCTTTCCAATTCCCGGAAACTTTGAAAAAAGGTCGGTAATTTTCTTGATGCTGTCCATATTACTCTGCTTGAGTTTCTGTCACGTAATCGCCCTGTTCAAGGTTTCTGAAACTTACCCGGGCTTCGTCAAAGTATAGTTTAGTGGCTCCTTGGGCACCGTTACGATGTTTGGCTACAATAATTTCAGCAATATTTTTTTCCAGGGAATTTTCGTTGTATTTGTCTTCGCGGTAAATAAACATAACCACATCCGCATCCTGTTCAATGGCCCCCGACTCCCGTAAATCAGAAAGCATAGGCCGGTGCGGAGTGCGCTGTTCAACCGCGCGGCTCAACTGTGATAATACCAACACTGGCACATTTAATTCTTTAGCCAACTGTTTTAAAGCCCGTGAATTTTCCGTTACCTGTTGAATGGGGCTGGCGTTTTTATTACTGCTGTCCATTAACTGCAAATAGTCAATAATTAACAAACCTAACCCGCGGTCTGCCTGAAGGCGGCGGGACATGGATCGCATCTGCATGATGTTGGTGGTTCCGGCGTCATCAATGTAAATAGGAGCTTCCGAAAGTGTGCCCATGGCCGTTTGCAGGCGTGAAAAATCATTGTCACCGGGGCCATCGTTTAATTTTCCGGTGCGTAGCCTCCACGAATCCACGTTGGCCTGGCTGGCCAAAAGCCGTTCGGTTAACTGATCTTTACCCATTTCAAGGCTGAAAATTCCCACCGGTAGATTTTCATGCACGGCCACATGTTTGGCAATATCTAAAGCCAGGGAAGTTTTTCCCATTGAAGGCCGCGCAGCTAATATCACTAAATCTCCCCGCTGTAAACCCGAAAGCATTTTATCTAACTGCACAAAGCCGGTGGGAACTCCCCGGTACATGCCTTGGTGTTTGGAAAGCTGGTCAATTCGTTCAAATGTTTCGCCCAGAATGTCCCGAAGGGGCACAAAGGTTTGCCGGAGCGATTGCTGGCCGATGGAAAACACCCGTTTTTCTGCCCGGTCAAGAAGCATGTCCACATCTTGGGATTCGTCAAAAGCTTCCACGCCGATTTGCTCTGAAGCGCTAATTAAATCACGCAACACTTTTTTTTCACGTACTGTTTTGGCGTAGTTTGCCACGTGGGTGGCAGTAGGCACGGTGTTAATGAGAGAAGTTAAATAGTCAGATCCCCCAATCCGTTCCAGAGTTTGTTTTTCACGTAAGCGGGTGGAAACCGACATAATATCAACCGGTTCGGCCTTGCTGTAGATGTCCATCATGGCCGAGTAAATTTCCCGGTGGGCGTCTTTGTAAAAATCGTCAGCAGTGATAAAATCAGAAACCCGCACAATAGCATTTTTATCCAGCATTAAACAGCCCAATAAACATTGTTCAGCTTCGGTATTTTGCGGTGGTTTTTTATTGGGAAGATCGCTTGGCATGAGTTTGTATCCTTTGTATACCAAAATCTAAATTTGATATCAAGTATTGATATGGGAAATCCTGTGGATGATAACAGACACAACTATACTTTACTTATTGATAATGCTATAAATAAAGTGCGTCTGGTCTTTGAAAACCGTACTTAGGAGTAACTACCATGCTGTCGCGCAAAAATCTCGCTTTGATTAGTATTTTGGTTGGCGGTCTCTTCGTTGGGTTGTCCTTCGAGGGAATGTTTGCCGACCCCTTCGACCCCAATTCCGCTCAACGGGCAGAGTGGATTTTGTTGGGATTTGCTGTCGGGATAGTATTGGCCATGGCAGGATTTGTTCTTTTGTTGTGGCCTACAGACCCCCGTTTGAACGTCGTGACGAAACTGTTCTTGTGCATGACAATCGGCTCGCTAGGGTTGCTCGCCTCATGGATAATGGCCTGTTTATTCATTGCCATGTATTTGCATCAACTTTATCAGGTTCATGAGCAATTCATGTTTGGAGTGTCCTTGCTGCTAATTGCCACCACTGCGAGTGGAGCAGTCGCCAGCGTACTTCTGATGGATTTCTACAGCAAGCGAAAGGTTGAGTAAGGCGAAACTCGCTGTCAACGCAAAAGCCGAGGGAATTTCTCCCCCGGCTTTATTTATTATATTTTTTTTAACACCTGGCCATCTCTGGTATCTTGCACCGTGTAGCCATATTTTTCAATCTCTTCTCGTACCTCGTCGGACTTGACCCATTCTTTTAATTTACGATGTTGTTCCCGCACTTTGACCAATCCCTTCACTTCATTGGGAATGGTTGTTTTACCCAGTTTTTTAAAATCAATGATATTGAAAATCCTATTAATTTGCACAAAGAACTGGTAAATCTTACCGGCATCGGTTTTACTAACTGCATTTTCTTCAAGCATGGTGTTGATTTGTGTAATAAATTCAAACAGCACTGCAAAGGCTTTGGGGGTATTAAAATCATCAGCCAGGGTGGTATAAAAATCCTCTCCAGCCTTTTTGAACAAAGGTTTTAGCTTACCAGCAGATCTGCCCGGCTTTTTCCCCGTTTTTATCTTTCGTAAAGATTCAGAAAACCTTTCCAGGGTAGCAGTTACTTCTATCATGGTTGATTCGGAATAATCCAGCGGTGAATGCCATAAACTTTTTGCCAGCAAGAATCTTAATTGCTGGGGAGAGTACCTTTTCAAAAAATCATTAATGGTAATCATCCCGCCCGCAGACTTAGACATTTTCTGGCCGTTCATGGTTAGAAATCCTACGTGCATCCAGTATTTTACCAAGGGGCTTTTGCCAGAAACGGATTCCATTTGGGTGATTTCTGCTTCATGGTGGGGGAATATTAAATCAATGCCGCCTCCATGAATATCGTACTGCGGGCCAAAAAAGTGTTCAGTAATGGCAGTGTCTTCAATGTGCCAGCCCGGGCGGCCCTTGCCAAAAGGGGAATCCCAGCTGGGTTCGCTAGGTGTCTCAAATTTCCAAAGGCAAAAATCTCCCCGATTACGCTTATCTTTGGCATAATCAATCCGGCTGACCGAATCTTCGGCTTGCAGGGCGGTGCGGCCAGATAATTTTCCATAGCCTCTAAATTTTGAAATATCAAAATATATGCCGTCTAAAAGCTGGTATGCATAACCTGTGTCAGATAATCGTTGCACCTGGCTGATAATTTCCTTAATATAATCAGTAGCTTTGGCATATTTATTAACAGCAGTGACACCCAAACTGGCCATTTCTTTGAAATATTCATCCGAGAATACAGTTGCCAAATCTTGGGGTGAAACACCTTTTTCCTTGGCGCGGACAATGATTTTATCGTCAATGTCAGTAATATTTTGTAAATAGAATACCTCAAAGCCCACTTGCTTTAAATATTTCACAAAACAATCAAAAATTACAGAGATTCTAGCATTCCCAATATGTAAAAAGTCGTACACCGTGGGGCCGCAAACGAATAGATTGATTTTTTTACCGTTAAGCGGTTGTAATGCCTCCTTGCTGCCTGAGAGGGTGTTGTAAATTTTCACGCGCGGTAATTTCATGAGATTGTTTTATGGTTACGGCTTTAACTATAATGCTGATTATCATAAATATCAATATCACGGATTTCTTCTTTAATTTTGATTTTCATAGTATGATGTATTAATGAAAGTTACTATTTTTCAGGCTGGAAAGCATCTTTTGGTGGGAGCTGTAGCCACCCTTTTTGATTTAGCAATTTTTACGTTGTTGGCCATAGTCATGAATTCTGTAGCAGGCAAGGCCATTTCTTTTTTGTGTTCAACCATGATAAAATATTGGGGGAACAAGCATTGGGCGTTCGCTGCCCATGGATATGAAGCTTGGCACATGGAAATCCTCAAGTTTACTTTTATCACAATCGTGGGATTGCTTCTAGACGTTACAGCCTTCTGGTATTTTACAAAATTCTTTCATGCAAGTATTTCAGTTGTTTTGGCGGCTGGGGTTGTTGCCGCCTGGAATTTTACGGGATACAAGTTTTTAGTATTTAAAAAGTAACGAATAAGGTGTCGCAGTTTTGTGACTTTCTTACTTTGTTCAAAATTCATGCCAGAAAATTTAGTATTATACAGAAAATATAGGCCACAGAGTTTTAAGGAAATTATTGCGCAAGAACATATTGTGCAAACGCTGCAAAATTCAATTAAAGCTGATTCAATTTCGCATGCCTATTTATTTACCGGACCGAGGGGTTCGGGTAAAACTACCATTGCCAGGATTTTTGCGAAAACCATCAATTGCCAAAAACCAGTGGATGCCAATCCTTGCAATAAATGTGATTCTTGCCTTGAGATTACTAACGGGAATTCAATGGATTTAATAGAAATTGACGCGGCCAGTCACACCGGTGTTGATGAGGTGCGCGAGTTAATCAGTGGAATAAAATTCGCACCGGTAAAAAGTAAATATAAGATATTTATCATTGACGAGTGTCATCAATTGAGCAAAGCGGCTGCTAATGCATTGCTGAAAACCCTTGAAGAGCCGCCCTCCCATGCTATTTTTATGCTGGCTACCACCGAAGCCCATAAAATGATTGCCACCATTATTTCCCGCTGCCAGCGTTTTGATTTCAAGCGCTTGCATAGCAATCAAATCATAGAAAAGTTGAAGTTCATATTAAAAAAAGAAGGGGTGAAATTTGAGGAATCAGCCTTAAACGTAATTGCCTTGAATGCTCGCGGATCATTCCGGGATGCCGAATCCTTGTTAGACAAATGCATGAATTTCTCTGGCGACATGTTAAAAACCCAAGATATTAAGGAATTATTGGGGATGGTTGAAGTTGAACAGATTTCAAAACTGGTAGATTTTATTGTGCGACAAGCCACAAAAGAAGCCCTTTTGTACATTAACCAAATGGCTGACGAAGGCATAGATTTGCAAGAATTTACCAAAACTTTGGTGTTTTACTTACGCCAGGCATTGATGCTGAAAATCAATCCGGAATTTTTAGCTAAAGATAGCGGTGGCTTGACTGCCGAAGAAGTGGAAGTCATGAAGACTCAAATTGCAGAAGTGAAGGAAAAAGACTTGCAGAACTGGCTGGAAAAATTTATTGAAGCTGAGCAAAACATGAAATACGCTACCATTTTACAGCTCCCTCTGGAGTTGGCGATAGTAGACATTTGCACGTCGGGGGCTTGACATGCGCCTGTGGCATGCTACAATGGTGGCATAGTCGTCAAGAGTTGATGCGCAAGGAGAAAAACCCTGTTTCTCTTGAAGAGTTGGTAAGCAGAGACACTTTCCTACTCCGCTTCAGCACATTGTGGCAACTTGACAGTGGATTAGGTTCCACGCCACCAGCAGTGCATTTTTTGCTGCGTTGAGGTGTCGGCCACGGCTTGCCGTGATCCCGACAATGACCTCTACGCATTTGCGGTAGCGATCGAAATCCCCCTTTTGTGGGGGTAATGCTAACCGCGCTGACGTGCCTGCTGCAAAAGGAGACTGAAGGTTTCGAGTCGACCATAAAAACGGTCAAAGGGAAACTCAAGTGTTGTCTCGTCGCGGACGGGTGAACGTCGTCCAGAACAAAAAAGGACGACCACTTGTCTGGAAGGCACTTAATCTTCAATGTCTCCTCTGGGCCCCGAGCTTCGTAAATATCGTTGTGGATCCAATTCACAAAGATAAATACGATTGCTTGGGGTTTTTCTTTGTAAAAAATTGTCTTCGTAGCCGAAAAATGTTATATTAATTTAAATAATATTCCGGGATCGTCTAATGGTAGGACTTGGGTCTTTGGAACCCACTATCTAGGTTCGAATCCTAGTCCCGGAACAAATAAATGGGGAAGCGTAATAATTTTTCCCACCAAAAAACACGAATGTATTCGTGCTTTTTAGATATGCTCATTTGTATTACTTTGCATTTGTGCCATAATTACTTAATTTAATAATCTAAAAATCTTTTTAGATTTTTACAAAAAGATTTAAAAAGAAGAATTACTATGAAAACTGTAAAATCGATAGTGACGGGGATTACGATATGTGGCATATTATTTTTACATGTCGTGCCGGTGCTTGCCATTGGTGAAATAACTGTAGACACTAATATCGCACCTGCTCCCGAACCAGTCCCAGCCCCGACTCCAACTCCTGCGCCAGAACCAGCCCCGACAGTGAATACTCCTTCGGTTACAGAACCCACTCCGGAAGTAAACAACGTCACCGCACCGGTGATTGAAACCATTGTCGCCGGAGATACAACGCCGCCTCATGTAAGCTCAATCCTGGCCATTTCGGTTTTGCCGACTGAAGAAAATATTGCCTGGACAACCGACGAACTGGCTACTTCACGCCTGGAATATGGCACAACTCCAAGCTATGGTTCATTTATCACGCTTTCTGCCACTGCAGGGCTGGCACATCTGGCGGTACTCAATGGACTTACTCCATCCACCAGATATTACTATTGCATTCATTCAACTGATCTTGCGGGAAACACCGCTAATTCATGTGGTCACGAATTTACGACCGAAGCGTCAACGGGCGGATCGGGAGAAAATATAAGCAATAACACTGAACATCTTATTGATACAACCGCACCGGATATTTCTTTGGTCACGGTTACCTCGGTAGACACCACAAACGCAACAATCAACTGGACAACCAGCGAGGTGGCAAACGCAGAGGTTGAATATGGTACGACCGCTGGTTATGGAAATGCAAGCACCCCTGCCACCAGCTTGTCTTTGAGCCACAGCGTCACGTTGCATAACTTGACTGCCAATACCAATTATCACTACCGCATTCGCACTTCTGATGAAGTCGGTAATACAACCGTCAGTCCCGACAATACGTTTACTACGAATTCTATCGTCTCCGGTCAAGTCAATTTGATAAATCCTGAAACCAACGCGAGTCTTGATAACACAAATCTTTCTGCACAAGTTTTAATCTCCGGAGTAGAAGCCGCATCTGTGTCGGCTACTGCCGTCACTATTGTTTGGACAACTGATCTGCCGTCCGATTCGCAAGTTGAATATGGAAACAGTCAGAATCTCGGATCACTCTCTGTACTAAGCACCACACTTACCACGTCTCACTCTGTCACTCTTTCCAATCTTTCAGAAAACACCAATTATGTCTTTCGGGTTAAATCAAAACCAGTCGGTGCATCTGTCGCTGTTGCTTCAGGTTTGCATGAATTTACCACACTAACTCATTCAACACCGGTTATTTCTCCCGCCAATATCAGCGCGGTCGTATCTTCAAATGTTACTTCCTCTGGCGCGACGATTACCTGGACAACTGATAAAGGAGCAACGAGCCAAGTAGAATATGGTTTGAGTACGAGCTACGGAGAACAGAGCACACAGAATTCCAATCTTACTATGTCCCACTCGGTGGCACTTTCAAATCTCGATCAGCTTACGACTTATCACTATCGTGTCAAATCAATTGATTCGGCTGGTGATGTTACATTTTCAGATGATTATACTTTTACTACGCTTGGTGTTTTGCAAACAAACCAAACTGTGCAATCGGGCAGTCAGCAAATATCTGCTCCTGCTACCGTATCAAACCTTTCGATTGGCGGATACGATAAATCATCGGTCGCGCTCGTTTGGCATGCCGCTTCAGAAAATGCCGATGTTTCGCTTGAGTATGATATCCGCTACAGCACAAGCCCAATAACAGAGAATAACTATATTAGCGCTGCCCAAGCTCAACTTATTCCTGTCTATCACAGCGATCTTGATCCGCAGGGTACGGAACGTGAATACATTATTGCTGGTCTTAATGCAAATATGACCTACTATTTCGCCATCAAATCAAAACATCAGCATAGCGACTGGTCTTCCATTTCCAATGTCGTCTCAATAAAAACAACTACTAGCGCGAGTGTGAATGCCGAGGCGGCTCAAAACCAGTCGTCTGGGAGCGGAGGTAGCGGTTCATTTGAACCCACCACACTCAAAGCCGAACCAGTAAATGGGCAAATTGTTTTCGAATGGAATAACCCGGGAGAAGCAAACTTCGTACGTACCGTTATCGTCCGCAAAGAAGGCGGCTATCCCTCATCCCCAAGCGACGGACAGACGCTCTATGAGGGCCGTGGGCAAACGTTCACCGACACAAATGTTACCAATAATACAACGTACTACTACGCTCTTTATTCCTACAATCACTCAAAAATATACTCCTCGCCGGTCAGGGTATCTATTGCGCCCAAGGCAGGAAACGATCAGATAAAATTCAATGAAACAGGATCAATCGTTCCCTTTTCTCCGGTCATGCACTTTACCCGTGTCTACAAGCGTGGAGACAATAATGTTGAAATCGAACACTTGCAAGAGATTTTGACCATTGAAAATGTGTCGTTCCCCGAAAATCTGATTACTGGTTATTTCGGGGGAGTCACGGAGAAAGCTCTCAAGCAGTTTCAGAAAAAATATGAACTCGCGCAGAGTGGTGTTGTTGACAGTGCCACACAGGTTAAACTCAATTCAGTTACGCTTCATGAGAAGAAACTAGAGGTCACCGGCGATATGGCATTGTTTGATACCGACTTAAAACTCGGCAGTCAAGGCGAATTGGTTAAAGACTTGCAGGAATTTCTTGCCTACGAAGGCAGTTATCCAGAAGCAAACATGAGCGGTTACTTCGGTCCGCTCACTAAAAATGCCGTCAAAAGATTTCAGAAAAAGTATAATATCGATCCCGTGTCAGGTAATGTTGCCTACAAGACGCGTCATCGAATGCAGCAACTGACCGGGCTCTAATCTTCACCATATATTGCAAGATACGCATTCGTCTATACGTCCTAAAAACAAGACCGCTATAACTAATATATAATTGTGTCACATAATTTATGTCAAAGACTTTATTATCTATTTTAACCGTTGTCATATTGGTATTTATCGGTGCGTTGGCATTTATTGCAATTGAAAATAATGGCGCAAAGCCTGCCGCCCAAAATACGCCAACGGTGAATCATCAGCAAACTGCAACCCCACCCTGTTTTGTGGGTGGCTGTAGCAATGAAATTTGCAGTGACCAGCAAGGAGTTGTTTCCAGCTGTATTTACAAGGCTGAATACTCCTGCTATAAAACAGCCACCTGTGAACGGCAAACCAATGGCCAATGCGGCTGGACTGAGACGGTGGAATTGACTTCGTGTTTGTATGGAAAATAAGTGCCAGCTTAAGAAAGCTAGTAATTTTGACATCCCAGAGCTGATTGAGATAGAAAAAAGCGCGGCGGGCAGCAAACTTTACTCTCCCATGCTTACTGAAGATGAGTGGTTGGTGGCACTTGAAATTGGCTCGGTTTATTTGATCGAGAGAGATGGCATTACCGTTGGCAGTGTTTCCTATGAAAATAAGAATGGTGTGGCGCAAATTACGGGCTTAGTGGTTTCTCCGGAATTTCAAAACCAAGGCATAGGCCGCCAAGTTTTGACACAGATTTTCGAAGAACTCAAAGGCATGCACAGAATTGAGTTGGCTACTCATCCTGAAAACGCCCGGGCATTGAAATTATATCAATCGTTCGGCTTTACCGTGGAAAGCCGTAAGGAAAATTACTATGGCGATGGCGAGCCAAGATTGATATTAGTTTTGCAAAATGATATACCAAAGACATGAAACAAAAAATTACTCCATTTTTGTGGTTTGATAAAAATGCGGAAGAAGCCATGAACTTCTATTGTGGCATTTTTAAAAGCGCCAGTATAAAAAGTATCAAGCGCTACCCGAGCGGTATCACTGAAGGTCCCATGAAAAACATGGACGGTAAGGTACTGACAGCAGTTTTTGAACTGGAAGGGCAAACCTTTATGTGCCTTGACGGCGGGCCATTTTTTAAACCAACGGGCGCAGTTTCTTTTTTGGTAACCTGCAAAGACCAGGCAGAAATTGATTATTACTGGGATAAGCTGACTGAGAGTGGCGACCCTAAAAATCAGCAATGTGGTTGGTTGATGGATAAGTTTGGATTTTCCTGGCAAGTGGTACCAGGTATGGACAAATGGCTAAATAGCCCCGATAATGAAGCTAATATGCGCGCCACCCAAGCGATGCTCAAAATGAAAAAAATCATCATTGCGGATTTAGAAAAAGCTTACGAAAATAAATAAAAATATGAACATAACACGAAGAAAGTTTTTATTGGGAGTGTGGGCGTTGTCAATTATTCTTGCTGGGATATTGGTGGGCAATGTAATGGATAGCAGGGGATTGGGATTGGCGTTAAGTTTGTCATTGCTGGCTGTTTCACTTGGTGTGCCATTAATGCGCGCCATGACAGAGTTTTCTAAATAAGTTTATTATTAAAAAATAAAAACATGAAAACAATTACATGTAGGCAAATGGGCGGGATGTGCGATGAGCCAATTTCAGGAAATACTCCCGATGAATTAATGGGAGTGGGCATGAAGCACTTAGAAGTGGCGCATCCGGACATGGCAGCTAGCGTAAAAGCTATGCCAAAGGATGACCCAAAAATGGTGGAATGGGGGACACAGTTCCAAAAAACTTGGGACGAGACGCCAGATTCTATGTAATAAAAAACTGCTCCGACCGAGGTCGGAGCAGTTTTTTTGTTGGGCGGATTAATCGCAGATTAATCTTGGTCCTCAATCCCGGTTAATAGTTCACCTATAATATTTGTGGAAATAAACTTTTGGATTCTTTCCCGGTCATCTGGCCACAAGGCAATGGCATGGCGGAATTTTACATCTGCCATATCGGGAGTTAAACTCTCTAAACTAATTGCCCCGGCTTCTTTGGCAAGTGCTCCAAGTTCATAGCGATCTAAAATAACTCTGCCGTCTTCAAACGGTGAAAGAATGCCCACGTGAATACCAGCTTTGGTGGCAGCCGCAATGGCGTCAATCCAGGAATAGGTGGTGTCAGTTTGGTAATCTGTCCATTCGCGGCTGGGAATTTGCCCAGCACCTTTACATTCAAGAATAACTCCTTTTAAGCGCCCTTTTTCAATCATATCCATTAACATCCATGGCGGAGTATCAGCAGAAACACGAATGGTACCAAGCTTATTTTCAAGTTCTGTATTAATGCGTAGATTCTGTGCTGCTAAAACCGGATCTTGGTATCTAACGCCCTCTTCAAAATGAATATGTGGCCAAATTCGTGCTACCGGGTTTCTGCCCGGAGTATAAAACGCCATAAAGTTTGATTCAGCCCTCTTTTTTAAACGGCTGCCGTCCCACACATCTCCAATACACACGTTGTAAACACCCACCACATTATGCTGGTGGAAAGACTTAGCTATCCTAAATGAATTGGAAAGTTGCATGTACACATCAGAACCCACTTCGTCTTTCGTCATTTGGGCACCAACTAAAATGAGCGGTTTTTGCAAAGATTCTTTAAAAAACATACAAAACGCCGCGGCTGTTTCAGCCATGCTATCTGTGCCGTGCATAACAATAAACGCATCAAACTTTTGATAGTTAGCTTCTATTTGCCGCGCCATCATGGCGCGCTCTGCATGCAAAATATTGGTTGAGTCTTGCCGTAATTTAAAATCATCAAAGACCACTTCAACATCTCTTGGGGGAGCAATGCCTTCCATTAATTCTGCGGCAGATTTTGCTGCCCTAAGAGGGTTTCCAATCATTCCCAGGGTTCCGCCGGTATTTAGCACATAGACCTTCGTTATTTTGTTCATATCTATTTATATTTTTCTAAAAATTCCACTACTTTTTTGAAATTCCCGCGCTTGGCATCTATAAGCGGCGTACCGCCAAAACGATCTTTGGCATGTATATCCACTCCCTTTGCCGCCAAGAATTTTACTGCCTCCAAGTGACCCTCGGATGCGGCAAGGTGTATGCCGGTTCGGCCATCGTAATCTGCAGTATTTAAATCAACGCCGTTTGCGTACAAACGTTGAAGTTCGTGGACATCGCCTTGAGCCGCGGCCCAGCACACGACCATGGAATCTTCTAATTGTTTATTATAGGCCATGAGTTTTAAGTCTGGATGTTTTTATTATTAACTTTCTCTTCCGCCGTGTTTTTTCAAAAGTTCAAATACTTTTTTATGTCCACCCCTTTTCGCATCAGTAATAGGTGTACCACCCCAGCGGTCTTTGGGATTAATGTCTGCATTTTTCTCTATAAAAAACTTCACTGCTTCCAAATGTCCCTCAGAAGCGGCAAGGTGTATACCCGTTCGTTTATCGTATTCCCCCTCATTTAAGTCAACACCCACAGAATATAGGCGATTTAGTTCATCCACATCTCCAATGGACGCTGCCGAAGTGAGCGCCATAACACTTTTCATTTTGATTTCATTTTTTTTCAATCTGGGGTCAATTTTATTTATATTCTTAATCTTGCTGTCGAAGGCGTGAAAATTGAACCGCTCGATGAATTTGCGTGAAAAATCCAATCCCTTCATGCCATTGCCATTTCCATCAACCCGAGGCGACCAAACGGCGATACCCATTACATCTGGGACTACAATTACCACTACGCCGGAATTACCGCTTGTAGCCGGTAAGCCTATGGAAAAGTTATATTCACTTGAATATTCATTCATTCCCGCCAGAGCCATGGCCGAAAGGCAATTTCTGGCAATATTAGGTTTTAAAACATCTTTTTCGTTGGTTGGACAAGCACCGGCATTTGCCAGCGTCGCTCCTATTACAGCTTGTGCCTCTGTAGTTGTTTCAATATTTTGGCATTGCCATAAAAACTCTAAATGTTTATCTACCGAACCCTTGGGCAAAAGCCCCTTCTTTTGCATGAAGTAGGCCAACGCACGGTCATAACCAGCATTTTTCTTTTCAGAAGAAAAAGCATTGCTATTCCATCCGCAAGAAATATTTCCCGACATTTCTTTCCATAGTTTTTTAACTTTTTCAAAGCGGACTTTTTCTGCAAGCTTGGGGTAAAGCATTGATGCAATCATTAATGCGCCCGAATTAGTAAAAGGGTTATGCGGAAGTCCGTTTTTATTGAGCATAATATGGTCAATTTCGCTTTCTTTGGGACCATAGCCGATTGATTTATAAATAGTTTGCTGGTCTTGGTCTTCAAAAGCCAGGCAGTAGTTTAAAAATTTTGCAGTTGAGCGGGCCAAATATGAAGCGCGATAATCTCCAATATTGAATCTTTGCCCGTCTACGGTGCAGATTGATAGGGCATATTGGTTCGGGTTGGCGTTGGCTAATTCTGGAATTTCGCCCGATACGCTGCCTTCTTCATTTTGAATGGTTCTATTATAGAGATTGATAATAAAGCTGGAAAAGTTTTTAAAGTCCGGGATTACCAAATTTCCCGTCAGGGCTTTTTCAATAAGGGTAATGTGGGGTCTCACCAGTTTGGCAAAAATCACAGCATTAACTTTTTCGTCAGCTTTTAACTTTTTTAACTGGTCGGCTGTCTGCCTAATGCGCACATCATCCAGTAATATACCCCTATCAGCAAGGCCTTGCTCTAAGTCTTTTTTAAAAATCCAGCCTCGTGATTGAAGGTCTAGCGAATTAAAAATACGTTCAATCGCAGTCATATTTTGATTATTTTGTTTTGGCTTAGTTTTCATAAAATTATCATTATTAAATATTATACAAAAAAAATGCTAAATGCAACGATTTTATTGAAAGATTCGTGCAAAGTGCTATATTTAATCAATGTTTTACGTGTATATTTTGAAGTGCAAAGATGGCACATTTTACGTGGGCAGCACGAATAATTTAGAAAAACGGTTGCATGCGCATAATCACTTAAAATCCGGCGCGCATTATACGAAAATCAGAAGGCCGGTTAAGCTAAAATATTCACAGGTTTTCAAAACCTATTCCGCCGCGCGCAAGCGGGAGAGGGATTTAAAGCGGTTGAGCAGAGAAGAGAAAGTTAAAATAATTGAAATTAATCACTCTAAATGACGGAAGAAAATATTTTAATCCAGGGCGAAGAATTAAAAAAGTTAATTAGGGACTCTGCAAGTAAACCAAATAGTCAAGCATGTCTTATTTTTGGTGCTGGCGCTTCTTACGGATATTCAAAAGAACACTTTTACAAGCCACCAGTAGTTAGAGATTTATTTAATGATTCCAATAACGTTGTTAATCAAGTTATTAATCGGCCTGAAAATATTTTTATAAAAAATAATAAAAGTGATTACACTAGAGATTTGCGTAATTATGAAAATGATTTAGAGAGATATCTTAGTTCTTTCTATGCGCAAAACAAAGAAGATAATCTTTTCGGTAGGTTTCTTCAGTATTTAGAAGATATTTTTTTTCTAGCATCAGAAGACGTTATTACTGATTCAACCAATAATTATAGAACCATCATTAATCTTATGTGGAGCCTATATGGTAAAGGGCGCTGGTCATGCTTGTCTTTTAATTATGATACAATTTTAGAAAAATCCTACCTAATAGCGGATAGAGACACCACAGAAAGAGAATTCAATAGTTCCAAGAGTTACACTGGCCTAATTCCCGCGATTGTAAAAATGCATGGAAGTATTAATTTTCGATATATCTTTAGAAAACCTTTTATTGAAACTGACCAGAAGACACATACTACTCACGCACTATTTTCGAAAATGATGAGCGACAAGAGTTCCTCAAAAGACTTTTTGCGAATCATTGGTCTTCGTCAAAAAAAACCAAACTTTTACTCATATCAACAAATTATGACTAGTGAGAAAAAAATACAACCCGTATCTCACTTTGATTTTCCGCTTATGTTGATACCAATTCACGCCTCAATAAACCCAGAAAATGTTTTTTTCCAGGAGCAATTAGAGCTGGCAAAAAGGAAGATAAAAAATTCTAACTTAATAATATCAATCGGATATAATTTTGGGGATGAGGCATTTATAGATAATCTGAGCAGTCTAGATTTTCTAAATAAAGAAATTATTTTAGTTGACATGAAGAGCGCTTTTTCGGATACTGGTAAATATTCGGCATTTCAAAGAATTTCAAAAAAATGGGGAAATGCTAAAATAAAAATATTCGATGGTAATGGTTTTGATGAATTTATGGATGCAGTATAATTGTAAATGAAAAAATAATTAGAATTCATGCAAATTAAAAAACCTACTTCAAACCAGCCGTTGCCGGAAAACGCCAAGAAAGTATTTACAGGTGTAATTTTTGATGTGTATCAGTGGGAATTGCTAGGCTACGACGGGAAAATGAGAACATTTGAAAAGGTAAAAAGGCCAGATACTGCCATGGTTATTTCTGTCACAGAAGAAGGGAAAATTATTCTGGCCAGAGAAGAACAGCCGGGTAAAGAATCTTCTCTTGGATTAGTTGGCGGTAGAATAGACGAAGGCGAAGACCCTTTAGAAGCTGCAAAAAGAGAATTACTGGAAGAAACGGGACATGAAGCAAAGGAGTGGGCCCTGTTCGACGCCTTCCAGCCGGTGAGCAAAATGGAATGGGTCATATACACTTTCATCGCTAAAGGATGTCGTAAAATAGCTGAACAAGAGTTGGACGGCGCAGAAAAAATAGATTTGCTTTTGGTAAGCTTTGATGAATTTTTTGAAATGGTTTTAGGCGATGAATTTGGTGAACCGGAACTAAAAATCAGATTCTTGGAAGCCAAATTAGACCCCGCCAAAATGGCGGAAATTAAAAAGCAGTTTGGAGTATAAATTATTATGCGATAAAAATATGAACTTTAGATATAATACCATTCAGAGAATGGGAAAAATAGTATACAGAAAGTTTTTTCCAGTACCAAAGTCACCTTACACCCTAGGAGCAGTTAAAGATATTTGCAGTGTGCATTTGGTACCACCAGAAAATTTAAAAATATTTTTTGCCGATTGCATTTTAAAATTACAAGCTATTAAGGGAAGAGAAATAGGGGATTACCTTGAGTTTGGTATTTTTAACGGTTCATCACTTGCAAGTATGTATGTAACAGTAAAAAGGCTTGGAATTAATAGCAGGTTTTTTGGTTTTGATGCCTTTGAAGGTTTACCAGCTGGTGCAGAAAAAGAGGATGATGGCGTTTGGAAAAAAGGATTTTATGCTTGTTCATTTGAAAAAATGCAAGAGTGTTTGCAGAGAAATAATGTAAATCCCAATGATGTTAACTGGATAAAAGGCTGGTATCAAGACACATTGAATAAAGAAACTATTGAAAAATATAAAATAAAGAAAATTGGCATCGTATTTATTGACTGTGACACGTACAGTTCATCAAAAGCTGTACTTGATTTTGTAGGGCCACTTTTGACCGAGGAAGCGATTTTATGTTTTGACGATTGGAAATTAAACGATTTGGATGTAAAAGGCATGGGCGAATATAAATCATTCAATGAATTTTTGGAAAGTCATTCAAGTTTAGAAGCTCAAGAAATAGCATCATATAACAGAAAATCAAAGTCTTTCTTAGTAAAACCGAAAAAATAGCATGCGGGGATATGAAATTTTAGTATGCCAACCAGTAAAGAAAACATACAATACTTTTTAGAACAAATGGCTGATGCCGGCCACATGCGGGCGCGGCCTATGTTTGGTGAATATGGATTATATTGCAACGAAAAAATCGTGGGCCTGGTGTGCGATGATAATATTTTTGTAAAAATTACGCCCATTTCTGATAAATATTTAGACTCAAGTCACAACGCGCCACCGTACCCGGGAGCTAAAAACTATTTATTAATACCCGAAGAAAAGTGGGAAGATAGGGAATGGCTCAGTAATTTTATTCGCGATACAGCAGATAATGTGCCACTGCCCCTCAGCCGTAGCCCGAAGGCTAGGCCTACGGGCGGGGTAAAACCTAAAAAGAAAAAGTGACATGAATGACAATTGGGAAGAATATTATCGGCGCCTGAAAGGGAAACCACCCAGGCCGCTATTGGTCAAGGCGCTTGCATTTGTAGGAAACAAACACGCTGCCCTTGATTTGGGCGCAGTAGCCTTAAATGACAGCATCTACCTTCTATTACAAGGAATTGTATTTTCAAGAAGAAGAAGTTATGGCTCCAACTGGAAAAGGAGAAATGAAGTCTTGGCATTTGTTTCATATTATTGTTAAAAAATAATTATACAGCCGGTCTTTTCATTTGCATAAAATCTGGTAGACTCACATAATACTATGAATCCTGCTACGTAAACTCCCACTACTTGCCATGACGCAAAAAGCTAGATTAGTATTTTGCAAAAAACATACCAGCGGAATTGTCCATTCAAACTCACTGCTTTGCAGGACGGTTTCTGATATTAAACTTGGTAACAAAGAAAAAATTACGTTTGCTGCCGATGAGATAATAAAAAAGATTTTTCGCGTTTTGCCCAGGATAAAAAAGGAAACTAAGGGTTGGGCTGTAGTGAGTCATCCATCTATTATCAGTCCTGCTCCCGCCGATGTCATAGCAGATATTATTTCTCAAAAATTAAAGATATCAAGGATTTATTTAGGGCAAAAAAATATATTCAAAAAGATTTCGTATTCTCAATGTAGTCCGTCGCAAAGGAGGGCTGCTATTAAAAAATCTTTATATTATCAAGGTAAATCCTTGAAGGGTAAAAACATCATTTTAATTGATGACGTGTGCGCAACAGCATCTGCAATTTATGGATCTACTCGTTATCTGAAAAGCGTTGGGGCCAAATCAGTTCATGCATTTGTTTTTTTAAGAATTAATCCTCAGCCATCCTATTTAGAAGAAAAAATTGCTGGATTGCGATACCACATCCACGGGAAAAAATATATTATTGAACATATAAATAATCAAAACAATATACTTGCATCAAAATTATTAAGAATTATCTTTAATTTATCTCCAAGAGAAAAAGAAGCATTATTTTCAAGAATTACAAATAAGCGTAGGGTAGAAATAAAAAATAAATTAAAGAAGTGGAATAATTATTTTTCAGTTTTCAATGCGAAACACGCAGATGGACAATAGATCTATGAAAAAAGAGCCATACACCGTAATACTTTTCTACAAGTTTGCGAAAATTAAAAATCCTGAAAAGTTCAGAGACCGGCACAAAAAGATTGCTGCCGATTTTAATTTGCAGGGCAGAATGCTAATTGCCCCCGAAGGTGTTAATGCCACCTTTGAGGGAACTGCCAAAGACATTAAGGGTTATATTAGAGCTTTGCGAAAACAGACCATGTTCAAAAACGTGGTCTTTAAGGAAAGCGAAGGCAACGGAAAAGCTTTTACTAAATTAATGGTAAAGACCCGGCCGGAAACCGTGACACTGGGAGTGGGGGATTTAAACGTTAAAAAAAATACCAGTAAAATGGTAACCGCCGCGCAACTGGAAAAAATGTACCAAAAAAACGAGGATTTTGTGGTGCTTGATTTACGTAATGATTATGAAATTAAAGCAGGATATTTTGAAAAAACAGTTAATCCGGGCTTACGGTTTTTCCGCGAACTGCCCGCAAAAATAAAAGAGCTTAAGTATTTAAAAAACAAGAAAGTGATTACGGTCTGTACGGGTGATATTCGGTGCGAAAAGGGAACGTGCTTGTTAAAGAAAAAAGGTTTTAAAAACATTTACCAATTAAAAGACGGGATCCACACCTATATGAAAAAGTTCCCCGGTAAACACTTTAAGGGAACACTCTTTGTGTTTGATAACCGGATTGTCACCCCGGTGGTTGAAACACCTGGCCGCGAAATTGTTGCCAAGTGTATTTATTGTGCGACTCCTTGCGAAGAATTCTATAATGACGACTCTATAAGACCTTCAAGGAAAGTGGTATGCTGTAATAAATGTATTAAGCGGCGCCGCCATAAGCTACGAGCAGCAATACCGGTTTAAAATCTATGTTCAAAAAATATATCGAATATATAAAATATAACCCCGAAGGTTACTGGTTTAAGCGCAAACTGTACGGTTGGGGATGGACGCCCGCCAAGTGGCAGGGCTGGGTTATTATTGCCGTTTTTGTTGCCTTTATTTTTTTCCAGGCGGTTATGTTTGACGCCGGCTCCCAAACTAAAAACGATGAAATAGTATTTTTCACCAGTATTGGCTTAGCTGTGGCGTTATTGATATACATTTGTTACAAAACAGGGGAGAGCCCGAAGTGGATGTGGGGACCGAAATAATATAAGCCGCCGCAAGGCGGTTTTTGTTTTGATTTGACATTAGTTATTTTTTATTATATAATAGAAGTATGAATCAAAACTCTGAAATGTTTACTAATCTTGGCATTGGTGAAAATATCTTAAAAGTATTGACACAGCTAAATTTTGTTACTCCCACGCCTATCCAGCATAAAGCCATTCCCGTGGCCATTGAAGGAAAGGATGTTGTGGGCATCGCTCAAACAGGAACCGGAAAATCCCTGGCCTTTGGCATTCCGCTATTACAGCGCTTAATGGCAAACCAGAAGGGCAGAGGATTGGTGATTTTACCAACTCGTGAATTGGCCCTGCAAATTAATGAAACCCTACAAAAAATTGGCAGGCCGTTTGGTTTGAAAACTTCGGTGTTAATTGGCGGAGCTTCCATGTACCCTCAAGTCAATTCTATTCGTCAGAACCCGCACATTTACATCGGAACTCCGGGTCGGATTAATGACCATTTAAAGAGAAAAACACTGAACTTAAGCAATGTTTCTATTTTAGTATTAGATGAAGCCGATTGTATGCTGGACATGGGTTTTGCTCCGCAAATCAAGCAAATTTTACTATCATTGCCCAAAGAACGGCAGACAATGCTGTTTTCAGCTACCATGCCCGACGCTATTATTAAAATAGCCACCACCTACATGAAGTTACCGGTACGCGTGGAAATTGCCCGCCCCGGAACCGCCAATGAAAAAGTGGAACACGAATTATTTTTCATTAAGAAAGAAAATAAGGGTGTTTTGTTGGAAAAATTACTGGAAGAATACAAAGGTAGTGTGCTGGTCTTTTGCCGCACTAAATTTGCCGCTACAAAAATCTGCCGGAATTTAAACGCCAAGGGTTTCACGGCAGCAGAAATTCATTCAAACCGATCTTTAGGGCAACGACGCATGGCACTTGATGGTTTTAAAATGGGAAAGTTCCGGGTATTGGTGGCTACTGACATTGCCAGCCGCGGCATTGATGTCAAAGGTATTGAATTGGTAATAAATTATGATTTACCAGAGGGAGCAGGGGATTATGTGCATCGCATTGGCCGCACGGGCCGGGCTGGATTGACAGGCCGGGCCATTTCTTTTGTGCAACCAGATCAAAAATCTAAAGTGCGGGAAATTGAGCGGCTGATAAGATCCACTATTCCCATTTCACAATTACCAGAATTGCCCTCGCCCCCAATAATGTCGTATAATAAACCCCATGAACCACATAAGTTTCGAAGATTTCAAAAAAGTAGATATTCGCATCGGTAAAATTGTAACTGCTGAAAAAGTAGCTGATTCTAATAAGCTTTTGAGATTAGAGGTTGATTTTACTACTGAAAAACGGCAAATTTTAGCTGGTATAGCTAAATTTTATACGCCTGAACAGTTAATCGGAAAGCTTTGTCCTTTTGCATTTAATTTGGAACCAAAAAAATTAGGTGAATTGGAAAGTCAGGGCATGATACTATGCGCCGATTCACCCGATGGGCCCGTTGTATTACATCCGGATAAAGAAATTCCACCAGGAAGCTTAGTGAAATAACCAAATGGACGAAAATAATAGAAATCTCATTTTACAATATATCCAACCGGGACTTTTAGGGCTAATGGATGGCTCGGTTTCAACTCTGGCACCGCTATTTGCGGCGGCTTTTGCTACTAAAAGCCCACACATTGCTTTGCTCATTGGATTATCAGCTGCTATTGGAGCGGCTATTTCAATGGGTTTTGCCGAAGCTCTTTCTGATACAGGTGAACATACGGGCCGGGGGCACCCTTTCCGTCGCGGGTTTATTACCGGAGCTATGACTTTTTTAGGCGGGATCTTACACACCGTTCCCTTTATTCTGGCCGAGCTTAACCAAGCATTATATTTGGCGTATTTCGTAGTTGGTTTGGAACTCATTGTTATCGCCTATATCAGATATCGTTATTTTAAAATGAATTTCGCCCTTTCGGTCCTGCAGGTGGTATTTGGCGGATTTTTAGTGCTCTTGGCGGGAATACTTATTGGAAGCGCTTAGGCATCCAGAGTTATCCACATTGTTGACATATTTTTTAAATGGTAAAATTATGTAATTAATAATTTTCTCATTATAAAATATAAAATGAATAAAAATATTTTCAAAAAATTTACCATTTTAATAGGATTTTTATTCTTATTTTTAGTCGCAAACCAGGCAGCAGCTTTTAATCCACCTCCGACGCAACCTCCAACGCCCTCAATTTCCAGTATTAATCCTGCCTCAATGATATTCAGTAGTGCTCCTGTGGGAGGAGTAACCATTAATGGGACAGGGTTTTTATCAGCATCCCAAATATTTTTTACTAAGCCGGGTTTCCAAATTCAATTTTCTTCATCGGGAGGGACTTCAACTTCTTTGATAGTTTCAGCTGGCAATATGAATATCCTCTCCGTCGGGACTTATTCGGTAACGGTTGTAAACGCCTCTGAGCCCATTGTTGGCGGAGGAGGAACTTCTAATGCTGTGAATTTCACCGTAAATCCGGCTGGAATTACCCCTCATCTTATCAGTTTAAGCCCATCATCAGCGCCTCAAGGAACATCATCGCAACAGGTTACGGCAACTGCTGACAATAGTCCATTTACGGCATCTACCCAGGCCGTCGTTAATGGAGCAACCCGGGCAGGAACTTTTCTGGATGCAAACCATTTTACAATACCCCTAACCGTTTTAGACCTGGCCACAGTTGGGCAACTTATGCTGACTGCCGTTAACCCTGTTAACTTATTTGGTAATGCATTGCCCTTTAATGTGGTTAATAATCAAGGCACTCTCACAATACGAAAAAATACCACCGGAGGGGATGCCACTTTCAGTTTCCCTCTTTTTCCCACACCTTCAAATATTAATGTCACAACGTTTTCCGGCACGGGATCCAATAGCCTAACCATGGCCGCAGGAACCTATTCTGTTACAGAAAATATGCCGAGCGGGTGGGTATTTAATTCATCTAGCTGTACTAATGGAACTCCCGCCGCAGTAAATATTGTAGCCGGGCAAACAACCACGTGTACCTTTAATAACACTCTGCCATCTTACACGCTTACGGTTAATTCTACCGGAGTGGCTGGTGTTCCTATAACGAGCTCTAACGGTAATGCATGGGGTGGTAATACCAATTATCCCAAGCCCGGTATCGCCGCTGGAACACCGGTTTCTCTTTCAGCTCCTGCGAATTGGGGAGGATTAATTTTTGTAAATTGGAGCGGATGCGATAGTTCTAGCACGGTCACTTGTAGCGTAACTATGAACGCAAACAGGACCGTAATGGCAAATTATGCTTCAACTCCGCCGCCGAATGCTACTATCATCGTCAAAAAAGTCATGGTTAATAGTGTTGGGTCATTCTCGTTTACAGGAAATGTTGCGGGAACTATTAATGTTAACAATGGTACTCTTTCAGCCAGCGTTCCAGCGGGAGTATATGCGTCAACCGAGGGTACCTTGGCAGGCCAATGGACGCTCAATTCTATCAGTTGCGATAATGGAAGCAGTTCTGGCAACCTTGGCACCCGCACTGCCACTTTTAACGTAACTTCAGGACAAATTGTCACTTGCACATTTACGAATACCTATGCTGGCACCTCCGGGCCTCCCACGTTAAAACTGGCAAAAAATGTAGTTAATACCGGCGGGGGAACTGCTACTGCCCATAGCTTCATTATGCAAGCCAATGGCCCTCCGGGAGCTTTTAGTGACTGGGGCGATTCTACTCAATTCCACACGGTTGTTGCAGGAAATACATATAATCTTGCTGAATCTGGGCCTTCTGGATACACGGCTGGGAGCTGGTCTTGCCCCGGAGGATCACTTTCTGGAAGTGATATCACCCTTTCTAATGGTCAAAATATAACCTGCACGCTCACAAATACTTACAATAGCACTACTTCTACTGCCAGTATTACTCTGGTGAAAAACACCAATGGAGCAAGTGGTACATTTAATTTTACTCTCACTGGAGGTAATTCAAGCCCAACCATACCCGCATTGAATCCCGCCAGTCCTAATGCCTACAGCGATTCAACTACTATTTCCAATATCGCCCCAGGAACCTACTCTCTTAACGAAGTTAACATTCCTTCGGGATTTACTCTCAGTTCAGCAAGCTGCAATCCCGCCAAAGGATCTTCAAAAAACGGTAATAGCATTACTGGTATTACTCTTGCCAACAATGATAATCTTACTTGCACTTTTAATGATTATAATTATACCACCAGCAACAACCCTACCTTAAGGTTAGTCAAGACAGTGATTAATACGGGCGGCGGAACTGCGACCGCCGGCGACTGGACGCTGACAGCCACATCTATTTCTGGTAGTTTTAGTGACAATGGAGCCTCTGCCAATGCTCACACGGTCAGCGCGGGTGTAACATATGTTTTATCTGAAAGTAACATTGCCAACTACACCGCCGGATCGTGGTCTTGTGATGCAGGATCTCTCACCAGCAAAAATACCGTTACTTTCACGAATGGGCAAACGGCAACATGTACCATTACCAATACGTATAGCCCGACGGCGACAGGCTCCATTAAAATTGTAAAAAATACACCAGGGAATAACAGTACACTCCAATTTTGTTTTAACGTTAGCGGCGCGGCAACAGGCAATACTTGCGTGACAACATCGGCTGGAACCGGTAATGCTACCATACCCAATTTACCGGCCGGAACCAACTATTCCGTTTTAGAAACGATTCCCAGCGGTTGGACACTCAATTCTGCCAGCTGCGATAAGGGAGGCACATTTACTCCGGGCTCTGCCGGGCCTACAGGCGTAACCGTCGGGGCTGGACAAACCATTTGTACTTTTTCTGATTCACAGTCGAGCGGAACAAAACTTAATATTGTAAAAAATACTTCCGGAACAACTAATCCTGGCACGTTCACATTTACGGTTTCAGGAGCATCAACGCTTAGCCCGAGTATCACCACTTCCGGAGGAACAGGAACGACTGGTAACATGACGGTAAATCCAGGGGCTTATACTATTACCGAAGGAATTCCCAATGATTGGAAATTCAACGACGTGGATTGTGGTAGCGCATCGTATACAAAAGCATCTTTCGGCGTCAGCGGCCTCGTGATTCCGGCCGGACAAACTATTACCTGTACGTTTAGTAACTCTCAGCAAGGACAATTAAAAATAATTAAGAAAGCGATCGGCGGAGATGGAAAATTTGATTATGCGTATTCGCCATATACGGCAAGCATCACAACAGTGAAGGGTAATGGTTCGGCCGGTCCAGTGTGGATAGATGCTGGAACCATTAATTCTATCAAAGAAAGCATGCCTAGTGGCTGGACATTTAGTTCTGTTAGTTGTGACAAATCATATGTTGCTGATAATGCAAACCAACAGGCAAACAATGTCACCATATTGGGCGGCCAAGTTACCACCTGTACTTTTACTAACACTAAAAACCCCGTTATAACCAGCATAGATCCGTGTGGCCCCAATGATACCATCATTGTTAATGGGAGTGGATTTGTTTCCGGTGCCACCATTTATCTTACGGTAAACCCGGGGCCGTTTACCCACGCTATCCCAACCACATTTGTTTCAGCCACTGAGTTAACTGGTGACATATCCCAGGAAAATCTTGGCACCTACAGCGTGCAAGTGATAAATCCTCCCAATGGCTCTTCTAGCGGCGCCTCCAATTCAAAAACAATTACCATTGGAGATGCGAGCAGTTCGAAACCTACTATTACTAGCATAGATCCAAAATCGGCAGATGAAGGTGATCCGGGCTTTACATTAACGGTCAAGGGTACCAATTTTGTACAAGATTCGGTGGTAAACTTTAAAGGTAATCCAAAAAACACAACCTATATTTCCGATACTAAACTTACTGCCGAAATACCCGATAGCGATATTGCAAGCGCTGGAACATATAATGTAACGGTTACTAACCCGACTGACGCAGGTTCTGGAATTTGCCAAGATGAAACTTCTGATCCTGCAAAATTTACGGTACACGCACCATCTTCTTCAACCACTGAACCGGAGCAAAAACACAACAACGAGTTTATCTTACCGCCGGAGAATAACGATCAACAATTCTACTAATAAGGAATGACAAAGAACGTTTTCTTGTTGGCATCGGTTTTCATTACCGGAACCGCAGTATTGATTGTAGAAATTCTGGCTATCAGAATCCTCTCTCCTTACTATGGAAACACTATTTATACCACTTCCTCAGTAATCGGAGTCATTTTGGCGGCGCTCTCATTAGGATATTATATTGGAGGCAAAACCGCTGATAAATATCCTTATGCCAAAGTTTTTTATCTGATTATATTCGGAAGCGGACTTACCATACTGGTAATGCAAGTTATTAGCTCCGCGCTCTTGCAACTATTCAGTGGATTATTCTCAATAACATTGGGGCCGCTCATTTTTTCATCAATCATTTTCTTCGGGCCGGCATTTGCGCTTGGAACAGTATCTCCCATTGCCATCAAGCTGCATAAGACATCTGATGAAAAACTTGGAAGAACCGCCGGGGAGATATTTTTTTGGTCTACCCTTGGTAGCATTTGCGGTACGATTCTTTCCGGGTTTTTTCTCATCCCATATTTTGGCATTAACGCTATTATGACGGGGGTGGGTGCTATTCTTTCTGTTTGGGGCTTAATGCATTTTTTAAGCCAAAAGCCATTCCATAAAGAAGGTGTTTTGATAATGGTTTTATTAATCAGTGCCAGTCTGTTTGCGCAAAACATATACACCCAAAAAAATCAGTGGGTTATTTATGAAAAAGATGGCATGTATGAAAAAATAAAGATAGTGGATGGCGAATGGAAGGGTCAGCCAGCCCGTTTTTTATTCCAAGACCGCAGTTATTCGGCCGCCATATATAAAAATTCTGATAATCTGGTGTATGACTATACGAAGTATTATGCTTTATATCAATTAATTAACCCCACTGCCTCGCGGGCATTGGTGCTAGGCGGCGGAGCATATTCAATTCCCAGGGCGCTGTTAAAAGATTCACCAACCATGCAGGTTGATGTGGCAGAAATTGAGCCGGAGCTGTATGCGAATGCAAAAAAGTATTTCAACTTAGAAGAAAATCCCCGGCTGCACAATTATACCGAAGATGGCCGGCGGCTCTTAGTAAAAACTAACACTGCCTACAACATTATTGTCGGGGACGCATATTATTCGTTATTTTCCATACCCATTCATTTGACCACCAAAGAATTTTTTACCCTGGCTAAAAGCAAGCTTACCTCCAATGGAGTATTTATCGGAAACTTTGCCGGATCCTTAAAGCAAGAAAACCAATCGTTAATAATATCGGAAATGAAAACCTTCAAAAGTGTTTTTGAAAACAGCTATTTTTTCGCCGTGGAATCGCCCGATTCAACAAAACCCCAGAATGTTATTTTTTTGGGAATTAACGGTAGTAAAAAGATTGATTTTGCGATTAACCCGACTCTTGCTCAAAAAAACATTAATACCAGTACTATTGATTTTTCGGGAAACAATGAAATAACCGATAACTACGCCCCCATTGAATATTTAGTGGGTAAAGTAATATCTCGGTGGTATTGACCGCGGCAAATAAGTTATCCACTGTTTTGTCTATTTACATTGTTGTATGCATTTAATAAAATGGATTAACGTAATAAAAATAAGGCTATTATACTATGTCAAGAATCCTTCTCGTAATTATTATTTTAGTAATCGTGGTGGTGATATTACTGGGCCTGTATTTGGTCTTTTTTGGATCCTCACAAGCGCCCGCTACTACAAATCAAAATACCACCCCTTCAAATAACGAGAATACTACTAACACTAATACTTCAACTATCCAAGGCATGAAAATTGAAATTACCAAAGAAGGTAGCGGAACGGGGGCTAAGGCGGGGGATAAGATTTTAGTGAATTATGTGGGCACTTTAATTGATGGAAAAAAGTTTGACTCAAGTATTGACCGGAACACCCCGTTTCCTTTTATCCTTGGCATCGGAAAAGTAATTAAGGGTTGGGATTTGGGAGTAATCGGCATGAAGGTGGGTGAAAAGAGAACCTTAACCATTCCACCCGAATTAGCTTATGGACCCAATGGAGTTCCACCGATAATACCGAAAAACGCCACATTGATTTTCCAAATTGAGATGTTAAAGATAAACTAACAACCTTTTTAACAAAGAAATCGTATGGTAATAATACGATTTTTTTGTTAGAATATTATTATGAAAAATATAAAAACAATCATTGTTTCATTGTGTATTATCATGGCGGTGGGGGCTTTTATCATATACCAAAAGTTTTCAAGTACTCCCGCTGCGCCGATTACAACGGGTCAAGATAATAATTCAGGCGGTACTACACCTCCGCCAGCAACTCAAACTGGCTTTAAAGATGGCCAGTATACCGGCGAGGTGGCCAGTACCATTTATGGCGACGTACAGGTATCGGCGATTATTAACGGCGGTAAAATGGCCGATGTACAAATCTTAAAATTTCCCGATAAGCCTGGCCACACCACCGATCTTAGCAACCAATCTGCTCCCATTTTAAAGCAAGAAGCCATTACCGCCCAGAGCGCCAATGTTAACATTGTTTCGGGTGCCACTCAAACCAGCGAAGGTTTCATGCAGTCATTGGCCTCAGCTCTGGCAAAAGCTTCTTAATGATCAAGGAAACCCGTCTCATTATGGGTATGCCCGTAACCGTCCAAGTGTGCGACGTTGCTACGGACAAAGAAACATTGAAAAGTGTTTTTGACTATTTTACGTATATTGACGAAACCTTCAGTACCTACAAAGAAACCAGTGAAATTACTAAGATTAACAAGGGGGATTTAAAGAAAGCTGATTGGAGCGAAGACATGAAAACAATAATCTTATTATGCGATGAAACTCGGCAAACGACTGATGGGTATTTTGATATAAGAAATAATCAGGGAAAATTTGATCCCTCGGGAATCGTTAAAGGTTGGGCTATTTTTAACACCGCAAAAATATTAGAAAAAGCAGGATATAAAAACTTTTATGTTGAAGCGGGCGGTGATATTCAAACGCATGGCACCAATAATGAGGATAAGCCCTGGAGTGTGGGGATTAAAAATCCTTTCAAGCCAAACGAAATTGTCAAAGTAGTTTTACTAAAGAATAACGAGGGTATCGCTACCTCCGGGGCCTACGAACGCGGAGCACATATTTATAATCCCAAAAACCGTCAACAAGAACTGACTGACATTGTCAGCGTAACTGTAATTGGTCCTAATATTTATGAAGCCGATCGCTTTGCCACCGCCGCCTTCGCCATGCAAAAAAACGGTATCAATTTTATTGAAAAAAAATCTGGACTAGAGGGCTATTTTATTAACAAAAATGGCATAGCCACGCAAACCACTGGTTTTTCAAATTATGCTTCAATTGATAGATAACTTTTTGAATAAAATCACGATGTACCGCCTCACCCTGTACTCGTTGATTTTTTTAGTGGTTGGAGGAGTAGCCCTAGCAGCGACCCACGCATTGCCCTACAATCCGCTTTCTCTGGCATTTTCAGCCGTTTTTTTATTGATAATATGTTTGACGGTAAACTACCTATTTACAAAAATATACCGGGCGCCGTCCAACACCGAATCGGTCTATATTACCGCCCTAATTCTTGCTTTAATTATTACTCCGCCGACTAACGCAGCTCAATGCATGTTCTTAGTCTGGGCTAGCGTGTTTGCGATGGCGTCAAAATATGTATTGGCTGTGGGTAAAAAACATATTTTCAATCCGGCAGCGTTCGGCGTAGCATTGACTGCACTGGCATTCAACCAATATGCCAGCTGGTGGATTGGCACCTTATGCATGTTGCCCCTGGTGGCCATTAGTGGATTCCTTATTACCCGTAAAATCAAACGTTGGGATTTGGTATTGAGCTTTCTGGCAGTATCGGCGGCCATGGTCATTGGTCACGCTTTTTTGGCAGGCCAAAACAGTATGTTTATCGCCAAAGCCCTGCTTATTGATTCGCCGCTGTTATTTTTCTCCCTGATCATGCTTACAGAACCAGCTACCACACCTCCAACTACCAATAAGCGCATGATGTACGGGGCGTTGACCGGGGTTCTATATGCGCCATTTGTTAATATTTTTGGATTTTACTTTTCCCCGGAATTGGCATTACTGGCCGGAAATATCTTTTCATATCTTGTCAGCCCAAAAGAAAAACTCATATTACAACTCAAAGAAAAGATTTCCATTGCCAACAATACCTATGATTTTATATTTGAACCCAAGGGTCTGTTCAAATTCCACCCTGGCCAATATTTGGAATGGACTCTAGCTCACAAAAAACGAGATACCCGTGGTATCCGCCGCTATTTTACCATTGCTTCAAGCCCCACTGAAAACACCGTCCGTATTGGTGTAAAGTTTTACGATAAACCCAGTAGCTACAAGCAGGCGCTGGAAACCTTAGACAAGGGCGAAGAAATTATAGCATCTCAATTGGCAGGAGATTTCACGTTGCCTAAGAATCCGGACCAAAAATTAGTATTCATTGCAGGGGGAATCGGCATCACGCCTTTTCGGAGCATGATAAAATATTTGATTGATACCAATGAGAGGCGTGATATTATTCTTTTTTATGCCAACAATAGCTTTGCAGATATTGCCTACCAAGAAGTGTTTAAAGAAGCCCAAGAAAAATTGGGCACCAAAACAATTTATACCTTACATGATTCCAACGGCATCCCCGCTGGTTTTGACCATGAAATTGGGTTTATTAGCAGCCAAATGATTAAGAAAAAAGCACCCGACTACCAAGAAAGAATATTTTACATTTCAGGACCAAGATCTATGATTGTATCTTTCCAGCAAACCCTGAAAGAAATGGGTGTACCCAAGAATCATATAAAAACCGACTTTTTCCCGGGATTTGCCTGACCGTGATTGACTCAACAGTTATCCTGTGGTAATTTTTAACTGTGGCACATTACAACTCATTTCGTAAGGGAGGTCCCCCCATGCCCACGGGCACACATTACCTGCATGTCGAGCATGACGGAGGCATCGTCATTGCGACGCTTCCGTACTCGACTGTCCGCGATGAAGAGATGGCCCTAAAAATTGGCCAGGAAATCACTGCCCTGGACGGAGCGGAAGTTAAGCTACTCATTAACCTCAGATCCGTGGAAGAATTCTCTTCCAGATTCCTGGGAATGCTGGCTCCACTACCCAGGAGGATGAAGGCGAAGTTGGTTTTTTACGTGAGCGAAGAGCTCGCCAGCGTCTTTTCAAGCATGAAGCTAGACCAGACCCTAAAGACCACTCAGAACAAGGAGGAGGCGCTCAAACTCCTTAGGGAGTAAAACCGGAGTTGGTCCAAAACCGCAGCGATTGGGGTCTCGCTGCGGTTTTTCTTTGCTTGACATTTAAAAAATAAAAAGTTAGTATTTTAATAACTTCTGCAACCGAAGTTGCAGAAGTTTCAAAAAGAGGAGGGTATCATGGCTAGAATCTTGTCGTCCGGCCAGATTAAGTTTCTCCAGGGAGAACTCATCAGACTCGGATTCGGGTCTCCGGCAATGGTCGCCGATGGAGAGTGGGGAGGCGAAACGGCGGCGGCGATCCATCGTGCTTTGGTTGCGACCGGCATGGCGCCCATGCTAGATGAAGTGACCGAAAGAGCTCTCAGGGAAAGTCACGGCATCGATCTAAGGCCCATCCCGGTCTAGGCCGTCCACCAATCTCGCATCTGTCCCGCGCAAGCATGTTTACATCTGCGCGGGATTTTCTTTTGACATTCTCTAATTTTTATATTATAATCAAACGCATGAACAATCTGCGAAATATCGCCATCATCGCTCACGTTGACCACGGGAAAACCACATTAGTGGACGCGCTTTTGCGTCAGTCAAAAACACATTTAAACAAAGAAGCCAAGGATCAGGAAATGATTATGGACAGCAATGAATTGGAACGGGAACGCGGCATCACCATTTTTTCAAAAAACGCTTCAGTACAATATAAAGACATTAAAATTAACATCATTGACACGCCCGGTCACGCCGATTTTGGCGGGGAAGTGGAGCGCGTTTTGAATATGGCCGATGGTTGCTTGCTGTTAATTGACGCCAAAGAGGGCCCCATGCCCCAAACCAGATTCGTTTTAAAAAAAGCTTTGGAAATGGGCCACAAAATTATTGTAGTGGTCAATAAAATAGACAAACCGGATGCGCGCATTCAATGGGCTCTTGATGCCACGTTGGAATTATTTTTGGAACTTGGCGCGGGGGACCACTCTTTAGATTTTCCAGTTATTTATGCTTCAGGAAGAGATGGTAAGGCAGGGCTAGAGCCGGATTTGGCAAAAATGACCGATATTGTGCCAATTTTTGATGCCATTATCCAGCACATTCCCAGCCCGGTGGTTGACGCGGCCAAACCCTTGCAAATACTGGTGACCTCTATTGCAGCTGACAATTTTAAGGGCCGGATTGCCATTGGCCGCGTGTATAACGGGGTAGTGCAAACCGGACAGGAAATCACGCAGATTAATCGCCAAGGAGTCCAGAAAAAATATCGCATTACCTCACTTATGACGTTCGCTGGATTGGGAAAAATTGAAACTGATAAGGTAACTGCCGGCGACATCTGCGCTATCGCCGGGATCCCTGATGCCACCATTGGCGAAACCATCGCAGACGCAGAGAATCCCAACGCTTTGCCCATCATTAACATTGAAGAACCCACCGTTAAAATGACCTTTATGGTTAATGATTCGCCGTTTGCGGGTAAAGAAGGGGAATTTTGCACTTCACGTCAAATCAAAGAGAGGCTTTTTAAAGAACTAGAAACCGATGTGGCCTTACGCGTTCAAGAAACTGACCCAACCCACTGGATTGTTTCAGGCCGGGGAGAATTACATCTGGCCATTTTCATTGAACGGTTGCGCCGGGAAGGTTATGAATTCCAAGTTAGCCGCCCCCAAGTTATTATGCGGCAAGTGGATGGCAAGGATATGGTTCCCTGGGAACGGATATTTATTGAAGTGCCTGAACAATATCATGGCGCCGTTATCCAAAAATTAGGCGGCCGGAAGGGGGAAATGAAAGAAATGCGCAGCCACGGAACAACGGTTTTCTTGGAATTTATTATCCCCACGAAGGGCTTGTTTGGTTACCGCAATGAATTTTTAACTGATACCAAAGGCTTGGGCATCATGAACACCAGTTTTCATCAATATATGGAAGATCCAGGAAATTGGAAGGAACCGAACAATGGCTCCCTGGTCGCTTCAGAATCAGGAATCACCAATTACTATGGTTTAATCAATGTGCAAGATAGGGGAGTGTTGTTTTTGGATCATGGCATTGCGGTGTATGAGGGCCAGGTGGTAGGGCAAAATTCCCGCAGTGAAGATATCCGCGTGAACGTATGCAAAACTAAACAACTTTCCAATATGCGGAGCAAGGGCGAAGGAAGTGATGAGCATTTCAACGTACCAAAGGAAATGGGGCTGGAAGATGCCCTTGAATACATTAGTGATGATGAATTAGTGGAAATTACGCCCAAAACGGTACGCATCCGGAAAATGTATTTAACCGAACTGACCGCTAAACAAGCTGAACGAAAAGCGAAGGGATAGCATTTATCCACTTGCGCACTAATCTTCATGGGAATTATAATAGATAAATACTATTAATTAAAACCTATGAAGAAAATCTTATCAAAAGGCTTTACCATCATCGAGTTACTCGTGGTGGTTGCCATCATCGCCGTTTTAGCAGCCATTGTACTGGTAAATGTCACTGGCTACATCAATCAGGGTAAAAATTCGGCCATCAAGGGAAATGAGGCCACGGTATTAACTAACGGAGCAGTGTATTTTGATCAGAATGGAAATTACACAGCTTTCTGCGCAGATCCAAAATTAACCGGACCTGAAGCTGCAATTCTGGCTGCGGGCGGAACTCCGGCACATACTTGTACTGCCACCACCTGGTGTGGGTGTTCAACCTTAAAAACCACTACTGCTGAACCTGCCGGATCTACATTCTGCGTTGACTATACCGGCTACAAAAAAGTTACCCAGAATGCTAACGGTTGCACTGACCGGTGCCCGGCCTCTGGAGTTTGCGTAGACTAATCAAGAACAATAAAAGCGCTCGGTTAACGGGCGCTTTTATGGTACAATGAGGTCATGAAAATGGAGACAGTCGTATTTGGTGGAGGATGTTTTTGGTGCACCGAAGCGGTTTTTAAGATGCTTAAGGGCGTCGTTTCGGTTGAACCTGGGTATGCGGGTGGTAAAATTAAAAACCCAACATATGAGCAGGTTGTTAATGGTTTTACCGGCCACGCTGAAGCGGCGAGGATAGAATACGATGCTGATACTATTCCGCTGGAGACATTGCTAACCGTATTTTTTGCCAGCCATGATCCGACGAGCGTAAATAAACAAGATTATGACGTGGGCGACATGTATCGTTCTGTTATCTTTTATGTAAATCTAAACCAACGAGAAATTTGCGAAAAATTTATTGCAGATATTAATGCCAGCAACCAACTGGGCAAACCTATCGTCACAGCTATTGAACCACTTACAGAATTTTATCCCGCTGAAGAGTATCATAAAAACTACTACGAAAATAATAAGCAGCAGGGATATTGCCAAGTCATCATTAACCCAAAACTAAAAAAAGTTCAGGAAAAGTTTGCTAAATTATTAAGGTAAAATTATGCAAGAAGAAGACATTAAACAAAAACTTACCAAAGAACAGTATCATGTGTTAAGAGAGAAGGGGACTGAGCGGCCTTTCACGGGAAAATATGTGCACAAATCGGAAGATGGCAGCTATGTGTGTATGGTGTGTGGTCAAGCGCTTTTTGCTAGCGATGCGCAATTTGACAGCGGCACCGGCTGGCCCAGTTTTGACAAAGCTATTCCAGGAGCAATTATCCAGCAGGAAGATGAGGATGGTTCCAGGCGTATAGAAATTATTTGCTCAAATTGTAAATCACATTTAGGACATGTTTTTGACGATGGCCCAACAGAAACCGGCAAACGATACTGTATTAACTCGGTATGTCTTGATTTGAAAAACAAAAAGACGTAGGATGATTTAATAACGTTGTTCTTTGTAGTGATTGGTTTAACACTGCATTAAAATCATTTAATTTAGCGTCGAGCCAATCACATCATCTCAAAGAAGGAGTCACCTATGGCCGTTACTCGTTTCAGGCAGCATCCTCCGATGACTCCCATGTTCAGAGAACAAGTCATTTCCAAGAAGGATAAGGCCGAACTCGTCGAGCTAATGCTGCGTATTCTTGACGCGGTAAAAAATGCTCCGCCGGGTATAGTGCTAACCTTCGAAGTCTGGAATCCAGCAGACAAACTTCGGGAAAGAAGTTCGTTCTCGTAGACAATCGCATGGCGGGTTCGCCCAAATCACTGAAGGCATTAACCCGCCTTCTTTGTTTGTAGTAAGCAATTAGCAGTCCTTGACAGCGTTTGCTAATTTGCTACAATAGGTTCATCTTTACATGTTAAGTGACCGCCAAGGGAAATTATTGGAAATATTGATTAGAGAATACATTGACCATGCCGGACCGATTAGTTCAAATCTTTTAAAGAAAAAGGGCAGGCTTGATATGTCTCCTGCTACCATTCGCAACGAATTACAAGAACTCATGGAAGCAGGGTACGTGGCTCAGCCCCATACTTCCGCCGGCCGCGTGCCAACCGAAAAGGGATACCGCTATTTTGTTACGGTTACCATTACCCCCCAACATCATCAACTACCTCATTTTATTTCCCGCGAAATCCAGGAAACCCGTGAAAACATTAAAAAAGAATTAGCTATAGCAGAAGATCTGGTAAAATCCTTGCACCGAAAATTAACGTTACTGGACGAGGCTCAAGGTTCGGTGGAGCAGGAGACCGTTTATGAAATATTAACTATTTTAGGCTCATTATAACAATGACAGACGAAGAAACCCTTCAACAAGATTCAGGGCAGGTAAAAAAAGAACCAGATAAAGCGGATGAGTATTTGAATAACTGGAAGCGAGCGGCGGCAGATTTGGCAAATTACAAAAAAGATGAAATGGAGCGCATGGGGACTCTGTTACAATATAGTAAAGCCGATTTAATTGAAAAAGTATTGCCCATTTTTGATAGTATTTATTTGGCACAAAAAAGTTTACCCGATAACGAAGGCATTTCGCAGATTATCAAACAGATTGTTGATTTTCTAAAAAAAGAGGGGATTGAGGAGATTGTCGTAATCGGCCAGAAATTCAACCCAGAAACCATGGAAATCGTAGAGGAAGTAGAAGGCGGCGAAAGCGGAACAGTGGCAGAGGAATTACAAAAAGGATATATGATGGGGGAAAAGGTATTGAGGCCAAGTAAGATAAAGGTAAACAAATAATTTCCATGAACCAAATAAAATATTACGATAGTGTTTTCGCAATTTTAAGAATTGATACCTCGTTAAAAGAAAATAATGCTCGCGTGGTGGGCACGGGTTTTGTTATTGATACTAATCCAGTAAAAATTATCACATGCAACCATGTGGTGGGTGAGGGTAGTGAAGATAATAATGGGAAAATCATATACTCTATTATCAAAAGAAGTGACAATACACCAGATTTTGATTTGCGGAATATCCAAATTAGTTCATTGAAAGTACACCAAATAACATTTAAACCAGAGTGGGATCTTGCCATTTTACAAATAGATAGCACGCAAAATACAGAAATAGCTACATTAATGGGAATTCCCAATAACATTAAGGCTCTGGATTTCGACCCGCAAGAACCGGATGCAGGAGATCAAGTTGAATGGCTAAGCGCTGGCACCTTGGGAGACTTAAGCATTACGCCAAGGCTTTTTAAGGGGAATATCGTTACTAAATATATAAAAGATAACAGTTATAAATTTATCAACCCCCAGGGTGTGGAAGAAACTGTAATCATGAAGGGCGTACATTTGTTTGAAGTAGATCAATTGTTTTTCCCTGGGTGCAGCGGAAGCCCGATCATCTCTTCGCGGAGTGGGAAAGTGATAGGCTGGGTGCATGGATTTAATTCATGGCAATTGCCACCAAATTTAACCGCATCACTTTCGCTTGGAATCAGTAATTCAAATATAAAAGACTTACTAAAGTAACATGCGCGAAATAGAAATAAAATTACGGGTGAATAATTTGGATGAACTTGAGAAAAAGCTGACCGATGCTGGTTTGCTGATTTCCAAAGAAATTTCGCAGCATGATGTGGTGTATTCATTAAATGACCCCAGCATATTTACCACACCAAGGGAGGGATTACTGGTGATGAGAATCCGGAACGAAAACGGCACGGCCAAGGTTACGCTCAAACGGCAACGAACGCACGAATTAGATAATGACGAATACGAAACTAAGGTTGAGGATGGCAAGATAATGCACCAAATACTGTTAGCCTTAGGCTGGAAACCGGAAGTGGAAGTGAAGAAAACGCGCAAGAAAGGTAAATTAGGGAAGTACGAAGTGTGCTTGGATAACGTGGAAGGATTGGGAACCTTCATGGAGCTTGAAAAAATGACCGATGACGCAAATTCAGACGCTGAATCAATCAGAAAAGAGTTATTTGAGGCAGTAAAACCGTTCAGATTAACTGAAAAAGATGAGGAGAAGCTGGGATACGACACGCAATTATTCAAACTAAAAAAGAAATAACTTTTATGGAAAAAGAATTAATAAAAAGGGCTACCGAAGTTGCCATTGAAAAGAAATTAAGCGAGCAATGTGTAATTGGTCAAGTTGGCTCTGCGCTAATAACTGACAAGGGAAATATATATGTTGGCACTTGCTTGGACTGTGGTTGTGGAATTGGATTTTGTGCCGAGGTGAGTGCAATCGCAAGTATGACGACTAGCGGCGAATCAAAGATAAAAACAATTGTAGCGGTTGGAAGCGATGGTAAAATTTTATCCCCGTGCGGTAAATGTAGAGAATTAATGATGCAGATAAATCCAGAAAACAAAGAAATAGAAGTTATTTTAGAAAATAAAGTTTTGAAGTTAAAAGATTTACTACCAGAATATTGGTTTAATAAAAATTAAATAATTAAAGCAACAAAGTAAGGTGTCGCAATGAAAATCAGGTCTAGAAGTGACGGTATATGAAAATTTCAACCTGATTTTCAAAGTGAATTTCTCACTTCGTTCAAAATTCATGTCCAAAATACTAGGAATCGACTTAGGCACAACTAACTCGGCAATGGCGATTGTGGAAAATGGGGAGCCGAAGATTATTGAAAATAAAGAGGGGGCTAGGACTACGCCTTCTATTGTGGCGATTACTAAAGCGGGTGAGCGCGTGGTGGGGGTTTTGGCTAAACGGCAATCGGTTACTAACCCAACCAATACCATTTTTTCGGTCAAAAGATTAATTGGCCGAAAGTTTTCTGATGCTGAAGTGCAAAAAGACAAAAAGAATTTGCCCTATGAAATTAAAGAAAGTGCCGATGGCGGCGTGGATGTAAAAATGGGAGATAAGTGGCTTAACCCAGCAGAAATCAGCGCTATGATTTTGCAAAAGTTAAAAGCTGATGCGGAAGCAAAATTGGGAGAAACCATTACCGAAGCCATTATTACGGTGCCGGCATATTTTGATGACAGCCAAAGAAAAGCCACTAAAATTGCCGGAGAAATTGCCGGATTTGATGTAAAGCGCGTTATTAACGAACCAACCGCCGCGGCTTTGGCTTATGGACTTAACAAAAAGAAAGATGAAAAAATTGTGGTGTATGACTTTGGCGGAGGAACGTTTGATATTTCCATTTTGGATGTGGGTGCTGACACCGTGGAAGTAAAAGCCACGGGCGGAGACACACATTTGGGCGGGGATGATTTGGACCAAAAAGTGATGGATTGGATTGTGACTGCTTTCAAAAAAGACAATGGCATTGATTTGTCAAAAGACAATTTGGCGTTGCAAAGAATTAAAGAAGCGGCTGAAAAAGCCAAAATTGAACTTTCCAGCAGCCAAGAAACAGAAATTAACTTGCCGTTTATCACTTCTGGAAGTGATGGGCCAAAACATTTGCTCTATAAGTTGAGCCGAGCGCAGTTTGAGCAAATGGTGGGGGATTATATTGATAAAAGTATTGATTTGGTCAAGAAAACTTTGAAAGAAGCGGGTTTGGAGGCCAGCCAAATTAATGAAGTGGTTTTGGTGGGCGGACAAACCAGAATGCCAAAAATTATTGAAGAAGTGAAAAAATTGTTTGGCAAAGAACCCAATAAAGAAGTGAATCCGGACGAAGTGGTGGCGATTGGCGCTGCAACTCAAGGCGGAATTATGCAGGGTAATGTGCGAGATGTGTTGCTGTTGGATGTTACGCCCCTGAGCCTGGGAATTGAAACCATGGGCGGGGTAAGTACCGTTTTAATTAGCAAAAACACCACCGTGCCAACGGCCAAAACGCAAGTTTTTTCAACCGCCGCTGACAGCCAGCCAAGCGTGGAAATCCATGTGCTGCAAGGAGAAAGGCCCATGGCAGCGGATAATAAAACGCTGGGTAGGTTTATGTTAGATGGCATCCCGGCTGCGCCACGCGGAACTCCGCAAATTGAAGTCAGCTTTGACATTGATGCCAACGGAATTTTAAATGTGTCTGCCAAAGATAAGGCTACCAACAAAACGCAAAGTATTAAAATTGAGGGGTCTTCTGGACTTTCAAAAGAAGAAGTGGAAAAAATGAAAAAAGATGCTGAGCTTCACGCTACGGAAGACAAGAAAAAACAAGAATCCATTGAAACCAAAAACTTGGCAGATGCCATGGTTTATACTGCAGAAAAAACCCTTAAGGATGCTGGCGAAAAAGTAAACGCAGACATGAAAAAAACCGCTGAAGAGAAAATTTTAGCGTTGAAAGAAGCGCAAAAGACTGATAACATTGAGGAAATTAAAACCAAGACAAAGGACTTAAGTGAGCACATGCAAAAAATTGGCGCAGAGCTTTATAAACAGCAACCGCAACCTGGCGCACCAGGCACCGAAGAAAAGCCAAAAGAAGAACCAAGAGCGGAAGAAGGAGAGTTTAAGGAAAAACAGTAAAAAAATCCGCCTCAGATCAATGAAGCGGAGGCAGTGGGTCTGCTTAGTCCCTGCGGGTTTAAGAGCTGGCCCTCCTTTTGAATCGGTTGAATAGGATTGATGCAACGCATCCAGTGAGTACGATTCCGTTGGAGAAATATAGCGACGACCAAAACATCCAGCTTTCTGTGGTGCCCCACCAACAATTTTTGCCACACATCATGGCAAAGAAAAGTTGGCTAGCACACAAAGAAACTATGACAAAGAACTTCTTTTGGAACATTGTCGTATCCTTTTCGTAAAGAGAATGATTGACAACACATCGTAACTATATCAGTTAAAATAATTATTGTACATACTTTTCATTCTAGATACTAGATTCTAAATTCTCAAAAACATGGACTACTACGAAACATTAGGCATAACTAAACAGGCCAGTCAAGAGGAAATTAAAAAGGCTTTTCACAAGCTGGCTCATAAGTATCACCCTGACAAAGGCGGGGATGAAAAGAAGTTTAAAGAGATAAATGAAGCTTATCAGGTTTTGAGCAACGCCGAAAAACGCCAACAGTATGACCAATTTGGCAGAACCTTTGATCAAAATGGCGGAGGTGGCGCCCAAGATTTTAATTGGGCTTGGCAGAATCAGGGAGCAAGCGGTTTTGACGCGGAAGATTTGGGGGATATTTTTGAAAACTTCTTTCAATTTGGCGGAGGTGGGGGGCGCAGGGCCAACAAAAAAGATATTAAAAAGGGTAAAGACATTCAAATTGACATTGAAATTACATTAGAAGAAACTTTGCAACCGATTCACAAAAAAATTACTCTGAAAAAAGAAATTACGTGTACACGATGTGTAGGCAAAGGCGCTGAACCCGGCACAAAAATTAATGAATGTTTTTCATGCCGCGGTAGTGGACAAGTCCAAGAAGTGAAGCGTACTATTTTGGGAAGTTATACGGCTTTTGCAACCTGTCCGGAATGTAAAGGTGAAGGCAACAAGCCTGAAAAAGCATGCAACGTATGCCATGGGGAAGGCAGATTAAAAGGGCAAGAAGACATTGAATTTACCATTCCCGCGGGAATTGATAATAATCAAGCTCTGGAAATTGAAGGTAAAGGCGACGCTGGCAAGAAAAATGGCAAGGCAGGAAATTTATTTGTGCGGATTTTTGTAAAAAAGCATCTGGTGTTTTTACGCAAAGGCGATGATTTGTATGTCAGCCGTGAAATTAATTATTCGGATGCGATTTTAGGCGGCAGTTTAGACATGCCAACATTAGAAAACAAAAATATCATTGTAAAAATTCCACCCGCAACTGAATCGGGAAAAATTTTACGCATCAGCGAAAAGGGGATTGTGCATTATGGAAGTTACGGAAGAGGCAATATGTACGTGGAATTGATCATCAAAACGCCAAAGAAATTAACACGTGAACAGAAAAAATTATTGGAGCAACTCAAAGAAGAGGGGTTATAGGGAAAATTGACAATTTGGTATTTTTACATTAAAATTTGAAACAAGTGCATTTTGCTGCAACAAGATGCACTTATGCTCCTATAGCTCAACGGTAGAGCAGTTGCCTTTTAAGCAATTGGTTCCAGGTTCGAATCCTGGTGGGAGCACAAATTAAGCGGCGACTTCATGTCGCCGTTTTAATTTGTACAAGGAGAAGTCCTTCCCGTGTAGGAAAATATGAGCGATACATATTGTAATTATTTTTGGGTAGGTATACTATAAAATTGAAATTAACAAAAAATTAACATCATGAACATCTTAAGAATTGCAGTGGTATCGTTAGTTGTTTTTGGAGCAGTACTTGTAACCAGCCCCGCATCGGCTATTTCCAGCCCGCAAGTGCAAACTAACTCTGCTAGCTACATCCAAAGCACGTATGCTACGTTAAATGGTAATTTGTATGATTTGGGCGGTTACAATTCCGCTACCGTTTGGTTCCAGTGGGGAACGAGCACTAATTATTCAAACACCACTTACATAACCACTCAAAATTATTCTGGCACTTTTAGCGGACAAATTACCGGCCTGATTGCGAACCAAACCTATCACTTCCGAGCCGTTGCCCAAAATACTGCTGGCACAACCTATGGCCAAGACCTGCAATTTACCGCCGGACAATTTAATAGTCCAAATGGATCCATCACGGTAAACGCCGGGTCCTCCCTTTATTTGAATCCAGGACAAAGCACAACATTGCAAGGATATGCATATGATTCCAATGGAAATCCTGTTAACTATTCATGGACCTGCAACGGCGGTAGCGTATCCAGCTCAACAGTTGCCCAGCCAATCTATACTGCTCCGTCGTACAACAGCCAAAACACGTATAGCTGTTCGCTGTATGCAAGCAATAATTATGGCCAGTCGAATTCAGCTTCAACGACTATATACATTACTGGCGGCAGCGTATTGGGCGCTACTAGCGTTTCAACTGGATTAACCAATGACCTCCTTACCGATTCTTTCTTTGTGCCGCTGGTACTACTGATTGCAGGATGGTGGTTATGGAAATCAAAGTTGATCGTATAATGTAAATACCCTGTCTATTGACAGGGTATTTTATTAGTGATATAATTAAATTATAGGGGTCAAAACACATTAACAGCGGGGGCAAAATGTCCGGACAGTGTCATTTTTGCGGGAAAAGGATTACCCGCAATGAGGAGTGCGATTGCGCAACGCTGTCGGGGAAGGGATTCCTGATACTTTGCGCCGTGGTGATGGGATGCCTGACTGTACTAGGCATCATCACCTGGTATTGTAGTGGGTTTCCTCGGTCATAAGTAATGGCAGGGGAAATCAAAAAGGCGGCTCACCACGGGACGCCTTTTTTCATTGAAAAAAAATTAAAAAATAGTATGATGTAAGCACGGGCCTATGGTCTAGCGGTATGACGCCCCGATGTACATCGGGGAGGGCGGGGGTTTCCCGACGCACTTATTAAAAATAAATCATGAAGTCGGGATCCCGGTAGACATCGGGGAAAAATATGTATTTCTTATATATCTTACAAAGTGAGAAAAATAGTAGATACTATATTGGCAGCACCAATGACTTGGAAAGACGACTAGCAGAACACAACTCAGGTAAAACGAAATCCTTGAAATATTTGAGACCACTAAAAATTGTTTTCCAAAAAGAGTATACAAATGAGATAGATGCAAGGCGCATGGAATTGAAGTTGAAAAATTTTAAAAACAGACATATTATTGAAAAAATAGTTCTGGAGCAGAAATTAATTATGGGCCCATAGTAAATCGGCATTACGCGTCCATGGCATGGACGAGGGCGGGGTTCGATTCCCCGTGGGTCCACATTTGCAATATTTTTTGAGCGCACTATAATAAAAGGAGATGCACATGAAAAAAATATTACCGCAACTTTTTCTATTTCTAATTCCCACGCTGATCACAGCGGTAATTTTTATCCCGCTATTGCAGCAAAATGTATCTTTAGCAGGAGAAGAAGATTATGACATGGGCTTGCCCAAGATAGATGCACACGCAGTCCTATTTGACGCCGGTAGCAATAATCCAGTACCAATATTTTTCATTATTGGCGATATTCTTATTTTTGTTTTTATTGTAAATAATAGTACCAAGATATATTTTATCAAAAATCATTCGCCACCAGCAAACACTATCGCTTAAACATACTTCATATTAATAAATTTAAAAACATGACAAAAAAACAACTTATTATCGCCACCGCTTCCTTGGCTTTTGCAGCAACCTTTGCGGTTGGAGCATTAGCCCAAACTACCGGCACCGCTGACACATCAACCAGCATCACCACTAAAATAACCTGCGTGGGAACTGCGGTAGCGGCAAGGGAAACAGCCATTGATACCGCCATGACTGCATACACCGCTTCTGCTAACGGAGCATATTCAGCCCGGGCAACCGCTTTGGCATCAGCTTATACCAAGAGCACGTATGCTGATGTGAAAACTGATGTGAGAACGGCTTGGTCTAATTTTTCTGCATCTATGAAGACTGCCCGAAAAACTTGGCAAAGCGCTAAAATGTCTGCTTGGACAAGTTTTAGAACAGCCGCCAAAGCTTGCAAAGCTCCTGGATCCGTTAGCGATAGCGGAAATTCTGGAATGGAGACTTCTGGAAATTAATTTCCCAGTATCTTTGCAACAAAAAGTCGCCAAACCGGCGATTTTTTGTTATACATAATAGTATATGAACAAAATTAAAGAATTAGAAAAACTAAAACAGGAAATTATTGCCGATACTAGCTTGCCCCTCACCACAAATCTAGTATTTGGTGAAGGGAATCCTGACGGCGAAGTATTGTTTATTGGCGAAGCTCCGGGCGCACTTGAAGATGAATTAGTGCGGCCATTTGTGGGCAGGAGCGGCCAACTATTGCGAAAACAAATCCGTGCCCTGGGTTGGAAAGAAGAGGACGTGTATATTACTAACATTGTAAAGCGGCGGCCGCCCGAAAACCGTGATCCTCTTCCCGAAGAAATTGAAGCTTACAAACCCTATTTAACACGGCAAATTGAAATCATCAAACCTACCATCATTATTCCGCTGGGCAGGTTTTCTATGAATTATTTTTTACCAGAAGCCAAGATTAGCCGTGACCAGGGAAAACTATTCAGGACAGGGAATTGGCATGTGGCTCCCATGTTTCATCCCTCAGCCGCACTCCGTGGCACCACCATGATGAATGCCTTTGTGGAAAGTTTCAAAAAATTACCGGCCATGCTCCAAACGGTTAAAAAAATGAAATCTGGTTGAGTTTTCCACAGGGGGGCTTGACACGGATCTTGCCTTTTGCTAACATCATGAAAACCGTTCTTCGCATATCTTTCGTGATGACCTGGCATAATGGATGCCCGGTTTACACGATGCGAAGCGGTTCCAACAACAGGAGGTGGCCATGCGCATGGCCCCGCGCTAGTTCCCTTTCGGTCGCGAGTGCCATAATAGCTTGCATATGTCAGGACCGAGGATCCCGGTTCGTGGGGAGATTCCGAACCTACAATTCGGAATTCCGCGAATCACGACGGTTCCCTGATAGCAACGGTCAATATGACCAAACCCCAGCTTCTGGCACCATGCGATGAAGAGTAGTTCGCCCCGAGACTCGCGCTCGCGTAGGACTACTCTTTTTTCATGCATAAAAACTTGACTTTTGAATTGCAAGATATAAGATGATGTAATTAAAGAGTATTATTTAAAAAATATGACTACTCCAAAAAAGTTTTTGTTTGTCCTAGCCGCGCTTTTTATAATGGGCGGTTTTTTTGTAGTACATCCAGGGATAACAAGTGCATCAACCACCATCCTTTCTGATGGATTTGGTACAGGTTCTACCAGCACCACGGTGTCTGGATGGAGTGAAGGTGGAAATGCCGGAGACGATGCTGAAGTAAGAGCCGCTAGTAGTGGAAATGATAGCGCCAGCCCTGATGGCGGAAGATTTGCGGTGATGCTGGGATCATCTGGGTATATCTGTAGAACAATTACGACCACTGGCTACAGCAATGTAAAGCTTTCATATTATTGGAGAGGTGACAGTGATTCTGGTAGTGCTAGCGACAATGCTTTGGTTGAATTTAAAGCAGCCAGTGGGCATATTTGTAGTGAAACTACCGGCTGGACTCAACTGGCAAATCACGATATGAGAAACGATGCTTCTTGGACTACGCAATCAGCCATTACTAATGCGGGGATGAACAATACCACCTTTCTGGTTAAATTCAGAGACGAAACAAGCGGGCCAACTTCTGATGTTGAACATTTCAGAGTAGATGGAGTTTTGATTACCGGAGACGCGATTGTTACCACCGGAACCATTCACGTTACCAAGGTTACTATTCCCGCTAACGACACAACGGCTTTTTCCATTACTGCAACGGGCAGTGGCACCATAACCGCTCCGGCCACGCGAACAACATTGGCAACCAACCATGCTGAAGATTTCACCGTAACTCCGGGAACCTATTCTATTAGCGAAACTGCAGATGCTAATTGGGTTGAAGATGTTTCGGCTTGCCAAAATATTTCCGTCACTGCAGGAAATACCACCAATTGCATTATTACCAACACCAAAAAAGGAACTATTAAAATTACTAAAGTTTCCACGGGCGGAACGGGAACCTTTAATTTTTCAACCACCGGAACCGGACTTTCTAATTTCCAAATAGACACTAGTCCTGAAGGCGGTCCGGATAAAATATTTTCAAATATTCTGCCGGGAACCTATTCAGTAACCGAGGGGACCTTACCAACCGGTTGGGATTTTACCAGCCTTTCATGCGCCGAAACAGGCACTGAAAATACCACAACTAATCAAGATACAAAAACAGCCAGCATAACACTTGATGCGGGCGAAACCATAACTTGTACTTATACTAATACCAAACGCGGATCTATAACCGTTAAAAAACAGGTGGTGGCGCCAAATGGGACCACCCCAGTAAGTGATAATACCGTATTTACCGCCCATCTTAACGGGGGACCGAGCAGTACGTTCAGGGAAAATTATGATGTTACTTATGCCAACCTGGTTCCGGGAACTTCGTATGCGGTCACCGAAGACCAAAATGACAATTATGGGACTATCGGCTATAGCGCTGATTGCAACATTGAATCATTGAGCCCGGGCCAAGATGCGGTTTGCACTATTACCAACCCCCAGAAAAAGGGCCATTTGTTGGTTAAAAAGATTGTTACTAATCCTAATGGAGGTACCGGAACCGCCGGACAATTTTCATTTACCGTAAACAACGCGGGAAGTTATTACTTTGACCAGAATGGCGATAATCCATTATTAGGAGAAAAAGATTTAACTTTAGATCCGGGAACCTATAGTATTGCTGAAATATTAAATCCGGAAGCGCCACCCTACGCTATTTCTTCAAGCAACTGCACTAATGTAGTTATTACCAGCGGTGGCGTAGTCAACGAATCAACCACGTGCACCATTACCAATAGCGATATTCCGGCGGGACAAGGAGCTATTACCATAATCAAAAACTTACCCAATGACAATGGCGGAAACTTCACCTTAAATAACTTCCCATTGAAAGTTACCAGCGTGCCAGACCCAGAAAGCGACAATTCGCCGGTGACCACCTCTATGACCAGTGAATTATCCAAATTCTTTACACCGGGGAACTACGTGGTCTCAGAAGACAACCCTGGAAATTTGACCGGTTTTGACCAAAGTATCAGCTGTACTGACGGCCAGACCAGCAATACTGATGGGAATATTTCTGTGGCTAATCAAGAAGCTTGGGTTTGCACTATTACTAACGACGACCAGCCGGGCCATGTAATCATTGTAAAGAATACCGGCAATGAAAATTATAATGATACCTTTACGTTTACCGTAACAGGAAAAGACCCCGTAATTCTTACCACTACCGGCGGCACCAAAACCAGTGACCCAATTACCATTAATGCGAATACCAATTACACCGTAGACGAACCAAGTGTTCCAAGTGGCTGGAGTTTCAATAGCGTAATCTGTAAATATGACGGCGAAAACGCGGGAATTGATGGGCCAGCTCCCACCAGCCACGTAATTAATGTGGATTCTGGTGAAACGGCTACTTGTACCTACACCAACACTCGCCAAACCGGAAGTTTGAAAGTTATTAAAGTGGTGCAGGGCGGCGGCGAAACAGTCACTTCAGCTAGTTTCCAAATCCATGTCATGCAAAACGGAACTGATGTTGCCACCAGCCCGCAAGCAGGTAACGCGAGCGGCACAACGTATTCTGGGTTACCTACTGGAAACTACACTATCAGTGAAACTGGTGGCCCTGTAGGATTTACAACCGCATTTAGCGATGCCTGCAATGCCGATGGAGTGATTACGGTAACCACCAACAACGAAACACCGGCAACTTGCACTATAACCAATACCGCTATTCCGACTCATACCCTTACGTATGCAGCTGGTACCAATGGCAGTATTACCGGAACTACGCCCCAAACGGTAAATAATGGCGCAAGCGGAACTGCCGTAACGGCTGTAGCAAATGGCGGGTTTCATTTTGTGAACTGGTCTGACGAATCAACCGCTAATCCAAGAACCGACGCCAATGTGACTGCCGATATTTCTGTAACGGCAAACTTTGCAGCAAATCCAGCTCCCGCACCAACACCTGTTAGCTCAGGCGGAGGAGGGAGTGTTGCCCAGGTTTTCACACCGGGCGATATTAACCAAGATGGCCACGTGGATGAATTTGACTTTGCAATCTTATTATCCGATTGGGGCAAAACGGGCATTTTCATGAGCGACATTAACCACGACGGCATTGTCAATTTAGCGGATTTAGCAATATTAATGTTTAACTGGAGAAAGTAATACCATGAACACTCTTACAAAAATCGGATTGGCCTCATTAGTTGCGTTAAGTATTGCAGGCATCGCTAGCGCCGAGACTTCAGTTTCAGTGGCACCTGCCACGGCCACTAAAAATCTAGGAGAAACACTACAAGCTAGTGTTGAATTATCAACCCAAAATGATAGCGTCTGCGTCATTTCCGGAGACATTAGTTTTACCAATCTTTCTTGCCAAACCATTAGCATTGCCGCCGGCATTATGGCTCAATCAGCCCCTTCGTGCCAAAACCCACATTTTGTGGTGGGGATTCCCCAGTGCGTCGTGGGTGCAAAAACACTATTAAACATTTCCGCCCAAGCTACCATCCCAGGGACAGGATCCATTAATCTAGCAAACGTGGAAACTATTAATCAAAGTAATAAAGTGATCTCAACATCTGCAAATGGGAGTTATGCCATTCAGGGCGTATTATCAAGTTCCACAAGCAGTGCGTCATCTCCAACAACTCCTAATACAACAACCACACCAGAACCAGCTACAGGAAACGCCACACCGACCAATGAAACAGTGAGCCCGGCCGCAGCCGGGGGACCCGCTGCTGTTTCAACCACACCGGCTGGAAATGGCCTATTAGCGTCTATTAAAGATGCTTTATTGAACAAAGATGCCGCCTGGATCTTGGGTATTTTGGTGCTCCTAGCTATTGCTTACTATGTTGTAAAAAGTTTTTACAAAAAGACGCCCTCCCAACAATAAATAATCTATAAAAAAACCTCCGCCATGGCGGAGGTTTTTTTAGTTGCCAGCTATTGACACACACAATTTGATATGATAGTATATACCATCTTAATAAATCATATGGAAACCACACTAGAAAGAATCCGTCAAACCTTAGAGCTGGAAATCAATAACGGGCAAGAAGCCTCGATTATTAACGTTGTTAATTATTTGATTGAATTGGCGCATAATATTAAAGCTTCCGATATTCACATTGACCCGCAAGCTGAAGTAGTGCGCATACGGTTACGCGTTGACGGCGTACTGCAAGATGATAAATCCCTGCCAAAATCTATTCATTCCGAAGTTATTTCCCGCATTAAAATCTTAGCAGGTTTGCGGACCGATGAGCACCAAACGGCTCAGGACGGACGCTTTAAAATACAATCCCAATCGGGGCCGATAGACATCCGTGTTTCCATTGTTCCAACCTATTATGGCGAAAACGCCGTTTTACGTTTACTCAAAGACCAAAATCAGGAATTTTCTTTAGATGTCCTGGGATTTTCTAAAAATGATCAAGAAAAAATCTTGCGAGCCATTAAATATCCCTACGGTATGATTTTAGCAACCGGCCCAACCGGTTCAGGGAAAACTACCACATTATATACCTTACTGAAGCTACTCAATAATCCCAAGACTTCTATTATTACTATTGAAGATCCCATTGAATATTCTTTGGAGGGCGTAAACCAAATCGGGGTAAACGCTAAAACCGGCTTAAGTTTTGCCAACGGGTTGCGTTCTATGTTGCGCCAAGACCCTAACATTATTATGGTGGGGGAAATCCGCGACCAAGAAACCGCCGGTTTAGCGGTTAACACTGCTTTAACCGGGCACTTGATGTTGTCCAGCATCCATACCAATGACGCCGTGGGTGCCTTGCCCCGCTTGATTGACTTGGGCATTGAACCTTACTTGATTGCTTCCACCGTGAACATTATCATCGCCCAACGTTTGGTTAGGCGCATGTGCCAGAATTGCAAAAGCAAAGAAGGATGCTTAGCATGCAATATGACCGGCTACAGCGGACGAGTTTGTATTAACGAAGTATTAGAAGTGAATAACACCATCCGGGAAATTATCCACCGCAAAGGAACGGCTGAAGAAATTAAAGCTGAAGCAAAAAAACAGGGAATGGCTACTATGGCAGAAGATGGTTTCGCCAAAGTAGAGGTTGGAATTACCACTACCGAAGAAGTATTAAGAACACTCCATGAATAAACTATCATTCAAACAACTTTTTATGCGGCTGTCACTGAAAGAACACATCCAATTCATCAAGCAGTTGGCGGTTTTATTGCGAGCGGGAGTACCTATTTTAGCCTCCCTGCGCATGGTTAAGGAACAAAGTAAATCCAAAACCATGATTGCCATTATGGATGCTGTCATCAAAGATGTTGAAAATGGGCAATACTTGGCAGGAGCCTTGAAAAAGTTCAAAAAGATTTTCGGGGAACTGACCATTAATATTATTGCCATTGGTGAAATGTCTGGAAACTTAAGCAATAACCTTGACCACCTGGCTCTGACCTTAAAGAAAAAACAGGCTCTGCACAGAAAAATTATCGGGGCTTCGGTCTACCCAATTTTTATTGTGATTGCCACATTGGTTATCGCCATTGTGCTCACCGTATTTATTTTCCCCAAGATTCTCCCGGTGTTTAAAAGTTTGAATTATGACCTGCCCTGGACCACCAAATTCTTGATTTTCGTTAATTTGGCACTACGAAATTATGGCGCGCTGATTGCCGTACTGTTGGCTTTGGGCATGGTTGGCTTTACCCTTTTGTGGGAAATAAAATCTTTCCGTTTCTGGTTCCAGACACTATTGCTGCGAACTCCGTTTTTAGGAAGAGTTATGCAGACCTACAACTCCACCGGTATTTTCAGAACATTAGGATTGTTGCTTAATAGCGGGGTAACCGTAGTCCAATCATTCCAAATCGTCTCAGAAACCACCCTGAATTTAGTATACAAAAAGGAATTGACTGTTATTGCTGAAAATATCATGAAGGGAGAAAGCATTTCCGCCAACATGAATAAGAATAGTGCCGTATTCCCGTTAGCAGCAGCACAAATGATTGCCGTGGCTGAAACCACCGGTAAGTTAAGCGAAACGTTTTCGTATTTAGCCAATGTTTATGAAGAAGAACTGGACGAAACCACGAAAAATTTATCGACCATGGTTGAACCGATGCTCCTGGTATTCATGGGAGTACTAGTCGGCTTTATCGCTATTTCAATTATCACCCCAATTTATGGCATTACCCAACATTTATCGCCAAAATAATAAGGGTTTTACTTTGATAGAAATCTTAGTGGTGATGGCCATCCTGGCAGCCATTATCGGTTTTGGATTACTGATCAGCTTTGATGCCTATAAAAGTTATTCTTTTTCAGCGGAAAAAAACAACCTGATAACCATTCTGCAAAAAGCCCGTAACCAGTCATTAGACAACATTAACCAAACCCGGCATGGTGTACATTTTCAGGCTTCCCCCTTAACCTATGTTCTGTTTGAGTGCCCATCAACCAATCCTCAGTGCACTGCATACGCCCCAAGCTCTAAAGATGTGACCATTGACGTTTCTTATGCAGTTTCCATTACCGACCCGGTTCCGCTGCCTTTTGATATTGTTTTTGACCAACTCAATGGCAACTGCGTGACATCTAATTGCACAACCAAACCTTTAAATATCACCTTAAGCAGCGCGGGAAAATTCCATACTATTTCAATTAACAGCGAGGGCCGCATAGACTGGTAATCGCTTCTTGAAACATGAAATATACAACATTTAACATGAAAAATCAAAAAGGGATAGCGACATTGGAAATCATCATTGCCATGGTTCTGATTGTCTTGGCGATTTCGGCGGTTTTGCCATTAGTCTCTTCCAGCCAATCAGCTTCCGTTGACTCAGAAACCAATCAGGAAGCTTTATACAAAGCTGAAGCCTTGTTAGAAAATGCCCGGGCCGCGGCCAAGTTAGATTTTAATTTGGTTAACCCGGTTAGTGCAACGGGAGATTCTATCTATCAAAAATCTCTCAGCGTAGAACAAGTTGGTTTGTATACTAAAAAAGTGACCAGCCACGTAACTTGGGATGCCGAGGGCAACCGTAATTTAAACATCCAACTAAGCACACTGTTAACCAACGCAAGCGGCGTTGATACAGCTGGCCCTAGCACGTGCAGTTCAGTACTTACGGGCGAATGGTCTAATGCTCAAACTACTTCAATTAGCGTAGCTGACAGCGTTGGAGGTAATCCCGTGACCGGCGTTGATGCCCGCGATGGAAAACTATATGTTACCACCGCCAACCTGCAGGGAGCGGCGGCCAATGATTTTTACATTTATGATATTTCCCAAAACCCTAAAAATCCAACCTTGATTAAAGCTATCAATACGGGTTCAGGATTAAAAGGAGTGGCCGTGGCAGAAGATTATGCCTATGTTGCCAATACATCCCGAACTGCCCAATTACAAGTGATTGATATTCATAATGCCAATAATCCAACGGTTATTGCCAACTATAAACTGACTAATGTTACGGGTACGGGTAGCCAAGCTTTGGGCAACACCATTTTTTATGCCAACAAAAAAGTCTACCTCGGATTAACTGCGGCCGCTACCGGCCCGGAGTTTAACGTAATTAATGTTAGCAATCCAAATGTTCCCGTACGCATTGGCAGCTATGACATTGGGCAAACCGTTAATTCCATTTTTGTAAAAAATACCTTTGCCTATGTGGCCAGTGCCGACACCGAAGAATTAAAAGTACTTGATATTAGCAACCCTGCCGGCGGTATTTCTGAAGTTGGTGGAGTTAATGAAACAACCGGAACCGGTTCGACGGTGTACGGAGTGGGTGACACAACCTATCTTGGAACCACCACAACTTCTAATCAGTTTTATATATTAGACGATTCTAAAATTACTACCACTTCAAATTCTGGCGAAATCAATCCTCCGCTACTTGAACGTTCAGGCTTAACGGCAGTTATTACCTATGAACAATCTGCCGGGGGAGCCTCGGTTGCTTCACGGTCATATTACCGCGGAATAACCAATACTCAATTAACCACGAAAATCCCGGGTGGCCCAAGCGCGCAAAAAAATGATTTTGCGACTGGCGCGGAATTTTATGACCTCTATACCAGTGATGCCAATGGAACCCCAAATCCCAAGGGCGTTTATTTCACCATTGATGTGTACACACCGGGTGGCAAACCCAATATTGGATCGGGAGGAAATATCGACGCGGTGGAATTACGTTTTCAAAATGGAACCAGCATGTATGCAAACAGTGTTGCCAGAGTTGTTAACGGAACAGATCTTTCAGGAGACTATACCACCACTCACGGTTACGCCAGCCGCGCGCTTGGTAAACCCGATTCCAGAGGTCTTACCGGGATAACCTATTTAGGGAACCAGCACGCATCACTCACGCTTGGCTTTCCTGCCATGCCGGTTTCACCGGTTATTGCTTCAGTTGACGTTGGGAACCAGGGAGTTCTGGGGATTTTAGTGCGCGACTACTTAGCATTTGTAACGACCACGAGTCAGGTCCAAATATATAATATTGCTGACGCTCCAGAAACCGGTAAAATTCCCGCCCCGATTAAAGTTATTGAAACGTCCAATGGTCAGCAAATCACCACGGGAACATCCATTGAATGCGAAGGGAATTATCTGTATCTGGCCTCCCACGACACTAGTAATAACCAGGGGAGCATCACCATTATTTATCCAGGAACATAAATCATGAAAACTCCACTAAACCAAAAAGGATTTACCTTAATCGAAAGCCTATTATACATCGCCCTTTTTACCATTATTATTGGTGGCGGATTATTGAGCGCCTATCAAATCATCCAAAGCGCTGACGGTTCTTATAACCACATTATTCTGCAACAAGAGGCTAACTTTTTATTTCGTAAAATTACCTGGGCATTAACGGGAGCAACCAGTTTTAATGAAACCGCTTCTACGCTTACCATCTCAAAACCCATGAATGGAACAACTGCTCAATTAATATTTAAGCTGGATGGGGGGGATGTAACTTTGGAGAGCGGTCAACCTGATCCGGTGATTCTAAACGCCAGTTCCATAGCGGTTTCCGATGGATCATTTTCAAAATCGGCGGGGGTAAATGGCCAACCAGATTCCGTAACCATTAATTTCACTCTTACCGCCGACCAAAACGGAAAACCGGCCCGGCAAGGATTTTCTTTTATGAAATATTTACGGAAATAATATGGTTACCACATCTAAAAAAACACAAGGGGGTTACATGGCCTTAATGTCAGCAATTATTATTGCGACCATTTTGCTGGCCATTACCCTAGGCCTGGGTTTTAGCGGATTTTTCACCCGTTTGAACATCTTGGATTCAGAATCGAAAGAACGCAGTGCTGCCTTAGCTGAAGCCTGTGTTGATGCCGCCATTTTAGATTCGGCAAACAACCTATATCAATCCAATAAAACAGTTTCTGTGGGAAAAGATATCTGCACCATTATTTCATCTCAAAATACCGGTGGCCAAACACTGATAAAAACCCAAGCAATCATTAACGGTTCCTATACCAATTTAAAAGTTATTGCCACCAATACCACTGCCTTCAAAATTATTTCCTGGGATGAATGCGCCACATTTACCACTTGCCCCTAATTTGATACAATGAAAGAAAAATAAAAAGAAAAGGTCGGAGAAATTACTACTAAATAAAGAACAACCATGTTTAAACTTAATTCATCAAAAAAGGGTTTTACCCTTATTGAAATCTTAATCGTTATCGGCATTATCGCCATTTTGGCCACCATTGTTATCATTGCTATTAATCCTGCCAGGCAATTTGCCCAGGCTCGCAACACCCAGCGCCAAAGCAACGTTAACACCATCTTAAACGCCGTCGGCCAAAACTTGGCTGACAACAAAGGTGCTTTGGGGGGAGGGTGCCCAACCTTAACTGTTGGTACCGTGTACACCATTGCCAAAACCGGCTCTGCTGTATCACCAGCCAGCACAACCATTGATTTGTCTTGTTTAACCCCAACCTATATTTCCAGCCAGGTACCAGTAGACCCAAGTGTCGGTGTGTGGACTAGTGCTACCGATTATAATACCGGATATAACATCATGTTTGACTCAAATGGCCGCTATACTGTTTCCGCACCGGAAGCTGATCTTAGCCAAACCATTTCAGTTACCCGATAGGACATAAGGACAACTAAAAACCGCCTCATAGGCGGTTTTTAGTTGTCCTATTGACACAGAGTTATTTAGTATGCTATAATTAATCATCAAGATAAAAAGCGTTTGACAAGGATTTGATAATCCATTAACCTTTAGTATTTATAATAAGTTATTTAATTAATCGTAAACTAATGAAAATTACCTATAAACTAGCCCTATTTGCAATATTGGTTATAGCTGGCGCAGCAGTTTTCCACACAGGAATTGCCCAGGCGGCAGCGGGGTACGAATATAAGCAATGTATCAGTAATATTTCTTATTGGTACGATGTAAACGGCAATATCTTGTCAGTGGCCCAAAACTGTAGCTTGACTAATCAAGCTTGTTCTAACGGCGCTTGCGTAAATAAAGCGGGGACAACTCACACGGGCGGAACCACCGCTGGCGGCACTACCACCTATAAGGGTACCGGCTACATCCAAAACTACCGGACGTTTTGTTATCAAAATAACGTGCAATGGTACGATTCAAAAGGAGTACGCCAAGGCATTTACCAGAGCTGCCAAGACAGCAATTCTTGTACGATTGACAGCTGTGCTGATGACGCCTGCAAAAGCCGTTTAGTATGCGATGGTTCAACCTGCGCCCAGGGCTCAGCTGATTATACCGCCTACTGCGCTGCCAATGTGCAAGGCCAAACGGTTCAGTCCGCTCAAAATCAAACTTCTACTAACGGATCAGTCCAAAAAACTACCACGGTGGTTAACAGCCAGAACAAAATGCTGGTGGTTTCACTTTTTGGAAAAAAACAAGCCAGCGACATGGAATGGAACAAAAACATTAACCTGGTCAATAATGACAATGCTGAATTCTTGCTAACGGTAAAAAACACCGGTGGCGACGCCACAGCTGCCATGGTTTCTGTTGACCTTACTAACAATATTGCTTACACGGGAAATTTAAAAATTGACGGCGTAGCTTCAGCAGGCAACGTAGTTTCAGGAATTGATTTGGGTTCATTGCCGCCTAACACTTCCCGCGCGGTTTACTTTACCGGATTGGTACAATCACAAAATGCCCAAACAATCCAGGTTATCGGACGGGTAACTTCAAACAATACTACGGCTGATTCAGATCCAGTAACTTTAAATATTACCTCAACTACCGCGGTGGCCGGGTCTAATACTGCCGCCGTTTCAGGTAATAGCTCACCATTCCTGGACTTCGTTAAGAAATGGTATTTGTGGATTATTATCGTGATTGTATTAATTGCCTTGTTCGTCATCATTTTCCGAAGGCTTTCAACAAATCCGTAAACATAGCAGAAAACAGCCCCGCCGTGGCGGGGCTGTTTTCATTTACCCTGCCGCTTTTCATGTTCGGAAGGAAAAATGTGTGATATAATCAAGTAAATTCTATAGCAAAATGGCTATGATTTTTGAATTTACAAAGTATGAATACCAGCCTTCCGAGAAACGGATACTATTTTATTATGCGACAAAGTTTGATGACAACTCCCAACTAGATTGGAAAGAAACCATTTTACTGTCAGCTACGCCCGACCAAGCCGTGCCCAAAAAACTCTTAGAAGCGCTGCACATCATGCTTGGCATCAGCTATTGGAAATTCCATGCTGCTCCGGGAATTTCACTGCCATATAGGTTATCGAAAGGAGAGGCTGATTTTTGGAACACCGTTTACAAAAAAGGTTTGGGGGAATTTTTCTTTAAGAATAATTTAGATCCATCCATCAGCCCTAAATTCACCTCCACAAAAAACCAGAAACCAGAAACGGTAAGCTATGACCTGCCAAACCGCAGCCTGGTAGGCATTGGAGGGGGGAAGGATTCAATCGTGGCTGCGGAATTATTAAAAGAGGGGGACTTTGCTATTACCGCTTTTGCTGTGGAAAATAATCCTTCTCCGATTATAGAAAAAATCATCCAGCTTATCGGAAGCGACAGCTTAAAACTGCAACGGGTTTTAGATGAAAAGGTGCACCAGAAACACCCTTACAATGGCCACATCCCCGTTTCTGCTATTTACGCGTTTTTAGGGATATTTTCTTGCTTAGCCTATGGCTACCGCTATTTCATTGTTGGCAACGAACACAGTAGTAATTTTGGAAACTTAAATTATAAGGGACTGGAAATTAATCACCAGTGGTCAAAGTCATTTGAATTTGAAGCACTATTCCAAGAATACGTTAAAAATATCATCAGTAAGGATGTGCTGTATTTTTCATTACTGCGGCCGTTCTATGAAATCCGGATCGTAACATTATTTACCAAGCATAAAAAGTATTTCCCCTATTTTTCCAGTTGCAATAAGAATTTCAGAATCAAAAACAGGCTCACGGGAAAACTGTGGTGTTGCCAATGCGCCAAGTGCGTGTTTGCCTGGGCCATGTTTTCAGCCTCATTACCTAAAAAAGAAATGCTAAAGATTTTCGGCAAAGATTTATCAAAAGAAAAAAGTTTACGGCCGTTATTTAAGGATATTGCAGGGCAGGGGACCATGAAGCCGTTTGACTGCGTGGGAACATTTGAAGAGGTCCAAGATGCGCTGGGAATTAAAAAACACCCGGAAGTTTGGCAAATCCAAAAAGAGAACTCTGTTCCAGAACAATATAAACTCCTGGGCATGGAAACGGCGCAGATTGTACGGGCAGAAGGCATTGAAGGCCAAGCCACGAAAAAGTTTTTAAAGAAATATTATCCCAAACTAAAAATCGTTACAGAGAATGCCGATATTACCATCAAAACTCCCGGTATTCATAAAAGCCAAATTCCAGGTTACTACACCACGCCCACCAACATCTTTTTTTCGCGCGTGAAGGGCAAAAATACGATTATTGGCGTCACTGGCAGCAAGGGTAAAAGCACCACTACCAGTCTGGTATATCACATCCTGAAAGCTGCCGGCAAAAAGGTGGAAATCATGGGCAATATCGGCATTCCCATGATTGAACGGCTCATAAAGCCCGTATCAAAAGACACCCTGTTTGTTTTAGAACTTTCCAGTTTTCAGTTAGATGATATCAAATTTTCACCTGATATTGCCGTGATTACCAATTTATTCCCCGAACATATGGATTTCCACGGCAGCTTAGAAGCGTATTATGCGGCTAAGAAAAATATCTTTGCATTTCAGTCAAAAGATGACCACCTCATTTTTTGCGTAAAAGCTAAACAGAAATACGAAACTCATTTACTGGGAAAACATAACCAAAATAATATTGAAGCGGCTGCACGAGTTGCCAGAATTTTAAAAATTCCCGAAGTAAACATAAAAAAGGCTGTAAAAAGTTTTAAGGGCCTAGAACACCGATTAGAAAACGTGGGCACATTTAAAGGCATCACCTTTTATGACGACGCAATTTCAACCACACCCGATTCAACCATTATGGCTATTGAGGCCCTCAAGAAAATCGGTACTATTTTTCTGGGCGGGCAAGACAGGGGTTATGACTTTAAAGAGCTCAGGAAAACTATTATGCGACATAAGATTAAAAATATTGTGCTATTCCCTGATAGCGGCAGAAAAATAATCAAATTTACAAAGGGGTTACATGTTTTTGAAACTAAAAGTATGGAAGAAGCAGTGAAATTCGCCTACGAAAACACCGAGAAGGGGAGTGTTTGTCTGCTTTCGTGCGCCAGCCCCAGTTTTTCACTTTGGAAAAACTTTGAAGTAAAGGGCAATGAATTCAAAAAATTTATAAAGAAGTTTTCTCAATGAGACGGGCTATTAATTATTATTTTTTATTCTTTGCCGCGCTACTGTTAACCGCCGGATCATTTTTTCTGGCAACTCTTTCAGCACCCGCCTCCATACAGGCTTTTGGCAACACTAACCACTATATTTTCCACCAACTTATTTCCATTGCTATCGGCTTGGTGGCGGCGGTAATCCTTTTTACCCTTCCGCTGAATTTTTTAAAAAAAGTATCTCTGCCCTTACTCCTGCTGAATTTGTTTTTTCTGGCCGTTGTGTTTGTGCCGATTATTGGAACCAAACTTTTCGGCGCCCACCGCTGGATCAGCATTGGGCCTATTAGCCTTCAGCCGTCCGAATTTTTAAAACTGACTGCCATTATCTATTTGTCAGCCTGGCTTTCAGCTAAGTTTTCTGAAAACCGTCAACGGGGGGTAATGGCCTTTGCCCAAAAAACTTGGAGTCAATTTATAAAAACCTATGTGCCATTTATCTGCTTATTGGCCGTTATTTCCGCTTTGCTGTTTTTACAAAAAGATATGAGCACCTTGGCCATCATTATTCTTTCCTTACTGGCGGTTTATTTCACCGCTGGCACACCGTTATGGCATACCGTTTTGTCGTTGTTGGGCGGAATTTCCGGTGCTTTATTGCTCGTAAAAATTGAACCTTACCGCGTGCAGCGCTTTCTGGTTTTTTTGCATCCTGATACCGATCCCCTGGGTATTGGTTTTCAGTTACGCCAATCGCTTTTAGCCATTGGTTCAGGCGGGATTTTTGGCAAAGGACTTGGTATGTCAACCCAAAAATTCGGCTTTTTGCCGCAAGCCATGTCTGACTCGGTTTTTGCCATTTTGGGTGAAGAGTTAGGCATTGCCGGGTGCGTTGCCTGTATCATCACCTTTTTATTATTTTTTTGGCAGGGCATAAAAATTTCTCATAACGCCACCGATAAATTCGGTAAACTGGTGGCCATAGGGGTGATAGTTTGGCTGGCAGTGCAAACGTTTATGAACATTGCTTCATCGTTAGGGATTTGGCCGCTAGCGGGCATCCCATTGCCCTTTTTCAGCTACGGTGGCAGCCACATCATTGCAGAACTGATGGCTATTGGGCTATTATTAAATATATCCAAAAACGCATGAAAATCTTATTTACCGGCGGGGGGAGCGGGGGACACATTATGCCCTTGGTGGCGGTTTCCCGGGAACTGCGCAGGCTCCATCCGGCCAATGATTTGGCCATCCATTATATTGGCCCCAATGACGCGGTCAGCCTATATACCTTGCGCCAAGAGGGGATTATCAACCACACTATTCTGGCGGGTAAGCTACGCCGTTATTTTTCGTTGGCCAATATTGTTGATGGTATCTTCAAAATTCCCATTAGCTTCGTGCAAAGCTTTTTCTTGCTGGTATTTATCCGGCCACAGCTCGTATTTTCCAAAGGGGGGACCGGGGCTCTGCCAGTGACTTGGTGCGCAAAAACTCTGGGCATTCCTTTGTTTATCCATGAAAGCGACATTGTTCCGGGGCGCAGCAACATGGCCGCTTCGGCCTGGGCTAAAAAAATATTCACTTCATTTGAAAAAACTGAATATTTTGATTTAGAAAAAACCCTAACGGTAGGCACTCCCATTAAAAAAGAATTACTAGAGGGCAGCAATGAAGGTGCTAAGGAAGTGTTGGGCATTACCTTTGAAAAACCAGTGCTGTTAGTGTATGGTGGCTCTCAGGGCGCCCAAACCATTAACGATTTTATCTTGGAAATTTCCGGGGAATTGTTGAAAAATTACGAGGTAATCCATGTATGCGGCAAACAGAATTTTAAGCAAACAAAAGCTGAAGCTGATGCCATTATTCCCAAAGAATTGGCACCCTATTACCACTTACACGAAACATTAGATGAAGTGCAACTAAAACACGCCTATACTGCTGCCAGTTTAGTGATTTCCCGGGCGGGTTCGGGCAGCATTTTTGAAATTGCCGCTGTTGGCAAGCCCAGCATACTAATTCCTTTACCGACGGCTGCGGGTGACCACCAATCAAAAAATGCTTACCAGTATGCAGCCACCGGAGCAGCCATAATTGTTGAACAGGGAAATTTGACCCCAAACTTTTTTATCGGGGAAATTAATAATATTGTCCGGAACCCGGTCCATAGCCAACAGATGCAAGAAGCCGCCCTGCGCTTTTCAAAACTATTAGCAGCCAAAGCCATTGCCAGGGAAATCTTAGAATACCTCCATGAAAAAGAAAATTGAAGTACCAAAAAAAATCCGCCTGCGCTTTCCGCCGTCACCAACGGGACTTTTACATATCGGCAACGCCCGAACCATTTTATTTAATTATTTATTCGCTAAAAAAATGGGGGGTGAGACGGTTTTACGTATTGAGGATACCGATACCGAGCGCTCAAAATTAGAATACGTCCAAAATATCATCGATGAACTGCATTGGCTGGGTTTAGATTGGAACGAAGGTCCAGACATTGGCGGAAAATTCGGACCCTATAAACAATCTCAACGCACCGACATTTATAAAAGATATCTGGAACAATTATTAGCTGAAAAAAAAGCATACTACTGTAACTGCAATGCGGAAGAATTGGAAGCCAAGCGCCAAGATCAACAGAGTAGGGGATTGGCACCTAAATACGATGGCACATGCCGCGATAAAAATAATACCAGCGGGGTAATCCGCTTGAGGGTGCCTAGTAAAAAAGTGGTATTTGTTGATCTTATTCGAGGAGAGATTGAGTCTGACGCAGGCTTAATGGGAGATATTGTGATTGCCCGACATATTGATTCGGCCTTGTATCACTTCGCCGTGGTGGTTGATGACTACGAAATGCAAATTTCACATATCATCAGAGGGGAAGACCATATCGCCAACACTCCAAAGCATATTCTTTTACAAGAAGCCTTAGGTTTTCCCAAGCTTGAATACGCTCACTTGCCACTCATGCTTAACGCCGATAAATCTAAGATGTCTAAGCGAGCTGGCGACGTAGCGGTCAGCGATTATCACCAAGCCGGATATTTACCCGAAGCCCTGATTAATTTTATGGTTTTGTTGGGCTGGAATCCGGGCACGGAACAAGAAATTTTTAGCCTTAAAGAATTAGAAAAAGAATTTTCCTTAGAAAAAGTCCAAAAATCCGGAGCGGTGTTTAATGTACAAAAACTCGATTTTATGAACGGGCTTTATATCCGTCAAAAGTCAGTCCCAGCCTTGACCAAGCTATGCGCCTCATTTTTGCCTGAACATAATCTGCCCGCCAAAACGGTTGAAAAAATCGTAGCTTCATGTCAGGGCCGGATGAAAAAACTGTCAGACATCACTGAACTGGCCGATTTCTTTTTAAAAGAAAAACTGGATTATGATACGGCTTTGCTGGCATGGGACAAGATGAATCGTGAACAAGTGAAAGATGCATTGTTATTATGCGACAAAATATTGCGGGGATTAGAAAAGTGGGAAGTGGCTGCCATCCAAGAAGTGCTTGAAAAAGCGGCGGGAGAGAACAAGGGTCAAATCTTTTGGCCGTTCCGCATTGCATTATCGGGCAAGAAGGCTTCAGCCCCGGCTCCCGAGATTGCCGAAATTTTAGGGAAGGAGAAAACATTACAACGCATTCAAGATGCCATTGATAAAAAATAGTGCCATTATTATTTTGATATTAGTGATAGCTTTTTTGAGCCAACTATTGTTTTTGCCAAACATTATCTCGGGGGCGCATTCTAACGGCGTGAAATCAGAAGATACTTATATCGGGAAAGCCCAGGATTGGCTGAAAAAGAATGTTTATGACAAATTAAGCGGCCCGGCCGGACAGGTGAGTGGGGAAGTGGCTAAAACCCAGGAACAAGTACAGCAACAAATAACCCAGCAAAAAGATAATCTGGTGGAAAATTCCACGACGGCGGTAAAAAAAATATTAGCCGAAAAAGTTTTACAATTTTTAGGAGTGACTCCGCAAGAGCTGGGCAGCTGTCCGGCAGTTACGGTTACAAAATAACCCTTGACACTAGCCCCAGTAGGGCTTATGCTTAATATATAATATGTCGCAAAATGTAGGTAAAGCGACATGGTACTAGGGGCGTAAAATAAGGGTGCGAAAACAACATGAAAAAGTCTTCTAAAACTATCATTGACCACATTCCGGATTTTTTGGATTATTGCGAAGTGGAAAAAGGTTTGCGCGACAACACGCAAAAAAATTATGCGCGCTACTTGCATAAGTTTACCGAGTGGCAAAAGGCCAAAAACCTGACTTCCCTGCTCCCCCATCAACTCACCTCTGAGCACATCTGGGAATACCGACTTTACCTATCCAGATTCCAAAAACCCAAGCAAAAAGGCTTCACCGGCCTGGAATTCAGCCCCACCCTCAAAAAAAGCACCCAAAACTACTATTTAATCGCTTTAAGGGCCTTTTTAGGCTACTTTGTAGCTAAAGACATAGTTTCATTGCCCCCAGACAAAATAACGCTTCCCAAAGGCGATAAACGCGAAAAAACGCTCAAATTCCTGACCGTAGAGCAAATTGAGAAGCTTTTAACTTCCGCCGATGCCACCGACTATTTAAGCATCCGAAACCGAGCCATGTTGGAAGCGCTGTTTTCCACCGGTCTGCGTATCGCTGAATTAATTTCCTTAAACCTTGAACAATTCGCCAGCATCAAAAATAAACCGGATTTGGAATTGGGCATCATCGGCAAAGGCGGTAATCCGCGCACCGTATATTTTTCCGAGCGCGCGTTAAATTGGATTAAAAAATGGCTGTCGGTGCGCAATTCAAAATCCAAGGCCCTGTTTATTAATTTGCAAAAAGAAAATACGGATAATGATAATCGCTTAACTCCCCGAAGCGTTGAGCGAATTGTAAAAAAATATGCTGTGTTGGCGAGCATTCCGCTATTTACCACGCCTCACACGCTACGCCATTCGTATGCCACCGATTTAATGACCCAAGGCGTTGACATCCGCACCGTCCAAGAATTTTTAGGGCACAAAAACATCGCCACCACCCAAATTTACACGCACGTCACCAACAAGCGCTTGCGCGACGTCCACCGCCAGTTTCATTCAGGCAAGAATATGAAGAATTAAGAGAGCCACAGCGAACACTTACCGAGCACCTAAAGAGTTAGGTGCTCTGGTAGTCGCATAATAGAATTTGGAGCAAGAAAAAAGCCCTGCAATTCACAACGTCATGTTGTAATTTGCAGGGCATATCAGCGACTAGCCCACTTTGATCCTTTTGGGCTGCTCGGATTCGGAATAGACACCGAGGACAGTCCAGATCTCTTGCACGAGGCTGAACGGCGGGATGACTTTATAATCGCCCCGGATCATTTCCTCTCGGTCTTCATCCAAAACCGGATCTTTGACGGTAACGACGTCGTGGTTGATGCTGTAGCTGAGAACCAGCTCCAGGTCAACGAGATAGTCGTCGCCATCCTTGGAGGTTGACCGGACGACTTGTGCCCAGTTCACCCTCTTTTGCTCCGGTTCGTTGTTCGAAATGGAACTCCATGGTGCTTGAACGTAGACTCCGTGGAATCTGTCGCTCGCTAGCAACTTTTGGAGAGCCTCGAGTTTGCTGACCGAAACGCCCATCAGTTTCAGGATTGCCTTCACAAAGAACTCCTTGCAGGAAACATCCTGCGTTAAGGTATATAGCGAATATAGGAACATCCCAATCGCCATACCTTAATCATAGCACACTATAAGAACTTGTCAATACCCCATCGTCGCGCAACCAAAAACCGCCTTTTGAAAGCGGTCTTGTCGCATAATTGAATATCTGCTAAAATAAATTATGATAAAAGAAAAATTCAGTGTTACACAATTGGTAAATGAAAGTGGCTGTTTTGATTTGCAGTTCAGGAAAGATACACGGCACGAAAGAACCGGCTCACCCACCTACTACCGCTGGAAAATTCAGTTTGTGGTAACTTTGCCCAAATCCGAAATAAAAACATTGCAAAAAGCGGGCAGGGAAATTGGCTGTGGAATGGTGACCCATTCGACAAGCTCAGGGCAGGGCGGCCAGGCGAGGCTTTCAGTGCAAAATATTGATGAGATTAAAGATGTGGTAATCCCCCACTTCCAAAAAAATCCACTGGCTGGTGAAAAGAAAAAAGATTTTCAGGTGTGGCAAAAAGCGGCTCAGATTATTTACAAAAACAAGGGTGTTTCATTATCAACATGGGAAAAATCAGATTTGCATTCTCTGATAGAATTGCACAAATTGTCCGGTAAGTACAAAAACAAAACGCGCCAGGGAAAATGGATGAGCATGGCCAAGTCGCTAACAAAACACGCTCAAAATGTACAATAAAAACGTCCCTACTCTCCAAAAGAAGGGACGTTAGTTTCTAGCCACGATGAATCGGCTAAAGGAGACCAAATTCAATCCAGAACCCGATCTCCTTGCCATTCAACAGAGACGCATACGGATTGGCAATCACTCGCGCATCAAGCCACGGATCCCAGCACATGGGAGTATTGTGGCTGGGCGCGAGATAACGCCACTCATGCTCTGGTGGAAACCATGACTTGGACTTGGCTTCTTGCACCCCCAACTGGAAAGGGGGTGGCACCTCTTCGTGTGTTGGGAGCCAGAGCGCAGCAAGCGCTTGTGGCGGCAGGGGTGACAGCATGAAGGCCTCCGGAAAAAGAGAGATTCCTCCTGCCGTCGCTTCCCTTTTTTCCAACACCTCGAGTACGGGCCGGTAGCTGGGTTGGCTTTTCATGGCGGGACTCCTGGGTGTAAGTGAAATATGCTAGGGTGAATCTAGCATATTTTACATGTTCTGTCAAGAGCCAAATCTCCGATGACGCCTATCAAATTCTTCTAAGGCCGTATCTAAATCTTGCTCATTAAAATCCGGCCACATTTTGGGGGAGAAATAAAGCTCCGCATAGGCCGCTTGCCACAACACAAAATTAGAAATACGCATTTCGCCACCCGCCCTGATGATTAAATCTGGTTCGGGCAGGCCAGCCGTAGACAAATATCGCTCCAAAGATTCTTCTGTTATTTTACTTGAGGCAATCCCCTCCTCTGACATTTTTTTAAAGGCTTGCAAAATATCCCACCTGCCACCATAACTAACTGCCAAATTAATATGAATGGCAGTGTTGTTCTCTGTGGCAGATTCTACGTTTTTTATCACTTGTTGCAGTGATGGAGATAACTTTTCTTTTTGACCGATAATTTTTATTCTAGCGCCCTCTTTGGTAAGATCTTCAATCCCCTCGCCCAAATATTTTTCAAACAGGTGCATGAGAAAATTCACTTGCTGCTTGGGACGTTTCCAGTTTTCGGTTGAAAAACCAAATACGGTAATCACCTTGACTCCCCTGCTTTTGCACCAACGTAAAAAATCAGCGAAGTTTTTTTCGCCGGCCAAATAGCCTTTGTTAATGGAAAGATTATTGGTTTTAGCCCATCTTCGATTACCGTCGGGAAACAAGACGATATGCTGGGGTATTTTCATGAAAGATATTTTGACAAACTATGATATTTTTGCTAATATTCGGATATTAACATTTAAATGCTCAAAAGTCATGTCAACCAGTAAATCAACAGGGGCATCCAGGCTTGGAAGAGACTCGGCTGCTCAGCGTTTAGGAATTAAAATTTACGGAGGCCAAACGGTAAAAGTTGGCCAGATTGTAGTGCGCCAACGTGGAACCAAATACCTGGCAGGAAGCAACATGAAAAAGGGAGGTGACGATACCTTGTATGCAGCCATTACGGGAACCGTCAAATTTTCAAGTATGCGCAAAAAACTCTTTAATGGCAAGCAAAGGCTGGCTACTGTTGTGCACGTGCTGCCGAAATAAAAGCGCAAAAGAGTGGATGCGGGGTTAGCGGCCGCGATAAAAATTCAGGATGAAATTGAGTACCCAAGAAAAATGGGTGCTTTTGTTTTGGAAGTTCAGCAATTTCCATTAAACGGTGGTCGGGAGAAACGCCTGAAAACTTAAGGCCGGCCTCCGTAAGTTTGATGAGTGAATTTGGATTAACTTCAAAACGATGCCGGTGGCGCTCACGGATTTCGTTAGCATCACCATAGGCTTTGAACGCAATGGTATCATGGCGCAACTTGCAAGGATATCCGCCCAAACGCATGGTACCGCCAAATTCCCCGCGGGCCATTTTTTCTTTTTGCTCGGGCATAATGTCAATCACCGTGTTTTTGGCTTCTGGTTTTATTTCTGCGGTGTGGGCATCCGGGATTCCAGCCACATTTCTTGCATATTCAACACACATTAATTGCATCCCATAGCACAGACCAAAATACGGAATCTTATTTTCACGCACAAAGCGAATGGCACTGATGATTCCTTCCACTCCCCTGCTGCCAAATCCGCCTGGTACTAATATGCCATCAAATTTCCGCAGCTCTTCCAATTTCTCAGGATTCTTTTCATATTCTTCCGAGTCTAAATATGAAAGCTGAATTTTAGCGTCATGGTGGGCAGCAGCATGCTTTAAAGCTTCAATAACAGAAATATATACGTCGGAAAGCACGTAGTCGCCCGACATGAAATATTTTCCCACCACGGCAATATTCACTTTCTTACTACCGTTTTTTACTTTAGCCACAAATGCCTGCCATTGCGAAAGGTCAGTGGGCTGTTTTTTTAAACCTAATATGTCGCATAATATATCCCCTAGTCCGTCTTTTTCAAAGTTCAGCGGTACATCATAAATGCTTTCCACATCCGGGGCCGAAATTACCCGTTCTGGCAGAATGTTACAAAAGGTTGCAATCTTTTCTTTACGCTTGTGGTCAAGGGAAACCAGAGCCCGGGCCAAAATAACGTCGGCTTGAAGCCCCGCGGAATTTAACTCGCGCGACGCATACTGGGTGGGTTTGGTTTTCATTTCACCAATGTTTTGGGGTATGGGAACATAGGAAAGCATCACCACGGCCACATCCGCAGGACACTCGTGCTTTAGCATACGAGCCGCTTCTAAAAAGATAATGTTTTGATATTCACCGATCGTGCCCCCCACTTCAATGAGCGTTATATCTGCTTGGGCTTGCACCGTGGCTTCTTTAATGCGACGTATTACCTCAAGTGGTATATCGGGAACCACTTCCACGTTTTTACCCTTATACTCTAAGTTACGCTCACGGCGGATGACCTCCTGGTACACCCGGCCTGTAGTCATGTAATTAATGGAAGGCAGTGATTCGTCTAAAAAACGTTCATAGTTACCCATATCCTGGTCTGTTTCATAACCGTCGTCCAATACAAAAACCTCACCGTGTTCGGTGGGGTTCATGGTGCCCGCATCCACATTGATGTATGGATCAATTTTGATGGCGGTAACACGAAAGCCTTTGCTTTTTAAAATGCGACCAATAGAAGCGGTCGCGATACCCTTTCCAATTCCACTCATTACTCCGCCTACTACGAAAATATATTTTGCCATAATGTGTCCTGCAAGAAAAAACTGAGATTACATCTCAGCTTCTTTTTCACCAGTAATTATTACGTTCAGCTCGGCTTCCAAGTTGTGGTCTAAACTTACCTTCACGGGGAATTCGCCAGCTTCTTTAATCGGTTTTTCTAAATTAATCTGTGATTTCTTCACCTCAAAGCCCATCTCCTTTAACTTTTCTGAAATTTTTTGGGTGTTAATAGATTCAAACAGCTGACCGTCTTCACCAATTTTAACCATCATGGTAACTTCCAAACCGTCAATCTTTGAAGCCAATTCCTGTACGTGCTTTAGTTCTTCTGTAACCGCCGCTTCCACCACTTTTTTCTGTTCTTCAAGCCATTCTAAATTCTGCTTGGTGGCTGGTTTGGCTGAATTCTGAGGGATCAAAAAGTTCCGGGCATGGCCGGGCTTTATATCCTTTATTTCAAACTTTTTTCCCACGTTTTCAATGTCTTTTAGTAATATAACTTTCATGATTTTTGCATTACAGGTTCCATATTACTGCATGCCGGTTATTATTTCAAGGGCTCTTGCAAGCTGAGTATCATTTGCAGAGCCTTCAATGTCATTATCATTGGCGACCACCTTTATATCGGGGCTTAAACCCACTTCTGAAATGGAATTGCCTTTGGGAGTCAGCCAATGGGCAATGGTAATTTTTAAAAATGATTGGCCATCCTGCAGCGGAGTAACTTCTTGCACTGAACCTTTGCCAAATGATTTTTCTCCCACCAGTTTTACATTACGGTTGTCATGCAAAGCCCCCGCTAAAATTTCAGAGGCGGAAGCCGAACCCTTATTCATTAACACCACCATCGGATAATCTGCAAATGCACCGTTGCCCTGGGCCGGATATTTTTTTTGTTCTTTGCCTTTGCCGAAGTCCTCCAAGGTGACCACTTGGCCAGGTTTTAAGAACCAGCCGGCCACCTCCTGGCAAATTTCCAGGTAACCACCGGGATTATTACGCACGTCCAGAACAATTTTCTTAGCGGGTGAAGACAAAATTTCAAATGCGGCTTTTTTAAAATCTGCGGCCAGAGTCTGATCAAATTGGTAAAAGCGGATATAGGCCACGTTTCCATTTTTTAATTCCCAATCCATGGAAGGAATAGTGATGGTAGCCCGCGTAATTGCAATGTCTTTGGGCTGGGTAAATCCGTCGCGGAAAATGGTTATGGTGACGGTAGTTCCGCCTTTGCCCCGGATCAGGTTGACCGCATCATCAGTTGACATGCCATCGGTGCTTTTGCCATTGATTTTAATAATCAAATCCCCCGCTTTTAAACCGGCTTTTTCTCCTGGCGTGTTTTTGAGCGGAGCAATCACCGTTAACTGGTCTTTTTTCAGTCCCACTTCCACCCCAATGCCCTCAAACGACCCGGCCAGTTGTTGCTGGAAAGCCTTAGCTTGAATGGGATCAAAAAAATCGGTATAAGGGTCGCCCAGACTCCTGGTCATACCATCAATGGCCCCATATAAAATTTTCTGGTCGGTAATCTTGTCTGAGCTGATATAGTTTTGATGCAGCTTATTGTAAGCATCCCAAAACAAGGAGAAATCAACTTGGCCCGGCTGTACCGCCAAATGTTTAGTTTTCTGACCAACCAAAAACCCACCACCAAAAACCGTGGCGATGATTACTATCCAAATCAGGTACTGAATGACTTTTTTCTTTTTGGGGCCGGGAGTTACCGGTGGATTCACATCAAAATTCATATACTATGTATTGTATACCAAACGCACTAGCCAAGCAATTTGATTACTACACCAATAATTGCCAAAACGATGCCCACAATCCAGAGCCTCATGGTAACCTTGTAAGCGGGCCAGCCGATGGCCTCAAAATGATGGTGGATGGGCGTGCTTAAAAAAATCTTTTTCTTACGGATTTTTTTGCTCAATAATTGAATGATAACCGAACCAACTTCCAGCACCAACAATCCAGCAATAATGGGCAAAACTACCACTGAATCGGTTAAAAATGCAACTACTGAAAGCGTGGCTACCAAGCCCAGGCTGCCCACCTCGGTCATGTAAAAACGGGCAGGGGGGATGTTGAACCATAAAAAAGAAAACAGGGTTCCCGTAATAACTGCGCAGAAGGTGGCCAAATCCACTTTTCCTTGTGAAAACGCAATCACCGTGAAAGCTCCAAACATAGAAGCAAACGCGCCGCCGCTCAAGCCGTCAATACCGTCGATAATACCCCCTGACCAGCAAGCAATCATCACCAACACAAACAATGGCACATACCAAATGCCAATTGCGAAGTGGCCCACCAACGGAATGCTAATCACATCCCACTGCAGTTTATAAAAAAACCAAAGTCCGCCGGCCAAGCCAATCAGGGCCACCACCACAAGGCGTTTTTTAAATGAAATTCCCCCGCCGATATATTTTCCCAAATTAGAAACCACGAGGATATCATCCAGCAAACCAAAGAGTGATGCGGCCATCAAGGTAAATAACGGCAGCCAGGTTTGGCTCCGGGACAAGAAATTCAACGGAGTAAAGTAAGAAACGAGCGTAATGGCTACCACGGTAATGAAAATCAGCAGCCCGCCCATGCGCGGAACTTTAGTTTCACGTTCTTTGTGTAAACTATTAAACACCACTGCTTCTTCCCCGCTAATGGCTTTTTTACCGCCAGTTTTCTTCCAGAGCTGGTGCTTGTACAAAAAATCAATTAAAAGAGGTGCCCATAAAATGGCAATGGCCGATGCCACAGCCGATGTTCCCAACACTTTTATTACGCTGAAGGTTAAATTGGTCATTGCCATGTGTAGGCCTGGCTGGCCCATTCAATAATATGTTTTGTTTCCAAAAAACGGTCTTGCGAGCCCAGTACCACACTAATAATATAGTGGCTTTCCTGCAAAGATTGCTGCACCACCATCATGCAACCTTTTGCCTCCTGGGTAAATCCAGTTTTACCGCCGATAATATTATCTTGGCCCAGCAATTTGTTAGTGTTAGCAATAGTGTAAAACTGGTTATTTACTCTTAGTTGGTACGTTGGTAAACTGATGATTTCACGGAATAGCGGATACTGTTCAAACAAATATTCTGCCAACGTTACTACATCTTGGGCACTGGAAACTGACTGAGGGCTTAAACCAGAACTGTCTGCAAAATGAGTGTTGGCCATTCCCAGATCTTTGGCCCGCGCATTCATGGCTGCTACGAATGCTTCCTGTCCCATCATGCCTGAAAGAGTTTGGGCAGCTTCGTTTGAAGATTCAATCAGCATATCAAACAGCAAATCATGGACCTGGCTGACATCATACCGCTCAAATACCACCAAGGCTGTCATTAATTTTGTTAAGCTGGCAATGGGCAGTTGCTCTGTTTCGTTTTTGGCAAATAGAACCTTGTCGTTTTCAAAACCAACTGCAATTGAAATTGCTGAGGGTGCTTCGATCTGCAAATTCCCCGCGCCCTGATGGTAGACAGGTAAATTAGTTAACGGCATCTGGTTGGAAGCACTTGCTTCCAATCCGGCTAAAGCATTTTTTTGACCCCAAGGCATGCCATAAGCAACCATCAATGCAACTACAAAAAAAGATACCAAAGCCACCTTCAGTGCTTTTTTTATCTTCCGGTTGGGATCGGCGAGAATAATCATGCTTTCTTCTTTAGTTTCGGATTTTCAACCTTAATGTGCAACTCTTTCAATTGTGCCGGATAAATTTCGCTTGGGGCATCCATCATCAAGTCGCGGCCATCCCCGGTTTTTGGAAAAGCAATTACCTCGCGAATGCTCGTTTCATTTAAAAGCGTGGCCAAGAGCCTATCAAATCCATAGGCAATCCCTCCATGTGGCGGAGCTCCAAAACTAAAAGCATCGAGCATGTGACTAAACTGTTTTTTAATTTCTTCAGTCTTATACCCCATAATTTCAAATACTTTTTCCAGGGCTTCAGGAGTATGGTTTCTAACGCTGCCTCCGCCAACTTCCACACCATTTAAAGCCAAATCGTATTGAGTGGTTAAGATATTGCCAATATTCTTTTTTTCTATCAGATCTTTGGCAAACTCTGGTTTGGCAGCCGAAAACGGATTGTGCGTAAACGTCCAACCGCCCTCATCTGTTTTTTCAAAAAATGGAAAATCAATCACCCAACAAAAAGCCAGTAAATTTGGATCATTTTTGTCCGTGCGAATATCCGGTTTATCAGAATTATATTTTTCCATAGCCTCCTTGTAACTTAAACGCGGAAATGGAATCTCTTGTATCTTCTTTTCAGGAAATAAATTCTGGACCACCGCAATAATCATACGCTCGTTCAATTCCATGACGTCCTCTCTTTGGACAAAACTCATTTCCATATCAATTTGCGTGTGCTCAAACTGCCTATCCCCTCTTACGTCTTCATCCCGCAGTGCTCGCGCAATCTGAAAATATCTTTCCAAACCAGCCACCATGAATAACTGCTTGTACTGTTGTGGCGACTGCGGTAATGCGTAAAACTTCCCTGGCTGTAAACGAGATGGAACCACGAAGTCTCTTGATCCCTCCGGAGTAGACTTGGTCAGCATTGGTGTCTCTATTTCAATAAAACCTTCAGCAGTTAGAAAATCTCTAACAAATTTTGCTGCCTTGTGTCGCATAATAAGGTTATGCTGCAGCCGTGGCCGGCGTAAATCTAAATAGCGGTATTTCATGCGTACTTCTTCATTCACTTCCATGCCACTGGTGGTCACATCAAACGGCGGAGTTTGGGCTTTTGAAATCACTTGCACTTCTTCCACAGACATTTCAACGCTTCCAGTTTCAATTTCTTTATTCACCATTTTTTCCGGGCGCTTAATAACTTGCCCGATCAGCTCAACCACCCATTCAGTGCGAATTTCCTGCGCTTTTTCATGCGCCTCTTTATTTACGGACGGCACAAACACGCATTGCAAAACTCCCGACCTGTCGCGCAAATCAATAAACACCAACTTGCCATGTGCGCGCCGCACGGTCACCCATCCGGCTACTTTCACTTTTTCGCCAATGTGTTTGGCCGTTTCGCTGATAAGAAATCGTTGCATTTTTTATTTTTACTTTAATTGTTTCGGCACTTGATAGTTGTTTTGATAACTTTGCGAATTGTAGTTGTAGCCACCCTTTTTGTAAAAGAAAAAGTAGTACACTGCGCCGTAGGCTACGGCCGCGATAATTAAATATAGTAATATCCACTTCCAGATTGATTTTTTGGGGTAATTGTATTCCATTATTTTAGTTTTATTTTTACAAACTTTCGCTTGCCAAACTGGATTACCATGCCGTCTTCCAAATTAATTTCTTGCCGCCAGTCGGTGACTTTAACATTATTAATTGTTACGCCATTTCCCTCCACTACGCGACGGGCATCATTTTTTGATTCAGCCAGTTTTGCATCAAATAATAAATCTAAAACTGGATAAGTTACGCGCGAAGTTTTGAAAACTGCAATTTCAGTGGGCGTTTCGTGCCGGCGGAAAATTTTGATAAAATTTTCCGCCGCTTCTTGTGCGGCTTTCTCCCCATGATACATCTTCACAATTTCTTTGGCCAACAAAGCTTTTTGATCTCGCGGGTTCTGAATTTTCTTAATTTCTAAAATTTCGTTATTTGATAATCTTGTAGCAATTTCCAAATAATCTGCAATCAGCTCATCTTTAATGGACATAATTTTCCCAAACATATCATTTGGCTCGTCAGTTAAATAAATGGCGTTGTCATACGTCTTGCTCATTTTACGGCCGTCCGTCCCCAACAATAATTTCGCCGTTAAAATGTCTTTGTCTTTATTATTGTACGCTTTCTGCAATGTTCTGCCGGCCAGCATATTAAACATTTGGTCATTTCCGCCAATTTCCAAGTCCACATCCATGGCTACTGAATCATATCCCTGCATCAGCGGATACATAAACTCAGACTGGTTAATCGGCGCGTTTTCTTTCATTCTTTTGTCAAACATGTCCCGGTGCAGCATTTGCTGAACCGTAAAATGCGTGGATAATTCCAAAATCTTGGCAAAATTCAGTTTAGAAAGCCAAGTAGAATTATGTTTTACTTTCACCTTTGAAAAGTCCAAAATCTTGGCCGCCTGTTTTTTGTAATCCTTCATGTTTTCCTTAATCTGTTTGTCAGTCAGCGGCACACGCGTTGCATCACGGCCGGAAGGGTCTCCAATTTTGGCCGTAAAGTCTCCAATTAGTAAAATCACCTCGTGGCCCAGTTCTTGAAATTCTCGTAGCTTCCACAAAACCACTGCATGCCCCAAATGCAACAAAGCGCCAGTTGGATCCACGCCAAAATAAATCCGCAGCTTTTTGCCAAAAAGCATTTTTTGCCTTAATTCATCTTTGACAATCACCTCCTCTACTCCGCGCGTTAACGCCTCTTCAATTTTCTCTTGGTTAGCTTGTTGCATATTCATATAAGTATACTGAATTATTGAAAAATTAAAAGTGTATAAACATTGCATCAACTCTTGACATTTACCGTAGAAAGGTTAATATATTGACGTGGGCTGCTTGATGGCAATAGGCTTTGCCAGAGTTGGCTCAACAAACCCCTTTTATAAAGGACTCGCAATTGACCAGGAAAGCAATGTTTCGATCGGAGGATGGGCCTCCGATCTTCCTCTGCATCTGCGGATGCAGAGGAATCGTACCATTCGAGGGAGAACGCCGCCTCGAATGCCGCAAGAAAAAGCCTAGAGCAGACAGGCGGGTCGTCAGCACCAGCCGGTCAAAAGCCGGTACGTCTAGGAGCATTGAATAAACCAGCTCCCAGCCACCGCATATGGCAAGACTCCCCAGGGTCTTGCCAGTTTTTTTACTTAAAATTTATCAAATAATTTATAAACGTCTCCCGCGCCCATGATAATCAGCACTTCTCCACTCTTAATATTTTCTTTGACGAACTTTTCTGCCTTGTCCATCGGCATATATTGCACATTCTTTTTAGTAACTTTTTTGACTAACAGTTGCGAATCCACTTTTTGGTTGATGGTTTTTGTTTCACGTCCAGCCACATCGTAAATGTCGGTGATAATAATTTGATCAATCTTTACCGTTTTGAAAAGTTTCACAAAATCTTTGAACAAATAATACGTGCGCTGATGCTGATGCGGCTGAAAAATACACCAAATTTTCTGACGCCCAAACTTTTCCCGCGCAGCTTTAAGTGTTGCCATTACTTCCGTTGGATGATGCCCATAATCAGAAATAACCGTTATGCCATTGCTTTGTTTAGTTTCAAACCTTCGCCAGGTTCCCTTAAATTCTGCCAGTGCCTTAAACGAAACTACATCTTTAACCCCCAAAATCCTCGCCACTGCCAATGCCGATAAGGCGTTCGAAACATTATGCGCCCCGGGCACTTTCAGTAACTTTTTTAACTTTTTCCCATCAGCACCATTTACCGAATAATTCTTACTTTCAATTAAATGCCCATCTTTTGGCAACTTTTTTACAAAATCCCGAAACGCTTTTTTGACATTGGCAAATGTTTTAAAATAATCCAAATGCTCTTTATCTACATTGGTAATCACGGCAATCTGCGGCTGGTAATTTAAAAACGAACCGTCGTATTCACAGGCTTCAATCACCAACCATTCTGATTTACCCATTCTAAAATTAGTATTGCCAAATTCCGCCAACTTCGTCCCCACAATTACTGTCGGATCAATCCCCGCTTTTATCAATACCAGCGCCGTCATCGCCGTCGTTGTACTTTTTCCGTGGCTACCAGAAATGGCAATCGTTTTGTATTGAAGCGTCAATTCACCCAAAGCCTCGGGGTAACTTTGCGTTTTGATCCCCATTTTTTTGGCGGCAGCATATTCTGGATTCTCAGGTTTTACGGCCGGGCTATGTATTACCAAATCTATGCCGGCTGAGATATTCTCGGATTTTTGCCCGATAAAAACCTTCACCCCCTTTTTTAAAAAAAATTCCGTAATTTCCGAAGCCGCCAAATCTGAGCCGCTCATTTGCCAGCCTTTTTCTAAATAATATTGTGCCAAAGCCGAAACCCCAATACCCCCAATACCAATAAAATGTATTTTCATGAATTTAATTCAATTGATTCAATAATACTATACTTTGGCCCACTGCGACCCATTTCTGACTCCATCACATCAATCGTTTCGATGGTAAACGGTAAATTGACCTCTTCGGCAACTTCCGGCCGTTCTTCCGGATTAATCTGCCGCCAAGCCGTAGCATTAATTCTGGCCATGGTCACGTGCACAGCAAAGCCTTTTTTGTCCGGGTCAAAATTAACAATTTTTTCTAATAAAGCCTCTTGTAAATCATTTTTTAAATCCATTAAGGCCTGCGATTTCTCTCCGGAAGCCCAAAGCATCTTAGGCGGAATCTTACCATCGGGGCCATATTCTATGCTGTTTAAATTAATATCCAACACCGGATGTCTTTGCGCAACCTCTTTGGCAATTATGCACACTTCGCCCAGCTCTACATCCGTCAAATCCCCCAAAAAAACTAAGGTAATATGTAAATTTTCTTCCAGTGTCCATTTGGCTGGAAGCTCCGAAAACTTTTGCTCATAATGCCCCAAAAAGTTTTTAATTTCTTTGGGCAGGTTTATAGCAATGAAAACCCGGTGCCGCTTTTGCATATTTTTATACTAACAAATAATTTTCTGCGCTTCACTATTGACATGAAATTATCTAAATGATATTGTTAAATTGCGTAGTTGTACACCTCACCAAGGAGGACGCATTATGTACCGCGTTTTCTGCCTGGTCACGAAGACTAATGGCGAAGTTGGCACGGAAGCCTTCTTGGTTGACAATTGTTGGTCTCGGGGAGATGCCTGTGCGGCAGCAGCTGCTGCCGCAAAAAAGCGAAACGAGACCCTTCTCTTGGTCAATGGGGTACAGCCCTTGTAACCCTCTTGCCGAAGAGAAGAAGGAGCCCGCACGCCACGCGCGCGTTCGGGCTTTTTTCTTGCTTAAAAAATGGTAGGATGAAAATAATGAATGAGGAGATTTCACACATCTTTGAAGAAATTGCCAGACTCCTGGAAATTAAGGGAGACTCGGCGTATCGAATTAATGCCAATAAAAATGTGGCCAGAATTTTACGCGCCCTCCCTTATGAAATAAAAAAAGACCAGTTGCCAAAAATAAAAGGTGTTGGGACTTCGTCTATGCAAAAAATTGAAGAATTTTTAAAACGTAAAAAAGTAACTTCTTTTGAAAAATTAAAAGAAGAAACCGGCATCCGTCAAATCATCACCCATTTTTTTGAAAGCAAAGGGCTTGGCTTGCAAGAATTGAAAAATAATGCTAAAAAGAGAAAGATAATTTATTCAAGATTCACCAAGCCGGCCAAACAGTTAATTGAACTGGCTGGCGGAGTGGAGCCTGCAAAAAAAGCCATTGATACGGTGGCAACCTGGGCAAATAGCCGCAAATTAGACTACGCCATTGAAACGGTTTTCAAAAAATGGCTAGAATTGGATAGGCTAAAGCCCAAAGAAATTGTCAAAAAGCCGTTTTATTTGGGCGACCCGATGGTTTTTGTAGAATCCAAGAAAAAATGGTACGTTATCAATAAAAACGGTGAATGGTTACAATTCATGGATAAAGAATCCAAAATTGAATGGAAAATAATTGATTAAAAAAATACGCGCATGTTAACCCATACAGATTTAAAAAAAGGAACTCAATTTATTTTCGAAGACCAGCCCTATGAAGTGTTGGATTCTTTGCATGTGAAAATGGCCCAGAGACGCCCAGTGGTGCAAACTAAAATCAAGAATTTGATTAATGGATCTGTGCAAGAAAAAACGTTCCAGCAGGGCGACATGTTTAACGAAGCTAATTTAGAAAAGAAAGAAATTAAATTTTTGTACTCAAACCGCGGAGAATACTGGTTTTGCGAACCTAATAACCCTTCGAAACGTTTTTCATTTACCGAAGATTTTTTTGGGTCGGGCGCAAAATTCTTCAAGCCCAACTCTTTGGTGACAGGCATGCTATTTGATGAAAAAATCATTACCGTCAAAAGCCCCATTAAAGTGGCTTTGAAAGTGAAGGAAGCAGCTCCGGGAGTTAAGGGAGACAGAGCTCAAGGCGGAACCAAGGAAGCGATACTTGAAACCGGAGCGGTCATCCAAGTTCCCCTCTTTATTGAAGAAGGCGACGTGATTGAAATCAACACCGAACTGGGAGAGTACGTAAAGAGAGCCAGTGAATAATTAAAATCGGGCGAAAGGCCCGTTTTTTAATGCAAGAAAAACCCTGGTTAAGTCACGCGACGCGACTTGAAGACCAGGGTTCAGAGCGACTTCCAACCTTAAAAATGTTCGCTGTCTAGCCTACGAACGACCCGTGGCTTATCCGCGCGGGAACAGCCAAGCTTGCTTTCGATATACCTGCAGATCATGTCAACCGTAAACAGGTCGCTGATAGCCGACAACTCGGGGTTCCTCTCGAACTTACTGATGTCGGCAAAGGGCATCTTCTCGCGCAGTAACTGCAGACCCTTTTGATTGACCAGCCCGTTTTCGTCAAAGTATTCGGGGTCGCCTTGAAAAATCGATTCCGGAAACAATTCGTTGCGCGGGATCTTGATGGCGAACTCACGCTCCAGGCGGAAGATGACATCCAGGAAGTCGATTGATTCGGCTCCCAGGTCGCCTTGCAACGTCGAGGTTGGCTTAATCTCGTCCTGGTCAAGGTTCAGCGCGTCAACCAGGGTCGCGGACACCTTCTCGTAGATCTCAGCCTGATTCATGGGAATCTCCCACCAAAGAAACTAATCCAACGCACGCGCGAAGGTTCTACGCTCATACTACCATTATTTTATCTTTTTGACAACGGCGGTGGAGTTTGTGGTGCCACGGGCGTGGACGTAAACGAACGTTTAAGAATATCTGCTTCCACTATGGCTTTGGGTTTGCCATACTTTAATTTTGAGATTTTTTTGAGCGGCTCAATAATTTCCGGCCGGCCATTGCTTGGCGGATAAATCTGCATTTTAAATGGCGTGGAAATTTTGTTATTCAACATCATTTTCATCACCAGAGTAAAGTTATCCAAGTTCACCAGGTCAAAGCGGCTGAAGCCGGGTTCAAACTGTTTTTCTAAAAACTCGGCATCTTCAGCGCCAATCCGGAAGGCTCCTATGCTGCCCACGTTGCCCAGCACCGCATTCTTGATTTCGTCAGTCAACTGGGGAATAAATTGGTGAGCCATAATTAAATTCAGCTTGTATTTCCGAGCTTCTGACAAAATAGTTGAAATGCTGTCGGTGGTGAAATTTTGAAATTCATCAATGTATAAATAAAAATCTACGCGGTCTTCATCCTTCATACTGGCCCGACGCATGGCTGCCATCTGGATTTTAGAAACCAAAATCAGGCCTAGTAAGCTGCTATTTACCTCGCCGGTCTGGCCCTTTGACAAATTGGCCAGGAAAATTTTCTTTTCATTCATAATCTTGGTCAAATCAAAACCGCTGCGGCTCTGACCGATAATATTGCGCATCATTTCGTTTTCAATAAACCGGCCAACTTTAGAAACCACATACCCCAACATATCGCTCCGCGTGTTTCCGGTGGTGGCGGCCCATTCTTTAACCCAGAACTGCCGCACCACAGGATCAGTCACCTTTGCCAAGCGCTCTTGTAAAAAGACCGGGTCCGTGAACATTTTAGGAATTTCCACTAAGGTACCCGGATTAGCGGGATCGGCCATTAACGCCAGCATAGCGTTACGCATGTAGTGCTCGAACATGGGGCCGATGATTTCGGGTGGAAATAGCTTATAAAAAATGGCAATCATTTCCTGCACGGCAAAATCTTTCTGTTCGGGCGTTTCATATTCAAGCATGTTCAAGCCCATAGGCCTAGTTTGGTCAAACGGTTCAAAAAGAACTACGTCATCCACCCGGTTTTTGGGAATATTAGCCAGCACGTGTTCCACAAAGTCGCCGTGCGGATCAACAATAGCGACTCCTTCCCCATTTTTAATGTCTTGGATAGCCATTTCTTCCATAAAGGTGGATTTTCCCGTACCCGTTTGCCCAACTACATACAAGTGGCGACGCCGATCTTGCCTTGAGGCAAAATAAATCTTTTTTTCTTCGCCGCGAAAATCTACTTTGCCCATGAGCAAAGGACCGGTTTCAGGCAAATCAGCCGGGGGCGGAGCAGCCGCGGATTTAGCTGCCTTGATGTAAGGTGTTTCAATCCAATGGGTTGGGAAATGGTATAAACTGACCAGTTCCTCGGTATTTAAAATGTTTTTTTGGCGATCACTAAATAACCGGAAAGAAAAGTCATAGACGAACTTTTTCAGCCAGCTGCCTTTCATTTCTACCGCCTCCAAACTGTTAATGGCTGAAAGCGCAAACTGGTTAAACGAACCGATTAAGTGGCTCAAAATATCTTCAGCCCGTTCTTTGGTTTGGGCCGAAGCCATAATACGCACATTAGTTTCAAATGGCTGCTTTTGTATTTTGCTTTGCACCGCATCATAAGCCACCTGGTCAAACCCCTGCTCTTTTTTCTCAAGGGCTTGGGGATCTTTAGGTTTTTTGGGGGATGGCTTAAATAATTCTGAAAGCAGTTGGCGGAAAATCCCATGCTCGGATTCTGCCACCGCCATGCGCACAGATTTGCCTTCCCGGATTTTTTGCAGCACCTTTTCGCCTTTTTTGCGCAAGTTAAAACCCGAAGCCGGCCGGATCATAATTTGGATAGCCGCGCCCTCATTAGGCGCTATTTTACTCAGGTTATTGGTAATAGCAGAAATAGGATCCTTTTCCAACTTCTGGTACGTACTAATGGGGAACAAGGCGTTTTCCCGCAACTTTAAGTAGGCGCCGGCAGTTTTGCCCTGGGGTTCAAAAATCGTGTAATCTTGGGGAATTTTATCAACCACCGCCCGCGGATACACTCCTTGCACATACTTTTCAAACACGCTCTCTAAATATTTTGGAACACACACATAAAAAGAAATATCAGAACTGCCGATTTGCGAAGCAATTTCCAATGCCACCGAAGGTTTTAAGCCAAACAGCTTCGGTTTTTTTAAATACAAAAAATTAGCCAGCACTTGCTCCATCTGGGAAATAATCAATTTTTCTTCTTTTTTTTCTTCGCCTTCCTGCTTGGATTCGTTTTTGGGCATCATCACCAAAAACAAGACTGTTTCCAATCCGCCAAAAACCGCATTTTTCTCTGACTGCTCAGAAAAAAGCGCAATCACCAGGGCCAAGATAACCAGGCAAAAGACAATAATGAGGCCGAGTAAAATAAAAGGCATGTGCAAAACTATTTTTTAAACTTCTCGTAAAGCCCGTGTTGGGCCAGGGCGTCATGGAACATGTCTAACATGTAAGGGTCATCCATTCTTTTGGCTAAAGCCACCGCAAAAATCACTCCCTTTTCTTTTGCCACATCCATTAATTTACGGATTTTTTCTTCCTGCACTTTAGTATCTGCTTTGGGGGCAGCAGCTGCCTTTACGGGAGCCGCGTCATCTAAACCCAATTTCTCCATCGCTTCCCTTAATTCTTGCTGGTCGGGTTCTTGCTCAGGCATGGAATTTTCTTTTCCGGGGGAGGCCTCTACCACCTCTGGCGTTTTTGGGGCTGGAGCAACTTCCAGGTAGTCCTTATTTTTTTCATCATTATTGTTTGGTATGGCTGGCATATGGTTTACTGCACATTTAAATCTAAAAAGCCTTCTTGTTTTTTGGCGGAATTGGTGGGAGTCATGTTCACTTCTATTTTAAGATGGGTGGAAACTTTCGAAACTTCATAAATTTTAACACAAGGGGTTGGTTCAAATTCGGGCTTTAAAACGGCACCGCACAAATTCGGCCGCGGTAAAAAATAATACGCATTATCATCGGGGATAAAATTGCGCCCGTTAGAATCAATAATGTTACCAATATCCCAGGAATAGGCCATGGTGTCAATTTTGCCTTTATTTTGGGCGCGTACGCTAACCTGGATAAAGCGTTCGGTAGTGGTTAAATCTTGCTGATACGTGGTTTCTGCCTTAATCACTGGACCCAAGTCAACCGCTGAATCAAATAAAAATCGGGTATCGCCCAAGGTTAGGTCATACACGGGTTTAGGGGGTTCATTGGCAGTTTTTTCAGCCTCTGCCTTTGAAACTTGCTGGGCTTTACGGTTTGCGGTGTATTTAATAATGCCATACACAAACACAATCGCCAAAAGCACTACCACCGCGATAATGATAAGGCCCCTTGAGATGGAACCAGATTGATTATTTTTCATATTGATCTATTGTACCACTACGTATCTCCACTTGCCATATTGGTCCCTGTGGAAATCCCATTTCTTGTAGCCGTTTTGTTGTAAAAGCTTGGCAATAGCCGGTTTTTGAAGAGAATCAAATTCTATGTAGAGCTTGCCGTTCGGATTAAGGAAATTTTTGGCGGATGCCAAAAATTTCCTGATATATAGCAACCCATCTTTCCCGCCAAACAATGCCGCATGTGGCTCATAATCAATCACGGATTTTTGTATCTTGTTTCTTGTTTTTTGGTTATTAGGTATGTACGGCGGATTAGCAAAAATATAATCAAATCCACCCTTCACCTTCTCGAAAATATCTGACTGAATAATTTCGTATCTTTTTTCTGGAATCTTATTCTTTTTACAATTTATTTTTATTTTTCTGACTGCCTCTTTTTCTGATTCTGCAAAAACTACGCGCGTATTTTTCACGTGTCGCATAATAGCTATCCCGACCGCCCCCGATCCCGCAAACATATCCAAAACTTTATAACTTGATAACTTGATAACCTTTAACTCGTCTACAGCTTTTTCCACCCAAAACTCTGTTTCAAACCGCGGAATCAGCACGTCTTTATTCACCAAAATCTTGCACCCCAAAAACTCTACAAAACCAATAATGTGGTCCAACGGCTCCCCCGTTTTTAGCCGTGCAATATCTTTTCTGGCACCAGCCGTCATTTTGCCAGCATATTTCTCTTGCAAAATCCATCGAATTTGATTTTGTAAATTACGCATGGGTTCATTCTCTCACGAGCATTGTTTTGAGTAAAGCCATTCTGACATACAATCCATTTTCAGCCTGCTTAAAATAATAAGCACGCGGGTCTTCATCCACGTCAAGTGAGATTTCATCTACTCGCGGCAGCGGATGCATCACGATTGCTTCTTTTTTCATGAGACTTAATATTTTTTTGTTAATCATAAAATCCGTGTTGTCAAAATGAATGCCCCGTTCTTTTTGGATTCTAGTCTGATATATCACATCCACCAACGGCGCAACTTTTTGTAAATTATCAGATTCCAAAAACCAAACCTCATGCTTTGTTAAATAGTTTTTAACATCATCTTTTATCCGAAAGCTCACGGGCGATACCAAATATATTGTTATTTTTTTAAATTTAGCCAACGCGAAACAAAGCGACCTGATACTCCGGTAATGAGCCAAATCTCCCACCATCGCAACACGCAAACCATCAATTTTACCAAATTTTTCTTGCATGGTATAAAGGTCAATTAAGGCTTGCGTGGGATGTTGGTTTTTTCCATCGCCAGCGTTAATAATGGGAACTAAAGAAGCCTGCGCGGCCCTGGCAGCAAATCCATCTTCATGGTGTCTTAATACAATTACGTCCAGAGCATATCCTTGTAACACCTTTATCGTGTCTTCCACAGTTTCCCCCTTACTAGCGGAAGAGGACTCGCTAGCATTTGGAGTTGAAAAAAAATGCCCGCCCAGATACGACATCGCCATCTCAAAAGAAAGCCGGGTTCTGGTACTAGGTTCATGGAATAACGCTATCATTTTTTTATTTTTTAAAATAATTGAAGGCTGGCGTGATAACACTATCTGTCTCATCTTTTCCGCCAAAACAAAAATCTTATCCATGAACTCTCTTGAGAATTGTCTAGTATCAATAATATGCATGCTCTTTAAAACAAAACCCGCAACGAGCGGGTTTTAATTTATTGACGTAATTTCCACTTCGGTAAACTTCTGACGGTGTCCGATTTTTCGCCTGTATCGTTTCTTGGGTTTATATTTAAAAATAATGAGTTTCTCTCCCTTGGTCTGGCCTAATACTTTCGCTTTTACTTCTGCTCCCTTGACCAGCGGCGCGCCAATCTGTAATTTTCCATCTTTCTCAGACAGTAAAACCTCGGGGAAGCTAACTTCCTTACCTGCAACAGCGCCATCCAATAATTCCACTTCTAATTTGTCACCAGGGGAAACCAAATACTGTTTCCCGCCAGTCTTAATAACTGCAAATGTCATGAATTTGGAACGAAGTGAGAAATTCACTTCAGAAATAAGGCTAAACTATACCGTTACTTTGAGGCCTTATTTCTGTTGCGACACCTTATTCATTAATCATACTAGCAAAATTAGCTCTATTCGTCAATGTTGGGCCGCGCGATTTCATCAATTTTTACCTTGCTATCCCCATCCGTAATTTTAACCACATCTTTGTCCACTTTCAAAAATTCGGCACGGGCTTTGTTATAACTGCTGACAGTTTTATCCAGATTGTCCCCCATCCGGTTGACGTATTCGCTGTACGCAAACATATGCTTACCCAATCGTTCCACTTCTTTGATAATCATTTGCGCCTGCTCAGAAATTTTCTGATTTTTCATGCCCTGTAAAACGGTTTGCAAATAAGCTAAAAAAGAAGTTGGCGAAACTACTACCACTTTTTTCTTGCCCGCATAATACACTAAATTTTGGTTATCATCGGCAATGACGCCCACTTTATTAATTAGCAAATCATAATACACTGCTTCGGATGGAATAAACATAAAAGCAAAATCGGTAGTTTTTTCTTCCGGTTTTACATATTTGGCCGTTTCATCAATGCGCAGTTTTAAATCAGAAATAAATGCCATTTCCAGCCGCTTTTTTTCTTGCGGGTCAGTGGCCTCAACCATTCTATTATAATTTTCCAGGCTGAACTTTGAGTCAATCGGAATAATTAATTTGTCCACAAAAACAGCGGCATCCACAATCACGCCATCGGCAAACCCATACTGCATTTGATAACTCCCCGGTGGCAGGACATTTTTTAAAACCGTTTCCAAATAATATTCGCCCAAAATCCCCCGCTGTTTTGGATTTTTTAAAATGTCTTGCAGATTTTGCAGTTGCCCGGCAAAATTTACCACCTGCTTGTTGGTTTCATCTAATTTGGCCAGCCTTTCGCGCACATCACCAATTATTTTTGAAGACTCGGCAAACTGGAACTGCGAATTTTTATTTTGTTCGGCCAGTTTTTGGTCTAGTACCTGCGACACATGATTTAACTGCTGTTGCAACATCAATAATTGCCCATCGTCTTTTTTGGGCTCTTCTTTTCTTCTTGTCTGTAAAAAAATCACGGCCCCAATGCCAGCAATGATGAAAATGTAAAATAAAATTGAAATATCCATTGCCATTATTCTAACACACTTTTTAGGAAAGAAAAAAGTGTTGGAACGACCAACACTTTGTTGATTCTTGGGGCTGACTCAATCGTCCAGCCAGAAAATGATACCCTTCCCAAGGATGCTGTCGCGGGGCGCCGGGTTAAATATCAGCCAGCATGGCCGTCTTCCAGACGAAGAATTAACGGCTGTAGTATACCCCTGAATGGCTGTGTCGCCCTCAAAGGAAAACCCCAACACGACCTTAAGGAGGTAAATATCCATTGACATCAGCACACTTTCCGAGTTTTTCATATCCCAGCCAAACCACATGAATTGCACCGGCAAGGAAGAATTCAGCGCCGTAAGTAATTCCTCTGGAGAAGGCCCGTCAAGGATTTTGGATGTTCTGCAAGCCATAACGACCTCTCTTTTGAGTGTGTGATTGTTGCTGCGATTATTTGTACCATATCAACTAACGCGAGTCAATTGAAGTCTTTGGAATTTTAAAGTAGTGAAAATATACTAGCTTTACCATTTCGCTGGCCATAAAATACAAACCAACTAGGAAAAATACAACCAGTAAAGGTAAAACCGGCGGCGTTACAAAGTGGAAAAAATCCTGGCCGAATTTGAAAAATGGCAAGGCAAGAATCACCGCGCCGTCAATGATGGTAAAGAAAAACAACCAGAAATTCGGGCGCTTGGCTTTCCAAAATTGCTTACGCGTACGAATAATAAAGATCAAGACAATTTCAGTTAAAATGCTTTCAATAAACCACAGTGTCTGGATATTACCGGCCGGTTGATGGTAAAAAATAGTGAAAAAAATAAAGTCGAAAACGGTGCTCACTAGCGCCAAGGCAATAATTAAAGGCAGGACATTGTGCAATTGATATGCCTTGGGTTTTCGTAATTCTTCCACGTCAACTGAATCAGACACAATAGAAATTAAGGGAAAATCAGACAGTAAATTTCCCAGCAAAATTTGCACCGGTAACATGGGCAAAAATGGCACAAAGAGCGAAATGACCGCAATAGAATAAAAATTTCCAAAGTTACTAGCCAGCGCGCACTTGATGTATTTATTAATGTTAGCAAAAATGTTACGCCCGGTTTTAATACCATTGACAATCACCCGTAAATCTTTTTTGAGCAGCACAATATCAGCTGATTCACGGGCAATATCGGAAGCTTCAGCCACAGCGATGCCCACATCGGCCGTTTTTAGGGCGGGAGCATCATTAATCCCCTCACCCAAAAAACCCACTTCAAACTTTTTCTGGAGTGAAGTTATAATCTTGTGTTTAACATCGGGGGAAATGCGGGCAAACACCACGTTTTCTTGGCATGCTTCATCAAAATCATCTGGCGCCATACGTTCTAACTGTTCAGCCAACATAACGTTTTCAGAGGTGGTAATCAGCCCCACTTTTTTAGCCACGTACCCGGCAACCTCTTTTGAATCGCCCGTGATGATTTTTATCTGCAAACCCAGTTTTTTTGAAAGGCGGATGGATTCTTCAGCCGTGCTTTTCAGAGGATCTTCAAACACAAAATATCCTAGAAACATCAGCCCTTTCTCATCTTTGGCGGCAATGTTTTCTCCTTCAAACTTTTTATAGGCAATGGCCAGCGAACGCTTGCCATTTTGCCCTTCACGCTTGCAATCTTCAAGTACTTCTTTTTTGTCAAAAGCGCGCCCGAAATTAGTGCATAATTTTACCACTACTTCTGGCGCCCCCTTTACTATTAGCCATCTTTCGGCCTTTTGGTTTTCCAATAACGCGCTTGAGCGCATTCTGAAAGAATCAAACGGTAACTGGGATATTTTTTTATATTTTTTCACCTGTTCTAAAATCCCGTAACTGGCACGCGAAACAAATGCCAAGTCAAAGGGATCTATACTTTCCTTGTCAGACCCCAATAATGCATAAAGCAAAGCTTTGTCTTTGTCAGAAGTGGCGATTTTTTCCAATACAAGCTTGTTTTGGGTGAGAGTTCCGGTTTTATCGGTACACAATATTTCAATATTGCCCAAATCTTCAATGGCTTCCAAACGCTTAACCACCACGTTATCTTCTGCCATTTTCAAACTGCCGCGACTTAGGGCAAATACCACAATGGCCGGCAAGGCTTCCGGTAAAATGCTGACAATCAAAGCAATGCAAAAAAAGGAAAATTCAAACGCGTGTTCGCCACCTTTGATAATGAAATTGGCGATGAAAATGATTACGATGGTTGCCACCACGATTTTTAAAATCAGCCGGCAAAAATAGAGCAGATTTTTTTCATAAACCCCTCCGTGGCGGTGTCCAGCCACTGAAACCACAATACCCCCAAGCTTAGTGTTTTTCCCGGTGGCAGTTACCCGCGTGGTAGCTTTTCCAGAAACCACCGTGGTTGCGGCAAACAATGCATCATCTGCAGCCCTGGCAACGGGAAATGATTCACCCGTCATGGCCGATTCGTCAACCAAAAAATTCTGGCATTCAAGAACTCTTAATTCGGCTGGCAGAATATCTCCCGGCGCCAGCAAAACGATGTCTCCGGGCACCAGGAATTTTTTTTCAATAGTTTGCTGTTTTCCATCACGAACTACCTTTACATTTTGGGGGACTAACTTGGCCAACAAGGAAACTGTTTTTTCCGCGCGGTATTCTTGGAAAAACCCAATAATAATGTTTACCGTCACAAAGGCTATAATCACTGCGCTATCAATTTTTTCGCCGATGAAGAGGGAAAGAATTCCCGCGGTAAAGAGCAAATAAGCAAAAGGTGACTTTATTTGGCGTAAAAAAATATCCAGTGCCCGATGCTCGTGGACAGCCACCTCATTGAAACCATATTTTTTGAGCCCCTCTTGGACCTCTTGCTCTGAAAGACCCGAAGCTTGAGAATTCATTTATGTAAGAAAAATCTCTATAATCAAAAATATAATGTAAAGAAACAAAAGCACCAGCCCTTCTTTTTTAGTGATTTTCCGGCCGGTTTTTATAAAGATGAATGACAAAACGGCTGCTGCAATTAGAATAATCCGAGCGGTGAAAAAGGGGGCAAAGTCAATGATATCAAATGGGAAACATAAGGCCACCAATCCTAATACCAAGGTGGCGCAAATAATAACCGAGCCCATTAACTCGCCCAACACTAGCCAGTTTTCATTCTTGCGGGCAGAAATAATGGAAAAATATAAATCAGGGAACGAGTTGCCCAAGCCGACGATTAAAATTCCTACCAAGGCCAGGGAAATCCCAAAACTGTTGCTGAAAAACTGGGCCGAGGTGATTACCGCCTGAGAAGCAGCTAGCAGTAAACCTATTAAAACAATAATTTTTAGGATGTTCCATAAAAAGGTTTTAAATCCCACGACTGCGCTCTCTTTGGTTTTTTTGTATACTTTTTTAAAATGTTGGGATTTAGAAAACAGCCAACCAGAATACAGAAAGAAAGCTGCAATTAATATCACTCCGTCAATCCGGCTTAATCTGCCATCTAAAATCAGTAACAAGGGAAGCACGGCGATAGCAGTGGTAAAAAAGGCGGATGTTTGAACCATCTCCGACTCCGCTGACAAGCTTTTTTTACTGAAAAAAACGGCAATAGCCAGCACCAAAGTTAAGTCTACCAAATTGCCGCCCAAAATATCTCCCAGGGCCAACAGAGGCTTGTGTTGCAAGGCTGCATTCACGTCAATAAACAAATCGGGCAAAGAAGCGGCAAAAGCCATTACAAAAAAGGCAATAATAAATTCTCTCCATTGCAAATACCGCGCAATTTGCACTAAGGATTTTACCAGGCGACTAGACAGCCAACTTAGCAAGCAACATGAAACCACAAAAATAATTACAATAAAATACACGGGCATGTTATTTCAAAAAATAGATTAATTCATACATAATCCCCAGAACAAAAAAGATAACCAACGGATAAATAATAATCGGCTTGCCCCCAATTTTTTTGTACATCAACATGATTAATATCCCGTCAATGCTCAAGAGAACTCCCCCGATAAATGATATTAATGGGATGAAAGAGTTAATTCCCAATAAAAACAATAGTAAGGGCACGCAACACACCAGCACCCATGAGTGAAACTCTTTCACGCCGAGGTCATACATGAAAATCTTTTTTAACAAAAACCCTTCAGCAATAAAAGCGATAAAGGTAGTAATCACCCCCATCAAAAGCGCAACTGATATAACCCCCGGGCTTAAAAAGTTCTTAAGCCCCACCAAGGCCGATTCAGTCGTGCCAGAACCTGTAATTGATACGATTAAAAAGGTAAACAGAAAATAGAAAATGGCAGGAATGAGCGTGGAAAGGATGATTACTTTTTTCAGGACTTTTTTATTTCCCCGGACCATTTCTTCGGTTTCTGGAATAAAACCGGCTCCCCACAAAGAAAAGAGGAGGGCGCCATAGGGTAAAAAAAAGTTCTTTTGGAAATTAGCAGTATGCAAGAAAAAATTACTAGCACGAATGTGCGAGAACCCCTCAAAAAAGGTAATGCCTAAAATAATCACCAACAACAGCAAAGCCAAGAAATCAACCTTGGAAATAGTTTTTACCCCAAAATACAAGCAAAGGGCAGCGATGGCAAAATATACCAACACATAGGTTAAAGCATTTCCCCCGAAAATCGGGCTGAATACCACTGACAAAAATTGACTGCCGACAATCAAGTACACCAGCATGACGCCAAAAATTCCTGCCGTCATAGTTACCATAATAATCTGCTTTGGCCATGTGCCCAAATAAAATCCAACAAAACCTGGCCAACGCTTAAAATCGGGGGTTCTCAAACTAATTTGGCCCAAAATAATATGAATAAATACCACCAGAGTGGTCAGCGCTACAAAATAAAAACTCATCGGCCAGATACCGATTTTCAACGCAATATAGGGTAAAGATAAAAAACCAACTCCAATGATGCTGCTCGCTAACGTAGCAACCGGATAAACGTAGTGTTTGAAAATATTTTTTAGCATTACTACATTTTACCCTTTTTAATGCCAAATAAATATGTCAAACATGTGGATAAAACCCGACTTTTGTGATATAGAAAATCCATGACCCTATCGTCTAGCCCGGCCTAGGACACCAGATTCTCATTCTGGTAACCGGGGTTCAAATCCCCGTGGGGTCGCTTAGATCTTGTTGGCCGAATTTGGCAACAGTAAATTCTGCAAAGGCTTTAACCTCCTCAACCGTGGAATTTTTATTCATCGGAATTTCAAGTAAAATACTTGTACCGTCCCCCGAAAGCTTTCCAAGCTGTAGGGCGACTTCTTTATTATGAGAAGAAAGACGATGAAAATCAATAACGATATAACCATACCCAGAATAAAAATCTTTTCTATTGGCACTACAACTAATAGTGAAAATATTTTTTCTATACAAATCCTTTACAGAGCTTACGAGTGGTAATTCTATATACTTATCAATCTCCGCTTCGCTGGCAAAAGGTTGTCCATAACTTTCTTCAATTGGCTCTATTTCAGAAATTTTTAAACCTACCAACTCTTGCCCTTTGTTGTCTTGTTGTCTTTCTCCCATAATTTTATCTCTTCAAATATTTTTTAGAATTCGCAAGATACGTAGCTCTTATCTCTTCTAATTTTTCTAATTTTTTGTTCAACAGTTCTTTGTATGTTGGAATAAATTCTTTAACATTTCCTGAAAGATAATCAAAGAGTTTAACCCCGGCTTCAGGAGTAGTTATTTTTGAGTACTTTTTTTGAGCCTCTGCGGCACCCATGTTGCCCTTTCGCCACTCTTTATTAATATCATATGATTTCACACCTACTTTTTCAATATCCATACCCACAATTTTCTCTATCTCTTCTTTATCTTTGAGTGACAACTTCCCCGCAATAGCATTAATTGTTTCATGTGCAACATTGATTTCAATTCCAGCAATCACTTCATCTCGTTGAGCGGGTGTAAGATCAACCAACGCATCGGTAAATCTCTGTGCTAATAATTGCCTCTCTTCCTCGCTCATATTTGTGATCCACCTTACAGTAGTCATAATCGAGTTTTACATTTTTTAACTATTACTATAATCCCTAAAAGCCTCTAATTTCCTGACAACACGAAATTTTCTATCTTGTGCCGTCTCAAACAATGTATTAATTGATGCTCTTAACGATGTTGTATCATATTTATCTATTTTTCCAAAAGCATTTAAAACATCGTTACAGCGCTCTTCAATATTACCCAGGAGAAATGAAACTTTTCCCAAACTATCTTCATTTTCATTTAGGCCTGATCTTTGACTCACATTCCCAATTTCCTCTAGCGCTTGCCTAATGCTACTAATTGCACCATTCAAATACGCTTCATTGGCTTTTATATTATCGAGGATACTTTCCAGACTTTGAGCTGAACCCAATAATTTATCTATATTTCCTGAATCAATTAAAGGATCCATATTGTTCCCCTCTCGCTCAGAAAGTTCATAGTATAATCTTTTTATTGACTCAGTTAAATCGTAAAAGTTATTTTTCAAACTTTCTAACTGCTCCTTACCCACCTCTGAATCTTCGGATGGTTTTTCTTTCTCCCGTTCACCTTTAAAAGCATCTTCTATATCTTTTCTTGCCTCTGCCAATCCCTGCTCATCTTTTAAATTGCTAACCCACTTTTTGAAATTTTCTGGTTTTACAAAAGCTGATAGTCCTTCGGTTCTTGGTATTTCTACCATAACACCTGTGTCAGTTTGTACCTCTCTTCTATTCCCCAGATCAAAACCCAATTCAACCAGAAAATCATAATCTTCTGCAGATATTTTATTTTCATCTTCTGGAATTTTCTCCACCGGAACTCCTGAGGCCTCAAGTTGCTTGATAAATTCCATATCTAGTCCTCCTTCTTGCGGCGAAGGTGGCTCCTCTGGTTGTGGCGGAGGTATTTTTTCTGGCATATTTTATTTAACAATACCAAAATTAGCTTAAAAACACAAAAAAGTTTACATTAAGCATCTTTTATACAAAAAATTTTCTAACTTCGTCGTAAAGATACGCATTCTAATAATCCGGCGGCAGTTGCCAGTAGTTAATAATGTACTGGGCAATTTTTTTGAAAATCGGAGCGGCTGAAAGAGCGGATTTAGGCACATTGGGGTGATCTAACTTCACCAAAATTAAAAATTGTGGTTTTAAGGCCGGGCCAAACCCAATAAAGCTTTGGATGGTCCGATCAGGGTAATACCCCTTTTTATCGGGGAATGGCACCTCGGCTGTTCCGGTTTTTCCGGCCAGATAGTATCCTGGAATTTTGGCAATGTTTCCAAACCCGCGTTCTACCACCTGGATCATCATGGCGGTAACTTCAGAAGCGGTTTTTTGCGAAATAACCTGGTCAGAGAGGTGTGGTTTGGTAACCGATTCTTCGCCCCCATGGGAAATTTTATCAACCAGATAGGGCGTCACCACATGCCCGCCATTAGCAAACATGGCAAAGGAACGGATCAACTGGATAGGTGTCATTTCAATGCCCTGGCCAAACGAAGCGGTGGCAAAACCAAAGTCAGAACCCTTTTTCAACAACATGTTTTTCGAAACCACTTCGCCCTGCTGGTCAATCCCGGTTTTATCATTAAAACCGAATTTTTCCAAATAATCCATGAAGGTTTGATGCGAAAATTGCTGTGATACAAAAACCGCCCCCGTATTAATGGACTTTTCCAAAATCCCCGACATGGTTTGCTTCCCATAACTTTTCCGGTCAAAATTGTAAACGGTATCCGGGCCAATTTTTGCTGACCCTGTATCTACAAAGGTGGTTTCAGGATTTACTTTGCCTTCGTTTAAAGCAATAGCCATGGTAAAGGGTTTAAAAACGGATCCTGGTTCAAAGATTTTTTGCACCGCCGAGTTCTGAAAAATCCCTAAATCGTGTTGCTGATAATAGGTATTGGGGTCAAACGAGGGATACCCGGCCATGGCCAGGATACGGCCGGTGTCTGGCTTTATTACAATAATCTGGCCCGAATCGATGTTAATGTCTTTCTTGGCCTGAGCCAGCAGGGTTTCAGCTTCAAATTGGATATTGTAATCAAGGGTTAAATAAAGATCTGAACCGTTTAAATCAGCGGGCAAGGCATCAGCGCCGATTAAATTCAGTCCCCGTTTTTGTTCCTGAATACCTTTTTTACCGGCCAACATATCTTCATAATAGCCTTCCAGGCCGTACTGACCCATTCCTTTGCCACCCAAAAATCCCACCACCTGCGAAGCCAACTTTTCCTGCGGATAATAACGGGAAGCCATTGATTCGAGAGTCAGCCCCGCCAATTGCAAACTTTTCAAAGCGTCTGCCTGGCTTGTTCCCACATTTTTTTTAATGATTACGTACGAATCGCTTTCTTTAAGTTTGGCCAACATGTCGGCCTTGGTAATTTTCAATTCTTTGCCTGCAGCCGCGGCAAAAGCTTCCCGGTCCTTAATCATTCTGGGAACTGCCGAAACAATATAGGTATCTTCGTTAATGGCCAGGCTTTTCATGTCGCCCGATGAAGCTGCCCCCAGGCTTTCTTTACTTTTTGAAAAATATATCTGGCCGCGGTTGCCAGTCACTTCCTGGAATCCTGACTGCTGGCCCAAGGCTTGCGCCGAATAAAATTTGCCTTGCAACACCTGGATATAAAACAAGCGGCCAATGATAATTGCCGCTAACAAAAAAATTACTAATACAACAACGTTTGATCTCCAGATTTTCATGAAGCACCTACTTAGCTTGCGCTAAAGCGTTTCCTATTACTTCAATATACGTTACTTGCGCGGTTTTTTCAAAGCCCAGGCCGCCGGCTTTGCTTTGCACCATACCCATAAAGTCTGACGCGGCAAACCGAGTTTGGAGAGCTGCGTTTTCATCTTGCAAGGCGGCAATCTGCTTATTGTAATTCTTAATCACATACGAACCGCCCGTTAACACATTGATAGAATAAATGTAAAACACTAGCATCAAAAACAACATCGGGATACCAATTAAATACACCATTCGTAAATTAACCGCCGGCAGGGTTGCAGATTTTAATTTATGTTGCAATGCTATCGTTGTCATATCTTTTGTATAGCCCTCAACTTGGCGGATCTGGCTCGTAGATTGCTTATAACCTCTTGGTCAGACGCAGTTACCGGCTTATTAGTTAGTATTGTTATCACCCCCTCTTTTTCTTTTTGTTGGAAAAAATGTTTTACAATTCTATCTTCCAATGAATGGAATGAAATAATTGCCATTCTTCCCCCCGAAGCCAGAATTTCAAGGGCTTCTGGCAACGCTTTTTCTAAATTTTCCAGTTCACCATTAACCACTATGCGCAACGCTTGAAACGTACGTGTCGCATAATGAATATTCTGCCCGCGGTATTTCATCCCCACAGCTTCTTCAATCACCTTCACTAAATCAAACGTGGTGCTGATTTTTTTTACCTTTCTATGCCCCACAATAGCCCTGGCAATTTGCTTTGAAAATTTTTCTTCCCCATATTCTGCGAAAATATGTGCCAATTCCTTTTCCTTATATTCATTAACTATTCTTTCAGCCGTTAATTCCACCTTACCTGCATCCTGCCCTTGCAGGCTAAGCCCTGCCAGGCCATACCGCATATCCAGTGGCTCATTTTTGGAAAACGAGAATCCTCGGCCAGATTGATCAACGTGCCAGGAAGAATATCCCAAGTCCAGTAATATTCCATGAATGGGCTTGAATCTTACCCGTTCGGCAATTTCTTTAATATTTGCATATGAACCATTCACCAAAACAATCCGTTCATTATATTTTTCTAAAGCATGGCGGGCATTGGTAATTTGTTGCTTATCTGCATCAATGGCTAGTAATTTTCCGAATGGCGCGGTTTTTTCTAACAGCAAACTGGCATGCCCTCCATTTCCCACGGTACCATCAATAATGTTTTCGTCGGGTTTGGGATCAAGGTGCTGTAATACTTCATGTTGCAAAACAGGAATGTGATCCATATTAAATTCCCATTGGCCCTAATTTTGAAACGATCTCTTCCACTCCTTTTTCGGCGTTTTGACTGTACTGCTGCCACTTGGCTTCATCCCAAATTTCAAGTCTGTTAGAAAGTCCCGCAATCACCACATTTTTTGAAAACCCTGCATACTGTTTTAAATAATCCGGCACCAATATCCTGCCTAGCTTATCCAATTCCACTTCGGTGGCGCTCGATAAAATGTGTCTGGTAAAACTTCTAGCTTCTCCCTGCGATACCGGTAAGTTCGCTAATTTGCTAGACATAATTTCCCACTCCTTTTGCGTGTACACCACCAAACAATTTTCAATACCCTTGGTGATAATTACTTTGGCGCCAAGTTCGCCCCTGAATCTCACTGGCAATGCCAAACGTTTTTTCGCATCAATAGTATGTTGGTATTGGCCTATGAGCATGAATTTATGGAGCGAAGCGAATAAATTCACTTTGAAAATCAGGTTTAATTTTTATCAAAGATATTCTTTGAGACCTGATTTTCATTGCGACACATTATTCGCATTAGTTATCCCCTTATTTAATGACTTTTCCCACATTTATCCACATTTATCCACTACACAGTATTTATAGCCCATTTCAAGCACTCGGGTCAACACTTGTAATCAAAAAGTGTATTTGTTCTTAAAATGACTTATTTATCCACAGTCTATTCACATTTGATTCTAAAGTTTCAGATTTTTTGCAATAAAAAACACCGTTTTCGGCGCTAAGCGAAGTGAGCCAGTTCCTTGAGTTCAGCCTGAACTCCACAAAATTTGTACCAAAATAATTCGCCGATTGCGGGCAGAGACACGTATCACCCAAGTAAGGATAAGCGGTGGCTGAACGATGGGAACTGGTGAGCAAAGCCCCCTACCCCAATTTTACCACCTCAAAATTCTCTGAGTTAATTTCAAACTTGTCACCTCTTACAATTTTGTCACTCAACAGCGCCTCGGCGATATTATTTTCCACTTTATCTTGCACCACACGGCGCATTTCGCGCGCGCCAAACTCGGGTTTATAAGACAATTCCACAATTTTAACTTTCAATGGCTCGGTAATCATAAACTCTATATCTTTCTCTTTTAAGTTTTTAGCCAGACCCGCCAAAGTGAGCTGGGCGATATCCATTAAATTTTCTTTAGTGAGTGGATGAAAAATAACCGTCGCGTCAAAACGGTTAATAAATTCCGGCTTAAACATTCCCTTTTCAAATAAGCTATCCAGCAATGCCTTTTTATCTACCGCCACGCCTTTTTCCACCGCATCAAAAATGTTGGCGGCGCCGGCGTTACTGGTGCAAATAATAATCGTGTTGGTAAACATAATTTTTCTGCCCTGACCGTCCGTAATGTGACCTTCGTCTAGTACCTGTAAAAACAAATTCAAAATGTTAGGATGCGCTTTTTCTATTTCATCGAGCAATACCAACGAAAACGGATTTTCCCGCACCGGCGTAGTTAAAAGTCCTTGCTCTTCCACCGGTGAAACCGCGCCTAAGAGCCTTGGAATATCGGCAATCGCCTGAAATTCGGACATATCCAGCCGAATCATCTTATCTTCGCCGTTAAAATAAATTTGAGCTAAGGCTTTGGCCGTTTCAGTTTTACCCACGCCCGTTGGACCCAAAAACAAGAAGCTTCCCATGGGCCGCTTTTTATTGGAAATACCGCTCCGAGCCCTGCGCATAGCAATGGAGATTTCAGTAACGGCTTCAGCCTGGTTGACAATTCTCTCATGGATGAGTTTTTCTAAATTGAGTAGTACGGATTTTTCCTTAAATTCCATTTTACCCACCGGAATCTGTGTCTTATCTGAAATAATCTTGGCGACGTGACGCGGTTCCACCCTTTTTTCTTTCAATGATTTTACATAAGAAACCGCTTCTTCTAATACATCGATGGCTTTTTTGGGGAAAGGCTCACTAGGGAAATAACGGGCGGTTAAGTTTACAATTTCCCGGATAGCCGGGTACAAAATCAATAATTTGTATTTATATTCCAAGCCAATAGCCATGTTCTGCAAAATACGCAGTGTGTCAAATTCTGAAACTTCACCCACTTCAACCTTAGAAAAATATTCCAAAAACGAGGGGTTGTTTTCTAACTTCTGATGCAGCCCGTCAAAGGAAGTAATGCCAATAAACTGGAAATCCGGTAGCGACACATATTTTGCCAAAATCCCGGAAATATCAATGGTACCCGGTCTGGGCGAAGCGTTCCCTGTAAAGTTTTCCAAGTCATCAATAATCAAAATAACATTGCCAGCTGAAATGACTTCGCGGAAAATTTGGTCTAACAGCGATTCCACCTGTTCTGAATCTTGAATCTTCGCCAGCAGTGAAACTAGATCCAATTCCACTAAACGCTTGCTGTTTATTTCCGAAAGGCTTTCCTCCAAAGAAGCCCGAGCTGCCACAGCCTGCACAATGCTTTTGCGGCCCGAGCCCACCGCCCCAACAATTAAGGCGTTCTTGTGGGAAGATTTGGCTAGTGCCGTTTCCACGGCTTGAATTTCTTTTTCATGGCCAATCACTTCACTGAACATGGCGCGCTTGGCAATAGTGGTCCAGTCAACGGAAAATTGGTCCAAGGTAATGGTAAAGCCAGAAACCCAATCTTTACCCAATGACCCGAACCGCAACAAACTTTCTTTGGCCCAAAACTGCCGGCTTTTAGCAATGTTTTGTTCTAATGTATCTAGCCAAAACGTGATACCTTCCACATCTTTTTCTTTCAATTCGGCCTCAACCATGAGGTTTTTTAAAAAATCATCTTCTTTGGCTAAGGCCACCAATAATTCTTTTTCTGAAATGATATTACCACCCCGCTCATTGGCAACTGTCGCAGCCTCAAGAATAGTTTTCTGGAAAGAATCAGCCAGCAATAATTTAAATTTCTGCTGGCGCTCTTGTTTTTCTAAAAAGTTTTTAACATCCTGCTTGAGCTTTTTTACGTCCAAACCCAGCCGCCCCAGCAACATTTGGATATCTTTGTTTTGGGCAGTGCCAGCATATAAAATAGCTTCTGAAGGAACCTGTGAAAGCCGGCGGGTTTTGCATTCACGGATGGCCCGTTCCACTAAGGCACAAGCGTCCAAGGTTAAAAATTCGGCCAAGTTATACTGATCCGGGTTGAGCAGAGCATCGGAAAGCTTTAATAAAACTTTTGGCCTTTTTAAGTAAGAATGAGCAAACAAACTTATTTCCAAAAAGATGAGCCATAGCGCAAAAAACACGAAGGGAATTTTTACCAAAAAGAATACCGAAGCAATGGAGCCAAAGAAAAATATCCAAGCCAACACGCCTGCATAGGTTATCAGCGGGAATGACCACAATTTCAACGATCTTGAAACTTGCGTTGTGCGGGTTTCAAAGTTAACCATGGAAGAAAAAAATAACCAACATGATGATAATCAGGGGTAAAAATATCCAAAACACTATCAATGCCAGGCCAATCACCAGCGTTAGTGCTTCAGCAATAATTCCCAAAACAATTAATATGAGACGGCACAAAACCCCCATGCAACGCGAAAAGGTATTGGAAATAAAGGTACTTGCATACCCGCCCACATCAAACCCCTTGGGATAATTCCATCGGTAGTGGCGCCAGGGAGCCAGTAACGTCGCCAGCAAAAGCGGGATGGAAAAATAGTCTAACGCAAACATCAAATAATTTTTCCATACTTGCAGCAAGAATTCCGGCGCTTCCACAAAGTGCCAATAGAACCAAGCAAGGACAATGTTATGTTTTTTAGAAATTTCCATGACGCAATTCTTCTTTAATTTCTGCGGGAATAGGAATACTCTCCCCGGGTCTTGAAATCCCCGGGTAACGCCAGGCACTGATGATTCTCCGCGCCTCTTTTACATCTTTATACATGAGCCATATTTCTCCGGGAGGATTTTTAACTCGAGAAAACGACTTTCTGGTTTGCATCAATGCTGTGCAACCTGGCGCAATCCCCTTTTCTTTGCGCTCAGGCTTGCGCAAGACTTGTAATATTTTTCCTGCCGAAAGCCCATACTGGCGCATTTTTAGCTTGCAGTGTTCAGTCCAATGCAGTTTTTTATACCTGGGCAACATATCATTATTTTACCATTTTTTATAGAAAACAAGCAATCAAAAAGCTTCGCATAACGGGCACGCGAAGCTCAAGTACGGTGGCGCCACCTTGGCTTTTGCCAACTCCGTCTCAGGACCAAAAAATCTGTTTAATCACCGGAGCTACCCCAATGGCAAAGGCAGTGATAAACCAGATTTCCATGGTCCAATTGTCAAAGAACTGACCCAGGCGTCTGACCATAGCAATCTCCGAAGAACTGACCTCAACCCATGTTATTGATAATACTACTTAAAAACACAATGTCAACTGCAACAAAAAACCGCTTTTGCAAACGGTTTTCTGTTGTAGGGAAAGTTATTTTATTTCCACTTTGGCTCCTGCAGCTGTAAATTTCTTTGCGATTTCGTCAGCTTCTTCTTTCTTTACTCCTTCTTTAATTAATTGGGGAGCGGCGGCGGCGGCGTCTACCAAATCCTTGGATTCTTTCAAGCCTTTGGCGGTAATGTCTCGCACCACTTTAATCACCTCAATTTTTGAAGCTCCCACTTCCTTCAATTCAATATTAAATGAAGTTTTAACTTCTTCAGCGGCGGCGCCTGCAGCCGGGCCGGCCATCATCACGGGAGCGGCGGCTGAAACACCAAATTTACCTTCTAATACTTTCACCAATTCTGCCAATTCCACCACTGGCATTTTTTCAATTTCCGCAACCAGTTTTTCAAACTTGGCTGGGACTTCAATCTTTGCAGGTGTATCCGTTTTTGTTTCTTCTGCCATAATATTATTTTTGAATATTACTAATTTTATCTAAAACTCTCACAAACCCAGATATAGGATTTGCCAACGATCCAACCAGTTTTGCCAATAATTCGTTTTTGGTTGGCAAAGCGGCTAACACCAAAGCCCTTTCCCGATCAATGAATCTGCCTTCGAAAATTCCACCTAGGATCTTGAAATTTTCATTTGTTTTAGCAAATTTTTGGGCAATTCTGGCCGGAGCCACTTCGTCTTCCATGCCAAACACCAGCGCGAGCTGACCCGGAACGGCTTTTTTCATTTTACTCCAGAAAGAAATTCCCGACTGTCCGAAAGCGATTCTGATCAAGGTTTTTTTGCCCACTTTCAAATTGCAGCCCTGTTCTTTCAATTCTTTGCGCAACTTGAACAAATCCGCCGAATTCACCTTTGAAAAGTCTGCAAAAATAACTGACTTTTGCTTGGCAATATTGGCCTTGATATCCGTTAAATTCTTTTGTTTTTTCTCTTTAGTTAATGCCATGAATTTGGAGCGAAGCGAGAAATTCACTTCAGAAATAAGGCTAAACTATACCGTTACTTTGAGGCCTTATTTCTGTTGCGACACATTACTTCGTTGTTAAATAAAAATGCCCGACCGGGCAGACTCAAACAAACAAAAATTGCTTGCCTCTTACAGGATTTACGCCTTGGCTACCTGTAGTCTGCGGCTTATTTCTATACACTGTTATATTAATCTATATTTAACTCACTGTCAAGACAAAAAAAACTCGCTGGTGGGACTTGGTGCCCAACCCAGCGAGTTATGATTATGTGTGGCGCAAACCTTCGCGGAAATAACCGTACCCCGTTATGAGGGTAACTATGGCCGAAAGCCACAGCAAGGATAAGCCGATGAAGCTGGCCACCCCTTGCCCAGCCACCAACCACGGAAACCATTGATCGGCCACTTGTGACAGCAGCAAAACCGCAATGGCAGTCATCTGCACTACGGTTTTGCATTTTGCCAACCATGTTACCTTAACACTACCGTCTGCCTGCAAACCGGTAAGAAATTCCCGTAAGCCTGAGACGGCGAATTCCCGGCCTAAAATGATCACGCCCGCCAGCAATGACCATCCGCCGACAACCTGTGCTCCTGCGAGCATAAACAGGCTCCCGCCAACTAGCATTTTGTCAGCGATTGGATCGAGCATCCGGCCGATCCTTGATTCTTGATGCCAGGCCCGGGCCAAGTAACCGTCAAAGAAGTCGGTTACACTTGCTACGGTGAACACAATGCATCCGGCCCAGTGGCTTAGCGGTGCTTCCAGATAGAAGCAGGCTACCACCGCCGGCACTGCCAAAATCCTGCCGTACGTTAGCAGGTTCGGCACTGACCAAGTGCGCGAAGGCCCCTTGGCCACGGTGCAATTGTCTTGCGCAACTGCCATGGAACCCCCCGAAAAAAGTTTGGATTAGTAAGGTGCTTTCACATTTGAAAAATCTTCAAAATCCTTTCTGAACATTCCTCAAACGCAAAAACAACTATTTTAAATATTTTGAAATGGCCAGGGAGTGATCAGCGAATGTTTTGCTATATACCGTTTGCCCAGTGCCATCGGCGGAAAGATAATACCAATAAGGGCTTTTGGTGGGATAAACGGCCGCCAACAAGCTATCCATGCCCGGGTTAGAAATGGGGCCGGCCGGTAATCCCAAATATTTATAGGTGTTATACAAAGAATTTATTTTAGTATCTTTGCTGGCGGCCCGGGCATCGCTTTTACCGGTAATGTAGTTAATGGTTGCATCAACTTGCAAAGGCATGCCATTGTCAATGCGCTTCCATAAAATTCCCGCCACGATTTTTTTATCTTCCAGCGAAGGGACTTCTTTCTCCAAAATAGAAGCCATGGTAACAATCTGGAAAATAGTTTTGTGCTGCTTGGTAATAGTCGTACGTAATTCCGGGGTTACCTTTTTATCAAAATTAGCCAGGGCGGCTTTCACCAAATCCTGGGCAGAAGCTTCAATAGGCAAAACATAGGTGTCGGGGAAAATGTATCCCTCCAAATTGGCGGTTTTAGGCTTATTCTTTAAAAACGAAAAATTGGCGGTAAAATCTTGGGCGAATGCCGATGTAATATCTTTGGCAGTATAGAGTTTTTTAGCATCGGCGTATTTAGAAATATCACCGGTGTCCCAGCCTTCTAAAATTACCACCTTCTTTTTGGCGATGTCTCCTGAAACTAGCTTTTGGATGATGGCGGCAATAGACATCGAGGGCGAAACATCATAAATCCCTGCTTGCAGTTTCCCGGCGCTACCAGAAATTAAAGAATAAAACTGGAAGAAAAAACCGTTTTTAATGATGCCTTCGGCCTTAAGATCATGGGCAATATCTTTTTGACCCTCGCCTTTTTGAGCACTGTATAAAATAGGTTCTTGCGGAGTAAATGACCGGGGCACAAAAATTTCCCAAACAAAAACCAGGCACAAAATGCCCAAGATAACCATGGCGGTAATTTTAACGTTTTTAGTAATTTTAAATTTCATGATAGTGCCTGGCAGGGGCGCTGAGAATCGAACTCAGACCAAGGGTTTTGGAGACCCTTATGATACCATTTCACCACGCCCCTAGTTGTAAAAATTATACCACATATACTTGTTTTTTCAATGTTCAAAAAGGCCCCGCACCGAAGTTTGGGGCCCTGTCTGTTGAAAATAAAGAGCGGAATTACTTTCTACCCCTCCTTGGCTTAACCTTGGTAGGGGTTTTCCTCGGCCTCTTTGGGGGCCGGCGGGGGCGTTCCACCGTGAATACATCCACGCCGCTTTGCTCGTCTTTTTCGATTTTGAACAGCCGGTCCAGGCGCGTGAGTTCGAAGACTTCGTATATGTCTTCGTTGATGTTGGACAGCACGAGCTCGCCGCTCTTACCCTGAACCTTTTTGTTGAGTGAGATGAACTTGCCCAGAGCGGCGGAGGACAAATACTCAACGTTGGAGAAATTCAGGAGTATCTGCTTGTGGTCGTACAGGTCGACGAGGGCGAACAAATCTTCCCCGATTCTCTGAATAGCCCTTTCATCCAGAATCTTCCTGTCCAAAAAGTTGACGATAACGTACCGGCCATAATCCTCAACTTCAAGCCGGCTTCTTGGCGTGAAAGACTGACTCTGCGGCTCTGGCTGGCTCTTCCGCTTTGGTCGACTCTCTGGCCTGACTCGCGACGGCTTGCGCTTCGGCTTTGGCTTAACTTTCTGAGACATAGTTGCTCCTTTAAGTGAGGAATGGTGGCCTAGCTACACAAAGAACGCTTATCTCATGATTAGATTAGCTAATATTCTAGGGGAAGTCAACCAAATTCACAAAAGAAGTCGGCGGAAACGACTCACCCGTCCACAGAGAGTCCCATAGCCCTTGCGCCAGGTAATTTAGTGCTGGTGGATACGATTCATCTGATGATTTCAGAGAAGAAGAGAATTTACGTCTACACGCTCATTGATGTGTATTCGGGATGGTGCTTTGCATGGGCGACGAACAAAATGAGCACTCGGCAAAGTATTAAATTTCTGGATATGGCACAGAAAGCTGGGGCCCGCGGGCCCCAGCTCGAACGCACTTGTTATTACATTCCCTCTACCGCTTGCATGGTGTGGCGCATTTTGTGGCCCAACTAATATAATGGAAGGTTTAACGACCTGTTTTGAGTAGTTGGATCTGAATTTAAACACTCAAATCTATGCTCCTGCCATGGACAAGATTTAAAATTAACAATTCCTGATTTCTCATCTATATTTATAATTTGGTAAATTGTGTTTGACTCCTGTAATAATGTCTTTGTTTCTGCGGTAACAATGTTTCTAAATCTTAATGAAGAATTGTAGTTGGGACCGGGCTTCTCGCTTGGGGGCACATTACCGGCTTCCGCGTAAAACAAAACCTTTGAAAAATTATCATAAAAATATGCTTGGTTTGCAATTTTTTCAGGATTTAAATACCCGCAGTTATCATATTTTATAAAGGTTAAAGATAAAGACGCGTATCCCAATGTAGTAGAGCCTCCGCCTGCACCCGGAGACCCCATCTGCGCATTAAACAACACATGACTGTCATCTTTTGAAATTGCCATGGGTACATAAATCCCTCCCCAATTCCCGCCAACTTGCGATGAAACATCTCCTATAAGTTTTGATGAACCATCAGAGGCAGAATATTTTATCAAGCGTACAAAGCCAGCGTTACCATTACTCATATAAACCCTGAGTATTGAGTTACTACTATTAAAAGGAATTGATAGCAGATGTTTAAAATATGGTTGTGGTGCTAAGTCTTTTGAATAATCATTCGCACCGTTATCATAATTATTGGGGTAGCTGTAACCACTTGATTTAATCACGTTGTTTTCATCTCTATATCCGTCATCTGTGGCTATGGGTGGTACATAGCATTGCAAATCTTGTTTGGGTGTTTGCAACAATCTTGGAAACTCGACAATGCACCAAGCTTTATCATACCTACTTTCGCAAATAGTAATGTCTTTTTTGTTTACCGCAATCTTCATGACACAACTCCCGTAATAAGTAGTAGGATTCCCTTCATTAGAACACTTACTTGCATCGCCAAGATTAATTGCGACCGCATCTTGGCAATTTTCTGCCATATCAAACAAATTTTTACATAAGTCTGCATTATTAGTACTTATCGCAATATTTTTTATGCATTCCTGCTTCCTGCTCAAATCTACGAATACTCCGTGATCATTACTAAGGCCATAGATTGGCTTATTAATCTGTATATCACTACAAAGACTCGTATGCCACATAAAATTAAAGTACCCGCACACTCTGGATCCAAAGAATTGGCATATACTTAAATCATTTGCATCAATAGCTAAGTTTCCATAACAGGCATTCTGATCATCAGAGTTTTGTAAATTTTTACACACAGATTTTCTTTGGGAAAGTTCTTGGGACGTCATCTGATTTGGGTGAACTACGGTATTCGTAAAGTTAGATGCTGTTAAAGAAATCTGGCTTATTTTTGGGGAGGTTACATGGTGATATACAAAAAACCCGCCCGACAATAAAATTACTACGGCCACAACGATTAAAGCTCCCATTGAAATTGAAATCCTTTTCATTGGTCAATGATACCAAAAAATCGCTTAAAAAGCGATTTTTTCTAAACATGCCTATCACAGCTTTTTCCCCTTAATCCTGAGCGAATTAGTAACAACCGAAACACTTGAGAATCCCATGGCCAAACCGGCGAACACGGGACTTAAAAGCCAGCCGAATATTGGATAAAACAAACCCCCTGCCAGTGGTATGCCGATAATATTGTAAATAAAAGCCCAAAACAAGTTTTGTTTGATGCCTCGCATGGTCATCTTTGAAAGCTTGATAGCTTTTACCAACTTTGAAATATCTCCGTGGAGCAAGGTGATTCCGGCTGATTCAATCGCAACATCAGTTCCCGTTGCCATGGCAATACCAACATCAGCCTGAGCTAAAGCTGGAGCATCGTTTACTCCGTCACCTGCCATTGCTACCAGCCTGCCATCTGCTTGCAACTCTTTTATCTTATCAATCTTATTTTCGGGAGTGGCCTCTGCAACCACCTCATCAATGCCAACCTTATTGGCAATGTAGTTTGCCGTGTTTTTGTTGTCCCCGGTAAGCATTATTACTTTGATTCCAAAGGCATGCAATTTTTTAATAGCTTCAGCTGATTCAGATTTTATTGGGTCAGCAACCATGATTATGCTCAACACGGTTTCTTTGGTGGAAAGAATAATAGGAGTTTTACCCTCAAGCGTTTCTTTTTCAATCAAGTTTTTCTCAAAAGAAATATGTAAATCTTCTAATAATTTAGTATTTCCTGCGAAATATTCTTTTTTATTAACTATTCCTTTTAAGCCCTTGCCTTTTACGGCTTCAAAATTGGTTACCGGTAGCAAAACCAATCCCTTTTCTTTTGCATAAGCGGTGATGGCATGGGCAATTGGATGTTCTGATTTATTCTCAAGAGACGCAAGGATTGAAATTAAATCCTCATCACTTTTATCAGAAAAATTTTTAACGGATACGAGTTCTGGTTTTCCTTTTGTGATAGTTCCCGTTTTATCAACCACCACCACATTTACTTTGTGGAGCTTTTCAAGCGTAGCAGCATCTTTGATGAGAATACCCTCTTTTGCTCCTTTGCCGACACCTACAATGATTGCCGTTGGCGTTGCTAATCCCAAAGCGCACGGACATGCAATTACCAAAATACCCACAAAGGAAACCAGTCCAAAGGAAAGGGCCTGCGAAAATCCAAGATACTGCGTTCCTAAAATAAGCCAAGTTCCCAAAGATAAAAATGCCAAGACTAATACTATTGGCACAAATACACTTGAAATCTTGTCAGCCAAAGCCTGTATCGGTGCTTTACTTCCCTGGGCTTCCTCAACCATTTGGATAATATGGGCCAGCATAGTTTCAGAACTGACTTTAGTAGCTTTAAATGTAAATGAGCCGCTGGTGTTGATGGTTCCTGCAACAATAGCATCGCCAACTTTTTTCTCTATTGGCATTGGCTCACCGGTTATCATGGATTCATCAAGGAATGAAGAACCCTCGGTAATAATTCCGTCAACTGGAATTTTACCGGCCGGCTTTACAATAATCAATTCACCATGAACCACTTGGTCAACAGAAATTTCTTGCTCTTTGCCATCACGGATCACCAGCGCGGTTTTTACCTGCAGGTTTAATAACTTTTCTATGGCGTCTCCGGTCTTTAATTTTGACTTTGCCTCAAGATATTTTCCAAGTGCAATAAATGTAATAACTACGATCGTAACGTCGTAATAGGTATGAGATGTGTTGATAAATGCAGAAAGCGGAGCCTCAAAAGCAGTTACAATAAAACTGTAAATATAGGCCACAAAAGTGCCTATGCCAATCAGAGTGTCCATATTTGCTTTGCCATATCGCAGAAATCTATAAAATCCGAGAAGATAAGGTTTTCCCACCACAAAAAGGGTGTAGGTGGCCATCAAAGGTAACAGGTGATGAAAAAACTCTGACCAAAAGTATGGGATACCCGGCGTGACCTTAAATTGTGCCAAAATTTCCCATCCCATTACAAAAATGCTAAAAATGGCAAGCGGAATTGCGGATAATACTTGGTTCCGTTGAGCTTTTATTTCTTTCAGCTTTTCTTCTTTTGATTGATTCAATCCAAGATGAGCAGCGTGCTCGCTTTCCGACATACCCATTTCGTGCGCTGTCGGCATGACTAAAGAATACCCCAAAGGCTCTATCTTTTTTGAAAGATTCTCAGGCGTTACTTTTGAGTCATCAAAAGAAACTTTTACTGATTCGTTCCCATAATTAGCTTCGGCTGAAACCACCCCATCAGTTTTTTTAAATTTCCGTTCGATGATACCCGCGCACGAAGCGCAGTGCATCCCCTTAACTTTAAATGTTTTGTTTATCATATTTTTTGATTTTCTAATACGAATAAATACGTGTCATGCTGCAACTTCCTACCAAGCCTGCCTAGATATACTTTTTTATTAATTCGAAAACCGTGATATAAAAACATCCTTTCCAAATCACGATATGGATTAAAATAAAATATTCTATAAAGTAAACTTCCTATAAGCCATTGGCTGAAATTGGGACTATGTTGAGCATGGTCGACAATAATAGCAGTTGAGCCATTTTGCAATATCTCTTTTAAGGTTTCCAAGTCCTTATTCGGATTCGATGTTACGCTAAAATAGTATGTCGCCAATGCTCCATCAAAAGTATCTACAGAAATATTTTGATCCGATACGTCCCCAACAAGAAACCGAACAGGTTGAGCAACCCCGGCTTTTAACCGAGCTTTCACAACCATTTCTTCAGAAAGATCTATCGCAGTTACATGAGCGGAGCTTGGATAAAAGGGAATATTTAATCCTGTGCCAACTCCAAACTCAACAATATTTTTTGAATCCTTCAAAAGATCTGTAATTTGGGTTCTATCAAAATTCCAGTATCGTTTCACCTTATCCTCATAAGAAACGCTCTGGTTCTTATAGAACTTTTTAATTGATTCTAATGAAGTCATAGTTTTTATGTATCTTTTAACATGACTGCATAGTTTCCCAACTCCTCAACCTCTTTTTTGAATTCCTGCAAATTTGCATCTTTATCATATTCAATCTCAGTTTTTCCGGTGGTAAAATCAACCGCGCAAGCATGGATGCCCTTAATATCGTTTGCGATATCTTCGATGAGTGCCTGACAGGCGTTGCAATGAGTTCCCTTAACAGTAATGATAGTTTTCATATATTGTAGGGCTAATTCACCACGTTGATACTTCCCCAAACCATTCCCATGGGGCAGGCGAATCGATAGGTTCCCGGAGTCTCTGGAGTAAATTCTTGAGCAACCGTTTGACCTTGATTTGGATTGAGGACAATCGAACCGCCAGGCACCAAATTATTGGCAACAATGGCTCCGCTGTCGCACCCAGGCTGACCGGACGAAGTAATTTCCCATCTGACAGGGATTCCGGCTTTTACCGTAAAGATGCTGGGCGAATAGTTTGTAGCATAGACCGTCATTTGCAGAAGCTGTTTGCCGTTAACTACTGGCGCCAATCCGTTTGCACCTTGCGTTACCGCTTGATTGCCATTAGGCTTTAGGATAAGGTATCCCGAAACACCGACACAGACAACGATGATTGCTATTAAGAGATATTGTGTAGTTTTTTGGTTCATATGTTTTATTTAATAATAATTCCCAACACGTTGATTTGATTATAGATATTATACAGGGCGAAAAATATCACTAAAAATCCGGCCACTTGAGAAAATATTAGTGATAAGTGCGGCCTTGAAAAGAATGCGGTGCTTGAGAGACCAATAAGCAGAAGCATCGGCATTGTTCCAAGGGCAAAGAGTCCCATGATTAGCCCGCCTTGCATTGGACTACCTGACAACAGTGCCAAAGTTTGGGCGGTAATCGTAAATCCGCAGGGCAAGAAGAATGTCAGGGCTCCCATTACAAATGGCATGTATTTGCCGTTAAAGTTATTTTCGTTAGCTATCTTTCTGGTTATGAACTTTGGCATAGAGAATTGAAACCTGCGGAATGCTTTTATTCCCAACATCTGCAATCCCAAGGCGATCATGAGAAGCGATATAAGAATGACCAAGAATGAAGTGATGGTAAAGGACAATTGCAATCTGCCTCCGATCAGGCCAAGGACTCCACCCAAAATAGCATAGGATAAAATTCTGCCCGCATTAAACAGCATATGTGGCTGGAATTTCTTGAAACTGCTTTGTTCGTTAGCATAAAGTACTTGCCACTGCTTTGACATTGATAGGACTATTCCCCCAACTAAGGCAGCACAGCTTGAAAGACCAGCCAATATTCCAAAGCCGAAAAACGTTAGCAAGGAAGACTTTGAGCCTACATTAAGAAACCCGGAAATTCCTGCTTTGTCTAACAACAAGAATAGGACGATTATAATCGCGGTAATCGTAAATCCAAGCAATGTAGGATTCATCGCTTCTTTTTTGGTGTCTCCCGTGATTGCAGGCTGATTTTCAAAGAAAGTGTAGTTATCTTTTTTGAAAATAATATTCAGCGCTTCAATATTGGGCTTTTGAGCTTCGTATTCAATAGTCACTTTCCCGTTACTGGTTGATGCTTCCACTGAGGCAACCCCCTCAATTTTCAATAACTTTTTCTCAATTAAGATCTCACAAGCGGCACAATGCATGCCTTTTGCAAAATATGTTTGTTCTTTCATGATAAGTTTCTAGGTCAATAGTACAACAAAAAATCCTGCATGAAAAATAAGCAAGATTGAAAAATACTAAGCGTAGATTTTAGGGTTGAGAATACCTTGAGAAAATGCCTCTTTGAGATAATCAAAGAGAGAAACGAGAGGATGTTGTTTTAAGTAAAGCCGATACCGAAGAGTCAAAAATTTGAGGGGTTGAGTAAAAGAATTGTTGTTGAAAAGTAGTTTTGTAAAAGTGAGGGTAATTGCCAAAAGAATAACGCTCATTAAACTGATAACTGGCAGTAATGTATTAAACATTAATTGCCACAAGTTGATATGTCCCGTGAATGTAATAGGACATTGTGATGTTACCGTCATGAACAAGCAGTCACTTATTGCGCCATGGTTATCCATTTTCATCTCGTTCATAACAATGACAATTCCAAAAAGACTGAATACCAAAAAGGACACTATGGTCATAGCGAAGATTGTTTTGACAAAGATGTCACTATATGAGGTAAGACTCATCTTTATTTACGACCTTCTTTATGAACGGTGTGCTTGTGACACGTGCTGCAAAATTTAGAAATTTCCAATTTAGTGTCAGCCATTAATTTGGATTTCTTGGTGAAGTAATTCACGGTTTTGCAAACGGTGCACTGAACTTTCAAAAATGGTTTTTTTGCAGCCATGTTTTTCTATATTATTAATATTCTCTGAGCCGATGCGCAGATTTGCACTGCGGACCTCTTCCTTACCATGGAAGTGCTCTGCTGGCTGAGCTACATCGGCACGCGTGGTGGGCAGTGCAGGACTTGCACCTGCGAAGGGTAGAACCCGCTAGATTTACAGTCTAGTGCCTTTGCTGCTCAGCCAACTGCCCAATGAGACCATAATACCATAACAATTTCCTTTATTCAATAACTTTTCCGTGGTCTTTTTTCCAAGCTTCTATTTTTTTGTGGTCCCCCTGGATTAATACTTTTGGTACCCGCCATTTTTTACCTTTCACCGGTTCAAAAACTTCCGGCCGGGTATATTGGGCATATTCAATAAACCCTCCGCTTTTGGTCATGCGTTCTCTCAATAAGGCTTCTTTACCAAGCACACCGGGAATCAGCCGCGAAATACTTTCAATGACTACCATAGCTGGTAATTCTCCACCCATTAAGTCATAGTCACCAATGGAAATTTCCATATGCGCAATCTTTTCAGCCACGCGCTGGTCAACGCCCTCATATCTTCCACAAATAAAAATAATCTGATCTAATTTTGATAACTTTGTAGCTAATTTCTGGGTGAACTTTTGGCCGCGCGGAGTGAACAAAATAATTTTTGATGTTTTCTGACTCTGGATTTTTTTAACCGCTTTAAAAATTGGTTCAGGTTTTAGCACCATGCCTAATCCTCCACCAAATGGCCGGCCATCTACCGTTCCACGGACGTCATCTGAAAAATCCCGCAAATTATGAGTTTGAATTTTTATCAATTTCTTCGCCTGCGCGCGCGCAATCAAAGACTCACTCAAATAAGAGCTCAAGATATCCGGAAAAATGGTAATAATATCAAACTTAATCATGCAAACAAAAACTGCGCTTATAATAGCACAGTTTCTGCTTTTTTCAATTACAAAGAGATATTCTCAATTTCGTCTAGCGCGGCAGCCGGTTTATCGGCGGCTGGCCTTGGGTTTGGACCTCTTCCACCCTCTGGTTCCTCAATCTTGAGATTTACCCGGGCGTGATTTTTCAAACCTACAATTCTTACCAAGTTCCGAATAGCTTTGGCGGTTGAACCTTCTCTTCCAATGATCTGGCCCATATCAGCTGGGTTCACCGTCAATGAAAGCAATACGCCCATTTCGTCAACTTTACGAGTAACTTTGACGTCTTTTGGGTTGTCAACCAATGCCTTAACAAGATATTCCAAAAACTCTTGATCCATTTCTTGTGCCATGGTCTTTCTGTTATTTTTTTATATTCTGCAGTTTCGACCCTTCTGCTGGTTATATCTTAGCAACTTTAAAAATTATGTCAAATCTTTGCGAAAAAAGGGTGGGAGTGCACGAGCATTTCGCTCGCGCACTCCTTTCACGCCACAGTCTTGAGCGCGGTATTTTTTTCCTCAGCCTCCCGGCAAACGTCGCCGATGGCTCCAACGCGCCGGCAAAACTCATCCGGATCTGCCTTGACATCGGTAGCCAGGGGCAAAGTCGGCCACGCGGCCTGGATTGTTTGCACGCAATACTCGCGCACAATGTTTGCTCCAGGACCATTAAATCTCTGCAAAAACACGATGATTCCCCGAGCTTCGGTCCTGGGGTCTACTTGATATTCCCCGGAACGTTCAGTCCCAAGGAAATTTCCCAGCCTTAGCTGGAGACCCTTAACATCGAATGGCGGACCTGCCATATTACCGTACTTCTTCCACCGGAAATGTACATGGAGCCACAGCAATACCGCCGGCACTCCTATCATTCCCGCCAGAATCACGGCAAGTTGCACGTATTTCATGATGGCTCCTTGAACAATTTTTGGAAGAACGCCACGTTTACTTTATAGCACAAGCAAAAACTCCCGTCAAGGGGTTTGTTTTATTTCTGGGGTTCTTCTTTTGGCTCATCAGTAGGAGCTTGGGGAGCTGGCGCTGGCGCGGCAGAAGCCGCGGCCACGGCTTCTGCCGCCTTAACAGCCTCAGTCTTAGCTTTTTTCGAAACGCTAAACTTTTTTATTTTTGGAGCATCAATAATCTTTTCAGAAACTAATAAATTATGTACCGTGGCGGTTGGCTGTGCCCCCATTTTTATCCAATACAAAACGCGTTCTTTTTCAAAAGATTTCTTTTTGCTGAGCGGATCAACGTATCCCAATTCTTCCACTGGCCGGCCACCCTTGGAACTGCGCCTCTTATCAATCACCACCAACCTGAAAAATGGCTGGTTCTTTCTCCCTTTTCTTGTAAGTCTGATAGTTAACATGAATTTATGAGTAAAACGAATGAATTCACTTTGAGAATCGGGCTGAAAATTATCTAACGATACCTTGCAGCCCGATTCTCATTGCGACACCTTATTTCGTTTAATTCCACTTTTTTACTAGTAATGCGCTTTTGGCCGCTTCCTCCTCTGCTTCTTGCTTTGAATACCCTTCACCTTCAGCCACTTGTTCTTCTCTTAAAGAAACTGTCACGGTGAACTTCTTTTTATGATCGGGCCCCCATTCTTTCACTACCTTATACATGGGAGTGACACCGGCTTTTTCCTGAGCTTCTTCCTGAAAATGAGATTTAGCATCCTTATATGACTTGCTTGCAATAATTTCGGGCAGCCTGGCCAGTAAGTGCTTTTTAATAAATCGGTCGCAAGGCTCGTATCCCGCATCCAAGTACGTCGCGCCAATCAATGCTTCAAACGTGTTGGCTAAAATGTACTGGCGCGCTTTTCCTAATTCTTTGGTTTCCCCCCGGCTTAACAGTAAGAAGTCATTAAAGCCCAATTCTTCAGCCACCTGGGTAAGCATTTTAGAATTAACTAATGCTGCTCTCCAATTCGTTAGCTGCCCCTCATCTTCTTTCGGATATTCTTTGTATAAATGTTCAGTGATAACCAGTTCCAACACCGCGTCTCCCAAAAATTCCAGCCGTTCGTTTTGTTCAAGTCTGAAATCAGGATTCTCATTTAAATATGACCGGTGGACAAACGCTTGCAGCAACAGGTCTTTATTTTTAAATGACAAGCCTAATTTCTTTTCAAATAGTCCGAATTCTTTCATGGTTCTTCGATTTGTTTGTAAACAGTTCCCAGCACTCCGTTAATAAATTTTCCTGAAATTGGTCCGGCAAATGATTTTGCCAATTCAATAGCTTCATTAATGGCCACTTTGGGAGGCACCTCGTCTTTATTGGCATATAACAATTCGAATAAACCAAGCCGCAACACATTTCTATCAACCAGGGGAATTTGGGCAATGGGCCATTCGGGGGCGGCCTTTTCAATAATCTTATCAATGTCAGCCAGGTGAGTTACAACTCCTTCAGCTAAACTTTTAACAAAGTTCACATCTTCCAACCCCGGGCCAAAGTCTCTGATGTTGCGTTCAACAATGGTATCTAACTTTTCCTTGGCACCCGGGTGCACGGGTAAACCGTAAAAATCCCATTCATATAAGCTTTGCATGACGATACTTCGTGAAAGGTGCCGGCTTGCCATACATTTTTTATTGTGCTTTTTCCGTCTCTTTAATTTCTTTTTCCCTTATCTTTTTTTCTTTCTTGGTAAGCTTTGCCATCACATTAATCACTTCTTTGTCTTTATAATATCCGCAGTTGGCACACATCATATGGGGCCTTGCGGCTTTTCCACATTTTTTACAAGTTGTTAAAACCGCCGGATTGATAAAAATGTGCATCCGGCGCTGGCCGACACTTGCCCTAGTATGTTTATGTCTTGGAACTGCCATATCGTAGATATTAGCAAATAAACTAAGTTTTGACAATACCGCTCACGGGCCAAAAGCTTTTACGATGGATTTGGCACGGGCCGAATTTTGCCAGTTGAGCAATGTGCAAAGCGGTTCCATAGCCCTTGTGTTTGGCGAAATTGTATTGGGGATATTTTTGGTGTACTTGTCGCATAATACGGTCACGGGTTACTTTGGCGATAATACTGGCGGCGGCAATGGAAAACACTTTTGCGTCGCCCCTGACGATACTTTTTTGAGGAATAAAGGATTTGATTTTGAAATTGCCGTCAATTAATAAAAAATCGGGTTTGAGGGCGCGCGATGCTATTAGCATTGCGCGCTTTGACGCTTCTAAAATATTAATCTTGTCTATGATTTTTTCTGAAACAATGCCAATCCCCCATGTAATATTTTTATCCGTAGTCAATTTTTCATAAAGAAATTCCCGCTGTTTTTCAGAAAGTTTTTTGGAATCGTTTATGCCTTGAAACTTGATAACTTTATAACTTGATAACTTAAAACTAACTGCCGCTGCCACTACCGGGCCGGCCAATGGCCCCCTTCCCGCTTCATCAAACCCCGCCACGCGGACATAACCCTGCTTCCACAACTTTTTTTCTTCCAAAAAATTCGGTTTCATTACCACATATTAGCACAAACTCGGTCCAAGAAAAAACCCTTGCGTGTCGCGAACAACACGCAAGGGTCTGGGTTCGGCTACTCCTCCCCGACAATGGCCGCAATGGCCTGAATCAATCCAGTGGGGCTATCGTGCCGAAAGGCAGGTGAGCCGGCGTGCTCCATGAGCACGTCATTTTTTTCCGGATGACTTGAGTTGCAAAGAACGTTGCCGTCGAAACTTTTACGAATCCATTGTAATAATGGAACCGTGTCCACTGCGTCCGAGCTATCAACAGACGCATCCATGACCACGACGGCCAACAGGCTTGTGTTGATACTCCGGAAGGCCCTTTTGGCCTCCGCCAAGCTTTGGGCTTGAACCACCTTGAACTTGGTCTGGAAAGCCGCTTCCACCAGTTTGTGGATTTGAGGCTCATCGTTTACCACAAAAATGATCCGCAAGGGCCACCTCTTTCTGGTTAGGATTTATTGGGTTTTCAAACTACTCGTAACTTAATTGTAAACTATATATAAGCCTCTGTCAAGTGCTTGCAGTGGCTTCTGGAAAAACGTAAAATGAAACATCAAAATATGAAATTTACTCACCTTCACACCCACTCGCACTATTCCCTGCTGGACGGCCTACCCAAAATTCCTGAATTAGTTGACTATGTCAAAGAATTGGGTATGGATTCGGTTGGCCTCACCGATCACGGGGTTATGTACGGCGCGGTGGAATTTTACAAAGAAGCTAAAGCTAAAGGGATTAAACCGATTATTGGATGCGAAGTGTACATGGCTGCGGAAAGCCGGCTGCAAAAGCGCCCCAACATAGATTCAAAAAGCTGGCACATGATTTTGCTGGCCAAAAACCAGAAGGGTTACCAAAATTTAGTTAAACTGGTAACCATGGCGCACCTTGAAGGTTACTATTATAAGCCAAGAATAGACGAAGAAATCTTAGAACAACATGCTGAGGGATTAATCGGAACTTCCGCTTGTTTGAATGGAAAAATTCCAAAAATGCTGCTCGCCGGAAAACTCAAAGAGGCCGAAGAACTTGCCCTCCACTACCAAAAACTCTTTGGCAAAGACAGTTTTTACTTGGAACTGCAGTATCACCAAAATATTCCCGAACAGCAAAAATTAAACAAATTATTAATTGACCTGAATAAAAAAACGGGCATTCCTCTCGTTGCCACCAATGACATCCACTACTTAAGGTCCGAAGACGCCGAAGCCCAAGACGTTTTAATGCTCATTAATACCGGTTCTGATGCTAATGACCCCGAGCGCCTCACCTTAAAAGGCGATGATTTTTCCATGTTGGCACCCGAAAAAATGGCTGATATTTTTAAAGATACGCCCGAAGCTATTGCCAACAGCCAGAAAATTGCTGACATGTGCCAGTTCGAATTTGAGCTGGGGAAAAACAAACTTCCCCACTTTGAAGTTCCCGCGGGCAAAACAGCTGAAAGCTATTTAACCGAACTTTCTGAGGCGGGACTGGAAAAACGATACGGAAAAAATCTTCCCGCGGGAGCAAAAGAACGGTTAGCCTACGAACTTTCAATTATTAACAAAACCGGTTTTGCCGGCTACATTTTGATTGTGCAAGATTTTGTGAATTGGGCAAAAAATAACCGGATTGTGGTGGGCCCCGGCCGCGGCAGCGCCGGAGGCAGCTTGGTGTGCTATACCACGGGAATCACCAATGTTGACCCATTACAACACGATTTACTGTTTGAACGGTTTTTAAACCCCGAACGCATTTCCATGCCCGATATTGATATGGACTTTACTGATCGGCGGCGCGATGAAGTGATTAAATACGTGGGCGAAAAATACGGTCATGATCATGTTGCCCAGATTATCACCTTTGGAACCATGGCCGCCCGGGCGGTGGTGCGCGATGTTGGCCGGGCTTTGCAATACGCTTACAGCTACTGCGATGCCATGGCAAAAATGATTCCCATGGGGATGGATTTGACCGAAACTTTAGAAAAAGTAACTGAATTTAAAGAGTTATACAAAACCGACCCACAAGCCAAAAAACTCATTGATCTGGGATTAAAACTGGAAGGCGTTGCCAGGCACGCTTCCACCCATGCCTGTGGTGTGGTGATTTCTGCCGATCCGCTAGATAACTTAGTTCCTCTGCAACATCCCCCGGGAAAAGAAGATGAAAACATTATCACTCAATATGAAATGCATGGGATTGAAGATTTAGGCCTTTTGAAGATGGACTTTTTGGGTTTGAAAAACTTAACCATTATTGAAGACACCTTAGCCCGGATTTACGTTATCCGCCACGAATCCATTGATATTGATAAAATCCCCTTTGATGACAAAAAAACCTATAAACTGTTGCAAGACGCCCTGACCACGTGCGTGTTCCAACTTGAATCCGATGGCATGAAGCGCTACCTGAAAGATTTAAAGAGCACCGAATTTGAAGATATTGTAGCCATGGTGGCGCTATACCGCCCCGGCCCCATGCAATTTATCCCCGATTACATTGAACGCAAACACGGCCGGCAGGAAATAAAATATATCCACCCAAAACTAGAACCGATTTTGCGCAATACCCAAGGCATTATGATTTACCAGGAGCAACTCATGAAATTAGCCCAAGAAGTGGCCGGTTTTACCCTGGGTGAAGCGGATGTGTTGCGCAAAGCCGTAGGTAAAAAGATTAAAGCTCTGCTGGACGCGCAAGAAAAAAAGTTCGTGGACGGGGCAGTAAAAAATGGCATCAGTAAAAAGATCGGCGAAGAATTATGGCAATGGATTTTACCGTTTGCTTCTTATGGTTTCAACAAGTCGCATTCGGTGGCTTATGGAACTATTGCTTATCAAACCGCTTACTTGAAAGCCCATTATCCGGTGGAATTCATGGCTTCGGTTTTAACTTCCGAAAAAGCGGACGTAGAACGCATCGCCTTATTAATCGAAGAATGCAAAAAAATGGATATTGAGGTACTACCACCCAACATTAATGAATCGCTGAAAAATTTTACCGTCGTTCCTGGCCAACAGAAAATCCGCTTTGGATTATTGGCCATTAAAAACGTAGGTGAAAATATTATTGACACGGTAGTAGCAGAGGTAAAAGCAGGCGGAAAATTTACCAGCATTAGTGACTTTATTAACCGCGTAGCCAGCAAAGATTTGAATAAAAAGTCCATGGAAGCGTTAATCAAATCTGGAGCTTTTGATGAGTTTGCCGAAAGAAACCAGCTGTTACAAAACTTAGAGAAATTACTGGAAATCGCCCGTGAAAATCAAAAAAACAAAAACAACGGGCAAATTGGTTTGTTTGCCAGCGCACCCACGGTAATGCAATCCAGTGAAATAAAACTGGAGGCTGCCGTTCCCGCAAAACTGTTAGAAAGACTCACCTGGGAAAAAGAATTATTGGGCTTGTATGTTTCTTCACACCCCTTGAACGGTTTTAGGAAATTATTTGAAACCCGCACTACCGCCATCTCAAAAATTGATAAAGCTATGGTCAATAAAAAAGTCCTGTTGGGCGGACTGATTACGAATACCAAAAAAATAATCACCAAAACCGGCAAACCCATGCTGTTTATCAAGTTTGAAGATTTAACCGCCAAAACCGAAGTGGTGGTGTTTCCGAATTTAATGGAAAAAAATCCGACAGCTTTGCAGGAAAATAAAATTGTGTTTATTGCTGGCCGAGTGGATGATAGAAATGGTGAAATCAAAATTGTAGCAGACGATGTGCAGGAGATTATGCAAGAGGGATAACATATTGTACAAATAAAGAAATTGTCAATAGTTTACCGCCCTGAGCCAAAATGGTAGGATACCTGAATAATCATTTAATACCTAATAGCATGGATAGCGATATGCAACATATACGCCACTCGCTCGCCCACCTACTGGCTGCGGCGGTAAAACAACTCTACAAAGGCGCCCACAACGCCATCGGCCCGGCTATTGAAGATGGCTTTTACCAGGATTTTGACATGGGAAAATTTAAAATTTCCGAAGAAGATTTTCCCAAGATTGAACAAAAAATGCGGGAGATTTTAAAGACGTGGCACGCTTTTGAAGTTAAAAAAGTTTCGGTTGCCATTGCCAAAAAACATTTTAAAGACAATCCCTATAAATTAGAACTCATTAAAGAATTCTCCAAACAGGGCAAAACTATCACCGAAAACGACCCGGGCGGATTTTTGGATTTGTGCAAAGGCGGACATTCTGAAGATCCCCAAAAAGAATTACAACATTTTAAATTACTTAAGGTAGCTGGAGCTTACTGGAAAGGAGATGAAAAAAACAAAATGCTCACCCGCATTTATGGCACCGCTTTTGCCACTCAGAAAGAATTAGATGAGCATTTAAAAAATCTTGAGGAAGCTAAAAAACGGGATCACCGCTTGCTGGGTCAGAAACTGGATCTATTTACTATTTCTGAATATGTGGGCAAGGGTTTGCCGCTATTCACCCCAAAAGGCACCTTGGTGCGCGAATTACTGAATGACTATTCTCAAAATCTGCGGGCGGGCAAAGGCTGGCAAAAGGTGTGGAGTCCCCATATTACTAAAAATGATTTATACAAAATTTCAGGTCATTGGGACAAATTCGGCGGAGAATTATTTTTAGTTAAAAGCCAGGAGACTACAGATGAAATGGTCATGAAACCCATGAACTGCCCGCACCACCAGCAAATTTATGCTTCCAAGCCACGAAGCTATAAAGAATTGCCCCTCAAATTTATGGAAACTACTACCGTGTACCGAGATGAAAAAGCCGGTGAACTCTTAGGACTTTCCCGCGTAAGGAGCATCACCCAAGACGACAGCCACACCTTTTGTACTCCAGAACAAATTGAAGGCATTTACCAGGATTTAATAGAAGTTACCAAGACTTTCTATGAAAAAATGGGTATGCCGCTGCGCGCAAGGCTTAGCTTCCGTGATCCAAAGCAACCTAAAAAATATTTGGGTGAAGTTTCCCTTTGGAAAAAAGCCGAACATATTTTACTGGACATTGCCAAGAAAAATAAGTTAGATTATTTCGTGGCCGAAGGCGAAGCCGCGTTTTATGGGCCGAAAATAGATTTTATGGCCAAAGATTCGCTGGGCCGCGAATGGCAACTGGCCACTCCCCAATTAGACTTCGTACAGCCTGCGCGGTTTGGCCTTGAATATATTGATACTGCCGGAAAAGCCCAAACACCGGTGATGATCCATTTTGCTTTAATGGGTTCCATTGAACGATTTTTATCAGTTTACATTGAGCACGTGGCTGGAAATTTTCCGGTATGGCTGGCACCCGTGCAGGTGGCCATTATCCCTATTTCAGACAAGCATGCAGAATACGCGGAAAAAATGGCGCAGATTTTGCGCCAGCAAAATCTGCGCCCAACGGTGCTAAGCGAAAGTGATACCTTAGGTAAAAAAATCCGTGAAGCCGAAATGCAGAAGATTCCCTATCTTTTGATTGTTGGAGATAAAGAAGTTGCCGCCAATACGGTTGGTGTTCGCCAGCGCGGTAAGGGAGACTTAGGGCAAATGCCAGCAGAAGAGTTCATTCAAAAAATTAAAAAAGAAGTTGAAGAAAAAGTATGAACGAACTTTCATCAAAAACAAGGCAATTGATAGAGCAATATACTTTTTGGCAAGCGTCACTCCAGCCAAAAGAAGGTGTCAGTACCATTCATGTTGATGAAGTGGCTTCACGGGTGGCCGCTTTTTACGAACACATCCGCACCATCATTGACTGGAAAGAGGAACATCTCATGCGCCGGGCGGCCATTATCCGGAAACTCAAACGCCGATTTTTAGATTTAGAACTGAATAATTTCGCGGCAGCTGGCATGGCGGAGCCCTTGGTGATGGAATTTATCCGTGGCGGATTTTTCCTCAATGACACGATTGAAGAATCAAAAATCCAAGATGTTCAGCGCATTATTGAAAAATATGTCTTTATTGTAAAAAACAATGCTGAAACTAAGAATCAGCTTTTGGAAATTGCCGCCTGTGAAATTGAAGAGACATTAGCCCCTTCGTTAAAAGAAATGGCTCTGATAGACTTTATGTTTTCTTACATGAAAGAACGCATCAAGGTTGCTGACGGTGTTTATACATCTGGCCTTCTCAAGCGCGAAGAAACTGATACGCAAATATACATTGCCGTTCAACAGGCATTATTCAAGTTTGACAGTCCCATTATCAGCTACAACTTGTTAAAATATAAATTTAACTATTGGGACAGGCCTTCACAAGAAGAACTCTTGGATATATCCAAAAATATTTCTACCATATTACAGAACATTGAACGAGACTTAAATCATCCTCTAGGCAAAAAATTCTATGCTATTTGCGAAAAATATGACACACCGTATTTGTTGCTGGGAGACATTTTATCAAAAAATCAAACCATCCAACTGGAAGATCCGTCAGCTTTGGAAGGAGCGGTGCGCAATGCTTACGCAAAACGGTTAAGCTTGTTAAAAACAAAAATTCGCAGGGCGGCGGTGTATTCTACAGCTTCTATTTTTATCACTAAAATTTTGTCGTTGGTAGTTCTAGAAATTATTCTGGCAAAACTGTTCAGCGGGCATGTCAGCTTTATTTCACTGGCGGCCGATGTGCTCATCCCTACGCTATTAATGGCAGTGCTGATTATCACCATTAAACCGCCTTCGGCCAAAAACATGACGCTGGCTACCATGGAAACCATGAAAATCGTCTACAAAAAAGAAAAACCGGATATATATGAAATAAAATCCCCCCGAAAAAGAGGTGTGATTACACGGTTGGTACTTTCGTTTATTTATCTATTGGGAGCTGTGATTTCTTTCAGTTTGATTTACTGGGCGTTTAGCGCCTTACAATTCCCACTGCATTCTATTGTCATTAACATTATCTTTATCGCCCTGATTTTGTTTGCGGGTACAGCGGTCCGGGGACGATCTGAAGAACTTACCATTGAAGATGAGTCTAGTGGAATTTTCATGTTTATTTCAGACATTTTGCTCTTGCCCATTGCGGGCGTTGGCAGATGGATGAGTAACAAATGGAAGCGCTACAACGCCATTACTGCTTTTTTCAACGCTTTAATTGATATGCCCTTTTCCGGCTTCATTGAATTTTTAGAACGCTGGAGATACTTTATCAAAGACAAAAAAGAAGAAATGCGGTAATGTCCCGACGTACTATATATAATAAAATAGTGCAGTCGGGATCCCGTATCCCCGATGAAATCGGGGCATCGGGAAATAAATTAGTGGTGATTTTAGGGCCCACAGCTTCGGGAAAAACCGATTTGTCAATTAAGCTTGCTTTCAAGTTTAATGGTGAAATTATTTCGGCTGATTCCAGGCAGGTTTACAAGGGTTTGAATATCGGTTCAGGGAAAATTACCCAGCGCCAAATGCGGGGCATCCCCCATCATCTTTTAGATGTAGCTAATCCGAAACGACGATTTACGGTGGCACAATTTCAGAAGGGAGCATTGCAAGCAATTGAAAAAGTTCAAGCACGAGGACACGTGCCTTTTTTAGTTGGCGGAACGGGGCTTTATATTCAATCCATTGTTGATGGTACAGTTTTTCCGGAAGTTCGCCCCAGCCGCGCGCTACGCGCGCGGCTAGACAAAAAATCCACTGCCCAACTTTTTTTAATGCTTAAAAAGCTTGACCCCGTTCGCGCGGCTGGTATTGACCCCAAAAATCCGCATCGCCTTATCCGGGCCATAGAGATTGTAAAAACTACCGGCCAACCCGTTCCAACGTTCCAACATTCTCAAGAATATCAGAATATATTACAAATCGGCATTAAAAAATCTCCTGAGGAACTAAAAAAAGCCATCCAAAAAAGATTACGGCAGCGCCTCAAAGGAATGATAATCGAAGTAAAAAAGTTACACCAAAGCGGCTTATCTTGGCGGCGCTTAGAAGAACTGGGCCTAGAGTATCGTTTTGTCGCACAATATATACAGAAAAAAACCACCCTACAAGAAATGATGGCTAACATTCAAAAAGAATCCGAGCACTTCTCTAAACGCCAGATGACGTGGTTTAAACGCGATAAACGCATCCGCTGGATCACCAATCAAAAAGAAGCAGAAAATTTGATTAAAAACCTACTTACCGCTCCAATGCAGGAATCTTTTCTCAATAAGAATAAAAAATAAATTAAGCAGGTAGCCAATGATACCGGTTAAAATAATAACTGCATACATGGTTGGTATTTCGTAGGTTATCTGGGCGTCAATAATTTTTCGGCCAAGCCCAGAGGGAGTGCCAATAAACATTTCTGTTACTACAATAACCACTAAAGACAAGCTGACTGCGCTTCGCAATCCTATAAAAGTTTGCGGCAAGCTTTCCCAAAATAATATCCATCGGAAAACTTGTGTTTTTGTTGCCCCCATTATTTGAGCTGCTAATACCCGAGATTTTTTTGAGTGTATCACACCATGGGCGGTATTAAAAATAATGATGAGGGCTGATGCGAAAGCGGCAATAGCAATTTTCGATGTATCTGTAATGCCGAAAACCAGAAGAAAAAGAGGAAAAAGAGCCGTGGCAGGAGTTGAACGGAAAAAATCAATGACAAATTCAAAACTTTTATATAGCTTTTCCTTGCTTCCTAATAATAAACCAATTGGCAAACCAATTACTAATGCGATAACAAAAGCTAATAGCACTCTAATAAGAGTCGACAGAATATCTCCAATAATAATGCCACTGGTTAGAAGTTCAATGAGTTTTTTGATGACGGTGAATGGATCTGGCAAAAAGAATGTATCAATAAGCCCAAGTTTAGAAACAACAACCCAAATTAGGATTAAAATTACTGTCCCAATAAAAGTATACCTTTTCATACATTTGCGGCTTTTTGGAAAACCGAAAGCACTTCATCTTTAACCTTATGAAAACTTTCATCTTTTAGTGATTGTACTGTTCTTGGATATGGTAAAGGATTATCAATGGTTTCGATAACTTTAGTCGGTTTTTTAGAAAAAATTACAATTTTTTCTGCGAGATGAACTGCTTCTTCAATATTGTGAGTAATTAGTAAAATAGTAGGTTTAAAAGCCAAATAATACCTTTGCAGATGCTCTCGCAAGAGTAAGTTATTTTCATAATCTAAAGCAGAAAATGGCTCATCGATAAAGAGCACCTTTGGATTGGTGACAAGAGCGCGCATAAAAGCCAAGATTTGCTGTTGTCCCCCGCTTAATTCGTAGGGATATTTATTCCAGTCAAATTTAAACTCAAAGATTTTTTGTAATTCTTCAACCCTTTGTTTTATCTCTTCTTTGCCTTTCTTTTGTATTTGAAGTGGCAGTGCTACATTTTCAAAATTTGTTCTCCAAGGCAATAGTGATTCGCGATAATTTTGGAAAATATAACTAAATTGAAATTTGCTATAATCCTTAATATGATATTCTCCATCATCTTTTAAAGTGACTCCCGAAAGAATATTAAGAAGAGTTGATTTACCGGAACCATTTGGCCCAAAAATAGCTGTTATTTTATTTTGTTCAATAACAACACTGAAGTCCGTAAAGACTTCAGTGTTGTTAAAAGACTTTTTTAAACCGTGAACTGATATTGCAGTACCCATTTAGTTTACCAATGGTGAATATAAAAGATGTTTAAAATCCATTTGCCCATTAACAACGTTGTATTTCGTAAAAATATCATAGAACTTTTGTACCGCATTAATATCATCTTGAGTAAAGTTACTATACATTTTGAAGTGTAAAATCGGCACCCTTGAAATTGTAGTATCGTCAAGCTGGGTGTACCCTTTCAAGTATTGTCTTGCGGCGTCAGGATTTTGATTAATTTCATCAGTAGCTTTGGCAATAACATCCAAGACTTTTTTCGTGGTGTTGGGATTTTTTTTGGCAAAATCTACACGAATGATTCCTGCGCCACCATAAAAGGGGTTGGAAATATATTTTGCAGCGGCAAATGGAACTAATTCCTTGCCAATACCCTTAGCCTTTACTATCGTAGGAACCGGTTCAATACAAAGCACGGCATCCACATCCCCCGAAGCAAGCGCCTGGGCTTGCAAACCCAGGGCTATTTCAACAATTTTTACGTCTTTGTCATACTCTAAGTTATTTTGAGCAAGGATTTCACGAGCGATTGTTTGCCACTGAATCGTACCCGCCATAATGCCAAGCTTCTTGCCTTTCAGGTCTTGGATTGAGGTGATGGAACTGTTATTTTTCACTAAAATAGCATCGTTCTGAACTGTCATATCTCCGCCAGAGAGCGCATAGATTTTCAGTTTTCCTGGATTTTTGAAATCAGCAATACCGGCAATTCCTGTTGCTCCCCCAGGATGAGTCAAATCAACCTGGCCCTGCAACAGAGCATCAATAATTTGATTGGGCGCTTCAAACTTTAGCAATGCCACATCTAAGCCAGCATCTTTAAAGTAATCCTTTTCTAAGGCTAAATAAATCGGTAATCCCTGGGCATTTGGTAAACTGGCAATTCTCACTTTCATTGTTTCCGTCGGTGCCAGGTTTTGATAATGAAAAATAGCATACCAAAATCCAACCACAATTAACAAAATCACCATTGCACTAGTTATAATTTTTGTTGTCTTACTCATTTTTTTATGTTTAATACTTTTTATAGAATTATGTGCAGTATAGTGAAATCCTTGACAATGGCAAATGTTTCACATATAATGTGATGAAAGACTACATATTATCAATCATAATTCAACAAATCCTTCACATGGAAATATTAAAACAAATAGGCCTGAAAAAAAGAGAATCAGAAGTGTATAAATTACTCCTCACTATGGGCGAATCCCCTGTTTCTTCGATTATTAAAGCCACCAAGGCGCACCCACAAATAGTATATCGGACTATCGATAGTCTCATTGATAAAAAGTTGGTAATTAGCGTTCGTAAAAAGAATAAAATCTACGTTTCAGCTGAAAACCCAAAACAGCTGGAAAGAATAGAGGAAGAAAAATTATATAAATTGCGCCAGGCAGTTCCTGATTTAATAGCCATGCAAAAACCATCAAAGGGGGCTATTGTGCGCGTTTCACGTGGAGACGAGGCAGTAAGATCCCTGCGTGCCCGGGGAATTGATGAACTTAAACATGGTGGCACCTATTATGTTATTGGAGGCTCAGATAATCGTTACTACCAAGTAATGGGTAAATTCCATGAAGAACTTGAACGAAGGAGATTAAAAAAGAAAATACACCGAAAAACAGTCTTTTTTGAAAACCAAAGAAAATTAAACCCAGAAGAAGGTTTCAAAGCATTAAAAGAATTCAGATATTTACCAGACGAACACTACGTTACAGCGAGCACGAATATTTTCAATAACACCGTTGCTATTCTCATATGGACAGCAGATCCTATTGTAATTGATATTGAAAGCGAAGAAGTGGCGGAAAATTATAAAAAATACTTTCATTCACTCTGGCATATGGCGCGGCCATAGCAACCAAAAAACGCCCCGTACGGGGCGTTTTTTGGTTAAAATTACAACAACTTCTTTAAAATTTCCTGTACCGTAGTGGGGTTAGCAGTACCACGAGTTTCCTTCATCACCTGCCCCGCCAAAAATTGTAACGAGTTTTTATTACCTGCCTTATAATCCGCCACCGGTTTTGGATTTTTGGCAATTACTTCGGCAATCACCTTTTCCAAAGCGCCATCATCCTTCATTTGTCCCCAATTGTTTGCCTCAACAATTTGAGAAGGATCCCCGCCCGTGTTAAACATTTCCAGTAGCAGCATTTTTGCGGTTTTGCTGTTAATTTCGCTCTGATAAATCATGGCAATAAACTCAGCAAAGTTTTCCGGAGTGATTTTAAACTTCTCTTCCACAAATTCCGTATTTCCCAAAAGCCCCTTCACATCCGTAATAAGATAGTTAGCAATCAAGCCATACACTTTTTCATTTCCGGCTTCTGAAGCCGTTTTTTCAAAATATTCACTTAAATCTTTCTGCGCCACAAACATTTCTATTTGTGCTTCCTCTAAGTCATACTCCCTCTTAAATCTAGCCCGCTTCTTTGCGGGTAACTCCGGAATTTCAGCCTGAATGACCTGCAAATACTCTTTTTCAAAATGCAAAGGCGGCAAATCCGGTTCTGGGAAATAACGGTAATCATGGGCGCTTTCTTTTTCCCGCTGGCTGAAGGTAATTTCTTTTTTATCATTCCAGCCGCGGGTTTCCTGCAACACCACTCCCCCGCTTTCCAATAATTCTGTTTGCCGGGTGATTTCAAAATCAATGGCTTTTTCCACCACCTTGAAACTATTTAAATTTTTAATTTCCACTTTGGTGCCAAATGTTTTCGTTTTGCTCACCGAAATGTTCACTTCCACGCGCATCAACCCCTTTTCCATATCAGCATCAGAAACTCCCAAGTACCTGAAAATCAACTGCAATTCTTTGGCGAAGTCACTGGCTTCTTTACCACTGGTAATATCAGGCTCAGTTACCAATTCCATCAACGGTACGCCTGCCCGGTTAAAGTTCACCAATGAATAGTCAGTACCTTCTGGATGCAGTGAACTTCCCGTGTCTTCCTCTAAATGAATGCGCGTAATGCCAATTTTTTTATTTCCAATTTTTAAATAACCTTTGCCACACATTGGCTGATCATATTGGGAAATTTGATAGCCTTTAGGAATATCTGGATAAAAATAATTTTTGCGGTCAAATTTTGATTCCGTGGCAATCTTGCAATCCAAAGCCATGCCCGTCTTAATTACCTTTTTAACGGCCTCTTCGTTGGCAACAGGCAAGGTTCCTGGCTGGGCAGTACACACTTCGCAGATGTTTACATTTGGGCGCCGCTCATTCGGGTCATTCTTACAACTGCAGAACATCTTAGAGTTGGTCTTCAACTCCGCATGAATTTCTAAACCAATGGTGGGTTTATACATGTTTCAATTTTATCACTGCTTAACGATATCGTAAACATTGACAGACACTTTTTTGAATGATAAGATTTTACCAGATTTCTAACACCAACAAGCCGCTCTCCCCATCAGGAGCGCGGCTTTTTTTTGCAAAACTCTCTATTTCCCCCCACTAAAATATTTTTTCAACTCTTCTTCTTTTCTTTGAATGGCACCGGTATCTCCCCTACGGGCAAAATCATAATTCCCCATATCTGCCAATAAATACTTTGAAAGCAACGGGTAAATTTTCTGGACCAGTTTCACTTTTTCTTTCTCAATATCCCGATAATCCGGATGTCCTTGGGCAATGGTGCGCAATTCCGCTTCCCAAAAGAAAGCACGCATATTTTGGTATTGCATAAATCGCACCCGATGTGCCATACACGTAGCATATTGCGCTAAATCTTTATCCTTGGCCTCAATTTTTTTAAACACCTCTTCAGTTTTTTGAATAGCCGCAATAAATTTTCCACCTAGCCCGGCCTCGCGCAAAGATTCTGGCACATCAAAACCATTGTAAATAGTAAATAGCTGTTTTTCTTGCGTGTGCATCCGGTGCCGGTGTAAATCTCGCCAACTACCGATGTTCATGACAATTTCAAAACGTAAAAAACTATTTTCAAACGCTCGCGGAGTTTTAAAATACTTTACGGTTCTGTCTTTAATGGCTGCTTTTAAAATGTCTTCTTTTTGACTTTCTGACATGTCTCGCACCTTGCCCAGTACCAATTCAAACGGCTCATGTGTTTCTTTAAAAATGAGACTGGCGATAATTTTATTCTCTCCATCAGCATCAAATTCAAGCAGCTTCACATTCGGCTCTTTGGCGGTGGGAATATGAGCTTGGTAGCCGGATTTTGTAATCGCCTCTCTCACCCTTTCTGATTTGCCCGACAAATAATTCCGATACACTTTGGCCGGCTCGGTTTCGACGCGCCGCAAAAACGCGGGAATAAATTTGCTTAATTCTTCAAAAGATTTTTGAGCGCTCCAACGAATTTCCCCCAATTTGTGATCCAAGCTTCTATTTATCATATACTCAAACGCCTGCCCATTACCAAAAAATGCCACTTGGCTTAAGGTTGCCATTGGTAATAATCCGCGCAATGTATCAAAGGCTTTGGTTTTGAGGACTCGCTCTTCTTCGCCCGGGAATTTCACTTTCAAAAATTCCATGTATTGGCCCATTAATTCCGTATACGTTTCAAACAGTCCATCCATGGCTTTTACGTATTCTTCTTTGAGCCCCATCCCTTCCAATGTCGGATCAGTGTAGTATCTGTAGCTGCCATTTACTTTTGTTGAGTAATCTACATACCTGGTTGATTTTTCAATGGGCGCCAGTCCCACCCGCATGTCTTCCATATGCTTAATAGCAATTTGGGAAATGCCAGAAAATACCAAATGCGCTCCGGCCATCTGGGCAATAGAATCATCGCCAAATTGGGCCAGCCAAGTAATGTAAAAATCCCGAGCTTTTGGGTTAGAAAAAATAACTTCTACGGGGTACTTGTGCAAAAATTCAACTAAGGCTTTTAAAGACTCTGAATAGGTGCTGTCCCCTTCCAAAAACGGCTTCATAAATTCTTTCAAAAAAACGGCTCGTAAGTCATCTTTAGCCCGGCTGGTTCTTGAACAAAGCGCTCCAATTACTTCCGGCGGCAAAAAGGTAATGCCAAACACTCCCCCATTTAAGTTGGTAAAAAAAGGAGCCACCAAGTGCTTTTCTTCATCCGTAAAATTCAATTGCTCAACATTTGGCGCAAATTTTTCAGTTTCCATTATATTTTTCCTTCAACCAATGTTAATACTTTTTTATGGATGACTTCAAGCGGCAAAAATTTCCCTTTTTCTTCGCATTCAATTATTCTATAGTCTGTGGGATACTTTTTTGAAATAGCTATGTAAGATTTTAAAGAATTTACTAAATGTAATCTGTCGGCCTCATGAATATCTTGTTTTTTTGAATCTCCCAGATATGATGCACGTTTTTTAGCTTTATCTTTATCGACAATTTTATTGGATGATTTCATTGATAATTCTGGAGGAATTTTTAAAATTAGCGTGTAATCGGGTTTTGGAATCTGAAAGATACTAAATTCTAGATGATGTAACCAATCGATATATTTGTCCCACGCTTTTTTATTTCGTATTAATTTTCCGCCCTGGTGTCCAATATTAGAAGCAATGTATCTATCGGCAATCACCATCCTTCCCTCACCAAGCCACTGTCTAATTTTAAAACTCATATCATAGCGATCGCATGCATAGAAGATAGATGCCTTATACGGCCCCACATCCTTCGAGCTGCCATACATGCCTTTCAAGTAATTCTCAATCATTCCGGCAGAAGCCTTGGTATACTGCGGAAAATCAACCTTCTCCACCAAAAATCCTTTATTTTTCAAAGCCTCCACCAACAATTTAGTTTGTGTGGCCTTGCCCGATCCATCAACGCCCTCTAGCACAAAAAATTTACCTTTTTTCATTCCAATCAATTTTAGTATTATTTCTACCCGCATCTTTCTTAGTGAATCCGCCAGGGTATCGTTTCTTTAACTTTTCTATATTCTCATTTAATACATCTTCCAGTGACCACCCAAAATAATTACAAATCATTGCCATATACCACATCGTATCTCCCACATTTTCTTTAATACCGGTTGTCTGGTCATTGTCGTGGATAAACGTTTTTTTAATACAACTAGCCACATCTCCGGCTTCCCCGGCAATGCCCAATCCTAACGACAAAATTTCTTGTTTTTTGTTTTCAAAAAACTGTGCGGTTTTAGTGCAGTTTTCTTGGTACTTTTTTAAAAATTCTTCTGGCATATTATTTTTTCTTAAACTTAATCCATTCGTTATTTTTGGTGAAGTTTTTGTGATACTGACTGGCAATAGGTTTCATACTACCAAAATATTTACTATTTAAGCTTTTTTTGCCGTATGGCACATCCACCATACCAGTCAACTTTACAAACACCACTTGGGCAATGGGCATTTTATAATATAGTTTAATCGGTAAATTCGCCAAATTATGTAATTCCAAAGTGATTTTCAGAGTGTTACCTGGATCAACGTAACCAGCCGTTGCATGCACAATCAAACCAATCCTACCCAATGACGACTTTCCATTTAACTGCACTACCATGTCATGCGGCACGGCCACCGTTTCATAGGTCATACCCAGCGCAAACTCACCCGGATGCAAAATAAATTGGCGCTTATCGTTAATAGTTGTTGCTTCCATCATATCGTCGATCGGCTCTTTGGGATCAATGCAAACATTGTCCGTATTTTTAAATACCAAAAAATCTGCGCCCAAGTGCACGTCAATGGACGCCGGTTGAATAGAATTTGGAAACAGTGGCGTCACCCCAATTTTCCCAGTCTTGAGCGCTTTTTTAATGTCTTTATCGGAGAGAATCATGGTTTTCAATTATTAATTAGTTCCTGTATTCTACTCATTCTAACATTAAAATGCAACAACTATTATTAATAAAAGATCCGAGGGTAGTAACACCATCGGACCTTGTTTTTTACTATGACTTGGGAAGCCATCGGTACCTGTCGGGAACGCGAAGCGAATCTTTATTCTTTCCGTCCCACGAAATAATACCTCGAACTACCCAGTCAGTAATGAGTGGTTGGAACAGATGCTCCGCTTGATTCACCCGCTTACCCAAGGTCTCAGCCGTATCGCTTGGCAGGATTGGCACAGGCAGATGAAAGAAAACCGGGCCTTCATCGTACTGTGGCGTGACAAAGTGCATCGTCACCGCCGAACTGGTAATTTCGCCCCTCTTGTAAGCGGTAAGTACGGCCTCATGAACATGGCGACCATGCATTCCTTTGCCACCAAATCGCGGTAACGGACCCGGATGAATGTTGAAAGTTGTCGCGGATTCAATCCCTCAACCAACCACAAACATCCAGAAAGAGCGACAAAATCAGCTGAATACTGGCGAATAATCGCCTGGTGTCTTTCGGCGGTCCGGGGTTTGGTAAAATGCACAAACGGAACTCCCAACTGATCCGCCATCTGGCAAACCCCACCAGTGGCATGGTTTGAAACCACCACGGCAATGTCAGCAAGAAGCACGCCTTTTTGAGAGGCAACCACCAAGCCCCGAGCACCAGAACCACCCTCTATTTCTGTTCCAGAGGCGAAAATAGCAAGTCGCGGTCTTCCCACTTTCCACCTCTTTCCATGAAAAAGAACTTTGGATGTTAGTAATTCCAAATTCAGACTATTACTTTTACATATGTTAGTCAACTAAAAGGCGGCGCCCACGGGCGCCGCCTTTAGAAAAACGTTATCCTTTAACCTCAATGCCACTATTCTTGGCCGTTCCAGCAATGATTTTCATCGCTTGGTCAATATCGGTCGTGTTTAAATCGGGCATTTTTATTTCTGCAATTTCGCGTAGTTGTGCTTTAGTAATTTTCCCGACAATCTTTTTATTCGGTTCTCCGCTTCCCTTTTCTACGCCGGCGGCCTTGCGAATAAGTGCAGCTGCCAAAGGAGTTTTTAACTTAATAGAAAAGCTTCGGTCTTTGTAAATGGTAACTTCGGCGGGAATAATGTTTCCCATTTTATCCTTGGTCAAATCGTTAAACTGTTTGCAAAACTCGGCAATATTTAATCCATGCGGAGCCAAAGCCGGACCAATCGGTGGCGCTGGATTGGCTTTTCCTGCTGAAATTTGCACCTTCACAATAACCTTAATTTCTTTTGCCATGAATTTTGAACGAAGTGAGAAATTCACTTTGAAAATCAGGTTGAAATTTCTATCTACCGTTACTGCTGAACCTGATTTTCATTGCGACACCTTATTCGTTATTTTATGTTACTTTCTTAATTTGTAATGAATCTAATTCCACGGGTGTGTCTCTGCCAAACATATTCACCAGCACCTTAATTTTACCCCGCGCTTGGTCAATTTCTGAAACATTTCCTTCAAACCCTTTAAATGGTCCATCCATGATTTTTACCGCAACGCCCACTTCAAAATCAATCTGGAATTCTGGCTCACCGGCTTCCATCCTTTTCATCAAATCGGCCATGTCTTTTTCGGAAACGGGGATGGGCGTGGTTCCGGCCCCCAAAAATCCGGTTACCCGCGGCGTGTTGCGCACTACATACCAGCTTTCGTCATCCACAATCATTTCCACCAGTACATATCCGGGAAAAATCTTTTCTTCCACGGTTTTGCGCTTGCCATTTTTAATCTTCACCTTTTTTTCTTTGGGAACAATCACATTGAAAATCTTGCCCTCCATGTTCAGACTTTCAATTCTTTGCTTTAAATTCTTGGCCACGGCATCTTCATAGCCCGAATACGTGTGAATCACGTACCAATTTTTTGATTGTTCAATAAGTTGTTTAGCCATGTTACTTGATTATAAACTTTTGAATTCCAGTTGAAAACAGGTAATCTAACCCACCTAAAAAAGCTGCCACCACAATGGTAACTACTAATACAATAATAGTGTAGCGTAAAACTTCGCTGCGGGTTAACCAATTCACCTTGCGCAGTTCAATATACACTTCCTTAAAAAACGTTTGGGTTTTTTGTACAACGCTCATAGTTATATAGTAACCGATTTTCCGGTTTTTAAAAAGCCCTTCCGGGCCGTTTTTCTTGTTACCCTCATCCTAGCCGATAGCATTCTAGAAGTCAAGAGCCAAGAAAAAAGCTATCGGTGGGACTTTACCGATAGCTTGCAGATTGGAGTGTCGCCACCCTAATCTTGAAGCACAACGTACAGGGGTTCAAGGACAGAGATAATCCCTTGCGCCGCCTGGATACGCGAGTTGATGGCCGGATAAATCGACAAGCGCCCACCCTTGGGTTCGGTGGTGTCCCTAAGGAGAGCCGCGAGCTCTTCTTGTGAGTTGCCATAAGCAACCCATGGGTCTAGGCCCACATCAATGATCAGCTGAAAAAGGAACGTGCCATCCTTTTGCAGCTCCTGTTTTTTCACCAAGACAGGAGATTCAGGCATTTCCTCCGACCTGATGAAAAAGGAGCACGGGTTCCCCTTAAAAATCACCCCTTTGTAGACCCGCCAAGAATCGGGGTCATCTTGGCCACCCATGTGCTCCATGACATACTGACCAAGCAACTCGTTGATCTCTGCGACGGCCGCAAAGAGAGCATTGACTTGGCCTAGGTCCAGACCCAGGAGCGTCCGGATTTCCTTTTCCCTTTCTTTACGCTTCACTTTGGACTCCTCGGGACTTTCGTCCACAAAATGGTTTCTTATCCTTCAGCCGACGTTTGTCGAGCAAATGAAGAATTGCCAGTACTTTAGCACTTTATTTGTAATGCGTCAAACTTCAAATCCTTGACCAAGAATTGGGATTTCAACGGAAAGGCTCGGATGCGCCAATAAAACGGCTTCCTTAAAGCCTTCGGCCTGCGGCATTTCAGTGTGTACTAAAAATATTTTTTGAAGACCCTGCACGTGCGCCACGTAATTTAATAAATCTTTTTGGTCAGCATGCGCCGAAAGTTCATTTAAAATTTTTACCTGGGCTTTAATTTGGTATTCTTGGCCAAAAATTTTTACCGAACTCATTCCTTCAACCAACTTTCTCCCCAGCGTACCCTCTGCCTGATATCCGGTAATTAAAACAATATTATTGGGGTCTTGTATGTTATTTTTTAAGTGGTGTAAGATTCTTCCGCCCTCGCACATCCCGCTTCCCGCAATCACCACCAGCGGCCCCTGCATATCATTAATTTTTTGAGACTCTTCAATGGAGTGGGTTATCGTCAAAGCGTTAAACATAAATGCTTTTTCGCCCTTTTCTCCAAAATCTTTCCAAAAATCCTCATCAAAATCTGATGTGTACGTGCCAAACACACGAGTAATTTTCTGGCTCAACGGGCTGTCCACAAAAATGGGCAGGCTTGGAATTTCTTTTTTGTCCAACAGCTTGTGCAACATATACAGCAATTCCTGCGTCCTTCCCAACGAAAACGCCGGCACAATAATTTTCGATTTTTTTGCTACAGCCTCATTAATAATCTGCTTTAAATCAATTTCCAAATCTGTTACCGGCCGGTGAATTCTGTTTCCGTAGGTAGCTTCCATAATGATTGTTTCTGCCGGCTCTTGAACAAATTCCGGGTCACGCAAAATGGGCAAAAAATCCCGGCCTAAGTCACCAGTGAAAACTAAATTTTTAATTTGTTCCCCGTCTTTTATTTCCAGCAAAGTTACAGCCGATCCCAAAATATGTCCGGCGTCATAAAATTTAAATCTAATTTGTGGGCTTAGTTGTGTCCATTGTTGGCTTAATCTAAAATACGGCACAGGCTCAAAATGCCCATACACTTTTTTCACATCACGGTCAGTATAAAGCGGTTCAATTAGCGTTTGGTCGGGCAAGCGATGCTTGTTAAAATACCTCGCATCGTTTTCTTGGATACCAGCGGTGTCTTCTAAAATAAACTTGGCAATGTCAGCCGTAGCGGCAGTGCAGTAAATTTTACCCTTAAAACCGTCGCGTACCAAAATGGGTAACATTCCGCAGTGGTCCGCATGAGCGTGAGATAGTATAACCGCATCCACACTAGCCGCATTAAAAGGTAATTTCGCATTTAAAGCATTGGCTTCGGAACGCTTTCCCTGGTGCATACCGCAATCCAAAAGCAACTTAAAGCCACCTGCTGTTTCTATCAGATGTTTTGATCCCGTCACCCCCTGCGCCGCCCCGTAAAAAGTTATTTTCATACTAATTTGTAAGTCCAGCCAAAAATATATGGCAAGGGAACAATGGCGTAAATAATCAACGCCGCTTCCCTGCTCCAAAAAGAAAAAAGAATAGCGGCCAAATATCCCACAACAGCAAAAAAAGTCATGCGACTGACCAGCTTATTAATCCTTACATCCAAATCTTTGACCATCAAATCTTTATGTTCACTGGCGTGCTGCCACATGGCAAAGTGAATCAGCACTAAAATCATCAAATTAAATCCATACACGATAATCGCAACTTGATTGTCAGCATAGCTTCCCAGAAGCCCAGCCGAAAACGGCACCGCACAAACAAACAGCAAATAAAAAATATTGAGCCAGATAATTTTGTGGTCCAGCTTTTCAATGTAGTGAAATTCGGTGTGATGCGCCACCCAAAACATTCCCAAAATAATAAAACTAATCGCAAAGGAAAGCAGTTTTGGTAAAATGGCAAGCAACCCTTGCCACAACGAATCTGAAGAAATTGTTCCAGTAATCACGGGCAAATGCACATCCAAAATCAACAATGTCATAGCCACCGCGAAGATAGAATCAGTTAAAGCTTCCAGCCGGGCAGTGGATATGTTTGCCTCATCAATAATAGATTTTTTGTTTCTAAACATGTTTTAATAACTCCAAGTAAAGTCTCCTTTGTTGGTGGTAATGGTAATAATTTTTAATCCCACCACCGATTTTTTGATTTTCCCCGTAGCGTCCTTGCCCTCAAACACGGTATTTTTGCCGTCAAAATCGGCGTTTACGTTATATTCTTTCCTTGATTTTACGTGCTGTGTCAAATCCGTCATATTCTTGTTTTTATCCAACTTCCACCGATATTGCATGATATTTTTACTAATGTCAGCAGTCACTCCATTATATTTTAGCGATTTTATTTCCGCCGACATTGATTTTTTCCGGTCCTTGTCCTTTAGTTTTAGCTCCGTTACATTCCCCGCTTGGTCTTTTAAGGTAATAGTGTCGTCGTTGTCAGTAATCGTAACATCATCGCGAGAGGATGAAAATACCAAATCTTTTTTTGCGGGGTCAAATTGGATCATAACTTCCGGAGGCGAGGGCAGAATAGTTTCCGATTGATTGGTTGCATTCTGTTTGACGGTTAAAGAATCATTGGCTCCGTCGGTTCCCAGATTAACCGTACCTGTCAGGTCGGTGGTTACCGGTAAATTACTAAATACTTGCGTTTTTACCGTTTCGTTATTCTGAATATCATCCGTTTTTATCGTATACGTTCCCGCGCCCGTACCCTGCATCGTAATGGCGTAGGTTTGACCGTCATCGGTTGGCAAATACAAATATCCTTGGTCACCAAAAGCTTCATAACTAGCGTTGGGGATATCATTAATGATACTGCCATCTTGCTTTACTCCAGACTGATTGCCAGTTTGGTCAACCGCCAAAATATTGACTGGGCTGTGTTTTTCAACTACTTTTCCCTTTTTAAGTCCGCATTTATTTACGTCTTGCGTAATAGATTTATCGGAAACAGTTAAACTACTACCTGAAATTAAATTCACAATTTCTTGGCGACTGCCGTCTTGGCTTAACATTTTTCCATGCTCACCATTCAGAGAATAAAACAAGTGGCTGGCGTCAATTGGTAAATTGGCCGCGCTTTTAAAGGGAACTGTACCGTCGCCATCCTTAAATTTTATGGTTTCGTATTTGGCGGTAATATTTCCCAGTGGAGTTTCTTGCCGGGTTTCCACAATCTTATCCAGCGTGCCCGCTTTGCAACCATCAATGGCATACACATCAACTCCCGCCGTGCGCATGTCAAAATTATCAAAGGCGCTGGTGTGTAAATTTTGAGAGTTCACCAAGGCTTGTTGATTAAAAATGTGGTCAACGGCCATATAGTTTTCAAATTCTTGGAAATTTAAATCTTTCTGAGTAGAAGTATAATTTTGCCGCTGGATAACGCTTACGAAACTTCCCATGGCATCATAATATTGCTGGCTTGGTAGTAAATCATAGGCCGATGGCATGTTGGCGGAAATCTTTTTAATTTCAGCTTCTGACAACCCAAAACCCTTAAAATCAATATCAAAATTATCGCCTAATAATAAGGCTTTCACTGTTTTAACTGCGCCAAGTTCCGGTACACCAACAAAAACGGCTTTACCAATGTAGTTATCGACAGCGTTATCCATGACATATTTTTTTACAATCAATCCACCCATACTGTGAGCCACCACATCCACTTTATCCGAGCCAGTTTGCGCCATAATATCTTGGATTTTTTCCTTCAATAAATCTGAATTAGTTTTGCCATTGGCATATGTTGCAGTCACCCCAAATCGCCAATCATAAGGAAACACAAAAAGCGTTTGGTTTTCGATGTAACCTTGGGATTGGAGTTCAACAATAAGAGCATCGCTATAGTTTGATAGCGGTACTTTTTTAATGATATTTGCGTAATACACACTACCGTCACTCGGTTTTAGATCACCGTTAAAAGCTAGTTGATCCATAAAACTATCATCGCTACTTATTACCATATTAAAAACATTTGCCCACAATAAATCATTACCACTCTTTAATTCCGTCCCCATTAACCCTGGCACAATCAAAACCGGCGTTCTCCCTTTTATATTGCTGAACGTACAAGTAAGATTTTCATCTACAGTTGGTGAAAAGAATGCGGCGTCTGTTCCATAGGAAATATTATCATTCTGATTATCAGTTACACAATTAATGCTGCCAATTTTCAATCCATCAACACTTTCTTGGCTTAATGAATATTGACTGCCAAACGCAACTACGCTTATCGTTTGTGAAGCAGACAAATTATCTGTTTGAAGTGTGAATTGCTCGCCGTCACTCAAATTAAAAATGAAAGAATTATCTTGGCCCTGCGTATTTATTATAATGGTTAGGTTAGCTGTCGGAAGAAGAATGAGTGCCTGTGAGAAGGAAGGGGTAATGAGTGAAGCAAGAATAAAAATTGAGAGTATTTTAATTTTCATAGATTTTTATGTTTACAATGGGAAACTAGGATTGAACGTGAGCGCGAATGCTAAGGCAAGAAAACTTACACAACACAACAAAAAGCCAACAATTAAGACAATCCAGAATACTAATCTAGAATTAATATTTTTCTTATTTATCAAAAAATAAACCCAAAAAAGCGCTATGCCTAAAAATTGAAAACAAAGAACGAATTTTAAATGACCTAGATTATCAGAATTTTGGAGAAAATTATCTCTGAATGGTTGAACATTAGTACTATAGCCAGATTGAATAAATTCATAATATAAATTAAAGATTGGATTCCAAAGTACCTCCGGCACGATAAACATCGCACCAAAGATCCACAACACAATTTTTTGTATTTTTGACAGCATATTTTTATTTTTTAATAATATTTATTATATTTTTTGTGTAATTATAAATTTTTATGCAGCTTAGACCAATCAAATCAAAAATAAAAGTAATAATAGATAAATTAGCGAAACAAATTAGATAAAGAATAATTCTTTTAAAAAATATTTCTGGATCGGGTTGGAAATGTATAAAAATAATCAGCGGGTATGAGAGTATGGCAAATCCAAAATCTCTAAAGTCAAACCAGCCCGGTTCATAGAATAAATTAGCAACAGTTGATATTAAAATTAGTGCCAAATTTATACCAAGAACCGTATACCCGAGTTTCGAGAAAAACAGTTTTCGGCCTTCATTTTCAGGTTTCTTTCGGTAGTGAAAATACATTAATAAAGATAGTATTCCAAAAATAATCGTCCCAACAATCCATAGTCCTGATTTCTCACTGGAAGAACCAATAATTTGAAGCAAAGTAAAGAGAGTAAAAGTTATACATGCACCAATAAAAGTAATGCGCATGTCTCTGTGAATAAGAAAACTTTTGAATCGACTTAAATCAAAAAATGCAAATAGACTACTAATCAATATTGCAAATATTGAAAAACAAAACACATAATCAAAAAGTAATCCAAATAAAATATAACTCGCCCCTATATTACCTTCTCCTTCGCATTTCACATAAAACTCTATAGGAAAACCAGCTACACATTGACTAGATTTTCCTAAACTAATCAATAGAAAAGTGATACTTCCTACAATCACAATAATCAATGGCCACCATTTACCGCCCTTAAAACCCATTTTAATTAAGTACAAAAATGCAGAAATAAAAAATATATAATAAATTACATCCGAAAAGAAATTGGACCACAAAATAGTGGTAGAACCTCTATTGAATTCATAGAAATGACCAGGAAAACCGCGATAACCAGATAAGTTGCCACCGAAAGTTCCATTACTATTAAAAAGAAAACTAAGACCCGTTAATAAGACGGAAATTCCTAAGACTATTAAGATTATTTTCGACCTATTTTGCATTTTGTTAAAGTAAAAAATATAGTGATACTATTCACTCATTTTACCACTCATTCAAAATGGAAAATAGCCAACTTATGCACATAAACGGCGGCCCGCGGGCCGCCGTTTACAATCTTATCTTCTTAAATTTTTTCCTAATTATTCTCCAATTTGGCACGGTTTGCGCCACCAGCGCCCAAAATTTTGGCGAATGGTTAAATTCCCGCAAGTGGCAAAGTTCATGCACAATAACATAATCGGCCATGTCTTGCGGCAGCAGCGCCACTTTATAATTAAAATTTAAATTTCCTTTTTTACTGGCACTTCCCCATCGACTTCGCGAATTTTTGATAGCCACCCGTCCAATTTTGAACTGATAAAAAGCATTAAAATACGCTAGCCTGTTTTTGACTAGCGACCGTGCCGCTTCTTTGTATTTTAAATATTCACGCCGTGCCATAAAAAGTTGTTTTTTATTAGTTATAACACCACCCGTAAATAATTAAAAATAGCCAACCAAGGCACAAACCCGCTGTAAAAAAATTCCCCCAGTGAAAACGAAGTTCACTGGGGATTAAATACTAACTATCGGGGTTTGCCGTACGAAATGCCCAAGACAACAATCTGAACAGCTAGGAATGTAATGGGCTGGGCGGCGTCAGCCAACGTCCATTTGGGGATGGTGGCAACGGAACAAATGGAGCCGGCAGCAAACAGCATCCACGCCAGCTTGTTTTCACGGCCCGGATCCTTCCACACGGAAATAAAGGTGGGAATTGACCCCAAGCACATAATCACCAGGCTGGTGATAAGGCCCAGCAATGGGTTGCTGAACAGTATCAGCCCCATGCCCACCACTCCCCCAATAAGGCAGAACTTATCGGTGCCAGTCCACTCGGTAATTCCGTACCTCATGACGAAAAAGATTGCAATGGATGCGCCAATAAGCACGGCTACTATCTGGGCGTTAAGTGCGCCTTCCATGTACATTCCAAAGGCGACCACAACATCCAAGCCAGTCCAGATAAGCCACGAAGCTTTGCTGGGTTCAGTTTTTCCGGGAGCGCCTTTCGGCATATTCCTATCTCGCAAGATTGCGCAGATGTAAGGAATGTACCCGGAAATTACCACAGCGATAATCAAGGCAGAGCGCGGTGTCAAATTCACGGGAACCTCCGTTGGGTTTGGTTGTTAAAGGATAATCAGGGTGGTATTACTGTATGAACAATAGTATACTTCCCCCGTTTTGTCAAGAAAGCATTCACACTAAATGCTCCCTACTATTTAACACGTGAATCTTTTTAAACCCATCCGGTGAGATTTCTACAATCGTAAACTCCGTATTTTTGGGCTGATGCGCGCGATAATTTTCTTCATTCAATTCTTTTTCCAAAATATCTAACAGTAAAACTCCCAACGTCCCGCCATGGCTGACAATTAAAATCGTGTCATCTGGCTTGTGGGTTTGCAAAAGTTGATGGAAAAATTTCTTCACCCGCGCTTGCATTTGGGTGTAAGACTCCCCTTTTTCCGCCTTAAACAAATACCAAGGCTCGGTAGACTTTTTCTTAATTTCTTTCCACTGTGCTTTGGGCATAGTTTCCGCCACCCCTAAATGTTGTTCATCCAAATGGTCAACTGCTACCAGTTTTGCTTCAGGATGGTGCGCCAACACTTTTTCAGCCGTGGCAATGGCGCGCTTTAATGGGCCACTATATGCATGAGTAATCTTATGATTTTTTAAATGATGCCCCAACTTTTCAGCTTGCAAAATCCCCTCTTCATTGAGTAAAATTTCTGATGTACGTAAAGCTAGCCCCCCATCAGCATTTTCATCCGTTTGCCCATGCCGTACGATTATAATCTTCATAAAATACTTTTTTAGTTTTAATAGCGGAGCACAGCATACCTAAAACATTCCATCACATGATCATTTACCATTCCCACCGCTTGCATGTGGGCATACACCACCGTCGGCCCCATAAACTTGAATCCCCTCTTTTTTAAATTCAGAGAAAAGTTTTCGGCTTCGCGCGTAATTGCGGGTACATCTTTCATGGTTTTGCGCTTACCATCTATTGGCTTGCCATCCACAAATTGCCACATGTAGTTTGAAAAACTGCCAAATTCTTTTTTTATTTCTAAAAACCGCTTGGCATTATTAACCGTCGCCTCAATTTTCAAGCGATTGCGAATAATACTTGGATCTTTAAGTAAACGCGCCACATCTTTTGCAGCAAACTTTGCCACTTTCTTGGCATCAAACTCAGCAAATAATTTTTTATATCCCAGGCGCTTATGCAAAATAATTTTCCAGGAAAGCCCGGCCTGAGCCGATTCCAAAACCAAAAACTCAAACAATTTTTTATCATCATGCACCGGCACCCCCCATTCAGTATCATGATATTTTATCATCAATTCATCAGAGCCAGTCCAATCACATCTATTTTCATGTAGAATTTTCATACCCCCATTTTACTCCTTCCAACATAAACTGCAACCAAAAACCGCCTTGCGGCGGTTTTCAAATCCTATTTCCTATTTACCCATTTTTCATCAATTGCTTTTTCTAAATCTATGCTCATCAAGTGGGCGCTGAGCACCGCCATGCCAACCACATCGGCTAATTCTTTTCCAATTTCTGCTTTTGACTTTTCTTCAGGCAAAAACTTTTCTGGTCTGGCCTTTTTCCGGTGGATTAAAACTGCTTGTGCTAACTCGCCCACTTCTTCTTGTAGTTTTAATAATGCAAACTCTTCATCAATAGTAATATGATATTCCTTGCCATAACTCATCGCCGTATTAATCATTCCCTTTTGTAGTTCTTTAAATTCCATGACTAAATGTCTAAATTCTTCACACTCTTGGCATGCGTCTGGATGAACTTTTTGCGCGGTTCCACTTCTTCGCCCATAAGTATATCAAAAGTTTTGTTGGCTTCTTCGGCCTCGTCGATTTCTACTTTCAATAACAATCGGTTGGCGGGGTTCATGGTAGTTTCCCAAAGCTGTTCACTATTCATTTCTCCCAAACCTTTGTATCGTTGCAAACTTACGTTGGTCAAGCCCTTCACGGTTTTTTCTTTTTGCTCTTCCGTATACGCATAACTTACCGCTTTGCCAGACTGGATTTTATACAGCGGCGGCTGGGCAATGTAAATGTAACCGGCTTCCATAATGGGCTTAAAGTGCCGGTAAAACAACGTGAGCAGCAGGGTGCGGATGTGGCTGCCATCAACGTCGGCATCGGTCATAATCACAATCCGGTGGTAGCGCAGGTTTTCTAAATTAAAATCTTCGGCAATAGCTGTACCCAAAGCAATAATCAAAGCTTTGATTTCTTTGTTAGCCAGCATTTTGTCCAAGCGCGCGCGCTCAACGTTTAAAATCTTCCCGCGCAAAGGCAAAATAGCCTGAAATCGCCTGTCGCGAGCCATTTTTGCGCTGCCGCCGGCTGAATCTCCCTCTACAATATATAATTCAGATTCTGCGGGGTCTTTGCTTAAACAATCCGCCAATTTTCCGGGCAAGGCCAGACCTTCTAAAATTCCCTTTCTTAAAACAGTTGCGCGCGCGGCTTTAGCGGCCAAGCGAGCCTTGGTGGCTAACATACAATTTTCAATAATAGCGCGGGCATCCGAAGGATTTCTTTCTAAAAAGTCGGCCAAGGCTTCATTCACCGCGTCTTCAACCGCGGGTTTGGCTTCGGGGTTGCCCAATTTAGCCTTGGTCTGGCCTTCAAATTGCGGGTTCCGGATTTTCACCGAAACCACTGCCGTTAAACCTTCCCGCACATCATCTCCGGTAAAATTTTCATCTTTTTCTTTCAAAAAGTTTTCGCGCCGGGCATAGGCGTTCAGGCAGCGAGTCAAAGCTGTGCGAAACCCAGAAATATGCGTGCCGCCCTCGGGTGTGTAAATGTTATTGGCAAATGATTGCTCAGTACATTCCATTTCTTGGGTATACTGAAATGCCGCTTCCACAAAAATGTTGTCTTTGGTAGTGGCGGCAAAAAAGATATTCGGATGCCTTGGGGTGAGGCCATTGACCAAGTATTTTACAAAGCTGCCAACTCCGCCTTCAAAGTAAAATCCGTAGGAAGTTTCTTTTCCCTTCTCGCGTTCGTCCCTAAATAAAACTTTTACACCTTTGGTAAGGTAAGCCTGGTGGCGCAAGTGCTGCAAAATTTTCTTGGTGTCGTATCTTATTTCTGGAAAAATTTCCGGGTCAGCGTCAAAAGTAATGGTGGTACCGGTTTCTTTTGAATCTCCCACTTTTTTTACCGCGCCTTTTGGATTACCGCGGAAATATTCTTGTTTGTAGATTCCTCCATCGCGCCTGACTTCAGCTTCCATGAAGGTGGATAAGGCGCATACCACCGAAACTCCCACCCCGTGCAATCCACCCGACACTTTGTACGCATCGCCGCCGAATTTTCCTCCGGCATGTAGGGTGGTAAGCACCGTTTCTAAGCTGGATTTGCCGGTGTCCGGGTGTTTTTCCACCGGAATACCGCGGCCGTTATCAGAAATAGTTACACGATTATTTGGCAACAACGTAATGTCTACGTTAGTGGCATATCCAGCCATGGCTTCGTCGATACAATTGTCCACCACTTCCCAAATTAAGTGATGCAAGCCGTCAACGCCCGTTGAACCAATGTACATGCCCGGGCGCTTGCGCACGGGCTCAAGGCCCTTTAAAACAAAAATATCCTTGGCCCCATAGCCGGTTTTTGTAGCTTTAGTTACTGCAGAAGCATCCTCCTTTTTTACTTCAGTTTTGCGTGGAGTTTCAGCTGATTTCACTGCATCAAATTCCTTTTTTATTTCCTCTTTCGGTTCAGGCTTTTTTTCGGGTTTAATAGCCACAGGTTTTTCTGTTTTAGCTTTTGGCTTTTCTACAACCTTCGCAGTTTTTGCTTTTTTCTCTTCTTCTGCGTCTTTTATGCTTAATTTCATGTGTATTATTATGATTGGGATTATGTATATATTTTACCAATATTATGGCCAAGGAGCAACTATTGACATTACTTATAATATACTATAAAGTATCCAGCGCTTGCACATTCTTTGCCTTGAAAAAACAGGCGCAACGCCTGTTTTTAAAAGTGAATTCCCTAGTACAAAAAATTATCTAACTAATGCATCCAACTCGCTTTTTGCCTTATTATACTTTTTGCCACTTACCAGTTAGATGGTTAAATTCGGCAATATGCTCGGGGTATTTAATAAAATCACCACTACCATCATATTCAGTCACATGCATAGATGTTCCCGAAGACTTATGAGTATCAAATTCTCCTTTTCTTGCGTAATCGTATACCTTCCTAGATCCACCTTCACCTTCGACCACTAAATCTAGAAGATAAACTCCCTGATCATCAGAATACATTCTATCAATACCGTAATCTTGAGACTCCCCTCCTATCATTTCTATAATTTCTGTAATTTCTTTTACCGTAGGATTATTTACTTCTGGAAATTCTACCTTTTCAATCCGAGAAAAATCCACCGGAATTCCATAACCATCTGCTTCCAAAAATAAACGGTCTCCATCTTCTTCAAGAAATACTGGTACGCCATATGGCGGATTGGGATCACCTTCAAACGTAGTTGTATTAACCGACATACCTTTAAGCTCAGCAACTTCCAAAGCAGCAACTTTTTCTTCAGCTGACTGCTCCCTCTCTTGAATTTCTTCCAATTCTTTCACGCTACTCGCACTACCCTCTTCAAACATTCTGTTCAACTTTTCCTTTTCTGCATATATTTTTTCATATTTGCCAGTTTCACTTTTTTGAGCCTGCGTTACCGCTTCAGTCAACTGAGCTATTCTTTTGGCTTCTTCCTTAAGAAGAGATTTTTTATCTTCTTTTATTTCCTTACCCAAAAGACTATCCGGCTTCTCTGCCCTATTGCCTTTTTCTATATTATTATCCATCATAAAGTACTATCTTACTATAGCGTTCAGCTCTTGTTTAGTCTTCTCCACGATTTTGTCGTGAATCACGTTCACCTCTTCATTCGTCAGCGTTTTTTCTAGAGATCTGTACACAATGTGGAACGTGTATGATTTTTTCCCTATGCCGAATTTTTCATCGTTTTCGTAACTGTCCATGAGTTTTACTTCTTCGATTAATCCTTCGGCCACATCCTGCACCAATTCATAATAATTATTCAAGCTGATATTTTTATCAATCACAAAAGAAATGTCGCGCTCAACGGCCGGATATTTGCTGACCTCTTTATATTTATTTTCTAAGTTTTTTAACTGCTCTTTCACGCGTGAATCTTGTGACCAAAACAGCCTGATATCTGGAATTTCCATTTTGGCAATGGCAAGACGCTCCAAGCCGAACCCAAACGCCCAACCATTGTAGCCTTCAATGCCAAAGTTTTTAAGTACCAATTTTTTAGGCATTCCCCCGCCCAGCAATTCAAGCCATTTGCCGTTTACGTCAATTTCTACTTCCAAACTTGGATCAGTATATGGGAAAACATCCGGGTTGAATCTGAATTTCACATTTTCACCAAAAATACCTTTCACAATGGTGGAAAGGGCGCTTTTTAAGTCTTCAATGGTAAGCATTTTTTCAGAGTCGGGAGTTAAATACCAGCCGCCGAATTGGTGGAACACATTCATGTGGGTACGGTCAATTTCGTCTTTCCGGTACACTTTACCGTGGCAAAAAGCCCCGAATGACTTTCTGGCGGTAATTCTTTCTTGAATTTCGGGATTATGTAAATAGTAATACCAAAAAACGGTGTCGTGCGTGCGCAACACATTTTTTTCGTCCACATAATACGTGTCTGATTCACTGCGCGCTGGATGATCTTTGGCAAAATCAAACAAATCAAATAAAATATCAGTTGGAATAATTTCAGGAATAATCACATTATCAAAATCAGCAAAATCTGGGATGGCAAACACCTTATCAATAATCGCCTTAAGTGGACTACCTTCTGTGCGAGATAAATCTGGCAGTGACATCACCCGTTTTAATCTTTCAGCTTTAATGTCTTGGCGCGCCCCAATTTGCTTGATAAGCGCTTTTTCTTCTGAATTGTCTATGAGAATTTCTTTGTGCATAATGCTTTCTTATACCAAATGTTAGGATGAAATTCAACTGCCAAACTTGTCCAACAAGTTGCCCCGGATAATAATGTCTGAAGCCTTAACACTGTTTGATTGCCGGTCAAACAATGCTCTGCAGTTGGCCACGGGAACCGCAGTTTTTACAGGCATTTTTAGGCATGTACCATCTTCAAAAACCCCGTTTTCATTGGCAATAAAGGCTAAGGTGTTGCCTAAAATAGTGTTAATAGTACCCGAAGAGAGATTGCGGCGCACTACCACCGGATTTTTGGCATTTAACACATCTTGACCTAAAATGTCCTTGGGTGGTTGAATGCCCAGCATATTCATTATGGTGGGAAACAAATCCAAATGGCTGGCAGGGGTTGTAATTTCAGCAGGCTTAATTCCTGAATTCAAAATGAGGAGTGGCACTTGGCTGTGTTTTAACGCGGGAAAAGTGGCGTCACCGGCATCAAGCGGGTCTGAAATGCCCGTGAAACTTTGATGGTCGCCATATATGGCAATAACGGAATTATTGTATAAACCCGCTTGTTTCAAACTTTCAATAAACTCTCCAATTGCTTTGTCCATGTAGTGGATAGATTCTAGATATTGCTGCTGGGTATAGTTTAAATGTTGCGCCGCTGGGCCAGACATGTCTAGCGTTTGCAAATCTTCGGGTAACTCAAAAGGCGTGTGGGAACTTTCCGTAATGAGCACTGAAAAAAATGGCTGTTTAAAACTTTCTAACTTAGGCAACGACTGCAGTAAAAAATCTTCGTCGCCTAAACTGGAAGGCCCCTTGCCAATCGGGCGAGATTTAATATAGCTGTCTTCGCTGATTTTTTCCTGGTAACCTAAGTTAGGATACACGTTTGAACGGTTCCAAAACGTGGGCACGTCTCCATTCAAGGCGTAGGCGCTATAGCCGTGGGAAGTGAATAATTTGGGCAGGGCATTATAATAGTTGTGAGCATAATCAATGAAGACCACATCGTCAGGCAGCGGGTATAAAGAATTTAAGGTAGAAAATTCGGCGTCAGCGGTGTTTCCCGGGCCCACCTGGGTATAATAATTGGAAAAATACAAGCCTTCTTGCGAGGCCTTATTTATGTTGGGAGTAATTTCCTGGCCATCTATTTTGCGGTTAATCACCGCGTTTTCTAGTGACTCGATTTGTAAGAATATTACGTTCTTACCCTTTGCCTCCCCGTAGCCTTTGGCAGAAGCGGGTTTTGCGGTTTCGGGCTGCTGGCTTTTTATCCAATCGGCTAAAAAGTTTTTATCAGCAGCGGAAACCAAATCAACGCGGGCTAAGTATTTAAAAGAATCTTCTAAAAAAAAGTTGGCGATGCCTATTTTTTCCACCAGCGCGTTGACGTCGTACGCATTCAGGTAAAGGCGGCTGGAACCTCCCCATTCTTGTTTTTCTTTCTGGATTACCAGCCAATAACCCGATGAAGCCAAGGCCGCAATGCACAAAAATACGATTATTTTTTCCCGTGGTAATAAGGAAACTTCGTTACGATTAAACTTTTTGGCCCAAACAAGTATTGCAACTCCCGCAACCAAAAAAATATTGGCAATGAACAGTAATAGGTTACCTGAAAGCAAACTTTTAACCGTTCCGGTAACCGAAGCGGCCTGGCCGATATATTTTAAGGCCGAAGCCTGCAAAAAACTTTGGGAATATTCGAAGTATAAAAACTGGGAAACTAATAGTAATGAGACTGTACACGAAATCAAAAAAAGATATGCATATCTGCCTCGTTTGCCAAAAAATAGTGATGGGCAATACAACACCAGCCCCAAACTAAAATTAACCGCCAGAAAACGGCCCAAATAGTGATTGTTAAAACCGAGCCAATTATTAAAGGCAAGGTTCTGGATAACAAAAAGTGCTGCCAGCACAACGGGCAGCAAAAGTGGCTGGATGTAGCGCGAAACACGGATCTGCATTACATAAAGCGGGTGACCGTAAAGATAAACAAAGAGCCCAAAACCGTCAACCCTATTAACTTATACGAACTATGCTCAAAATGGGCTTCAGGCAAAATGTCGGAGGCTCCGATGTATAGCAGAAAACCGGCGAAAAATCCCAGGTATAAAAATAAAAAGTATTCCGATACGCCAAAAAAGAGGGTTGATAGCACTCCCAGTACCGGCGTTGCGGCTGTTAAGAATAAAAATAAGGTTGCCTTTCTATCAGTATTTTTGTGGTTAAGCATCAAGCTGACCGTATTCATGCCATCAGTAAAATCATGAGAAATAACTGCAATGGCGATTAATATACCAATTGCCGAATTAACCTGGAACCCCAGGCCGATAGCCACGCCATCCATAAAACTGTGTCCTGCCAAGGCTAAAGCAGAGAAAACCCCCACGTGCGGATGCTTGTGTCTGGGAAAATGCTCTTCAGGATGACTGTGAATCAAAATGGTTTTTTCTAAGACGTGGAAAAGTAAAAATCCAATAACCAGGGCGGACATTACATGAATAGCCGGAAAATCATAGGTTTTTACCATTTCCATGATTTCGGGGAAAATATCGAAGGCCACAATACCCAGCAATACCCCCGCTGCAAAAGCCATAATATAATGGAGTTTGCTTTTAAACTTTACGGCAAATAATCCCCCAAAGAAGGTGGAGGCGAAGGTAAAAAGAGAGAAAATTAACGGCCAAATAATCATATTGTATGCTCTCACGTTAGCATAAAATCTACTCTTCTTCAATCGCTTTTTCATCCCCATCTTCATCCTCCGTCAAAAATCCGCCGGCTTGCAATGTCCATAATTTTTTATACAAACTGGATTCATTGGCTAACAGTGCGGCATGGTTGCCTTCTTCAATAATCTTACCTTCATCAATCACTATAATTCTGTCCATTTTTTGGATGGTGCTTAAGCGATGGGCAATCACAATCACGGTTTTACCTTCCATAAGGGTGGCAAGAGCGTCTTGGATAAGCATTTCAGAATGAGAATCCAAGCTACTGGTGGCTTCGTCAAGCACTAGCACTGGCGCGTTTTTTAAAATAGCCCGGGCAATGGCCACCCGCTGGCGCTCGCCGCCTGAAAGCTTAATTCCCCGTTCCCCCACCAAAGTTTCCAAACCATTCGGCAAAGTCCTAATAAATTCATCGCAATGGGCTAATTTAGCGGCTTTTTCAATTTCTTTACGTGATGCGCCAGGCTTTCCGTAGCCAATATTATCAGATAAAGTTCTGTGGAACAGCACCGGATCTTGTGGCACCAGCGAAATATTTTTCCGTAAGCTGGCTTGCGTAACTTTGGCAATATCCTGCCCATCAATTAAAATTTCACCAGCCGTGGCAGAATATAATCTTAATAATAATCTGACAAACGTGGTTTTGCCTGCGCCGGAGGGCCCAATGAGTGCCACTTTTTCCCCGGGCTTAATGACTACATTGATATTTTCTAAAACGGTGCGTGTTTCGTTGAAGGCAAATTGTAGATTCTTGAATTCAATTTCACCGTTGGTAAATTTCAAGTCTTTGGCTTTGGGCGCATCCTGGATTTCATGGGGCAACACCATGATTTCCACCATTTCCTTGGCATCGGCGTAGGCTTCGTAGACATCACGCACAATGCGGGTAAAACCCCATAATTGGTCTATCAAATTACCAGCATATGATTGAAGTAAAACAAACACACCGACAGTAATAATACCAAGGCTCCAATACCTGATAGCAAAATAGAATAAAACAAATTCAATACCAAATGACAGAGCGTTTTGGACCGCATCAATGGTTGCGTCTAAATTCCACCTGAAACGTGTCAAAGAAGCTTGCTCACCAATCACTTTTCTATATCCCTGTTTTTCTCGCACAATACCATTAAAAAGGGTGACGGTATTTTGGTTAGTTAGAGTATCGGCCAAGTACCCCGTGGCTTTTGAGTCCACCGCAGCAGCCTGAATGTCATATTTTAATTTCCAGCGCGAAAACGTAATATTAAAAGCAAGAAAAACAGCCACCCAAACTAAAACAACCAAATCAATCCACTTGTTAATAAAAAATAAAACTATCAACACGCCAAAAACTCTAACGATAAGCGGCAATAAATTCCAAATAATATTATCGGAAAGTCGTTCAAAGGCTCTTCCAAAACGATTAACGCGCTGAACCAATGACCCAACAAAATTATTAGTAAAAAACCCATACGAATGTTCTATTAAATAATTGTATGACTGCTGTTTCAAATTTGCCGTCGTCATAGGCTGGTATACATTATTGGCCAAATGAGAAACACGGGAACAGGCCCAAGCAAAACCGTGCAAAAGCCCGACGAATATGATAATTTGAAAAAGGTTTTGGACAACAGACGGAGTGTTTCCGCCCACCACAATGACATCAAAAAAATGCTTATAAAAAAGTGGCGTAATGATATAGACAATATTCATCGCAATGATAGCAAAAACCATCAAAAATAATTTCCATTTTTGCGGCTTCATGCCATTCCAAAAAGCTTTGGACACATCCAGCACCGTAACTTTTGGGTAAATGATTTTAGTCATGGGGTTATCATATCACTTTTTCCCCAAAACAAAAAATTCCACTTTCAAGTGGAATTTTTTGTTTATTTGGCCAGATGCTTGGAAAAATGATTCCAGGAATCTTGCGCCTCCTTCGCTAATTCTGCGATTTTAGGGCCGGCCATTTTCTTAGCTTTGCCATACTGTTGGGCGGCCTGTTTCATGAAAGCTTTGTATTCTTGCTGCCCGATTTTTTTCATCTTCTTTAATCTGGGAGCCACGGTTTTGTAAAAATCTCCCAGGCCTTCTTTGACATTCTTCTGCAATTTCTTACCCTTTTTCGAATTCAAAAATATGGTTGCGGCCACGCCTACCGCCAGAGCCACCACTGCCCCCGTCACAAATTTAGATTTATTCTTTGCCATTTTTTTTATTTTTTTTAAATATTTTTGACATAAATGAAAGAGAGGCAATCCCTACTAAAAAGCTGTCTATTTTTCTGTACAAATGGGCCGATTGTTGCTGAATGTCACGGGCCAGTTTTTTAGTAGCCCGGATAGACTGCAGTATTTCAAACGCGATAATGCCTATCAGTACGCCCACAATGAGAATTGCAAGCGTTGCGGTAAAATTAAAAATAATTTGCGAAAGGGTTAGAATGTCCATGAGTTCATTATACCTCAAAAGTTTTATGGGTGCAAAGCGGCGTCCCGCCGTGGCGGGACGCCGCACTAATTACCCGAATAGCCCTGTTCTCTCCATAGGGCATAATAAAGCCCCTTGTTTCCCAATAATTCCTGATGGCTGCCCTGTTCAATAATCTGGCTGTTTTCTAACACATAAATCCTATCAGCATGGGCCACCGTGGAAAGCCGGTGGGCAACAATCATACTAATCAAGTCAGACTTTTTAGAAACAATGTTTCTAATGGTGTCATTCAGCGACTTTTCGGTGATTAAATCCAAATTACTGGTGGCTTCGTCAAACACCAGCAAATTCGGATTGCGCAGCAACGCCCGGGCAATAGCCAAACGCTGTTTTTCCCCGCCAGAAAGTTTTAATCCCCCTTCGCCAATCTTCGTGTCCAATCCCCTGCCGCCTTTTTCAAAAATAGTCAGGGCCGAAGCTAATTCTAGGGCCTTCATACATTCTTTATCAGTTGCATCAATCTTCACAAACAATAAATTTTCCCGGATGGTACCGGTGAACAATTGCGTATCTTGAGAAACATAGCCAACCCGCGAACGCAACGCACTATAATCAATTTCTTTGGCATCAACTCCATTAATAGAGATGGTGCCGGATTTGGGGTGATACAGCCCCAGCATTAATTTTAAAATAGTAGTTTTACCGCTGCCCGTTGAACCTACGAAAGCAATGGTCTCCCCTTTTTTGGCAGAAAATGTAATGCCCGTGAGCACATGGTGCCCGGATTCTTTGTAAGCAAAATCCACATTGGAAAATTCCACCCGATCAATGGCGCTAATTTTTATTTTTTGGTTATTGTTTATTCTATCTTGTTTTTTCGCTATCGTTTTTTCCACGATTTCCAGTCCGGCTTTGGCTTCGTTGTAACCTGAAGCCACCGTACCAATATCTGAAAGCGGATTGAAAATGAAAAACGAATAAATATATAACGTAAAAAAGTTACCCACCGAAACCGTGCCCTTCCACACCAGCCAGAACAAAATAACCAAAATACCGCTGCGCAGGGTGTTTAAAATGGTGTCCTGGATAAAACCCAAATACCGGATCGTCCGCACTTTTTTCAGTTCCAATTCTAAAATCCGGTCATTGCTGTAATTCAAACGTTCAATCTCACGGGATTCCAATCCCAAACTTTTCACCAGTTCAATGTTACGCAAGGTTTCGGTGGTGGCTCCGGCCAAATTTCCCGTTTCAGCCACAATTTGTTTTTGAGCTTTTTTAATCCTGCGGCTCATGTAAAAACTTACCGCTGTTAACACCGGTATCAACAATAAATATCCAAGGCCTATGGCGGGGTGCACATAAAACCCATAACCCACCACAACCACAATGCCCACCAAAAGTGCAAAAGCCATGTTGATGGCCACCACAATAAAATTTTGCAAATCAATCCGGGCTTTTTGCAGTTTTTCCAGCAAATCCCCGCTCCGCTCGTCTTCAAAAATTTCATAGGGCAAATGCAACACATGGGAAATGCTCTGGGCGTAAATCCCAGCTCCCATTTTCTGGCTGGTGGCAGAAACATAATAGTTTTGCAGATGTTTTGAAATACGGGCGGCCAGGGCTATGAGCATGCTCAAAAGCAACAAGCCCAAGGTACCGTATAAAAAGGTGTTCCAACTCAGCACATTGAATTTTGTAACATAGTTATCGATAATAAACCGGAAGATTTGTGGATCAATCAAGGAAAAAATCTGTTGCAAAAACACCGTACCAAAAGCCAGAAAAATAACTTTTTTGTTTTTTTTGATATGAGGAAGAATAACGTTTAGCATATTTTTACTTAATAATCCAAAGTGCCTTAAGTCTTTCGAAATGCTCGGGTTTGTTTAAACGTAAAAATTCAATTACCTTTCCCCAGGGGGCGCCCATGGCCTCAATCTTGTGCTTTTTTGCAAAAGCAAGAATGGCATTGGTTGCTTCTTCCATGGTTGACGAATTTTTAGCCATTAATTCTATTTCGGCAACCGTGAATCCAAAATCAGTAATATCCAAATCTATCCCAAATCCATCTTTTCTATACTTTTTGCGGGTGGTGGTAATGGTACAAAACGGATTAAATGCATTCTTGGTCATAAAATCGGCAAATAGTTGGCCAACTGGCGCTTGAAAATATTCTAAAATATAACGCTCTTCTTCCAATTCTTTATATTGGTCAGAAACCCGTTCTTTCAATTTTTGGTTCATCGGCACTTTCAACTCAAATTTTCCATCGCGGCTGCGGAGCCACAAATCTTGCCCTGTCAAAATATAATGCACGTCGTCATAATACGTATCGGTAAACTTCTTTTCACCTAAAAACTCCGCGCCTTCGATGAGGGCTTTTTCTTGATCTTTGGTTAGGATAAACTTTTTCTCAACTTCTATCATGATTTTTTCATTACAAAATATTGGTGGTCTTTTTGCACGAAGCCGAATTTTTCATACAAATTATTGGTAACGCTATTGATAGAAGTCAGTTTAATCGTTTTGATATTTTTTTGTTCGGCAATTTCCAGCAAACGACCAATTAAAGCTTTAGCGATGCCCCGCCCGCGAAACTTTTCATCAACCACAATTTCTTCTAACCAGGCAATCGTTCCCTTGGAAGGAATCGGATACCAGGCCAAGCCGCCAAACCCCACCACGGTTGTTTCTTCCAAAGTCACCAAGTATTGGCAGTTTGGCTGGCTGGCCAAATTCTCAAGCCGCGCCACTAAATTTTCGGGTTCAACAATATTTTTTGTTAACTGCGGAATCAAAAGAGCCACTGCTAACGCATCTGTTTTTTCTAAATTGCGAATAATCATAACCGTATAAATACCGGCCCTGGATTTTTATAGGTTTCCAAAACTATTTGACGTACCTGATCGGTGTTTTCGGGATAAAAACGTTTAATATTCGGCAAGTTTTTTAGTAAATCTTCTTCGTTTTCTGCGCCCAGCAAGTTGTGGCTCATACCCTGGAAACGGTAATGGACATTCCCCACCGCCCCGATGAGTTTTACATTGGCGTTGGCGTAGCACACGTCGTTTCGCAGCTGCTCATAATTTCGCATCATCACAAAAGGTACCATGGAATACACATACGGCTTCCAACCCGATTGCGCCAGCCCCGCGGCTACTCCCATAAACGTTTGTTCCATGACACCCGTATTAAGATATTGCTTGGGATATTTTTTTGCAAATTCCGCCATATATGAAAACCCCACATCCCCCACTATCAAAATAATTTTTGGGTCTTTTTTTACCAGTTCTTCCAAGGTTTCCATAAAAACTCCGCGGGCGTTGCGAGCCGTTTTTTCTTTGGCTACTTCACCCGGCAGGCCATTGGTAAATCCCGGAATTGATGTTTGTTCGTCTTTCATTTATTTAGCTGTGCCAAAGCGGCTTTATAATTTTCTTCGTCAATTGTCTTGTAATGCCATTCTAACTTCCCCTCAAAAAAACTCACTCCCTTTCCCTTAGTTGTTTTGGCAATAATCATTAACGGGTTTTTATGCGGCATATTCAAAGCTTTTTCAATAGCCGCATAATCATGTCCGTCAATTTCCGCCACATCCCAATTAAATGCCCGCCATTTTTCAGCCAGTGGTTCCATGTCCAATACCTCTTTTTTCATACCCATAGCTTGAAATCCATTATAGTCTACAATAACCGTAAGATTATTCAGTTTTTGCTGGGCGGCCAAAAGGGCAGATTCCCACGTGGTGCCGCAATCCAATTCCCCATCACTCATTAACACATACGTTTTCCACGCTTCGCCTCCGCGCTGGGCCGCAATAGCCATGCCAACGGCAATGGGCAGCCCATGGCCCATCGCCCCACCGGCTACTTCAACGCCGCGCACTTCCGGTTCTGAAAGCCCAATATATTTTGACCCTTCTTTGCCGAATTCTTCTAAATCTTCTTTGGGAATAATCCCCTTCTCTGCCAAAAAATAGTACAATGCGGCGGCCACCCAACCTTTTGATAAAACAAATCTATCGCGATCAGCCTTTAAATCTTTATCAACATGTAATTTAGAAAACAAAACCGCCAAAATATCCATGCAAGAAAAGTTGGACCCAATATGACTGGTTTGGCCTTTGTGCACCATGAGTAAAACCCGCTTGCGCGCCTCGTTGGCGATTTTTTGATAGTTTGGCATTGAAATTTTTATTCTACTGTTACGCTTTTGGCCAAATTTCTTGGCTTATCTACGTCATGGCCACGCTGCACTGATATATAGTATGCAAGCAGTTGTAGTGGCACCGTGGATAAAATCGGGGTGAGCATTTCAAGAGTCTTGGGAATATAAATTACATCGTCTGCGATACGTTTGATATCTTCATTGCCCTCGGTAGCAATGGCAATAACTTTTCCATTTCTGGCCTTTATCTGCGCAATGTTTGAAATCATCTTATCATATACTGAATCTGAAGGACAAATGGCAATCGTTGGAAACTGTTCATTAATTAAAGCAATGGGGCCATGTTTTAATTCTCCCGCGGCAATTCCATTGGCATTAATATAACAAATTTCTTTTAGTTTTAGCGCCCCCTCCCAGGCAATGGGATAATTATATTTGCGCCCAATACACCAAAAGTCATTAACATCTTTATATTTCTTGGCCAGAATCTCAATTTCAGAACATTTCTCTAAAATACGCTTCACTAACCCGGGAATAGCATTAAGCTCTCTGGCAATTTGCTGACCAGAAGCAATTGAAAGCTGACGCTGGCGCCCCAAAAATAAACCAATCAAGACTAAAACTGCCAGCTGAGAAGTGAAAGCCTTGGTTGAAGCCACCGCCACTTCGGGCCCCGAGTGATTATACACCCCAAAACCCACCTCGCGCGCCAAAGTTGAACCAACTACATTCACAATCCCAATGGTCAGTCCGCCCCTTTCCTTGGCCTCGTGCAATGCGGCCAGCGTGTCGGCGGTTTCGCCAGATTGGGAAATAAAAATGGAAAGAGTGTGCTTGTCAAAAACGGGATTACGATACCGAAATTCAGAACCGATATCGGCATGCACCGGAATACCGGCCAACTCTTCAATGATATATTCTCCAAATTTTCCCGCATACGAAGCTCCACCACAAGCAATAATCTGGATACGGTTTACATCTTTCAGTTGTTTTTTTAATTCTTCCAATCCCCCAAGTTTTGCCATACCCTCGCCAATCATTAACCTGCCACGCAACGCGTTGGTTAAACTTTCTGGCTGTTCCATGATTTCTTTCAACATAAAATGGGCATATCCTCCTTTTTGGGCTTCTTGCAGCGTCCAATCAATTTCCGTAACCGTTTTTTCTTTCGGGTTGTTTTTCAAGTCGGTTACCGTAAAGCTATCTTTAGTGATAACTGCCACTTCTCCATCGTCTAAAAAAACCATTTTATTTGAATGAGAGAGAATCCCGGCTGGATCTGAAGCCACAAATCCTCCGGCATCGCTCATACACACCACCAAAGGCGCAGAAAGCCGGGCGGCAATAATTTTATCTGGGTCTTGTTTGGCAAATACCACCACCCCATACGCCCCCTTCATTAATACCAGTGCCTGGCGGACCGCATTTTCCAAATTTCCTTTAAAAAAATGTTCGATCAAATGACTTAAAACTTCGGTGTCGGTTTCAGAAGCGAATACGTGTCCTTGGGCCTGCAACTTTTCTTTTAGTATTTGATAATTTTCAAAAATACCGTTATGGATGACAAAAATATTTTGTTTACAATCGGCATGAGGATGGGCGTTTGTTTCATTGATTCCACCATGAGTTGCCCAGCGCGTATGGCCCAGACCAACACTGCCTGGTAACGGGTGCCGGACAAGCATTTGCTCTAATTGTTCTAATTTGCCGGTTGCTCTTACCAAAGAAACTTGATTGCCATCAAAAACAGCTACGCCGCTTGAATCGTACCCTCGGTAGCTATGCCGGCGTAACCCCTCAATCAGAAGGGGTAAGGCTTGTTCTTTGCCGATGTATCCCATAATGCCACACATGGTTAAAGATTGTCCCACATAAAATTGAACAGTTGCTGTTGAGTGGAAAACAGCGCCCCATCTTCAATGATGAGAGAGATAGGCTGATGATAAGCATTTACCGAAATCATGGCCACCTTACCCGCATACAGCAAAATGTAGGTTGGGGAACTCTTTTGCCCGCCCAGTGATTTCTTTTCGGAAAGAGCAGCGGGAGTCCCCTCGTGACCGAGGGCGATAACCCTGACACGGATTTTTTTAGCAATGCGCCGCTTGGTAAAATCAGGGAAAGCTTTGTACAAATATTCGCGGATAGCCGCTGAAGAAAATACATAGTACAATTTTTCTTTGGCCTGACTAGTAGTTTCCAACACATCTCCCAGCACGGTTTTTACCCCGGCAGAACCATCATAATATTTTACTACCGGTTTGCCGGCCCGGCTTAACAGCGATCGTAATTCCGGCACAATGTGGGTTAAGTGTTTTTTTACCTCTCCCAACTTATCCAAATTTTCTTGCAAAGCATTATCTAAGGCACCTGGATCTTCGGCGGCAAAAAATTGCCTGGTACTTTTATGGTAATAACTCACTAACCCTCTTGCTTGCAGGGACTTTAAAATGTCGTAGGTGGTTCCCCGATTAATATTGCTGGCGTTGGCCAACGCCCGCACCGAAGAAGGGCCATTCTCTGAAAGTGTCATATATACAGCAACTTCTTTTTCTGAAAAACCCAGTTGCTTTAAAGCGGGAATTATTTCCATGGCAGTTTGTTATCTTCATTTTAATTTAATCAATTTATTTGTCAACTTTTCTTCTACACTAATCTGTGGATAACTGGCAAGTGCATGCAAAAATACCCCCAAAAGTGTCATTTTTGTTTAGACAAAGTTTGTTAGCGTGAGGCCTGACGCCTCACCCACTCTTGATAGCGCTTGGCCATATCCTCAAAACTCTTTTTACTGTTAGCAATTTCTTGTTTACCATGCACCATGCGCACGCTTGCATTTAACGTAACAGGGCCTCTGTGCTGCGGCACCCTTTCCAAGTGTTTGATTTTTTCCTGAGCGCTTTTTAAAACTTTTCCCACAGGCTTGGTAACCTCTCTTAAAAAGGGTTCGGCGGAAATAGGCTTGCCCGTGGCTAGTTTGATAAATGCTTTATACGTGTGCGTAGCTCCCAATTTCCATACCTTGGCCATTTCTTTCCCCACCTTTTTGTTATCTACAATATATCCGTACTTTTTATAAAAATATTCTCGCCACTGGGAAAGGCCCAGCTCGGCCAAGCCATAACCATGATACGCCGCCGAACTTTCCCATGAATAAATATGGGGCACGGCGAGGGCAGACAGGGAATCTTCAGACATGTCAAAATATTTCTGGTAATTCTTTTTGGCAATGGCTTTTACTTTGGCAGTATTCAAATCTTTAGCTTCGTATATTTCCCGTTCATATTGTGCCACAAATAAAATAGAATTCATCCGGGTGGGCGCCAACAGACGCAATTTCCGGACTTTCCGTTCAAATAATTCAAAAGGATACGGTTGGCCGGCTGCGTTTTTGGCATACCGGGTTTTCCATTCAATGCTGGAAAATAAGGTGTCTAAAAACATGCTTTGCACTTCAGCCCAAGCAGTGCTCATGGGAGCGTATTCTTGATTTAAAATAACGTCCGGCTGCTGTGCAGTTAACAGGTGGGCGGCGTGACCACCTTCATGAAACAAGGTTACATAGCCTTGGACTCCGCTGCCCACTTGCCCGGCCACCACGTTGCAGGTAAAGTTTGAACTGCCAGTTAAACGTTTGCCGTTTTTATAGTGCACCAAATCCGGCCAATGGCAAAAACCGTTGTTCCACTTCCCTTTCCGATCCAACAGATCCAAGGTTAAAACTCCTTGTTTGTAATCAATGCCCAGAGCGGCAAACGAACGCCCCCAGCGCATAAGGGCTTGGTCAAACTGGAAATAAGGATCTTCTTCTTTGGTAAAATCTCCGCTCATCAAATGCCCAAAATTCCAAGGTTTGCGCAAACCAGGCATCGTTTTTTCCAGCTTCCGGATATCAGCAAACGCATACTTGGTTTTTTCATATAGCGAATTAAACAGGGAAAACAGTTCTTGCTTGGTCATGCCGTCTTCGCGGTGCAGTTTGAAATCGTAAAAATCTTTAAAACCCAGAGCGCGAGCAAATTGGTTGCGCAAATTGACCACGGCAATATATTCTTTCACAAATCCGGTTGCCAATTTTTCGCGCGCCTGCCAGCAAGCTTTGCGGATGTTTTCATCTGGGCTGGTGGTTATCATCATCCGCATGCGCAGAGCGGAAGCCTCCACAAATTTTTTAGTATAGGGGTCAAGGTAGCCTTCCTTGCGGATTCCCTGCCCTTTGAGAATCCTGGTTTCCAGGGCATTAATCTTGTTTTTTAGAGCCAAGGCTTCTGAGGGAATCTGGTAGCGCTCAAAAAAATCCAGCCAAATCTTTAAACGCTTTTGAATTTTAAAACTGGTATCTTGAAGCTTAAATTGCTTAACTCTTTCATAATGATCTTTACTGCTTCGGAACGCATCCCGGGCGGCTAAAGCTTTGTCTTTTTTAGCGTTCACCAAATGGTCACCCATATATGAAAGCCAAAACAGCTCTTCATAGGTCTTGTGGAGTTTTGCATATTCGGTATTTAGTTTTTCTAAAAAATTGTTGGCAGATTGCATAGTTGAAATGCTTCATATGCATCATATTCCCAGCAAAAGAAATAATCAATATATTGCAAGCTGCTAAAACAGGGCCGGCGTAATTTATGCCGCGCCATTGGTTGGAGGATTTGTATATAAGGTTAAAATCTTATCTTTCACTTTTCCCGTATTGCCGTGCTTTAAAAGCCCCAAGTAAGAACTTAACGTTGATGCGTTATAATTCTTTTTTAATCTTTTAAACATCCTCTTTTTGGTGGTTGCCCTGATCACGGCATGGTCCTTAAAGTTCACCCAGCCCAAAAAGTCCACCCCCGAAGAAAATGTTTTTATAAATACTTTATCGGGATGTAATGATAATGCTAGTTTTTGTTGTAAAAATGCTCCAATCAAAGGCACCAACTTTTCTAAATAATCTTTACTTTCTGACAATAGTACAAAGTCGTCGGCGTACCGTATGTAATGTTTGGCTTTTAATGTGTGTTTTACAAACTGGTCAAATTGGTTCATATACACATTGGCAAACAACTGCGATGTTAAGTTTCCCAGCGGCAGGCCAATCCCCTCTTTTGATGCATGAAAACTGCCCAAAATATTCTGTAACAAATCCATAATATCCGGATTGGGAATATAAGCCCGTAATATTTGAAGCAATACTTTTTGATCAATGGAATGAAAAAACTTTTTGATGTCGCATTTTAGCACCCAGCACTGGCGCGTACTATTTTTTGAAACAATATGGTAAAAGTCATGAAAGCGTTTTATGGCCTTATGGGTTCCCTTTTCATTCCTGCACGAAAAAGAATCTGCAATAAACGTATCATCAAAAAACGGATACAAAACCCGGTAGATGGCATGATGCAGCAACCGGTCGCGCACACTGGCTTTATGGATAATTCGCGGCTTTGGGTCGGAAATATTAAAGGTTTCATAGCCGCCGTGCCGGTAGGTTTTATTGACAAGATCTTGATGCAACGATAGTATGTTATCCATGAGATTGAATTGGAACTCTTGCACGTCTTTCTTATTTTTTTTGCCTTTCAAAAACTCCTGCCAAGCGTAAAGCAAATTATCAATAATCACCAAATCTTCAAATCTATGGCTCAATTGGATTTTCATAAAAATACGTTGCCACTAACCCCCCCCCAGACTGTTGCCAGTTTTGGAAAAAGCTAAAGCTGTTTACAAAATATGGACCGGGTTGCACCGCAATATCGAAAGAACGGCGCGCTTTGGTATTGGCAACAAGGTTGATCAATTATTTTTAGAACTGCTTGAGCTCCTAAGAAAAGCAGGATACACACCTATCAATAAAAAGATTATCTTGCTTGAAAGCGTGTCGGAGCATATTGATTCGCTGCGTTTTTTTATTCAATTATTATGGGAGCTACGGCTGATTTCCAACCCGCAGTATATCTCCCTTGCCGCCGATATGGAAGATTTAGGAAAAATGGTGGGTGGCTGGAAAAAAGGTTTACTGCAAAAGCAGATAAAACCGGACGCACAACAATATATGCGCCCGGAAAGAAAGTAGTAGCAAGAGAAGAACTGGTTGCCCTTGTTCCACCTGTTGGGATTGTCAGCCGGATTGGCTTCAACGTTCCAGTAGCGGTTATCGGAGTTCCAGTTGGCGTTCACGGCCCAGGAAAATGTACCATGCGCCATCTTTGGCACTGTCCCTTGAATATTCTCAGGACTGCATCTTATATGGGGCTTCAAAGCCCGCCAGCGCATAGCACCGATTCTTTTCTTTTTTGGAAAAATACAAGCTAACTCTCGCCGCGGGCTTGCCCGCGGCGACTCTGTATCGTGTATCCTCAAGGCGCTGTACAATTGCCATGGCAGTTGTACCAAGCTGATCCTCAGGTGCATTGTACACCTTTTTTGGAAACAAAAAAGACTCTTTGTAACTTCCGCACTTTCGTACGAAAATTTCAAAGAGTCTCAGGTTCCAAGCACCCAAATTGCAAAGCAACTTAGGGCTTAGAATTGCAAGAGAAGAACCGGTCGCCCTTGCCCCACCCGTAGGGAATGCCAGCCGGACTGGCCTCAACGCGCCAGAAGCGGCTAACGGAGACCCAGCCGGCGCCCACGGCCCAGGGTTTGCCTTCATCGTCGAAGACGTACAGCACGTTGGCGTAGCCGCTGGTGAGCAGATCGCCCTCTTGGCCCTGGGACTGCAGCTCGATTTGATCGAACAGGTAGCCTAGGGAGCCTTCGTGGCCTTCGCCCAGCGCCTTGCGGATGGGGTCATCCAGCAAATCCTTGGCCAGGTGATACCGGGTCATACGGCAAGCCGGCGCCGCTGGCTGGTTCTTCTTCAGAAAGACGCGGTCAAAGTTGCTGCCCGTGAAGCCGATGTTGCAAGCTTTGAGACGGTCGGCGGGCAGAAAACTCTTGACGGCCTTGGCGTCCACGAACCCCTTTTCGACAAGGAGCCTTTCCACCGTAAGGGTGGCGTGGCCGGCCAGAACAGCGCGGACGTTGTCGGGACCTGCCATCTTGGCGAACTCATTGAGTTCCCGAACGGACAGGATTTCAGATGCGTTTGCGGTTGCGACTGCGACGGCCATGGGAACTCCTTTGGGCGAAAAAGTAAAGGCTACATGTGTGGTTATGGCTAGCAAACACCAAATTAGTTTGGTGTCTCTTAGCCATAACCATCTTCTCTTTTTTGATGTAAATGTGCTTAAAATAGGATATTTCACCCTATATTTTAATTATATCACTATCCAATACCCTTGTCAATAGATGATGGTAATATATACATAGCTTTAAAAAAAGCAAGCCACACCAAGTGAACCGGTGTGGCTTCGTTGAATGCGGGAGCAAAAATTGCTCCGATGAACCCGGCGGTTCCCCGTTGGAACCCCGCGGGACCTGCGCCGCATCATTTTGGCGATTTCTGCCTTCCATGGCCCAACTCCAAACTTTTCCTCGCAAAGCCTGATAACGTCATCAAACGTAATCACGCCAGTTTGGTAGTACCGCAGCCAACGAGAGATCCACTCTTCTTGGTGCGGCGTAAGCCGGAAACACTGCAACATAGCATATCCCCACTGGAAAAAATCACAAGATACCCATTAAAATTGATTATATGCCTCTTGCAAAACCTGTCAAGTAAACAAAAAGAAAAACCCTACTTTGGCTGTGGTATAGCTAATGCAGAGTATGTTGGGAAGTTTGCCGGCTAGGGTTGGGGCATAGCCGGTCGTATTTGGATGGATTGAGCGGTAACACTGCCATCGGTGTTGGTTTTGCCATTCACCATAACGGTTTTACCAACCGCAACATCATCAATGGAACCTGCCACAAACTTTCCCACATCAGTGGCCGTTGAATAAAACACAATTCTTGAATTACCATCACGCAATTTTACGGTAACACTTTGAGCATCTTTGGCTACCACATCGCCGGAAATAAAATTAGCACCGGCCATAAATCTTTGCCCGTTTCTCGCGCCCATCATACCGCCAGCGCGCTGGGGAACCTGACTTTTGGCATAGGTCATACCTCCATAAAAAGCTCCGCCGGCAATAATTAATGCGGCCACGATTGCAACGATGTACTGTGTGTTTTTCTGCATTTTTTTAAAATGTTAATTTTATTATTCGTACCTTAACGCTTCAATCGGATTTAATCCGGCTGCCCGGCGTGCGGGATAATAGCCAAACACAATACCGATAAAAGCTGAAACACCAAACGCTAATATAATTGATCCCAATGAAACCTGGGTGGGAATATTAGCAAACTTGGCAACCCCCAAAGAAATAAACCATCCCAAGGCAACACCAATCACTCCACCCACAAATGTTAACGTAAATGATTCGGCCAAAAATTGCAGACTGATATCTTTTTTGGTAGCGCCGATGGCTTTGCGCAAACCGATCTCGCGCGTGCGCTCTGTTACGGTGGTCAACATCATATTCATAATTCCAATGCCGCCGACCACCAGCGAAATTCCGGCAATAGATGCCAATAAAATAGTAAAAATGCCGGTGACTGATGAGGCGGTGGCAATAATGTCTTGCTGGTTGAGAATTTGGAAATCCGCCTGGGTTGCATCTGAAATATTGTGGCGGGCAAGCAAGGTGCTGGTAATTTGTTGCTGAGCCTGGGCCATGCTGGTTTGGTTTTGAGCCGCAACGCTGATGGTGGTGACATAATGATCGCCCGACAGATATTTTTGGAGCGTTGATAATGGTACGAAAATCATATCATCTTGGTTGCCAAAACCCGTGCCGCCTTTTGATTTGGTAATGCCAATGATTTTAAAATTAATATGGTTTATGCGGATAGATTCGCCAATAACATCTCCCGCCCCAACGCCAAATAAATCATCTCTCGTAGTTGGTCCCAGCACCGCCACTTTTGAGGCCGAAGAAACATTTTCATCGGTAATAAATGAACCGGTGTCAATTTCTAAATTCCGCACTTCAGTATACGCGGGAACAGTGCCATTAACTGAAGTGTTGGTATTTTTCCCGGTGGCAGTTACTTGGTAACGCTTTGATTCTTCAGGAGCAATGGCCTTAACACTCGCAATACCCGAAAGGGCGCTGGCATCTTCTGAGGTGAGGGTTTGGGCCGAACCCCTGCCGGTTGAAACCTGGGTGCCCACCCCGCGTGTAAATCCAGGAGTAATTAAAATCAGGTTTGAGCCGATTGATTGGATGCGACTTTGGATGGAACCTTGCGCCCCCTGGCCAATGGAAATCATGGCAATTACGGAAGCGATGCCTATAATAACTCCCAGCATGGTCAAACCGGACCGCAATTTATTTACGGTAAGCGCAGCAAATGTTTCTTGGAAAATATCTTCTGCATTCATGAAATGTTCAATTCTTTTCAGAAATTATTGCGTTTCGTTTTTTACTATTTTTTTCATCCTTGGTAATCTGGCCGTCTTTAATATGGATGATCCGGTCGGCATGTTCGGCTACGTATAATTCGTGGGTAATTAAAATAATCGTACACTTTTTTTCCTGGTTCAACTTTTGAAAGGTAGCCAGCACGATTTCCCCGGTTACAGAATCCAGGTTTCCCGTTGGTTCATCGGCTAAAATAAGGGAGGGGTTGTTAACCAAAGCCCGGGCGATGGCCACTCGTTGCATTTGGCCGCCGGAAAGTTCATTGGATAAATAGTGCCAGCGGTCTTTGGGCATACCTGCAGAAATTAAAGCTTCCATGGCTTTTTCTTGCCGTTGCCGGGTTGGCACGCCCGCATACAGCAAGGGCAGCGTCACGTTGCGCAAGACGCTGGCACGTTTCAATAAGTTGTACGCTTGGAACACAAACCCGATGTTATGTTTCCTAACCACGGCCAATTCGTCATCGGAAAGGCTTGAAACGTCTCTTTTATCTAAAAAATACTGGCCGCTGGTTGGCGAGTCCAGCGCCCCCAAAATGTGCATTAATGTTGATTTGCCGCTGCCCGAAGGCCCCATGATGGCCACAAATTCCCCATCATTAATTTTAAAAGAAACGTCACGCAGCACAACGGTTTCATCGGACCCGCTTTTGTAAATTTTAGTGATGTGTTTACAGTCAATCACGAATTTAGAATTAAGTTATTAACCTCGTCCCACTAAGCGGGACGCTGGATACCTTGTTAATTCCCACGGAAACCTCCACCACCACCACCGGTAATACCCGGAATTCTTATGGATGAAGAAGTTGCGGTGGTGGTTTTGGCGGCCGAAGAAGTAATAGTTTGGGTTATCACCATATCGCCCTCGTTCAAACCGCTGGTAATTTCTGTGTCGGTATCATTAACCAGGCCGGTTTGCACATCATGGCGCACGGGCGCACCATTCACCAGTACTTGCACATATTTTTGACCGCCAGAAGTTTTTACTGCAGAATTCGGAATGGTCAGTACATCTTGTTTTACATCAGTAATGACACTAGTGGTCACCGACATACCCGGTTTTACCTGGCTGCCGGAAGCATCAAAAGTGATTTTTACATTGTAATTTACTACACCCTGAGTCACGGTTCCTAAAGTATCAATATCAGCTACTTGGCCTACCATAGAAAGGTCGGATAGGGCATCAAAAGTTAAGGTGGCTTTCTGGCCGATTTTTATTTTCATAATATCCACTTCGTTAAAGGGAATTTGAGTGATGCTTTGGTTAGTAATAAGGGTAACCGCCGTGGCCCCCGATGAAGCGGCATCATGCACCTTCAAAGGTACTGCCGCTACCACTCCGCTGAAAGGAGCATACACATAATAATCGGCTAAATTATCTTTAGCATCTTGCAGGGCATTTTGGGCTTGGGTAACTGATAAATTGGCGCCTTGCACTGATAAGCCTTGTGATTGCAAACTAATATCTGCGTTAATGATGGCGCCTTTATCGCTCTGGATGGTTGACTTCATGTTCAGCAAATTAGAAAGATCAGCATCTACTTTTCCCGCATAGGTATTTAAACCGGCCAACTGAGTGGTAGCCACCGGGTTAATCTGCATTCCCTGGGACGTGGCATTATTTTCATAAAACTGAATCATATTATTGGCGGTTTTAATGGCATCAGAAATATCTTGGGTGGTTTGATAGGTTTGAGCCAGCATGGCTTCAATACTGGCGGTGTCAGCGGTCCTGGATATGGCTCGGTAATCAGTGAAGTTTTTGTCGTAATCAGTTTTGGCTTTTTGGTAAGAGATATTAGCTACGCCACTGTACGTCTGGCCGTAATAAAACAGATTTGCCTGCAGGCTCTTATTGGTTTCCGTGCCAAACAGGGTTTCATCTAAACCAGTCATGACATCGGGTAAATCCAAAAAAGTATTGGAAATGGCAGTGAACGTGTCGTCATACGCCTTGGCAAGATTATCTTCGGCCTGTTGTTTGGTTAAAGGGATGGTGGTGTTACCCGACTGAGTTTTTTGTAAAGCCAAATTAGCATTGTCTAGAGAAATTTGCGCGTCCCGTACTTTTTTTTGCGCGGTGGTTGTATTAAACTCCACGAGCAGCGTTCCGGCGGGCACCTGCTGCCCATTTTTTACGCCAACATATACGACGTTTTCAGAAACTTTGCTTTTTAAGTCAACTTGATTCGACGAGGCTACCTGCCCACTGCCAGAAATAGAGGCTATAATCGTCCCTTTTTGAGCAGCTTCTGAAACGTAGCTGGTTTTCACGGCAGCTCCCACAACTGAATAATGCCAATAGTATCCCCCACCAACGAGAAGAAGCAACACAATTCCGGAAATAATTTTATGGGTTTTCACCCACGCTATGATTTTTTTAGAAAGTGTCATGATTGATAGGGATGACTATTATTCACCATTGACGAAGGAAACCCCTGGGGCAACACCCGGATAAATCGGGCGTTGATCTGCCCCTGGCTGTCTGGAGAGCCGATAACCACCACCATATCGCCAACGCTGATCTTGGCAGGTTTTACCGCTCCAGAAATAATAACCACTTTTTCCACGCCATCCCGGTCTTTAACCGTTATAGTTGAAGCATCTATGCTAATGACAGACCCGAAAATGCCGTGGCCATTGGCAGATTCAACAAAGTTCTTGCGATAATTTTCCCTCCATCGGGATGAGAACTCTGCCCGCTTTTGACCTACCCAAACCCCCATACTAAACATGAGCACCAGTAACGCAAACAATAATAACGCCGCGAGGATAATGGTTAGCGGCCGGGCTGGTTTTTGCTGTTGGTTATCTGGTTCCATAGACATGTTGAAGATATTTTAAGATAAGGCCCTTTTTATATAAAAATAAACGCAATAAAAATACACAAAGGGCCATGTTTAACGTGACAAGCAAAATTGCCATGACCGGCAGTGATTCAAAAATGGAAAGCAAAAAATCCTGCCAATAAGCAAAAAACAGGTGGGCTTGGATTGCCGCCAGAATAAAATACGAGGTTCCCGATGCTATCCACTGGCTTATAAAAAACGAAAGGGTAAATGGCAAAGCGGCCACAGCCAGAAAAAGTAACACCAAAAAGACCGACAGTAAATTTCGGGTTTGGCTGAATTCCTGCTCCTGCTTGACTGCTAAAATAATTTTCTCAAATAGTTCTGACATAAGCCTTATCCTAGTACGGATACGGCCTTCGGTTTGGTGCGGCAACCACCGCTTTTTTCAGCAGGACTAATCCCCTGCGGTGCCGGCTTTTAATCGTGTTAATGGGCTCCCCTAATTGCTCTGCGATTTCGCGGAAATTGAAATATTCATAGTAGTACATTACCAGAATTTGCCGGTATTTTGCCGAAAGTGTTTTAATGGCTCCCAAAAATAAGCTACTGCTTTCTGACATTTCAGAAAGTTCATGCGGCTGCTTAGCTTTATCGGCCAACACCTCAACCAGCACATTCTTGCCAGTAGCGTCTTCAAACAACGAAAACGATAAAGATTTTTTCTTTTTGAAAAAATCCAAGGTGGTATTTTTAGCGATGGTGTATATCCACGACTTAAAATTTTTATTCTTGTCTACCTTTCTGATATTGCGGAACACCTTCAAAAAGGTTTCCTGAGTGATGTCTTCGGCGATTTCTTTATTTTTCACGTAGCTAAACACAAAGCCATACATGGGCTTTGTGTACCGGCCGATCAAAAGATTGAGCGACCGCTCATCCCCCTTCAAATAATTGGTAATAAGTTGCTGGTCAGAAGATTGCTCCATTTATTTCTGTAATAAAACCCTTCCATTGCTTTCGCCATTAGCACAGTCAATGTACATGGTGTGGGGCAATGAAGCGCCCGTGTGCAAGGTGACCACTGCGTAGTCATAGGCTTTAACGGCATAGTCAGCTCCATCTAAAGAAATGATCCTGGTTTTATTAGAACGATTATCCAGCATGATTGTGGTGCCTATTTTAAAGGTGGGGAAATTCGGAGTCACAACGCACTTGCTATCAAACTGGATTCTCCGGTCTCCATATAAGGCCATAGCCTTTTCATAGGAAAGCTTGGCCGGAGTGCCCGAGGATATTGTTGTTGATGTTGATTCAGTTGATGGGCTGGAATTTTGCCCGGCTGAATAGTTATTTGGCGCACCAACATATTGGCCTTGCATATACCACCAAACACCCCCGACAATTACGATAACGGCAACGGCTATGACGATATATAGTGTTTTGTTGTTCATAGTAGCTTAATATAATATTACTAATACGATTATATGAAGACGGACGACGACGCCCTTTCTTTCATCAGTATATCAAACGGCAGGCCAAAATCCAAGCAACTCTTTTCAGCCTTTACTCTCGTTATCTCGTTTTACCAAAAAACCGCCGGGAAGGCGGTTTTTCTGTGCGCACCATACTGGACGCTGTTGGAACCAGAATAAGGACACATCAAGGGTATTTACATATCCCCGACCCTAATTCTTTGAAAGAGTGATACTAGTTTTTGCAGACAATGATACTCTTTCAATAGAGAAAGATTTTTCAAATTCTTTAAATAAATCTACAACTTTTTTGGGATTTTTGGTTATTACTGCAATAAGCGGACCATTTGAAGAAACAAAGAAGCAATGTTCATTAATTTTAAGTGAGCTGAAAATTTTAGAGAAGATAATATATATCAACGAGTTAAAAGATATTCCATAAGAATTCCATCGGGAATTAAAATATCCCGGAATATCTCCATAAGCACCAATAGTATACATATTAATTGTCCTGAATAAAGCTGAGTAATCTTTTTTATTGATGGCTGGAATGATTTTTGTTTTCAGTATGTTTTCTTTGATACTTCCCCACCCATCATCTATGGTTTCTAATAAAGAAAATTCTTTTTTATTAAGCACGTCATCTAAAGCCTTGCTAATAGTTTTTATCTTTTTTGGATATAAAAGCACTGCAGAATATTCTTTTGGTAAATTATTTAGTAACCATATTTCAGATTCTCCCCCGATAATAGCCAAAGATTTACTAGATAATCCTATTGCCGTAGATCCGCCGATACTGGCAGCACTCGATATAAAACCTCTCTTTGATGACTCCTCGCCATAATTCTGGGAAATTAGCTTTGTTGTATCCTCAACAGATAAAACATTCCCCATTAATACGTTAATGGCTTGCGCTACGGCTGACATAATAGCAGAAGACGAAGCCAATCCACCATGAGATATTTTGTGTAAATTTCTAGCAGTTATGTTAAATCCGGTTTCTATATCCAAAGTCTTTTGCATTATTTTTACGGTATGCTCAATGATTGCTAAATGTTTATCGGAAGCCTTAATGATAATTTTTCTATCATTCCTTATTGTTACTGTAGCCTCCGTAAACTTACTGATAGCAAAGTTAATAGAATCCACTGGATAGATCTGTGGTTTTGGAGGATGCGCAAAATAGTTGTGATGGCAAAGAAACGTATTAATCCGAGCAGGTACGATAATCTTACAGCCTTTCCCTTTCAGGGAAGCTTTTTTGATCTTTGCTTTTAAAGGATTCGTTAGGTGGCCAATTTTATAATCCTTTACACTCATATTTAAGAAACTGTTTTGAGGCTATTAATCAGCTTTTTTATATTTTTATAACTATGGTCGCTCCTTAATATTATTTTAAATAACTCCTGCTCTTTATGCTCTATCTTAACCATTGAAGAACTTATGGCATAAGATTTCAAAATCTTTCGCAATTTTTCTCCTTTTGTGCCACTTTCAATATTCAACGAAAAGACAATGTAGTTTAATTTTGGCCCATAAAATAATTTTATAGAATTAAGTTTAGAAATTTCTTTCACCAAAAATCTAGTTTTTTTAAACGCATTTAAGATGTCTTTTTTAATATCAAAGTCGCTATTAACAGATAATATGCTATACATTGCAATAACATCCGAACCTTTTCTACTTCCTGTTAAAGTCTGGTCGGCGTTAGTAGATAAATATGAAGCGTGAATCTTAACATACTCCTCCAACCCTGCCCGGAAAATAACTGCGCCAGAACCTACGTTACCCCCTATTGTTTTACTAAAATCAACACTAATTGAGGTTAATGAATCTAATGAAAAAATACTACTGTACTCATTTAAAAAAGGAAGAATGAATCCCGAGAAAGCTGCATCAACATGGAAAAAGATATTATCTAACTTTGATTGAATAATAAAATCATTTATTTGTTTTACCGGGTCGATAGCTCCGCATTCAGTAGTCATTACTGTAAGAGGTAGAATAATCGGACTACTACTATGTTCTTTGATAAATTCTACGATTTTCTCATATTTTGCGTCACCCAGCGCGTTCGTTTCTATTTGGATTATTTCATTATCAGGATTTCTGCGCACATCCATCAACTCTAATGATTTTTCAATTGAATAATGCGCGTTATCTGGAATAATCCAATAAACCTTAGAATCCTTTAATTTCTTAGACTTTGCCCATTCTCTCGCAATCCACATAGCATACATATTTGCTTCCGTCGCCCCGCTTGTAATATATCCTGAAAACGGCTTAAACGGCAATTTAAGCATTTGGACAATTTTAAATAATAATTTCTTTTCAAGATACCTGGTAAAATTGAATGTTCCATTATCAGATATTTCTATATCTTTTTCGTTAGAAATATTCTTTGCATGAAGAAGTATATTATTGTAGTTATATTTTCCAAACCAAAAAGGAAAAAATCGCCCACTAAACCGTAAAGGCGACCATGGACGGCCGAACACTAAACCATTCCTTAGCCTTGTATCGTAGCCGGCATATGAAGATAAAGAAAAGTAAGTTTGAAAAAACTTTATAACTTTTTTCATAATATATTATTCTTTTGCTTTAAATCTTTTTTGTTCCATTAAGGTATCAATTTGAGTAAGGGTATCTTCAGGAACTCCATGCGTAGGAGTTATTTGAGAAATACTCATAGTTTCGGATGCGCGCAAAATGTTTTCTTTCTCTGTTTCAACAGATGATAATCGAGCTTTTCTATCGCTATCACTATTTAATCCACGCTCGGTTAATTGAGCTTCTATTTCTTTAGTGTTCAGGGGAAGCATTCCGATTACCGTACTTTCGGGTAAGAAGTGGGCTACATCCGTGGTTAAATTGACCGAAGGTGCTTCAACCACAATATTATTGCCTTCTATCGCACTATTAAATATCACGTCCAAATCATATCCGTAGGCATTCCCATAATTTCGAGCAGGTAGGAAAATTTCTCCGCTCGTTTCTTTTTTGGAAAAATCTTCTTCATCTAAAACAGCTCCGCCAATTTCTTTTTCTCCTGGCCTTAGCTTTCTGGTGGTTAAAAAAGGTGGCTCAATAAAACCATACTTATCAACAAGATGCTTTATTGCCATCGTTTTTCCACTGCCACTAGGTCCGCAAATGACAATAAATTGTTTGCTTCTTTTCATTATCTCTCTTATTTTTTCTTGTTTAGGACTTTCTTCTTTTTCTGGAAGCGATGAGCCAATTTCATTTGAATTATTCATCTTTTTAAAAATAGTCAGCGAATCTCTTTTTAAGATCAGAGAAATTTTCTTTTTTAAAGTTAAATCTAAACCCAGGCCTATTACTCAAGTCATCCAGAAGCTTATAAAATTCCTTTTCATTCAATACTTTTAGTTCAAGCTCATCAAGTGTCGCCATAATCTTTTGATCCGCAGCTTTAATTGAACCAGATTCCGCCATGATTTCGGCTTCAAAATAATGGCCCCAGCCAGGAACGTCCACTAATGCAAATTCAATATCTTTGTATTCGTACACATAGGTTTTAGTTGCTTGAAGTACGCCATAATAGAATCCTAATATCTTTAAAAAGTCAGTCATTTCTCCAAATTGTTCAGAATCTACTGGAAATGAAAATTCTTGCCTTGCGTCATTACCGCTATTTTTTCCATACTTTAAAACTAACTCGGATTTTTTATTAGTAACTCTCACTCTTAAATCTAAAGGGCTTTTGCTCACCTTCAGCCGTTCTTTTCCTCTGGGAAAATAAATAACCGAGAATCTATCTTTCTCTTTGATAAACTTTCCTTTTTCCTTCAGTAATTCACTTAATGCTTTAAACTTCTCTTTGGTTAAAGTTCCCCGATATTCTACTTCAATATTATTTGCCATGTTTGTATGTTTAATAGTAATTATAATTTTGTATATATTTCACTTAATAAATTATCTGATACTTCACCTATTACCTTCTTTGAATATTCTTTTAGAATTGGCTGGCGCTTCTCGAAAATATTAAGAACCTTATCATATGGAATATCGGTAAATGAAACCATTGAGTATTCCGAAAAGTAATCTGGGAATTTCCGTTCAAGGCCTAGCTCAATATTTTTAATGTTAAGATGTTCATCAATGTCTTTATCTGCTTTAAGATTTTTTAAATTTCCGCGCGATAGTTTAATTATGGCTTTTGTAACAGGCGGTCTGACTTTTTGGAACTCCAAAGAAGTTTTCCATAAATCATAATTATTTTTCTTCAGCGTCTCACAAAATATAGAAACGTCTTCCAGGGCACAATTAGCACCTTGGGCATAAAAAGGCATCATCGCATGGACAGCATCTCCCATTAAAAGAACACTGCTTCTGGCAAACCAGCCGTCACACTCTACTTCCTTAAAAGAACCTGGTGGAGTTGTGTGAAACTTTTCAGAAAAATTATCTACTACGGTTTCAAGGATTGGAAAATATTTATTTAACAGATTGCTATCACTTTCGATGTCATCTAAAATTTTACTGCTTATATTTATAAGACCCGACTGGCTGCCGTCTTTATTAGGCAGAGTAAAAAATAATCCCTTTGGATTAGGCCAAATATTAACAGAATGACTATTTAGTTTTAATCTGGCTGCATTAGCAGGGTCAATGTCAATTTTTTTATAGATAACATCTCTTTGAGTTATGGAATGCGGAATACGAAGCCAATTTCTGATATTTGAATGCACTCCATCGACTCCGAACAAAAAGTCATAAGGATGTTCGTAAACTTTTCTCTTATTGAGAAAGAAGCAAATCTTTTTATCAAATCTTGCTTTTGTGAGCTTAAACCCAAATTGTATTTTTACACCTTCTTTTTTCGCTCTTTGGATTAGAATTTTTGTAAGATCTTTCCTTTCAATAGAATAAAGGCAAAAGTTTGGTTTTGATGTGTATGGCGTGAAATAAGATTCTTCCCCGATAAAATGTGTTCTTCCGGTGATATCCATAGATTTTTCTATCAGCTCTTTGGCGCAATCTATCTGTTTGAGGGCTTGAATGCCTCGATGAGAAATTGTAATATTTACCGATTTTTTATCATACCCGTCAATTAATTCAGATTCTTCGTGTTCTTCAAAAACCATTGGGTCAATACCCATTCTTTTAAGTCGGATGGCAAGCGTAATACCAGCTATACCTGCACCAATAATTATAATATCCTTACTCTCCATTTTCTAAATACTTTTTAATTAACTCAATATCTTCCAAATCTTTTTCTCTCCTCAATATTTCTTTGAATTTAACTAGCTCCGATAATTGCATAAATGGAATTCCATTTATTATTTCAGCAGTCTTAATAAGATGATCGGTTCCAGGATTATACTCTTTATATTTAAACACTTTATCAATTTCATAAATACCCTTTGTTAATGTCCATCCGTCTGATTTAGGTTCCGAAGTCCAACCCTCTTGTTTGCTTATTATTTCATAAACATCTTCGGTAACTAAAAGGTCAATGTCGTTAATATTACGCATTCTTTTGGCGGCCATGATTCCGCTTCCGACTACCACATATTTACCCAGCGGCAGATTGAGTTTTTTTACTTCTTCAAAGATATCCATTTGTATCACTCTATCAAAAAATTGCCTTTTTTAAAAGCGACTTCTACTGGCTATTACATTAAATATTGGTATCTTAATTTACTTTAGTTACAAAATAACCATCCGGCACTTTTTCCCATTCCAATAATTGCTTTATAATATTTTCATGTGGATCCCTTACTATTACTAATGATGGAAGAAGAATTGGATTTAGGACTACTAAATCATTAAGGTTAATTGAAATTGCACCTATGGCTTCTGCCAAAGGAATATCTTCATCCGAATAAGTGGTTTATTCCTATTCAAAAAGACTATCCTGTACTGGAAGCCAGATATAAAAGGTTGGAACTGACAAAAAAGACCCAAAATAAACACAAAATCTAAGCTTTAGCTTCGATTCGTGTCGAGTAGCGCGAGCAGGGGGATTTGAACCCCCGGTCTCCTCCGTGACAGGGAGGCGTGTTAACCAGGCTACACCATGCCCGCATGTGTTATTACTGCCGGTGCCGAGGGAGAGATTCGAACTCTCGACCTCCACGTTATGAGTGTGGCGCTCTTGCCAACTGAGCTACCCCGGCGCGCAAAATTTGTTGCGCCCCCCCGAATTGCACGGGGACCTGCGGCTTATGAGACCGCCGAGGTACTATTCCTCCAGGGCGCGATGATGCACTTTACGCATGCCGTATTTTTACCATAAAAAAAACAAAAAAACAAGGGGAGATCTCTGAACTCCCCCTGGTGTCTCCCTTGGCGTCTTTTTAGCAGCTTACTTCTGGGCCATATTAAAGCCCTGTTGCACCGTACATCCGTGAAGCGCCGCGTATTCTTCCAGAAATCGGAAGAAATCCGCTCTTTTTTCTTCCGGGAAGAAGATGTGCAGAAACCATCTCCATTCGCCGGTATCATCCTGCTCTTGCAAGACGACTTCGCCTTCAGGGATCCTCTCCATGAAAGCTTTTCTGAAGTCATCTAGCGCAAGAGACTTGTGCAAAGTATGCTCGTGAAGGCAAATCATGGCAAGCTACCTCGGTAAGAGTGAATTGGTGGCCAAAAGACCTAGTTATAATCTACCACAAAAATCATCAAAGGCAAGTGGCGCGCCTAGGCCCCCAAGAGCTTTAAGGTTTGAGCCGAACCCTGCTGCAATTGGCTATCTAGGTCAACTGCTTCTTCATTAACACAAAAGGCCATATCGTTGATTCCCACCACGTGCAGTCCCTCAAACGAACGCAATCTGCTGAGCGCTACATATCCCATGCCTTTAATAAAACACTTCGATAAATCAATCTGTGCAGCATCTAAATTCATGCCCTGGCTTTTATGCACCGTAATTGCCCAGGCCAGGCGCAGCGGCAATTGCGTGATTTCCGCCAGTACCTTGCCTTCCTCTTCTATTCTCCAGGAAACTTTTGAAGCGGATACTTTCGCCCCCGAAAGCGTTTCAATAATCGGATTGCCCATTGCATCAAAGTCAATTACCTTACCCTGAGTACCATTAACATAGCCTTCATCAAAATTATTTTTTATAAACATAACTTGCGCCCCCTTTTTCAAAACCAAAAGTTCGGGTGCCAGGCAGCTCTTTTTTAAAACATCAGCCACTTCTTGCTTGCCATATGATTGCATTTCATATTTGATTTCTTCTTCTGGTATTTTTTCTAACTCATCTGCATTAATGGCATCTACATCCACATTGTGGGTGTAAAGTTTGGTGGCCGTTTTGGGCGCCGCGGCGCCCAAAACCGCGGACCCGGCCGCCAGAAGCGCCTTTGATGTTTCAATATTATTTTCCCGGATGGATTGCAGCAACAGAGCTAACTTTTTGTCATTGTGACGGAACTGTTCTTGCAAATAACAGACTTTTACATCCAGACGTTTCCAGGCGGCAGATTCGGTAATAAAATGCACTTGGCCAGACTTTTCAATGGGCGGCAACTGAAAAAAGTCCCCCGACAACACCACCTGCATGCCCCCAAACGGCAGAAAACTGGCTTTGAAATACTGGCAAATTTTATCCACCGCGTCAAACTGGGAGGGTTTGAGCATGGAAACTTCGTCAATAATCAACACATTGGTTTTACGAATGCGCTTGAAAAGATATTTACGTTTTATCAATGCCCGGATTTCCTGGTCTGTAACATGTTCTTTAATCCCCAGGCCGCTCCACGAATGCAGCGTTACCCCGTTCATATGCGTGGCGGCAATACCCGTTGAGGCTGTAACAGCCACCACTTTTTCTGTTCCCCGCAAATAGTCAATAAATTTATTCAACAAAAAAGTCTTCCCCGCTCCTGGCGAACCGGTCAAAAAAACATTGTGCCCCCGTTTTAAAATTTCCAGCGCTTGCTCTTGATTCATTATTTACACCATATACAACTCCGTTTTTCTGGCTTCATCCACCTTCACTAATTCTGCCTCCCCTCTCAGAATTTTTTCAAATGGTTTGCAGGCAAAACATCCCTTTTCTCCATGAGGGCAGGCAAATGCTTGTTTTTCCCGGGCTTCTTTTATTTTTAGCGCCACTTCCAGCACCCGGTTTTTTGAGGTTAATAAATCCGGCAATGGCACTTCGGTTGGTTCATTATTCCGGTCAATGTACCAATATGCCGCTCCAGAAACCTTGCGTTTCTGCAAAGCATTCAACAATAAGGCGTAAATCGGCAGCTGCAGCGAATCTTTATCTTCATCGTTCTTGCCGGTTTTAAAATCAATCACCCGCACTGAATCGTCTTCGGGCACATATTCTAACCAGTCAATTTTGCCGCTTAAAATGATGTTATCTTTTTCTGACAAATAAAAATTCGGGGGCATATCATTGGCATGCGCCGCCAATTTAACCGCCAGTTTTTCCAAGGGCCCGGGATTTTCCGTTACCCGCTCTATCATTTTTTTAGCGCGCGCCTTAACTTCCATTTCTTCTTGCGCGTTTTTAAACCCGCCGACTTTACCTGAAATTTTGGCCCAATTTTCTTCAAATGTTTGCAGTAACGGTTTTTTAAACCGGTCCCCTGCCCCGTAAGCCAATAAACCTTCCAGCGTTTCGTGCACGGCAATGCCCAACGACAAATGCGGGTTTACGATATTAATTTTCTTGTTCCGCTCATTTTTGTAAACATTATGTAAAAAATAAGCCCGCGGACATTTTAAGAAATCATTAATCGAGCTATGGCTCACCCACACTGCACTGTATTTATCTTGTTGTACCATGGGATTACTTTACCTTATTATTTCTTGCAATTCCACTGGCGCCTCAACTTTTTCAACCGTAAACCGTACCCGGGCTAACACCTGCCCGCGCTGATTCTCAACATACACCCGCCACTTGCCTGCCGCCAAATTCGTTTGCCAGGAATAACCCTTGTAACCTTCGGGGCGCCCCCCGTTAATAGCAAATGACAAATCCCCCTGATCAACCCATTTCTTTTGGCCCTCATCATAATATTGCCAATGGTGAACAATGGTAGTTTTTAAATTGGCCGGGGCAAAAATGGCCGTATATAAATATATCTTTTCACCGGGAACCACATGCACCGTTTGCCCGAACACAGCATCTTGTAAATCTTGCCAAAGGCTTTCAGGCTCAGCTTGCATGGTGTATTTCCCACCGGTAATATGCAAGCTGTGATAAAGCCCGGCTTCACGCATAGCCAAAGGAATGGGCGGAATAATATTGGTGAAATACAACACTTGCATAATCGCAGCAATAATAATAACTAAAATAAAAAGCTGGTGGGTTGAAGAACGTAGGCGACCGGCCAAAAATGCCAAACCATAAATGTAAATGGCAAAAATAATAACACTGGCTGCCGTGGCTGCTATAAACAACCAAGCACTTACTGAGGCAAACCAAAACGGCAACACCAAAGAAAATAGGGCAAGGGTAACAAAAAAGTAAACGCCAATTTGTACCAAGGGCCTTGAAAATTGGTGACGGAACCGGTCATTGAACAGCAACAAGGCAACCGTAGCGGCAAGCAACGGCCAGCTGACGGAAAAGGCCGAAGAAAACCAATAAAAAATCAGAGAAATATTCAATAATCCTCCAAACGTCCACTGCAGGGCCAGAGGCATAAACAACTGTAAATACTTAAACCGCTCGGAAATTTTCCCAGCGTCATACAACTGCATAAAAGCAATGGCCAGACCCGCAACAATCCAATACACCGTCAGTACCGCGAATTTAAATGGAATATCAATATGGACAAACAAGATGAAATCAAACAAAAACCCACCCACTAAAGTGACAGACATCAGCAAATGCTCATATTTCAGATAGAGATTTTTAACCCGGTTGTAGTAGGAATTAATAAAAGATTTCATTGGCCAATTACTAAATAGCTGGCCACCAAGGCGGCTGTTTCCGCGCGTAACGTGAGTTTGCCAAGAGTGGTGATTTGAAAACCAGCCTTTTTAACTGCTTTGACTTCTGAATCATCCCAACCGCCTTCAGCTCCTATAAAAAGGCCGGCTGTGCCCGTTAAAGTTTCAACGAAGGCGGATCCATCAATATCAAAAAAATAATTTACTTCATTTTTCCTGGCATGCTCAATAGCCTCCCCAAATTCAACCGGCTCGTGCAACACCGGCACAATCTGGCGCCCACTTTGCTCTGCTGCTTCTTTCATAATCTTTTGCAATCGTTCCAAATTTAAATTTAACTTCACCGTCCGCTTGGTAATTACGGGCACAATTTCCTTCACCCCAATTTCCGTGGCCTTCTGGCAAACCAACTCAAAATTCTCGCGCTTTAACACCGCGCAATAAAGTGTCACGCGCCTTAACGGCTCGTTTTTATTCTCCATTTTCTCTAAAACACGTAAGCTTACGCCAGCTTTTACAAAAGCTATAATTTTTGCCAGCACTTCGTTTCCCTCTCTGTCACACAATAAGATCTGCTCACCGATTTTTAATCGCAGCACATTTTTCATTTGCTTTAATACCTGAATATCTGTAATTTCCACCTGGTCAGAAACCAAATTGTAATCCCCAATAAACCGATGTAGTTTCATTGCATTAATAATACCAAAAAATAGCACATTTTTATAGAAAAACAAAAAATCGTCCAGGTAATGCCTACCTGGACGATTCAGAACGAAGGATCACGCCTGCTGCCTGACAAATACCAGACGGTAAGACTTGAGGAGTCTCCCAAAGGCTCCCGTACTCAGATAGTGCCGCACCATCTGATCGAACGAGTAACCTTCCCCGTAAATTTGCCAAGTCCCGAAACGGTTGAGATCGCCATTGATTTCGGCCATCAGCAGTTGCGCCAGCTGATTATCGATGGTGACATCGAATTTCACCCATTGACGAACACTGGTTTCCTCAACAATCGTGGTCATGATAAGCGCTCCGCGAAGAAGGAACTATTCCAACAACCATCCGTCCCACACGGAAGTTGTAATACCATATTAGTCCCTTGCGGCAACCTAGTCAAGAAAAATTAAAAAACGTGCAGATCAACCAGTATGGCACCAACGAGAGCCACCGCCGATGCCACCACAATGAACAGAGAATTCCAGCGTGTCTTGGAAGTCAAACTGGTTTTTATCAAGTATGCCACCGCCTCTTTTTGTTCGCCCTGCAAACTGCTCTGCTCTACTGCGCCCACCAAATCAAATTCTTTAATGAGCTTGACCCGTTTGGCATCAATGTGGCTGCGGTGCCAGAAATACAAAATAAATCCAATCGTGCCCACATACCAGCAAACTTTCACTGCAGCCGGTTGTAAAAATGGCGTAATACGATAGGCAATCGTCGCCACAATGCCCACGGCAAAAAAGAAGTACCTGATTAGCCAGATGCTCGGAGTAATGTGTTCTTTGATAGTTCGTTTTTGTTTCATAAATATATAAGCTGCTACCCTCCCGCCTGCCAGCGCGAAACCGCCGGAAAGACATGAATTAAGTTTAACACATTTAGCGCCAGGCCGTCGCGGATCATGAACCCGGTAAACAATTCCAGCCCCACCCCAATGACAACAATGCTCCAAACAGGCCATTTTCTTGCCAGCACAAACCCGCCAATCATGGCCAGCGTGTCAAAAACCGAATTAATAATACTGTCACCCGTGTATCCCTGGGCCAAGGCCTGCTGGCGGTAGTGATCAATAACCATGGGCGTGTTTTCAATCAGCTCCCAGGCGATTTCAATGCCCGCGGTAATCAGCAACCTTTTCCAAAATGGCATTTTGGGGAACACCAGCCACAATAACAAATAAAATAAAAACCCATGAATAATATGTGAAAACGTATACCAATCAGTCAAATGCTGCGAATTGCCGCTGCTAAGCACCACTCCCTCCCAGACCTTCACGTACCCGCAGGTGCAAATAGCCGGCTGGCCAAACAGCCAAAGCACTCCCGCCTGCACTGCCAGTAATCCAATAATTATCAAAAATATTTTTCTCGTGGTCATTTTCTTAACGCAACCTTCCCAACGCCATCATCCCCGATGCCCCACCACCGATTACAATTAGGTCGTATCCTTCCATGCTATTCTTTAAAATTTTTAGTTTATAAAACCTACAAAACCAACAAGATATTTTACTGCTTCGTTTTTTGCAATAGGGTATTTTTTTCTCTTGCCATGTGCCAAAATGTGCCTCAAAATGGTAAGAGGGGTTACATCATTACCTCGATCGTCCTTATAATTTTGTTGTAATCCAAGGCCATCTAAATATGGATAAAACATAAGCAAGTCAAATTCATGGTACGCAAAATCGAGTTCTTTCTTCCCCATAAACTTTGCAACTTTTCTCTTTGCATATTCATAAAGCTCTAAGAAATAGGCTTCACTTGCCAAACCAAATATCTTGTAATTAATCTCTGAATATGATTTATACGGTAAAGTTTTCCCACTATCGACAACTATTATGTCAGTTGCATGTTGGTCGGTGAGGACATCGCTTCGGTATATTTTATAAATTTTTTGTTTTTCTCCCAGCTCTATAAAGTATGGGTCATGAGTAGTTATTAGAACCATCGTATTCTTTCTTTTAGAAAGTTTAACTAAACACCGATATAGACTTTCCTTATACTTTGGATGCAAATATATTTCCGGCTCTTCAAAAATTATTAATACCTTTTCATCTGCCTCAATTTTTTTCTCCTGATAATATTTAATAAGAGCCATAACAATTAATCTTTGAGTACCCATGCCAATATTATTCAAATCAACTTCTGTGATTAAACTATTATAAAGATCATTTACGAAAGCCTTAACAATCTTAACGATAAGATCTTCACTGAACTTTTGTCCTTCTATTTTTACGTCAAAGCTTTTATCACTAACACCGAAATCTTTTAAAAATTTGTTAACAGTTTTAACAAACTTTTTCCTTTCTCTTGCCTTATCAAATTTTTTAATAAGACTATTTATCAGTTTTTTATCGAAAATAGGCTGCAAGATATCTTCTAGAAGTTTGTAGAATTCTGTACTAGACGCTGAAGATTTCAATTCTTCCTTCTGTGGTTGCGTGTTCTCAGCCGAAATATAGATGATTTTGTAATCCTTTAGGCCATTAGAATCTTGGGTTGCTTTTATAGCTCTTATGAGATTTGATTTTCCGCTATTATTCTCTCCTGCGAAAATAGTATAATCGTCTAAATCAAAAGATAGATTCTTTGTTATGCTGCTATTGGTTTGTTTTTTAATGTTAACTGTTACCATAAAATTACGTGCTCAATACATCCAAAAACGTTTTATCCCACCTTCGAAATATTAAATCAATTTTATAGGATCAACAACGTCCATTGTCGCCAAGTCAGGCTTATTACCAAGCATAGCTATCAAGCATTTTCCCATATGATAGCCAAGATTTATTGGTACTGCATTACCTATCTGCTTATATTGAGCATTTGCAGAACCAGCAAACTCCCAATTGTCAGGAAATGTCTGTATTCGAGCATATTCGCGCACAGTTAAAGGACGTGTCTCTTCAGGGTGGCATCGCTCAGTCTGCTTTTGAGCAGGCGCACAGGTTAGAGTTAAACTTGGCTCATCCCAAGAAAGCCTACGAGCCATTCCAGTCTTACCGCCGGCCATTCCATAGCTCGCCCCCATATAATCTTTCTGTAAATTTTCAGGCAGATCCTTCCAATATCCCCCCGCCGGTATCATTTCCATTATTTCGCGTTTTTTACGTGGATACTGTTGGCCGATAGATGACGGACAGTTCGCTAGTGCATTGCGCATTGAAATTGTATAATCCTGTTCCTTTGGAAATAATAAAGGAGCAGTAAGATCATCTCTGATTGCAAGAATAACAAGCCTTTCACGTTTTTGTGGCACATCAAGATATTGCGAACGTAAAATCTTATGCGCAACCCTATAACCCATATCCTGCAACACTTTGACGATTGTTTGCAAAGTTTTACCATCATCATGGTGCAAAAGACCGCGGACATTTTCTCCCATTGCAATTTTAGGCCTAATTTCATCAACTGCACGAGCGAATTCAAAAAACATAGTCCCCCTAATATCCCCAAACCCCATCTTTTTTCCTGCGAAACTAAATGTTTGACATGGAAATCCTCCCTCAACAATATCAGCTTGCATACCCTTAAAACTTATATCTCTAACATCCTCAGGATTCACCTGCCAATCTGGACGATTTTTTTTAAGAGTTTCTACGGCATTCTTGTCGTATTCATTCAGAAAAACATGTTGCAATCCTGCATTTTCAAGACCCAGAGCAGTACCACCAGCACCTGCGAATAATTCAACTACCTTATAATTTGTTTTTTTGTTAGATTTTAATATCTTATAATTATTTTCCTCTGGTTTTCCCGAAACCTTATCGTGAATCCTTCTAATTTCCTCAACATTGAAAACTCTGTAATTCAAATCTGAGCGCTGCGATTTTATTAAACCTTTTTTATCCCATCGTCTTATGGTATCTGGAGAAACACCAATCATTTCTGAAGCGTCTGCGATGGTTAAAAAGTTTTGCATGATGTAATGAAATTAATAATTACATCTTAATTATAAAAGTAACCAATGCATAATGCAAAGGTTACCATGTGGATATCTTTTCAAGAAATTAATTCTATTTTCTGTATTTTTCTTTAATTTTTTCTGCTAATTCTTTTATAACTTTATTAATAGTTCTCTTCATATTAAACTCTTCTGCTACTTCACCAATAACTTTTATAAGATCGGAATAAAAATCTGGATCACCAGTAAATCTGTGCCAAAACTCCTGTCCAGTCGCCAAAGAGTATTCTTTACCAATATTTTTTATAAATGCATTCTCTTGACCAGATTCACCATATAGCAGGCAAAGCATAAAATCACCCACTTCGATAGGTAAATGATTTGTTTTCGCAATCATTCTTGCACTCTTGAAGTGATTTTTAATACTAATTGCCCCGTCATGGTTAACGATATTTGGACCAGCTTTTACTTGGCAATATTTCTTTCTCCCATCAATTTTATCAGTAAATTCCAAGTCAATACCAGGAATAGCAGAGCCTAAAACTCCTTCAAACACTCTTGATATGAAATCCTGAGATCTACTTCCAAAAGTTGTGACAATAGAAGTACCCAAAACCCTAGGATAAATAAGCACTTTTGCAAGAGTTTCTGGCGTGTCATTACCCTCAAGAAAATAAGCCAAATATGACCAGAGAAAAGGATTAATATCATACTCATCTAAAGAACTCAGTTTGAGTAAATTTCTCTTGTGTGCGGGAACAAGCTCCTCTCTCCACCATTGTCTGGCCTTTTCCAAAATTTCTAATTTTTCTTTTTTTCCTATTGTATTCATATTTTTAACTTTAGAATACTACGCCCTAAAAATCTCCAAAAACGTCTTGGATGGTACAGTGACTTTGCCTTTATCCTTCATCAGTGCTTTGCCTTTCTTTTGTTTTTCCAACAGCTTCTTTTTGCGGCTTTTGTCGCCGCCATACAAATACCCCGTTACGTCTTTGCGGCGGGCGGAAATGGTTTCCCTGGCAATAATTTTTCCGCCAATGACCGCCTGCAATGCTACCGAAAACTGCTGCATGGGCAACGCTTCTTTTAATTTTTCTACAATCTTTTTGCCCTGTTCATAGGCTTCGCGCTCGGCTACCACGCGGCTAAAGGCCTCTTCCTGTCTGCCGGCAATCCAAATTTCCATTTTTACCAATTGCGCCGGCCGGTACCCCAGCGTTTTGTAGGAAAGCGAAGCATACCCCTGGCTGATACTTTTAATATTGTCATACAAATTAGCCACAATGGCGCGCAAGGGCGCTTCGTATTTGATAATTGACCGCTCACCGGATAAATAGCTGGTTTCCAAGTAATTGCCACCCACGTCTTTTAAGGCCTCCATTAATTTACCCAAATAATTTTGCGGCGAAATAATTTCCAACAAAACCCAGGGCTCTTCCATTTTTTCAATACCGCTGGGGTCTGGCCAATCTGAAGCTGAATATACTATTTTTTCAATCCCCTTTTTATCAAAAATTTTATAAATTACCGACGGGGTGGAAATAACTAGCGTCAATCCAAATTCCCTTTCTAATCTTTCAGAAATAATTTCCACGTGCAGCGTTCCCAAAAATCCGCAGCGGAACCCGCGGCCCAACGCCTCTTTCATTTCGGGTTCGTACACCAGCGCCGGATCCTGTAACTTTAATTTACCCAGTGCCACCTTCAGTACGTCAAATTCCTCCGGATCTTCCGGATAAAAACTGGCAAATACCATGGGGTTGGGCTCTTGATATCCACCCAGGGGGACGTTTTTTGGAGAATTTGCAGGCAATACGCGCGCGATAGTATCTCCAACTCTAACTTTTCCGGGTTCTTTAATTCCCGTAGCAATATATCCAATTTCACCGCATAAAATAGTCTGACTTGGCACAATGCCCGGGTGCAAATATCCCAATTCTTTTACTTCTGCTTGAGTTTTGGTGGCCAATAATTCAATTTTTTCCCGGTCGCGGATTTCGCCCTCCATTACCCGTACCAGTGCCAACACACCTTTGAAAGAATCATAGGTTGAATCAAAAATGAGTGCGCGGAATGGCTTTGTTTCTGCTCCCGGATTACGAATCTCAGGTGAAGGCACTTTTTCAATAATCGTTTTTAAGACTTCCTCTACATTGGTGCCGTTTTTAGCGGAAATTTTTAAAACAGTCTCTGCGCCCACATTCAAAACCGTGGCCAATTCTTGAACGCATTCATCCACCATGGCCGCAGGCATATCAATTTTGTTAACCACCGGAATAATCACCAAATTTTGCTTTTTAGCCAGTTCAATGTTGGCCAGTGTTTGCGCCTGAATCCCCTGCGTGGCATCCACCAAAAGTACTGCGCCCTCCACCGCCGCCAAAGAGCGCGAAACTTCATATGAAAAATCCACGTGTCCCGGTGTATCCACCAAATTCAAAATGTACTGTTTGCCATCTAACGCGTATTCCATTCTGACGGGCTTTAATTTAATCGTAATCCCCTTCTCTTTTTCTAATTCCATGCTGTCCAAAAACTGCGCAGACATTTTTTTAGCCGCCACCGTGCTGGTCAATTCCAAAAGCCTATCCGCCAATGTGGATTTACCGTGGTCAATGTGTGCAATAATACAAAAATTTCGGATATGTTCTTGGGACATACACCAACATTACCCCTTTTTACCCCAAATTTCCAGCCCTATTACAACAAAAAAGCCCGGCCGATTCAGTCCGAGATCAGGCTAAATCAACCATAAGCAACTCAGCTATACCTTCTCACCAGTCTTAACACCCGTAAGGCGGTTGATAAAATACGTAATAGTGTTGATTTCGGGCAGGCGCAGGAGCCAGGCGGCCCCGACGTACGTCGGGGCCGCAATTAAACTGACAACAACCGTTTGAATAAACATAACCATGAACGTGGTGCTTCCCAAAAATCCTCCGAAAACTTGGCGGACGCCATATGAAATTATCACCATACCGGCTGTAGCCACTAAAACTTTTAACAAAAATGGTACCATGTGGCCATATCTTATTTCTTTGAAAAATAGGCGCAAAAACAGCAGCAGAAAAACAATCTGAATAACCGCGTCAATAGAAATAGCCAAGGGCAAGGCCAAAATCTGGAAATGGGCAATATCCTGTACTTTCAAAGCCGAAGCAATCACATCAGCAAAGACGTTGGAGGCGCGAAAGGCATGCACGAAATAATAAGCCAGGGCGGGCAACACCACAATGCTCACCAAGCTGACGGCCAAGGGAATAAACGTATTTTTCATGGCGTAAAAGGCTTTCGAAACCAAATACACTAAGCCTTGGGCAAACAAGGCAAACATGAAAATGCCAAAGCAGGCGGCAGTTAAACGCGTTTGTGTCCAATCAACGTACGAAGTTCCGAATACAATTCTGACCAAATGCGCCCGCAACACAAAGGCCAGGGCGCTAGCGGGGATAATCAAAAATAAAATCTGGCGGAAGGCCAAGTAAAATTGTTGCAAAAATTCATCGCGATTGTTTTTAGTTATCGCCAGCGAAAGCGCCGGGAAAACGGCCGTAGCAAACGGAATGGCAACTAAACCTACAATAGGGGCAGACAAATCGTTGGCCCAGTTAAACATGGTAACCGAACCAACCAGCAACGTGGAACCGATGGCCGTGATGATGATGAAATTCACCTGGGCGGCGGTTAAACCAATGGCCCGGGGAATGGTGAGTTTTACCGTTTGTAAAAAATCTTTTTCTAAAAAGTTGAATGATGGCTGGTACGTAAACCCAATGCTCAAGAAGGAAGGAATTTGGATTACCAAGTGCAAAAGCGCCCCCAATACAATTCCCCATGCCAGGCCCGCAATCCCCCACATGGGTACAAAAAATATGATGCCAACGATGCTGCCTATATTATACACAATCGGAGCAAGTGAAGTGATGAGAAATCGCTTAAACACCATCAGCGCGGCGGAAATAATGTTGGAAATACCCAGTAAAATAGGGCTCAAAAACATGATGCGCGTGAGCATAACGGTGGTTTCTTTTTTGGCTGGGTTAAATCCGGGAGCAATGAGTTTAATAAAGTTTGGCGCAAAAATAAAAAGGATGCCGCACACCACAATCATTAATATGGTGGCCACGTTCAAAAAGTTGGATAAATATTTGAAAGCCTTAGATTTATCCTCCACTAAATTTTGCGTGAAAATAGGAATAATGGCCACTGAAATAGCTCCCATCATCAGCACTAGGGCGACAAAATCGGGTATGCGGAAAGCAGTGTAATACACATCTAATGAATCCCCCACTCCGAAAGCTCCGCTGAGCAGACGGTCACGCACCAAGCCTAGCAAAAAACTGGTGAATGAAGCAGCGGAAATAATCCCGGCGGCCAGGCTGATTTTTTCGGTTTGATAATTGGAAATTTTATGGATAAAAGCTTTCACCATACAGACATGTTAATATTTTTCAGCGAATTTTTCAAATTTGACAAAGAAGCTTAACTTTGATACTATTTATTCGGACAAGCAAGATGAGTGATTGCCCTTCGACTACGCTCAGGGTAAACCCCTAACATGGTTATGGGGAGGAAAGTCCGAACTCCCTCCCGCCATACGTATAGAAATATAATGAAGGGCGGGATAAAAAAATAATGGCTAACGGCCATACACCGTAAGGTGCGAGGTGCGAACAGTGACGCCAAGGCCGAAAGGCTACGGCCCCGATATTCATCGGGGAATCCCATAGTAATATGGGGGTGCAACGGCTAAATCCTTATTGGGTGCAAGAACAAAGCAGAAATTTGGGTTTCATCTCAAAAATCTGTTAAAAGTAGTTCGCCAGAACTAATCAGTAATGGTTAGTCCAGATAGATAATCACTTCCGCCAGCTGGCGGAACAGAATTCGGCTTACAGTCTTGCTTGTCCAACAAAAAAATCGATTTTTCAATCGATTTTTTTGTTTTTTACAGTTTTTAAAACAACTTTTGGCTGCTCATTTGCCCATCGAGCGCTTCGTTTACCAACCTGTCTGCCTCTTTATTCTGCTCGCGCCTGATTGCCTTAAATTTAACCGATTTAAAATCAATTTTCAAGTTCCAAATTTCTATGAAAAACTTTTGGATCTTTTCATTCTCTAATTTATATCTACCATTCATTTGATTAACTAGCAGCTCCGAATCGCTCCTAACCTCTACATCACTGACCTCCGCAATCTTTTTTCCAAAAACCGCTTTGAATTTTTTGAGAGCAAAAATCACCGCCTGGTACTCGGCTTCATTATTGGTTAACCCATCGCCCAAATATTCGCCGAATTTTTTGATTTCCTGACCCATTTCATTACAAAAAACTACCCCAATGGCCGCCTTGCCAGGATTTCCACGCGATCCCCCGTCAGTGTAAATAATAATGTTTTTCATGAATTAATTTGATCCCGCCCATGATTTGTAACGGGTTTTATAATCTTTTATTACGGTTTCGCTTAAATTATGATACACCCCCAGCCAGTCGTTGGCGATTTGCACTTGGGCTGCAGCTAAATCAATGTCCCCTGAACAGACATGCTCATGCAAGTAATTTTCCACCACGTCTTTTTCCTGGAATCCGGGGTGGGGTTCCAGAGCTTCGGGGAACAAATTAGCAATGTCATTATTGCCACCCAGGGCCAGTGGAATAATATGATCCACTTCATAACTTCCGTAAGGTTGGGGCCAGGAAACTCCATATTCAGCAAAAACCTTTTTACGCAAACTGGTAGAAACTTTCCTGACGGTTTTAGTGTAGCCTGGCACACAAATAATTTCTTTGGTGGTATTTTCAAAAATGGCACCGGGGCTGCATTCGTGGTCTGGTAATGAGCCCTTCAACTGGCAATCGGCTGATTTGGCCCGCTGGCCAATGACAAGCACTTTTGGAGCTTCAGCCAGCACCGCGGCCAATTGTGAATTTTTCTTTGCTTCCATTTGGCGCACCGGCTGGTCATCAACCGTATACACCACTACCCCCGCCAATATGATTAGTGCCCAAAAAACTATTTTCCACTTCATGTTCTCGTTCCCTTAAAATACTCTTCCAGGCGCGCTTTAAACTGTTCTAAGTTTTCATTTTTAATGCGAAACCCCGAAGCTTTGGGATGCCCGCCATAGGTAATTAATAAATCTTTGCAAGACTTCATGGCCTCCACGGAATTCTGGCCTTCTTTTAAGCTGCGGACTGAGCCGGCTGACTCCGCATCCATCTTTTTAAAAATAAACGTGGGCTTTTGGTATTTTTGGGCAATAATACTTGCCACCATGCCAGCTAAAATCAGTTTCCAGGCCGGATCCCCTTCAAAAATAATTGGGTCGTTGCCCTTGCGGCTGATGCGCTGCTCCACGTCTTGCAAAATCGCCTCAATGCGCATTTGTTTTAAACGCACTCGGCTCAGTAAATCTTCGGCCAGTTCGCGGCATTCAGCCGCATCTGAAAGGGTCAAAAGTTTGAAAGCATCATTGGAAAAATGAAGCGATTCGGCTGAATTCATTGCCCCGATAATTTTCATATGGGTTTGCGGATCAGCGGATGGCAGAAGTTGTAAAAAGGCTTTCAGGCCCGGACGCACGGTGCCGGGAAGCGACCGTAAACCCTCAGAAATAATTTGCACATTTTCAGAAATTTGGGGCACCATGTCTGAAATAGTGGCCAAGGCGGCTAACTCAACCAAACTGCGGCGTAAGAGTTCTGGCATGGCCGGCAGCAGTTCCTGCGCTAACGTAAACACGATCCCCGCATTACAAAGATACTGCATGCCCGATTCATCCCCTGCTTGTTGCGGATCCACAACAACCTTGGCGTCCGGAACTTTTTCTAATACCTGATGATGGTCAATAATAATAACTTCAAATCCCAAGGCGTTGGCCTGCTCCACTTCTTTGATGTTTCCAATTCCCAAGTCTAGGGTGATAAACAAAGCGGGGGCGTGGGGTTTCAAAAATTCCAGGGCTTTTTGGTTAATGCCATAACCATCTTCTTCCCGGTTTGGAAAAGCCACGGCAACCGGAGTCGCCCCAAGGTTTTTGAGGACATCTTGTAAAATTACCGCCGAGCAGATTCCATCCGCATCGGAGTCTGCATAAATAATAATCCGCTCGTTGCTGTTAACAGCAACTTTAATACGTTCTGCAGCTTCTGTTAAATTTTTTATTTTTCCTTGCATAATTCCAATGATGACAAATGTTAATTATTCCAGCGCTTTTAACCCTGGTAACTCTTGGCCACTTAGAAATTCCAGCATTGCCCCACCGGCGGTTGAAACATGGTTAAACTTTTCAATCATACCTTCTTCTTTTAAAAACTCAACCGTTTGGCCTCCCCCCACCACCGAAAACGCCCCACTTTCAATAATGGCTTTGGCAATTGCCAGGGTACCGGCTCTATACTTTTCATCTTCACACTTACCAAATGGCCCGTTCCAAAACACGGTTTTGGCTTGGAAAATATGCTTGGAAATTCTTTCTACGTCTGCAACTGAAATATCCAATGCCTGCAAATCATCTTTAGGGCCTATAACTTTTTCCGGATATCCTAAATGGATTTTTTTGTCTATCAATTCTTTCTTTATTAAACCACTGACAATAACGGCGTCGGCAAAAGCGCAAAAAGGTTCCACAAATTTGGCTTTGGTTTCTGCTTTGGCTCCACCGATAATAGCCACCATCGGCCTTTCGGGCCGCTGCATAATTTGAGTAAGCACCTGTACTTCTTTTTGTAACTGAAAACCAGCGCCGTGCGGTAAGAATTTAGGAACGCCCACCACCGAGGCATGAGCGCGGTGGCACACGTCAAACGCTTCGTTAATGTAAATATCCCCCATTGCCGCAAGCTTTTTGGCGAATGCTTCATCATTTTCTGTTTCTTCTTTATGACTACGGATATTTTCTGACACTTCTATTGAGCCCAGCCCTTCGACTCCGCTCAGGGCAAGTAATTCAAATAGCCTGGCCTTCACAGTATCTAAACTTTCTGAGCCATCGCCAAGATGCGTAATCACAATTACCTTGGCTCCGTGATCAAGCAAGTAATTGAGGGTCGGCAGGGCTTCGCGAATTTTGGCATCATCTAAAATCTCACCATCGCCAGACAGCGGCACGTTAAAATCACATCTTACCAAGACGCGCTTTCCCTGTACATCAAAATCAGTAACGCTTTTCATGTTAAATCCACTTTTTGCCCCGGATTGATGAGCCCCTTTTTTAAGCCGTCTTCCCCGGGCTTTTCAAATTGGGCTTCTGCTGGTTTAGGTTCCTCTGGTTTTTCTGCCTCTTCTTTCATCTGCTTATCATGTTCTAATGATTTATCAATTAAACTTTTCAGTTCAGACAAGTTAATTTCTTTTCGCTTTGGCGGTGGGGATTTTTGATTTGGAATTTGCTTAGGATTTGGTTGTGATTTAGAGTCTTCTGACGCAACTTTGGCCGCCTTCATCTTTTTGAGGCACGATTTGCAATAAATCGGTTTACCCGGAGTTGGTTCAAAAATCACCCGAGTGGTTTTACCGCAATTGTCGCAGGTGGCGGTATACAGAGCCGTGCCGTCTTCTTGGATTAAGGGTAAAGGGGCGGGAGATTTTTTTGGTGCCGCGCCCGCGGGCGCACCGCCAGCTTTACCAGCAACCACGGCAGGCTGGCCATCGATTGCCCAAGCAGCAATCTTTTCTTCCACCATTTCGCGTTTCACACCATAATGTTCCTGTGAAAAAGCAATAATCGCTTCCCGGTTTGATTCCGCCAGTGGAATGGGCGGCGTTAACGTTCCCGCCGAAAACGGATGTGAAGCCACCCCGTCTATCATTAGTTTCAAATAAATATTATATTTTGAAAGGTTAACCAAATCTTCAGCGGTAAATTCGGGTGAAAATTCTTTTTCTAAAAATTCGGCATCCTCTGCACCTACCCGGAACACGGCCAAAGTTCCCACGTTACCAAACACCGCGTCACGGACAATTTCATCCATTTGGGTAATGTATTGGTGGCCCACAATTAAATTCAAGCGGTATTTGCGGGCTTCAGATAAAATATTAGCGAAGGACTCTGTTGCAAAGTTCTGAAATTCATCCACATACAAATAAAAATCTTTGCGTTCGTCTTCGGGAATGTCTACCCGACTCATGGCCGCTAACTGCAGCTTGGTGATTAACAGAGCCCCCAATAATCGGGAATTATCTTCGCCGATGCGGCCTTTTGACAAATCTAAAATCAAAATTTTGCCGTCATCCATGATTTTTCTCATATTGACGGTACTTTTAGTTTGGCCGATTACGTTTCTGATCAAGGCATTGGAGACGAATTGCCCTACTTTGTTTTGGATAGCCGCAGTAGCTTCCGTTTCATATTTCTGGCTATACCTGGCAAATTCCACACTCCAAAAAGCTTTGACAATCGGGTCCTTTACTTGTTCCACCACCCTCTTACGATAATCGGGATCTGAAAGCATACGGTTAACACCTAACAGGGTGGAATCAGGATATTCTAGCAAGGCTAAAATGGTATTGCTTAAAATATATTCCATTCTTGCAGACCACACATCGGGCCAGACTTTTTTAAATACGGCCATTAACCCTCCGGCCACCAAATGACGGTAGCGGAAATCCACTTTTTCCATGACATTAAAAGCAATCGGGAAATCCAAATCCGCCGGGTTGAAAAAAATCACATCTTTAATACGTTCTTGAGGAATAAAATCCAAAAGCTTTTCGGCACCCTCGCCGTGCGGGTCAACGTAGGCAATACCATTTCCATTTTGAATATCCTGGATGGCCATGCTTTCCATTAAGTTGGATTTCCCCATGCCGGTTTTCCCGATGGTATAAAAATGGCGGCGGCGGTCGTCACGCTTAATGCCAAATTTCTTGCGTTCATTTCTGAACGAGGTTAGACCAAAATAAGTTGTATCTTTATTTTCCATACGTTATGTGGGTAAATTTGGCGGTGGGCCAGATTTCTTGCTCTCCACCCGGGCCATGGTGGGAAGCACTAAGCCGGTCACTTTAATTGGGAAGTGGAAAATGGTGGCCATTTCCTCCGGATCCAAAATGGCCATTTCCTGGGTTCTTTCAGGGAACAACGGAGTAAAACGCAGCACGGCATTACGGAACATCCGCCTTCTGCGTAAAAAAGGTATCCGCTTACGGAACACATACTGGGTTTTGGGCCGGGTAACTTTACTGAACAAAAAATCATTGAGGTTGGTGGTTCCAAAGTGGGGGAAATAGGAACGGATAATCACCCGGTGGACGGAATTAAAATTTTCCCTCTTGGCCACATACACCCCTTTGATGTTACAGAAAAATTGGGGCTGCTTAACCTTATTTTCCACGGCCGTGAGCACTAAGCGTTCGCCCGGGGTAAGCAAAAGCTCGCGGTCATTTTCCTCGGTTTTTGCCGAATCAATCCATTTGTAGGTTGCTTTTTCACCGGAACCTTCTTTCTTGGGCCCTAACACTAAATTCCAAAAAACATCTAAGATTTCTTGTGAGAGCGATTTATGTTTCTTTTCGGGACGGCCCGCCAACTTGGCAATGGCTTTTTTCCCCTTTTCATTGAATTCTTCCTCGGCATCTAACATGAGCGGGAAAAAAATAAACTGCATCCAATACTGTTCCCCTGGACCCAATTTTGACATTAATTCTAATAATGCAGCCATTGGGTCAATACGCTTCTCTTCTGCGGCAATCTTTTCTCCCTGCGGTTCAAAAAAACTTTCGTACGTTTTAATGGGCAAATAAGAAGCTTTGGTCGTCTTATAATCTTCACCATAGGTGTCCCACTCTTCATTCGGAACGTTTTGAGGCACATTTTTAGTGTAATCAGCCGCTTCCCGGACTTCCAGTTCAGGGTAATGACTGTAAAGCGTAGATTCAAGGGTGTGGCGGTGACTTGCCATCACCCGTGCATAAAAATGTAACTGACCTTCAATACTGGCGATTTCAAACGACATCCAATCGGGGTTAGGTTGAATCACACCCTCGCACCACTGTTCGCGCCAACTCGCCGAAGTGTAAAACGTCGCCCAAAGCACGGAAAACACATCTTCCATGGCTTTCAGGGGCACCAAGACTTCTTTGGGCGGAATAATTTCTAATATATACCACTTGGTTTTGGCGTAATAATAATCCCAGTTAATCCACCACAGGTAAAGCTTTCTCAATTCAATTGATAAAAGCAAAGGTGCCACCAACCACCACCACACCCGCAAAAAGGGCACATAAAAAACCACCAGCATAATCCATGCCCACCAAAAAGGCCGCAGGGCAACTTTATTGAATGCCTTCGTCCAAAAAAAGTATGGTGATATTTTTATTGCCACATTATTTTTGAATGAGTTGAATAATATCGGGGGTATAGGTAAGTACAATCACCACTAATGACATTACTAAAAAGGCAATGATGAAAAAATCAAACGTGTATAAAAGAGGTATGATCAATAAAGAAGTTTTTTTTTCGTGCCAATACCAGACTAACCCCAGCCAAACCAGGTAATAGATCAGGGTGACAATAAACAACGTAATGGAAGCCCAGAAGATATAACTCATTGCATCATTATACCTTGCAAGAAAAAATCGCGCCAGAGGCGCGATTTTTTCTTGTTGCTTATGCTGATTCCCGTACTAAATATTTTCCACTGGCGTCTTTCTGGAAATACTTTTTGTTATTCAGGTTGATCATGACGGTATTTTTGGCAACCAGTCGCTGGGCCAGCACTTCTTTGACAATTTCATCTTGAGAAACCAAATGTGGTTTTTCTGTAATAACTTTCGTGATAATGTCTTTAATGGTGCCTGGCACATATCCCCATTCTTTCAAGGCATACGTTCCGCGGCCTACGAGCACAAATCTGGCGTCCTTAATCAGTTCATTATGAACGGTTTGGGCATGGGTTTTTTTACTATCTTCATTGACCCCTAATTCATCAATGAATGAAGTAATCTGGTTAAAGTGTAACGGCTTTTGATGCTTTTTAAATACCAAATAAGCCTTGTCTTTCACTCCCCGTGGCTTTATTTCCGGCCAGGTGATTAAACCAATTCTGCCTTCTTTGTTTTCCTGGATTTTCTTGGAAATTTCCAAATACGAAGCCAGGGCTTCCGGGCTATATTGGGAAGCAAAGGCAGCAGCCAAAGCCGGTTTTTCCAACAACTTACCCTTTTCATTAATGCCTTGAACCAAGTTATCCAACTGTTCTTTTACGTGCTTCTCGGCATTGGGCAAGGTTGACCAGAAATAGGCATAATCCTTCTTGCCCGCCACCCGTGAAAAGTTTCCGCACAACGAAAGGAAAAACAACACATAAGGCTTGCTTTTATCTCCGCCCAAATCGGCCAGCACTTTTTCTTCTTTTTTAAACCCTCCCTTGCTTTCAAAGTAGGCTGTGTATTCGGCGCAGATTTTTTCAATCAATTCTTTATTGTTTTTCTTGATAAAGTTAAAACCAGCCTCTTCGATTTGGCGCACGCGCTCCCGGGTGATTCCCAGGCCATCGCCAATCGATTCTAAGGTTTCAATGCTTACGGTTTGGCCCTTTCCGAGCTTGCTCTTGGCGGATTTCTTAATGCCAAAACGCCGGTCAAAAATGTCCTTGGTTTTTGATGAAAGGCCTTTGGTAAGCTTAGTATAGAGTTGTGGATAGTTAATCTTTTCCATCATAAAGTTTGGATGTTGGATAAGTTTAGCATAAGCCCTTAAATATGTCAATACCCCACCTCATTTCACCCTCTTTCTGACCATTTTTGCCAACTAACCAGCAAAGGACTGGCAATGAAAATAGAAGAATATGCCCCCGAAGTAATTCCGATAATTAATGCCAGTGAAAAGTATTTTAACGTTTCTCCGCCAAAAAAGAAGAGTGAGAACATTACCAGTAATACCGTGAACACCGTTGAAATGGACCTGCCAACGGTTTGGTTTAAACTGAGGTCAACGGTATCAGCAAATTCCCCCATTCCCCGGCGCATGATATTTTCGCGGATTCGATCAAAAATAACAATGGTATCGTGAACCGAAAATCCAAGAATGGTCAGCAAGGCCGCAATAATCGGAATAGTAATTTCAACATGGTAAAAGTGACCCAGCAAGGAAAATACACCCAACGGTATGAGAATATCGTGAAACAGCGCAATTAACGAAGTGACTCCGTACTTCCAGGAGGCTACCGGCCGGGACACTTTACGGAACGCAAAGGCAATGTAAATGGTAATGGCCAGAAGCGCCAATACGATGGCTATTTCAGTTTTATTTTTTAAATCCTGACCAACTGATGGACCAATAAACTGGAAGCCCTTTTCCTGGACCAAAGATACGGCATTAAGAGCCGTAAGAATACTTTGATGGGTTGCTTCATCAACTCCCTTGAACTTAAGTACCGCGCCATCAGCGCCAGTGGGCTGAACAGTTATCTCACCCAGATTAAATGACGCCAAAGCTTTTGAAATTACTTCATTGCTGGGCCTGGTTTGGGTAAAGGCAACTTCCATGTTGCTGCCACCGGTAAATTCAATGCCAAATTTTAATCCATAGACTATCAAAGAAGCCAGGGCTGCCACAATCAATATCCCGGAAAAAGCGTAGTAGATTTTTGAATATCTTGTAAAATGAAAATTCATATAATTGGGTTTACAGAAGCCATTTTAATTTTTCCAATTTCGGTCCGATAAATACCATTAATAAAATCCTGGTGATAAAAATGGCCGAAAACAAGCTGACCACAATACCCAGCGATAACGTCAGGGCAAAACCCTTAATAAACGATGTTGAAAAAATAAACAAAATGGCACACACAATCAATGAGTTCAAGTTGCTATCGCGAATCGACGGCCAAGCCCGGCCAAATCCTTCGCGGATAGCTACGTCCAATGCTTTGCCCTGTTTAATTTCCTCTTTCATGCGGGCAAAAATCAAAATGTTGGCGTCCACGGCCATGCCAATGGACAAAATGAATCCCCCGATGCCCGCCAAGGTTAATGTAACCGGCACCAATTTAAAGATAGCCAGAGTAATGGCTACGTATATAAGAAGAGCGATTGAGGCTAAAAGCCCCGGCAGGCGGTAAAAAATCACCATAAATAGAATCACTGCGGCCAGGCCTAAAATTCCCGCCCACAAAGATTTTTGCAGGGAAACAGAGCCCAGCGTTGGTCCTACGGTTTCTTGGGAAATAGGGCTGCCGATTTTCACCGGTAAAGCTCCCGAATTCAAGCGGCTGGCAATAGAGTTGGCCGTGAAAGCAGACATATTTCCGGTAATCACTGCGGTTCCGCCCGTAATTTTTTGCTGGATAACGGGAGCATAAGCATCATTGGCATCAATTTTTCCATCGCCATTAGTATCAATAATGGAAAAACCGTCCAGTAAAATTTCCAATGACTTGCCAACGTTACGACCAGTAACGTCTTCAAATAATTTTGCGCCATCGCCGTTAAACACCAGTTGGATTTGGGGTTTATAGGTGGTTTGGTCAAACACTACCGTGGCTTTTGATAAATATTTCCCGGTTAAATCGGTGGGCTTAAAGTACGGATTCTGCAGCGCCAGCTGCCAGTCTTTTATTTTAGTGATATCCTGGCCTTTTTCCTGGGCCGCCTGCACTTCTTTTATTTTATCTAAAATCGGCTTTGACTCTGCTTCAGTTCTTTGTTCGTCAAACTCCAAGTATGGCGTTTGGCCGATCATATCAATTGCCTGCTTTACATCTTTCACGCCCGGAAGTTCAACCAACAACCGGTCAGAACCCTGAATTTGCACTACCGGCTCTGAAACGCCAAACATATTTACTCTTCGCTCAATCACGTCACGCAGCCCGGACATGGCTCCGGACTTATCCTGCACCGTGCTTAAATCTGCTTGGTACACTAAATTCACCCCACCCTGCAAATCCAGCCCCAACACATACGGTTTTGACCAAAGGTGAGGCAAGTGCCAGCTGAGTTTAGCATTTACAAAATCCACCCCCTTATCAATATAGTTGGGGTAAACAAAATTTCCCGCCAAAAGGGCTAGAATAATAATCACCAGGAAAATCCAATATTTCTGTTGCATAATAGTTCACTATACCAGTTTCTCTAAAATTTTCAACTCTAACTCGTCTATCTTAGTGTCGTAAATAGCAAACGTGGGTTTGAAGCGCTGCCCCGCCACCTCGCCCGGATTAATCAATCTGCAATTATCAATTCTTTCTTCCCAAGGTTTGTGCGTGTGACCATAAAACACCAAATCATATTTTCCCGATTGCGCCAGTTTTTTTGCCAATTCAGGATAGTGGATAAATGCCACTTTCTTGCCACCCAAATCCACTTCAATCATATCCTCAATATCATGCAAGTGATAATCACCATTGCCCTTGACCCACAAAATTTGGCCCTTGAAACTTTTGGTGGCTTGATCTATGGTTTCTTGATTGCAAATGTCTCCACAGTGCAGTAAAGTGGTAATTTTTTTCGTATTCAAAAAGTCAATAATTTTGTTGAAATTGGCCATATTATCGTGCGTGTCTGAGACAATGGCAAATTTCATGATTTAAATTGCACAATGTCAGTAAACGTGCACTCACAGGGAGCCTTGTGACAAACGTGGCAATTATCGGGGAATTCTTTGGCAATTTCTTTAGCCAAGTTAATGCCCAATGAGTTGCACACTCCCATAGAACAAGATACAAAATCTGCACATTCTAAAACAACATCTTTAAAACTTTCATTCAAATGACTGCCCCGGTAAACTAAAATGGCTTCGGCAATTTCACCCATTTCTTCAGCCAAGTGTACGCCGGCGTGGTCTAACGTTCTGGTGGTGGCGGGATAAATTTCATTAAACATTTCCTGAAATTGCGCCATGGTCTTTGGTCTTTTCTTGTTATCAATGGTCGCTTTCTGACGGGTTTGGATTTTTTTGGCTTTGCACGCGCACGGGCAATGAGCACAGTAAGAGCACTTGTATGGAAACCGCTTCCACACCTCTTCTTCAATATCAATGTGCAACTGATTCATCATAGATATAAACCAGCTCATGGCTATCATCATGTTTAACTTAATTTTCTCTTTATCTCCCTTGCGAATGCCTTTCATGGCTCGGGTAACAAAACGCTCAATGTTGGTTAGCATGTCTTGCAAACTAAAATAGCGACTGTTGGAGAGGCCATACACTTCTTGTACAAACTTTTGGTAGTCTTGGATACTACTGGTGGGTTTTACTGATGCCATAGACTTTATTTCTTATGTTTGCCCCGTTTCCAAATGGGTGACTTTAAGAAAAGATTATATCTATCTTGGGAAATCTCTAGTTTAAGTAAATCTTTATTAGAAAAATCCCGGGAAGTAAATTTTATATCAGGAATGTTTTCAATAATTGCCAAAGGAGAGCATTCTGCCCCCTCCCCCATTTCAAACACGGCGGCGGCGGCCAAAGAATCAATAATATTAGTTTGGGAGAATTTCATTTCTCTGCCGAAAATATCTTTGGTGCCGCGATAGTCTCGCAACGGATAAAGGCCGTGATAAGCCAACCCCATGCCCAGAATCCCTTCCCGCAAAGGAACGCGGTGGCTATCAGAAATAATTACGCCAACCTGTCCAAGACCGTATTCTTTTTTCAAGAATGCATGGATTTTTTTGGCCCAGAAAAACGGTTTTTGGGGCCATAATACATAGTAACCGTTACCATTGCTTTCGTCTATACCAGAAGAAGAAATTAAAATATTGTCTTTGATGGTCAATGTGGAAATCTTTCCAGAAACTTTATTTTTATCAATATAAAAATCAGCTTCTTGTTTAATAAGCGCGGGCTTGTTAGATGTGTTGGTAATTTTTACGCACCTGCCTTCACTAATGGCCACAATTTTTGAAGTAACCACAATCACCGCGCCCTCCTTAAATTTGATACCAGAAAAACTCTCTTTCAAAAAAGAAAATAGGTCATCTTTTGGCGGCAGAAATTTCCTGGTCTTGATAGCCTTAACCTGCATAGCAGAGATTCTTATTGTATTTCTTTTAACTCGTACTCAAGAATCGTGTCTCCCTCGCTAAATATGAATTTACCAGTGAATTTTTTGTTTTTTAAAAATAATGCCATCCAATATTTGTCATCCGACCACATGGTTTCAAGAGGAATATCTTTTATATTAAACCACTGGGGTTTCATTTCTTCCGATTCTTTTGGTTCGCCTGCAAAATCAGCGGCTTTGAAAATATTCACCTCTAAAATATCTTGTTCTTTGCCCTTCCAACAAAAATCCAAAACTCCCAGTTTTTTAATCTCATGCACGGTAACGCCAACTTCTTCCAATGCTTCCCGCCTAGCAGCTTCCTCAATACTTTCACCCCGTTCAACTTTACCGCCAAACCCGTTCCACTTGCCCACCCCAAACCCACGTTTTTTCATGCCCAGCAACACTTTGTCATCTTGATGAATGATACAAAGAGTTAGTATCTTTTTCATACTGTTATGATGAGAATTATTTTGGCGCACGACTGGCTCTAAAGCGCCGTGAAATAATATACAACAGCAAAAGCAACAACAGTAAGCCGCATGCGACGGTAAACAGCAATTGCGGATCCAGAGAAAATGATGCGAAGGGCTGGTCAACCGCAATGGAAAGTTTCTTACCAATGTCGCCATGACTACCATGTTCGTCGAGCGTCACCGTCCAGACATTCATAACATAAGCTCGCTTAAAAATATCAAAAATAGCTGCCGTGCCCGATGAACCCAAGGCTGGTGGCAATTTATATGTAAAAACGAAATCGCCTCTGGCATCAGATTTGGCGTCACTAATAACCAGCTTATCGCTATTTTCCTGCGAAATGAACACCTGCACTTTTCCATTAGGATAGTTGGTGTGTCCTCTGATTACCAAATCATCGCCCACCTTTAATTTGGGGGAATAATCTATAATTTGGGGCGGCAACAAGGCGGCCAAATAAGAACCGGGTCCGTTTTCTAATAGAGCCTGGGGGGTAGGCGCACTGGCGGAGGTTGCGGCCTTACTAGGTTTAGCTAAGGAAGCAGGTTGATTATTTTTGGCGGCAACTAGTTTTACAATCTCTTGATAAATTTCTAGTATCTTTTGATAAATAATAGTATTGAGGGCGGTATCAGCTTTTGCAGCTTCAGAAACCTGGTTTTGAGCCCTACTGGCTGCTTGGGCTGCAACGGCACTAGCGTTTGAACCTCCTCTAACCGAACCAGCTGACGCGGTGCAAAAAGTGGTATCAAAAGTACAATCATTATTGCAATTTAAAAACCCGCCGGAAAATCCACGAGTTAAACAAGTTTGGCCATTTAGACTGGCGCCATCGCACTGTTCGCCGGCGCTCACCACACCATTACCACAGAGGCTGACAACCGTCGCATTAATATTGACCGTTTGTGAATCAGCCGCTATTTTTTTTGCAATAAAAAAAGACAATAATACTATGCAAGTAAGAAGTAAGATGCCGATTTTTTTCATGTCTTTTTATTTTCTTGAAGCCTGGGCAATAATCCATCTATTATATTTTTTAATACCGACAGAAAATACTAACAGCACGACCACTAATACCAAGCAGAGCAAACTCAACAGCTGCCAGGGAATAACAAAAAAACTATAACTGGCGGCCACTTCTTTGTTGTCTTGACCATATTGCAAATGTAAATTGGCGGTATAGCGCCCAAATGCAAAATTACTCCACTCTCTTACCACCATGCCAAAAAATCCCGGGCTGCCAGCTTGGCCTGCAATATCATTTGTTGTCCACGGGACCGTAAATCTTCTGATACTGGCTGGCAACACATTGCCCTGTCCCTCGTTGGCGTTAAGAGTTTTTGATACAAAGCCAAATATATTACGCACCTCAATTGAACCACCGGGGTTTATGCGATCGTTACCACTGTTTTGAAAGCGCCAAACAAATGAAATGGGCAATGCACTGAAAAAATGCTGGCTATTTAAGGTTTTAAATTCCAATAATCCGCCGCCTTCTTTTACATAGCCGGAAACCTTCAGCAGTACTAAAGTACCAATTTTAGCCCCCACCGCCACCTGCCCACCTTGAGCTGTAATTGGCGTTGTACTCCAAAAAATGGCGGCAAAATAACCTCCGGGGTCAGCGTTTTTAGGGATTTGAACCGTAAAAGGAATAGTCTTTTTTTCTTGAGCTGCTAATGTTACCTGGTTTAAAGCCTGTATCCACGTTGCCAAACCATCTTTGCCTGGGACAAAATTAGGGGTACCAGTTTCCCCCTTGGCTTCGAAATTCTCAAACGAAGAGTAAAAGGTCTTGGCTTCTTTTTGTTCATTAAGCAAAATAATTTCTCCCTTGACGGTTTGACCAGGATCACCCGTCAACTCTACTCTGACCGGTGAAACCGTCAATGCCAAAGCCGTAGTCGCAAAAAACATGCTTGCTGTGAACAATAGCCATATGAAAAGAATATGTTTTTTCATGTTCGTTTGCTAATAACCCTAGAAGTTTCCCGTGGCCACGTAGTTTAACGTAGTAGTATAGCTGCCGGCTTCAGTGGTGCTAGCAATGTTCGCTAAATAATGTAAAGAATATGTTTCAGTGTTGGTGGCGCTGGTACCGGAAGCAAACGTGGTGGCAGTGGTGCCTGTTGCATCATATCCAAAAGAAGAACCGGTGGCATAGGGTGCTGCGATAGTTCCATTAACCCCGCCCGATTTAGTAGCGTAAATACCAAATTGTTCGGTTCCAGCTGATGAAGTGGCAGGGCTTGAACCAATCGCAGTAATCGTAAATGATCCGGAAGTTAAAGTTGCACCTTTGACGGTAACCGTGTACCCGCTTTGCGAATTAGTTGCAACTGCTAAAGTGTGTGCCACCGTATCCGAAGCTGAACCAGAAGATGTGTTAGCATACCTGGCAGCCGCTGAATCTAATGTTCCAAAGGCAATGGTGTTGGCGGAAAGACTAAAAGAAAGTGTTTGATTGACCGTACCAGAAACGGCTACCGTATCATCGGTAATAATACCTACTGAAATAGTTCCCGTGTCGCCAAAAGTTCCGCTAATAGTCACTGTCTTTGTTCCCGTGGAAGTAGTATTGGTAATTTGGCGGACGCCGGTGCTTTGGTTGGTGGCATTCGTTCCAATTTTAATTCTAATGGTATGACCAGCCGTAACTGCAGCGGAGCCATTGGTCAGCGTAATGACGGTTGAGGAAGTTCTCACTGCTCCCCAAGTAGTACCAGAAGGAGATGAGGCCAAAGTTACGTTGGTGCCGTTATCCAGTACGTCCATATCCGTAAAGTCCATAGCAGCGGCAACAGAAAAATCAGATTGGAAAGTCAGAATAATAGTTGCGCTAGCGGCCACACCGGTTGGAGTGACAAATGAAATATCATGGTTAGATAATGTGCTGACTTTCACCGTAGACATCGTGTCCGATAAACTGGTTAAGTTAGCCGCGTAAACTACTGGCACAAATGGTGCAAACCACATGGCTATAATTGATAAAATTAAGCCCACACTCGCCAAATTTTTGTACGGTTTCATACTTTTTGTATTACTTATTATTTTTTAATATTAGAATACCCCCAGTTGCGCAATTATATCAAATTATAAAATATGCAACAGGGACTGGTTATACACAGCCTCAAAAATTCCCCGTGGCTACATAGTTTAACGTGGTAGCATAATTGCCCGCTTCTGTTGAACCGGCAACATTAGCAATATAGCGGACAGAATAAATAGTGGTTACATTGTCGCCATTATTTGATGATGCCACTTGGCTGGAGGTAGTAGACGTGCCAGCGTAAGCGAAACCCGAAGCCGCGTAGGGAGCTGTGACCGTGCCACTTCCGCCCGAGGCATTAATCCTCAAACCAAATTGTTCGGCGCCAACGGTTGAAGCCGTATTAGTTGAACCAATAGCAGTAACCGTATTTGCTCCAGACGTAAGCGTTGCACCTTTTACTGTAACCGTATAACCGCTAAAAGCGTTGGTTGCGGCCGACAATGTATGAGCCTCCACTTCGGTGGCCGAACCCGATGACGTGTTAGCAAAACGCGCAGCCGAAGCATCTAGCGTTCCAAAAGAAACGGTATTGGCAGAAATACTAAAGGTTAAACTTTGCACAGCCACTGCCGAGGCGCATATTTTAGTGGTGTAAGCACTGCTATTTCCAACATGGGCGTTAGTGGTAGCTGACATTGAGCCAAGTGTCGTATCAAAACCCGTGCAATTGGATGCTTGGTACCCCACCGAAACACTTCCCCCCGCCGGAGCCTGAATGCAAATTGAGTTGGCATAGTTTGATTGCGTATTTTGCTCAGCATGGGCGTTGGTAGTTGCTGAAATTTTTAACACGGTCGCAAAAGTTCCACTGCATGCACTCGAAAGCCCCGCAACCCCTGTGCAACAGACCAGTTGAGTGTAGAGCGCCTGGCCTGGTAATTCGGACTGTGAATTGGAGGTGCTGGCCATGCGCCAGATAACGGTCCCGCTGGGGCAAGTGGTAGCCACTGAGCAACTTAACGTACCTGCCTGAGTTACGGTTGCCAAACAAAAAAACGCACAACAAGCGACAAACAAAAAAAGAAATTTTTTCATACGTTTAAAATTCCGAAGTGGTAATCGCCGGCTCCGAAGGCTGCTGCGTCGTTTGAGAAGATGGAGCAGGTTCGCTTTCTGGTGGCGGGGCTTCCAATGGCTGGCTAATGCTATCGGCAACAGGCAGCAGAGCGGCAGGTTCAGGAGTGAGCTCTAAAACCGGCTCTGGAGATAGCGGAGTCTCTGTGGAAAAAATAATCTGGTCACCCAATATATCGTTTTCCAGTGAACCCATTTGAAATGCTATATCTTCACCATTTTCTGAACAAACGAACATCATTTCTTCATAATTTGCCGGTGGCAGATTCATAGTAAACGTCTGTGATGTATCTGAAGAACTGACAAATCGGGGTTGACCCAAAAAAGTGGCTCCGGTGATATGTTCTACCGCTTGGATGCCCCAAAATTTCAATCCTCCGCAGTTTACATCTTTGGTATAATCATTAAAACTGACATTGAGAATAAGGGATTGGGGGTCTAAAGCATCGATGGGCGCATAAGAATAATCTATTGAAGCAAAAACCACCAATGGAAACAGTAGTAGGGGGAGTAAAAAATAGCTTACGTTTTTCATCAATACGTTGAATATTTGCACCAGGAACCGGTCTTGATGATAATACCATTGGCGGTAGCGGTTTCGGGCTTAAAGCGCATCTGGAGGGTGCCAGCGTTGCTCCCATTGCGCCAAATGCCTTCAAAATCAGCGTGGTTGTTGGTGGTTCCAGCTGAAGCGGAGGTAGTAGACCCAGTGTCGTTTCCTTGTATCAAAGTACCCCCTACTGTCTGAGTTCCAATACCTGCCACCATTTGACCGGTGGTTAGTGTTGGCGAAGCTGGCCCCGTCCAGCCAATACCAAGGCCAATGGTGGCGGCACTAGCATCAAAAGTTATTTTACATTCAATATCATAATTAGTGCTGGCGGCCAGCGACCAAGAAAGACCGGTAATGTTTTGGTACGATGTTGAAGCGGTACTGGCAACATCAGATCCAAGCGCAACATACGTACCGCCACCTCCGCCGGGAGCAGCCCATGTGCCATCTCCGCGCCAGAAGGTTGATGAAGAGGCGCTAGTGCCACTGTTTAAGTTCCCCACTGGAAGGTTTCCTGTTACACCATTGGAAAGGTTCACCTGCGCCCAAGCCGGATTATTAGATGCTCCGGAATTTGATAAATATCTTGAAGCGGTGGCATTTTTTGCCAACGCAGAAAATGTATCCGCTGCCGAACCGTAAATAAGGTCGCCCTGCGCAATACCGCCAGAAACCTCCGTAAAATTGTGTCCGGGATTGGGCGCTGTTGCATGCACGAGGGTAAAAATGGAAAACGTAATCCCTGCCAGTAAAATAACTCCCAGCACAATATTAAATTTTGTAATAATTTTTTTCATGATAATTAGTATATTATAGCATTTTATTTGCCACAACCAAATCTTATCACGACGGTAATTTTTCTTTTATCTCTGACCAGTTTATTGTATTTCATATTATTCCAGGGAAATAATCTTTAAACCCTTTTCTTTGATTTCTTCTTCCGGCCAAAATAGCTGGTCCATTTTACATGGCAGAACGTACGTTACTTTTTTCTCAACTTTTCTGGCGGTATATTTTTTTATTTTTGGATCCCATTCCTCAAACACCAATACATCGCCTTCTTGTAAGTCAAAATCATTAAGGCGCACGTCAAACTTCTTTTTTCCGGAAGCTATTAAATCAAAATATTCCGGCCACGTTTTTTTCTTAATTATTGCCATATTATTTGCCTGCCACGCACGCGTTAAAGGTATTAATTTGCTTGTTGTACTCTGTAATCAAGTTTTTAATTTCTTGCGCCCGGGTGTTATATTGGTCAGCCATGGCGTTATATTCACCCACCAACTGATTATATTCCGGAGAACTTCTATCGGTATTTTCTATCTGCTGTTTTTTGGCGTCCAATTGAGCGGCCATTTGGTCCAGTTGGGCTTTACCGGCATCAATTTCGTTTTTTAGCGTGCTAGACGGAGCCGGGCACGCACTTAGTGGCAAGCCAAACTCCTGGACGCCAATCCATACCGTGCGCCCCTCATACGTGCCTTTTACCATGGCAACTCCAATGTCTGCAAAACGCGTATTTAAAATATTGGCCCGGTGGCCGGGGCTATTCATCCAATCCTGCACTACTTCTTTTTCATCGGTAAAATTTCCCAGAATCAAATTTTCCCCGGACACAATATACTCATAGCCGTATTTTTTGACCAACGTTCCCGGATCAACGCCGCTGGGTGAAACATGCTCAAAATATTGCTTGGCAAATAGATCTTTGGCTTTTGCCAGGGCGGCCGCGTCCAACTTTGCATTTTCTATGAGTGGCGGCAATTGGCCATTATCGTAACGTTGGAAATTAGTCTCTGCGATTACCTTAACTTTTGTTAATACAACATCGTTCTCTTTGCCACCCACATTTAAAGGCTTTGAAGTCAGAATTTCTCTTTTCACTTCGTTGAGCACATTGCCCAAATCACCTTTTTGGAAACTCTGCAGATTATTGGCAGTACTATGGTACAAACTCAAAAGGCTGTCTTTAAAATACCAACCACCGCCAGCAACCAGAATTACTAAGACAATAATAACCAAAATTTTCTTGTTCATGGGTTTAAAAAGTTAACGTTTGTTTGTTGAATCCAAACAACTTTTTATGGATCAACTCTATTTTAGCAGGTTTTAACACATACCACGAGCCGCCATCCAGCACATCATCAGTTTCTTTTGGTTCAGGATTAAGACGCTTTACAAAATGTTTTTTTGCCAAATCATATCTTGCGCCTTCAATTTTTTCTGCAATGCCCTCAAGTTGAATTCCTAATTCATCTTCTTTGGGTCCAAGGGTAACCGTAATTGTCGCCGCTACTTTGTTATTTTTCAAAATTGCCAAAGAATGCCGGCGGTGTAATTTTGACATCCAATACATATTCAAATCATCGTCGTGCACAAAAATAACATCACTTACCCAAACTCCCCCATCGTCCACTGTTGCCAGTGACATCAAATATCCTTTTTCTAAAACTTCTTTTATTAATTGCTTAATATCTTCCATAAACGTTTGACTATTTTTCGAGCTTTGTTACAATTATCATAAGGCGGGGATGTAGCCGTGTTCCCACGCCCAAACCTCCAATCTTGCCTAACCGGCAAGAAAGCTCATTGGAGGAAGCCTCAAGGCTGCCACAGGGGTCGGGGGAAGCACAACTTCCTTGTACACAAAGCCCGACACTACCCTGTGGCTTTTTCTTTAGGTTTATTTTCCATACATTAATGTTTTTCAGCCACAATATATTTGCATCCCGCCGCACCAGCTTTGCCGGCATGCACTTTTTCACGGGGAATATCTATTTTATCGCCAGGTTTTAAAATCACAACTTTCCCATTCATTTTAATTGAAATTTCGCCTTCCAAAATAAATAAATGAGTGTCGTACTGGTGCGCATGATCAGGGTCATCTTCGTTGGGCATGGCACTATAAACCCAAACCGGAGAGTATCCCAATTTCTTTAAATCCTCAATTTTATTTTCCATTATTTATATATTGCAATAATCTGCCTGATAATTAACTCCTCCGGTTTTATGACTTTCCCCGTAAAATCGTACCAGACTTTCATGAAATCACCTCTCGCAATTTCTCTTACCTTTCCAATTTCTGGGTCTTGCAGGTAAATTAGTTCATCATCCAGCCCAACCACCACTGAATAATGCCCATCAGCAACTTCCGATTCGCTATAATCTTTTCTGCCTGTCGTAATCCAATTGACAATTACCGGAACTTTTTTATTCAGCCAGGTTTGAATATCTTCAAAGGTGCTATTATTTTTTATTTCTGCTATAAATCCCAAACTTTGCGCGGCTTGCTGGATACCAATATCATCGGTTCCCAACTCATCAGTGGTTTTACAAAGCGCCGCCAAATCCTCTTCTGATTTTTCAACGCCATAGTAATCCAAAACCATTTTCAGACTTGCCGGACCACACATGCTTTTGTGCAGTGTTTCTTGAAATGGTTTGACTGGTAGAATTTCTTTGCTCATAATTTTATTTTTCACCAACGATGTACACACAGCCCCCTGGCCCCACTTTCGCGCTGTGTACTCTTTTTGCAGGGAACACAAACTCATTTCCCGCTTTCAGTAAATAATTGAGGCCATCCATTTTAACGTTAAGACTTCCACTTACAATAACTGCCAATTCTTCTGTGTCGTGCGTATGATCTGGAAATTCTTCATTCGGCAAATCATTATACTCATGTATAGTCAGATACCCACCTTTCTGAAGTTTCATTTTTATTTCTTCTCTATTCTCCATCTTTATTTTTTAGTCATTAGTTGCTGATGCTCAACTGAATTTAACGCCCCGCACTTTTTGAACTTTTTGCCACTACCGCAATTACAAAGATCATTACGGCCAATTTCTTTTTCATGCGCTCCGATGGACATCGGGGCGCCCGACTGTGCCAAATTTTGGACAAAATTTGGCACCTGGCTAACCTGCGATTGGACCTGTATATTGGCCTTCAACAGATTATTAGCAATGGTCGCATCAATTTCTTCCAACAACCCCGCGAATAATCGGTGGCCTTCGTTCTTATACTCAACCAACGGATCCTGACCGCCGTAAGCGCGCAGTTTCACTGAATCCCGCATGTGTTCCATGTTGCTTAAATGTTCTTGCCAAAGTTGGTCAATCACCCGCAAACTCACCACCCGAGCCAGCTGACTGAAATTTTCTTCGCCCAACTCCTTCTTCTTGGCATCAAAAATTTGGTTGTTGTATTTTGTATCTTGGTTAGTCTCAAGAATCTCCTGCCGTTTTTTATACATGATTTCCCGATGCCTGTTCATCACGTCGTCATATTCAAGCAAATGGTTCCGGGCGTCAAAGTTAAACCCTTCAATTTTCCCCTGGGCAGATTCCAAGGCTGAAGAAATCATTCTAGATTCTATGGGCTCGTCTTCAGGCACGTTCAACGTGTTCATCATTGACTTAATCCTGTCGCCCCCGAAAATGCGCATTAAATCATCATCTAGGGAAACAAAAAATTGCGAAGCACCAGGATCCCCCTGTCTACCTGCCCGGCCGCGCAGCTGGTTATCAATTCGGCGGGCATCATGACGTTCGGTGCCCAGCACGAAAAGGCCGCCCAATTCGGTAACCCCCCGAGCTTCCTCAGGATTCTTAGGGTTCCCACCAAGGATAATGTCCACGCCGCGGCCAGCCATGTTGGTAGCAATAGTCACTGCTCCCAGTTTCCCCGCTTGAGCAATAATTTCCCCTTCCCGTTCATGGTTTTTGGCATTTAACATTTGGAATGGCACACCGCTGGCCTCTAGCAATTTTCCCAAATATTCGTTTTTTTCCACAGACCGGGTCCCTACCAGCACCGGCTGCCCCTTTGCATGCAACGTTTTAATTTGAGAAACAACCGATTGTAACTTTCCCGCTTCAGTCTTATAGACTTTATCCGGTGAATCTTGGCGGGCGATGGGCCGGTGAGTTGGCACCACTACCACTTGCAATTTATAAACCTTATCGAACTCTTCGGCGGAAGTTAAGGCGGTGCCGGTCATGCCGGAAATCTTTTGGTAGAGCCGGAAATAATTTTGAAACGTAATGGTGGCCATGGTTACCGATTCCGCCTGGATGTTAACGCCCTCTTTAGCTTCCACGGCCTGGTGTAAACCCGCGCTCCAACGCCGCCCCTGCAGCATCCTGCCAGTAAACTCATCAATAATCACAATTTCATTATTTTTTACCACGTAATCGCGGTCTTTCAAAAACAGGGTTTTGGCCCGCAAGGCTGACTCTAATTGGTGAGCGGTGATGATGTCATTTTCGCCCCATGGGTCTTGGCCCAAGCGTTTTACCACCTTTTCCTGCCCTTCTTCGGTGAAACTGACCGTTTTTAATTTTTCATCAATGGTGTAATCGGCATCTTGTTGCAAGGGAGCTATCACCTTGGTAAACTGCTTGTATTTTTCCGAAGCATCTTCAGCCGGACCGGAAATAATTAAAGGAACGCGGGCTTCATCAATCAAAATTGAGTCAACTTCGTCCACAATACAAAAATGATGGCCGCGCTGAACTTGTTGGGCAAAATCATAGACCATATTGTCCCGTAAATAATCAAAACCGAATTCGTGGTTGGTGCCATAAGTAATGTCAGCAGCGTAAGCTTCTTTTTTTGTAACTGGTTTAAGAAAATCTTCAACCACTTTAAAACCGCCCAATGCATCGCGTTCAAGGTCTTCTTGGTCCGCATTTTTAAAATCAGCATCATACACGTAACCGCCTTGGCCGGTAATGCACCCCGTGCTCATGCCAAGTGCTGCGTAAATCTGCCCCATCCACACCATATCGCGTTTAGCCAAGTAGTCATTCACAGTCACCACGTGCACGCCTTTACTCTCTAACGCATTCAAGTACACCGCCAGGGTGGCGGTTAAGGTTTTACCTTCCCCGGTGCGCATTTCGGCAATGTTGCCTTGGCAAAGCGCCATGCCCCCGATTAATTGCACGTCAAAGTGACGCTGATTCAGCTTGCGTTTTCCTGCTTCCCGCACCGCCGCAAAAGCTTCGGGAAGCAGCTCATCAAGCGCCGCGCCTGCGGCGCGGCGCCGCTTAAATTCAACTGTTTTTTCTTTTAGCTCAGTGTCGGTAAGGCCTTGCATGACGGGCTCTAAAGCATTTATTTTTTCAACCACCGGCTGCAGCTTTTTAGCGAACCTTTCATGCGGATCCCCGAAAATTTTAGTAATGATAGACATATATTTTATACTTCACTCTACCTAAAAATGGCCTTTTTAGCAATGAAAAACCCGCCAGTGAGGCGGGCTCTGGTTTTAAAGGTTTTGGGCGCCGGATTTCCGTATCTTCCGGCGAGGAGTTTCAATGGTTTTGGTTTTATACTTTTTAATTTCTATTTCTAACTCGTCTTTAGCGTCAATAATAGCTTTATTCAAATCTTCGCCGTGGGAGCGAGCTATTAACATCTTCCCCGGCAATTGCAACTGGATGATGGCAAGAAATAAATCTCCCTTGCGATGATGGTTAGTTTCTTTTTCCAGTTCAACAAACAACTCTTGGCTTTGCGCATGGGAAAACTTTTCCAACTTCTGCACTTTATCATTTACAAATTTTTCCAACGCGCTGCTTAGTTCAAAATTCTTAGTTTTAATTATTATTTGCATATAGGTTATTATTTACCAATATATTGCACCTCTACTTCTAACAGTATACCATATTTTTCTTTGACTTTTTTCTTAACAACGTCAATTAAAGCTAACACATCTTTCGCTTTGGCGCCCCCAAGGTTTACGATGTAATTGGAATGTTTTTTAGAAATCTGGGCATTACCGATTTTTTTGCCCGCTAAACCCGCGCCAATAATAAACCAAGCGGCCGGCACAATGGGAAAGGGATCTTGCTTTACCTTGTCCCAAAATTCCTGTTTGAATGTTTCTGTGATCTGTTCAACCGGCACATTTTTAAACACGCTGCCCGCCGAAGGATATTCTAAGGGATGCTTGTCTTTACGGTATTGCACGCGCGAACTGGCAATCGCCTGTAATTCTTTTTTATGGCCTTTTTGTAATTTTACGGTAGCTGATAAAATGGTCCAGTTTTTTTCTTTAAAAACCGAACTGCGGTAAGAAAATCCGCATTGCTCATGGGTAAAATTGCGCAAAACAAAATGGTGGTCAAGGGCTTGCACCTGCATCAGAGAATCTTTCATTTCACCTCCGAAGGCTCCTGCGTTTCCGCGCACCGCGCCGCCATAGGTTCCCGGCAATCCCCCCGCCCATTCCAAACCTTTCAATGATTTTTTAGTGGAAAAGGAAACCACGTTTCCCAGCGAAACTCCCGAATAGGCTTTAATGCGATTTCCTGAAAACACGGGAAAAACTTTAACATTGCTTTTCATCCTGACTACCAAGCCTTTGATTCCCTCATCTGAAACCAATAAATTACTGCCGCCGCCAAAAATAAATAATGGGAGCTGTAGTTTTTTGGCAACACGAATAGCTTTCACCACATTTTTTTGCGCCCGGGCAATATAAAAATATTCAGCCGGCCCGCCAATTTCAAACGTGGTGTGTTTGGCCATCAATTCGGCGCGCTTAACTCCGGGCAATTGTTTTTTTAACGTTTCAAATATCATGGAGTAAGCAACGTGTTAATTTTTGTCCGGGTTAATATTCCCACAAAACCGGTTTGGGGGATACCATACTTTTTCTGAAAACGGATAACCGCCGCTTTGGTGAGATTTCCGAAAAATCCCGTCACCATAGCTTCAGGATAAATATCGGTGCCTTGGGCTTTTAAAAATTGCTGTAAACAGGTAACACCAGCCCCCGAAGTTCCAAGCGAAAGATTGCTTTGTAAAGCTTTACAGCTTTGATTTTTTTCTGCCAAGAGTACTGCAATTTGCGCCTTTAAGGCCGCGATTTGATCCTTTAAGCTTTGGATGGTTTCAGGCTGGCTGGAAGATTCGGCCTGGTTAATGGAAATGGTGAAAGTATAGGGGTAAGAATCTTCCGGTCCGTTAAAACCGGTTATTTTTGACTGGGCGGAGGGAATCAACACCAACGAACTGTATTTGGTACCAAAATCCTTAATCTCAATTTCTCCTTTTGATTGTGGCCCAACAGCCAAGAAGTTAAGCGTGTAATTATTATTCTTGTCGTAAACCAGGTAAGGAACTTTGAAAACTATTCCGGGCGCGGAAGAAAATTTCAGGGTTAGGTCACCATTACCTCCAATAATCTTTTGCCAATTCCCCGCCCAATTTTTAGTGACATTGTTGGTTGATAAAGAACTGCCACCTACCAGCGGCAAGAACACCAGGTTAGGGCTTATTTTCAAATTAGCCAGATGTTCATTGGTGTAACAGTATTTCACATCCAGCGAACAATCGTTAATCAAAGTGGCGATGGTCCAATTGGTAAAAATTTGAGCGAAATCTTCTTTAAAACCGTTTTTAGTCAACGCTTCATTAATACTGAGAATACCCACAGACTTAGATTTTAACGAATCCGCCAACACATTAATGCCATAGTGGTCCACCAAGTAATGCATGAAAATGTTCACCGAAGCAAAATCTGATTTTGTGTTTAAGAATTCGGGCAACGAATCGGTGGGATTTTTCAGAAAATCATTTACGCGCGATTGTAAATTACTTCCTTCATAATGATCATCATATCCTAGCAGAGTTGAAGTGTAGTCTGACCTGGCTTCATCTAACCAGGTTTCTTCCTGAACGCCCTGCACATTGTTTTTTTGGTTAAAAATGACCAGGTGCATAAATTCGTGGGCCAAAATCACTTTCAGCTGGCTGATTTGGTTAATGTACCCCAAAGAAAGATAAACCATTTCCCGTTGATTGGAATCGGGCACTTGTAACTTTTGATATTCGTCATTCTGCCGGAAATAGCCGCCATTCCCCTCTTTCATGGACTCAAACAGAACAGTAATCTTGGTGTCGTTATCAATACCGGGCCGCGCTTCCTGCCCGAACAGCGAAGTGATGCCAGGGTATATGTTGTTGGCAAACTCGTCAGACAAAGCATTAATGCTGCCAATAAGGGCATTTTTCTGGTCTTGGGTTTGCGTATTCCAGAAATCCGTTTCAAGATAAAAATAAAATTGGGGCGTGGTCAAAACCAAGGAAGCGGGAACTGCTGAACGATCGGTAGCGTCATAATTCTGATTGACGTTAAAATCCAAGGCAGCAGGGCTGGCGGCCTTTACTTGGAAGGCAAAACACACTAATAGAGAAAGTGTGGCTGCGAAGAATACTTTTTTAGAGTTGGCAAACATAGATAGATTACATAACTGACTCGCGGTTGATTATTTTTTTAAGCGACAGCGCCAAGAGAACCGATTCTTTTTTATAGATGATATCCTGTAAATATTCCAGTACCTGATCCAGGTATGTTACATCCACCTGACTCATCTTGGCTATAAAAATTTTCTGGTTTTGGGTACTTACAATTCCTTCTTCTGCCGTTAATATTTCTTCAAACAGCTTTTCCCCGGGCCGGGTACCAATAAAAATAATGGCAATGTCTTTATCTGGTTCAAAGCCGGATAAACGTATCATTTCTTTGGCCAGATCCACGATTTTTACAGGCTTGCCCATATCCAGCACAAACACTTCGCCGCCCTGGCCCATCGCCCCTGCCTGCATCACCAGCAGGCAGGCTTCTTTGGTGAGCATAAAATAGCGCTTCATTTCAGGATGAGTCACTTCCACTGGGCCACCCCTCTTAATCTGTTCCTTGAAAATAGGGATAACACTTCCCCGGCTGTTCAATACGTTTCCAAAGCGCACCGAAATAAACTTGGTGCCGTTTTTTTGGTTATAGGCCTGGCACATCATTTCACCTATGCGCTTGGTAGTACCCATAATTGATGTGGGATTAACCGCCTTATCGGTTGAAATGAAAATAAATTTTTCCACGCCACTGTTAATACTGGCATCTAACAACACTTTGGTGCCAAAAATATTGTTCTTTATTGCCTGGTCGGGCTGCTCTTCCATTAATGGAACGTGTTTATAGGCAGCCGCGTGAAAAACAATTTGGGGTTCATACTCGTTGAATATAGCTTCTATGTTTTCCCGGTCTGTAATATTTACTACCCGGGAAACGATGGGCAGGGCTGGAAACTTGCTTTTTATTTCCCCGGTAATATTAAATATCCCCGTCTCGTCCTGGTCAAGTAACATGAGCATTGATGGTTTGAATTTCGCTACTTGGCGGGAAAGTTCAGAACCAATAGAGCCGGCCGCCCCGGTAATGACCACGATGTTATTTTTTATAAACTGTTCTATTTCTTTTTTATCTAACACCACCGGGTCACGCCCCAGTAAATCCTCCACATCCACATCTTTTAAATTTTTTAAGGAAACTTCCCCGCGCATAATTTCGTTAAGCCCCGGGGCAATTTTAATTTTCCGGATGCCCGCGCTCTTTCCCAGTTCCACCGTACTCCTAATAGTGGCATTGGCAGCCGAGGGCAAAGCCACAATCAATTGCTTAACCTGGTGCTCCTTGGCAAGCGCAGGAATGTCAGAAATCTTCCCCAATACACTTAGGCCGTGGATTTTTATCCCACGTTTGATGGGATTATCATCAACAAAGCCAATCGGGAAATACGAATTGGATTTTGAAGAAAGAATGCCCCGCAAAATTTGTTCGCCCGCGTCTCCAGCGCCGGCAATTAAGGTCCGATCCCCATCAGAGGCCTTAGAAAAACGCATCCTTGAAGAATATAAGCGCTTGGAAAAACGGCTGGCACTGGTAAAAATAAACACCAGGATATAACTCATAAACAGAGTGGAGCGGGGAAAATTGGAAAAATGCGGAAAATAATTTGAGAAAAAAATAGTAATGCTCAAGAAGGCAAAAGTCACACTAGTGGCTTTGAATAGAGCCACGAGTTCGCTGGCAGAAACATACGACCAGGAAAACGAATATAACCGCTGAAAATAAAACACCGGTATTGCAAATACCACCGCCAGCATGATGAGCCGAATAATAAAGGGGTAATACAGTTCGGGAATAGCACCGTCAAAACGAAATAAAAAAGAAAGCCACACGGCCAGAGCAATGAGCACCATGTCTGAAACAATAAAAAATACCATCCGTTTGGCAGCGGTTTTTTTAAACAAATTCATGGAGTATTTCCGTTACACTTTTTACCACGTAATCAACTTCTCTTTGGGTAAGATTGTTGAAAAATGGCAGAGCCAGAGTGCGAGAACCAATGTTTTCGGCAACCGGAAAGTCTCCGGCCGTAAAACCAAATTCTTTTTTATAGAAGGGCTGCAAATGAATGGGTTGAAAATAATTACTGCAGGCAATTCCCTTTTTTACCATCTTCTGCAGTATCATATCGCGTTTAACTCCTGCCAATTTCTGGTCCAGTAACACCACATACACAAACCAGCTCATTGTGGCATTTGGCGCAGTTTGCGGAATCCTCAACCCTTTAACCTGTTGCAACTTTTTACTATACCAGGCTGCCACCTTTTTACGCTTGGCCAAAATTTCTTTGATCCTTGTTAATTGGACCAAGCCCACGGCCGAAGACATTTCATCAAGCCGATAATTGTAACCCAATCTCACGTGCGCTAACCAAGCTCCATGTTTAATCTCCCTGCCCTGGTTAGACAAGCTACGGCAAAGGTCTGCGATTTTTTTGTTGTTGGTCAGAATCATGCCGCCTTCGCCTGTGGTAATTTGCTTGTTGGGATAAAAGGCGAACACCGCCGCGTCACCAAAACTGCCGCAGGGCTTGCCTTTATAGGTTGAACCTAACGATTCAGCAGCATCTTCAATTAAAAATAAATTGTGTTTTTTAGCAATTTTTTGTAAAGCATCCCAATCAGCGGGATGACTGAATACGTCCACTGCCAAAATGGCTTTGGTTTTTTTAGTAATTTTTGCTTCTATTTTTGAAACATCAATGTTAAACGTATGCGGTTCAATATCCACGAAAACGGGAGTGGCACCTTCGTATAAGATACAGTTTGATGAAGCAACAAAAGAAAATGGGGTGGTAATTACTTCATCACCCTTGGTTATTCTCAGGGCCCTGATAATAAGATGCAAGCCACTGGTAGCGCTGTTTACCCCCACGGCGTGTTTTACGCCAACAAAGCTTGCCGCCGCGTTTTCAAACGCAGTTAACGTCGGCCCTAGGGCCAAACGCTTACTTTGAAGAACTTCCAAAACAGCGTCAATCTCTTTTTGACCAATATCCGCTCCCGAAAGTGGAATAGATTTTGTACGCTTAGTCATAAAAAGTTACGATAACTTTCTTATCAATTTTGCGGGGATTCCAAATGCCACCACGTTGTCAGGAATATCTTTAGTAACGAAGCTGAAAGCGCCGACCACGGAATTTTCACCAACCGTCACGCCAGGCATAATAACTGAATGGCTGCCGATTTTGCAGTTTTTTTTCAAAACCACTTTGCCCTGTTTATTGTCTATGGTGGAAACGGAATAAATTGAACAGTGTGAACCGATTTGAACTTCATCTTCAATCACCACCCCATGTTTTGCGTTAACATAGGTGAAAGCGCCGATATCGGTATATTTACCCAATTCAAGATTTTTCGCATTCCAAACCACCCAATTATACTTGGTTGGTTTATTGTCTTCTATTTCGGGCATTTGCCAATTTTTAAATCTTTCTTGCATACGTTATACAAAAGAATCGTTTATACCATCCTGGCCATAAACGCCATCTTGTTTGATTAAAATAATATAAAACGTTTTCATCATAATATACAGATCCAGGCCAAGGGACCAGTGTTCAACATACCAAACATCATACTCAATACGCTGGTTCCAGGCAAGTGCGTTCCGGCCGTGAATCAACGCCCAGCCCGCCAAACCTGGCTTAACTAACAACCTTTTTTTCTGGAAGTCATTATACTTTTCAACCTGATAGCGCAGGGTTGGCCGTGGCCCAACCAGACTCATTTCCCCTTTTACCACGTTCAATAGTTGAGGTAACTCATCAATCCCCCACTTACGCAAAAACGCGCCCGCGGCAGTGATACGCTCGTCATCATGGGAAACCGTGTTGCCCAAACCTTTTTGAGCCGCTCCCTGAACCATGGTTCTGAATTTGAAAGGATAAAATAGTTTACCGTTTTTACCGATCCGCTCTTGTAAAAAGAAAATGGGACCGGAAGAATCAAACACAATCCAAAGCGCTGCCACTAAAAATACCGGCGAAAGTATTACCAGGCCCAGAGAAGCTCCTGCCACATCAATGATTCTTTTCAAAACATGTTTCATATCCTTTCAATAACCGGTTAAAAACCGTCATTTCGTCAAACTCCGCCAATGCCCTTATTCTAGCATTTTTTGCCAACATCCGTGCGTTGGGTACATCTTGTAATAAGGAGATAATAGCTTGGGCCAAGGCCGACGAATTTTTGGGAGGTACTAACAATCCGTGCTGACGGTCAGTAATTTCTTCCCGGCAACCACGAATGTTGGTGGCAATAATGGGTCGCTCCATAGCCATGGCTTCCAAGACAGACCGAGGAAACCCTTCCCGATGCGAAGCAAACACAAAAAGATCGATGCAAGGATACAACTCTTCCATATCTTTGCGTTCTCCCAAAAAGAGGGTGTAGTTTTCCAACCCGTATGCGGTAATCGCATCGGAGCCAAAACCATCACGCTTTTCTTTATCTTGGGGCCCCACGGCCACAAAAAATATATTCGGATACCGTTTAATCACCTCCTGCAAAGCTAAAAATATTTCCCGATACCCTTTTTCCCAAACCAAACGCCCCGTGGTACCAATCACCACCTTGCCCTTTGGAATGCCTAAGGTTTTTTTCTTCTCTTCAATAAACCGTTGGCTGAATTTTTCAGGATCAAAGCGTCGCATATTAATCCCGTTCCCCAGATACCGCAGTTTTTCTCTTGTGGCGATTCCCTCTTTGACTATGGTTTCCATATCTTCTTGATTCTGGGAAAAAATCAGGGTAGAGCATTTGGCGGAAACTCTTTCAATGGCAATAAAGGCGGCTCTTCTCAGCCAGGAAGAATGTTCGGTAAAATATAAGCCATGAATGGTGTTAATAATCACGGGAACCCCCGCCATCTTGGCAGCTAACTGGCCGAGGAATCCGGGTTTGGGCGCATGGGTATGCACCACATCAAATTTTTCTTTTTTAAAATACCAGTATAGTTTCACTAACGCCAAAATGTCAGCTACTGGGGTAAATAACTTCCTGGGAATAGGAATATGGTGGAGCCTGATCCCTTCTTTTTTAATTTCTTCTGTCAACATCCCCGGAGAACAAACCGCATACACCTGATACCCATGGCCAGCCAAAAACTTTAACTGAGGCATGAGTAAATACTTTACCGTAATATCAACGCTGGCAATATGACAAATTTTTAAGTTTGGATTTTTCATAATGATTTGTCTAAATACTGGCGGTGCCAGAGTTCGAAATTTAACAAGAGCCAAAGCTGGGAATCAAAAGGTTGGTTTTGGTTCTGATATGCTTGGTAAAGTTTTTCAATATACTCATAATTAAAATAGCCGCGGCTTTTAGTTTTTGGGTCAAACAAAACTTCAGCAAGGTAGCGCTGCAATTTCCCCCGGAACCAGCGATTAGTGGGAACCGCAAAGCCATGTTTCTTTTTGCGTAACACTGACTTGGGCAACAAGCCGGCCATGGCTTCTTTAAAAATCAGCTTGCCTTCAAATCCCCTGATTTTATATTTGACCGGTATGGTATTGGCAAGCTCCACCAAACGATGGTCAAGTAGCGGCGGCCGAGTTTCTAATCCCACCGCCATACTGGCCTTGTCCACTTTTTCCAGATAAGCGTCTGGCAGTAAAATCTTTTGATCCAAATACATCATCGCATCGGCTTGGCTGGCAAACGAAGCACCGTTAAAATACTGCTGGTACATTTTCAAGGGATTAGCCTGGATGGGTTTCAAAAAAAGTTGCTGCAGCATGGCTGGAGAAAAAAAAGATATCCAGCGGGTGTGGCGCAATAAATTATCAGCCAAGGGCAAAGCGGCCGCCAATTTTTGCGTTTTGCGAAACCCTCCCAGGTTGCCAGGAACCAACCAGCTCAATGGCAGCAATAAAGAACGATTTTTCTCTGCGGCATAGCGCCGGTATCCACCAAAAATTTCATCTCCGCCATCGCCCGTCAATGCCACACTCACCTGGTTTTTAGCAAACTGGCTCATGTAAAAAACGGGGAAATTGGCGGCGTCTCCAAACGGTTCATCAAAGTGATAGACTAATTTTTCCAAGGTGCCAACCAGATCATTTTCTTGGAGCAATAATTCATGATGGTCTGTTGCAAAGTAATCAGCTACAACCTTGGCATTGGTTAATTCATTAAACTCCTGCCCGGGGATATTAAATCCCACGGAAAAGGTTTTTATGGGCGAGACTCCCAGCTTGGCCATCATGGCTACCACCGCACTTGAATCAACTCCCCCGCTTAAAAAAACTCCCAGGGGAACGTCAGAAATCAACCGCTCAGCTACCGAATCTTCAAACCGCCTTTGGATTTCTTGCCGATAATAGGTTTTGCCCCGGTCCTCTTGGCGAGCAAACGATATAGCCCAATATGCTTGCGTAGTAACCGCTCCGTTTTTCAGTTTCAAATAGTTCCCCGGCAGCAACTTTTTAATGCCTTGATACATGGTATCGGGAGCTACGGAATGGCCGAAAGTAAAATAATTCACCAGGCCCTGCCGATCAATTTCTCGGGGAATAGTTGCGTCTTCTAAGATAGCTTTTATTTCTGAAGCAAATACCAGCTTTTTTGCATCATGATAATAATATAATGGTTTTTCACCCATCCGATCGCGGGCGAGAAATATTTCATTTTGGCGCGCGTCATAAATGGCAAACGCAAACATGCCGCGCAATTTATCCAGACAAGCTAAGCCCCACGTTTGGTAGGCGGCCAAAATAACCTCTGTGTCTGTTTTGGAAACAAATGTGTGGCCCAATAATTCCAGCTGACTCCGTAATTCTTTGAAGTTATAAATTTCCCCGTTAAAAACAATCTGGAAATTTCCGGTGGCATCTTGCATGGGCTGATGCCCGGCTGGCGAAAGGTCAATGATGGAAAGCCGACTGTGACCTAAACCCACGTGTTGGCGCAAAAAAATACCAGTGTCATCGGGACCCCGATGCTTGAGCTTTTCCACCATCGCCTGCAAGGTTTTCTGGTCAACAGGCTTTCGATCAATACGATATATTCCGGCAATTCCACACATACGATTATTTTTTTCCAAACACCCGCCAGCCGCTGCCCCCTAAAACTTGCACCTCTTGTAATTGGGCGCGGGCATACCAGGCGGTAATTTGTTCTTTTGAATAACGGTTTTCAATGGGAGCTGAAAAGCGGTCGAAGGTGTCATTGAGCATGACAAAAAAAGAGTAATTTACGTACGCGCCCAGGGGCCAGCCTTGCTTGACAACGTGTTTAAAAAAAACTTTATACGGCAACACCAAAAACAGATATGAAGCAGCAGCCAAGGGATAGCAGAGAGCATACAAAACTGGATGGGGCAACTTGGTAGTGATGCGCCGGAAAAAGTTTACTATGTGCAACAGATAAAAATTGATGTGCGTTACCGGAAAGCTATGGTAAACGTAAATCAACAAATTACCTCCGCTCTTGACCAACCCAACTAACTTTTTAAAACCACCTTCGGGATTTGGAAGGTGATGCAACACACCAATGCAAAAAATAAAATCAAACCGGTTTTGCTTGAACGGTAAGTGGTCAAGATCGGCTTGGATAAAATGGAGATTGGTTGCATTGTTATTATTTTTAAAGGCCACATCAACCGCCCCACCTAAGTCAACGGATATCAATTCCTTGAAACGCTGGGCGGCATAACGGGTATGCCTGCCGTTGCCGCAACCAACCTCAAGAGCCACCATTTCTGGGAAAGCCACTTTTTCTGCGGGTTCAAAATAAAAATCAAAGTTCTGTTTCCATTCACTCCGCATGTCAGAAAAGGCTTCCCACTCAAATCCAAAACTTTCAGCGGTTTTTTTCTTAACCTCTGATAACGGGCCCACCAGCATCCGAGGAATGCTGTTGGTAATGGGGAAAATATGGCCAGACGGACAAACCAGTTCACCTTCTTCAATATTGCCGCCATATTCTTTATGAGCTCTACTGCTCAGATCTTTTCCGCACAAGGGACACACGATGAAATCCAGTAAACGTTGTCGCATAAGAATGAAATACTTTTTTCAGAATACCAGACGACCACTGGTCAAGGGAAATGAGGCATAAAAGAATAATTAAGCTCGGCATGCGAATCCGGGCGATAATTCCAAAATTTGCAATAAACAAGGATAGCGCCCCCAACGACATGAGCGCAAACAGAAATAAAGGGATGCCAACCGTATAGCGCTTGGCAGTTTTCAAAAAACCTTCGGCTGCAAATGACTTGGCTAAACCATAGATAAAAAGCCCAATGAGAAAATACCAGGGAATGGTTTCTACCAGAGCTAAGATTTGCCGGGCATGCCGTATCTGCCAGGGAAAGGGGCCAAGCAAGCTGTATGTAAACGAAACAAAATAATTGTAAGCGAATTTTATCGGATTATGAAAATCAGTATGCACCACAAAGGAAGAGCCCACGCCCTGGTCTTTTAGGGGGCAATCTTCACAGTAATTTTTTTTTGGCGGTTCAGGGCTTGGCGAGGGCGGCGGAGCAGGAGTAACAACCGTGGCAGTTGGCAGTAAAACGGGCTTTGCCACAACCGGCGGCGGGGCGGGGGCGGGCGGAGGCGCCACCGGATTAGGGGCATACACCACCTCCCGATAACTGACAATGGTTTTTTCATTTAGATAACCTTTCAGCGGGATTGAGCCAAAATAACCGTAATGTAAAAGCCAGGGAGAAAAACCCAACAAAAACACCATAATCGCTCCATAACCCAAGCGTTGCTTGGCCGTGAAATTTGAAATCAAAAACCAACTTATGATAAAACTGAACATTAATGCAAACCCCACGTAAAACCGCAAATGGATTAACGCCGTTAGAATCGCAAAGAACAGCATGAACTTGGGCCAGGAAAAACTTTTAAACATTTTTAACGAAACCAAAATTCCCGATATTACCAATGGGATAATAACCGTGTCTTTGAGCAATAAGCCCCCAAAAAAAAGATAGCTGGGATACACCGCCATAATCAGCCCGATGGCAACCGGCCACTCTTTTGAAGAACTCATTTCCATAATGAGCAGAAAAACCAGAGCCACCGATAACGCCGCCAGCCAAGCGGAAAATAGTTGCCCAACCAGCATACTGGGGACCGTCAGGGTATAGATAATACCGATGAGAACCGGATACCCATGGGGCACCCATAGCCCATCCCAAGAAAAAATCCCATGGCCAAAACGCTGGGCAATTTGTTCAGCGGTTTGCTGGTAATGAATAAAGTCGCCTTCGCCAAACGGCTGAAACTTAGCATAGTAGAAAAAAAGTACCGCCGCCGCGTGGATGACCAAGGTAAGGAAAAACAGCCCGTATAACCTTTTGTCTCTGATCCCGCACACGTAAAAAATACCCAAGGTAATCAAGGTTAAGACTGCCACTAAGGCTATGCCGAAAAAAAGCGCCCGGTCAAAGTAGCGCGCAACTAAAAGAATCCCCATCAATGCCACCGTAAAAGATACCAAGAGTTTTTTAGGTAATAGATTCATCATGTTATGCGCTGATGATATGCTTAAATATCGTTAACAACTTTTCCTCGGCCTTATGTAATGAATATTTCTGTTCAATCGTAGCCCGGGCCTGTTCCCCTATGGTTTTTCGCAATTGAGCGTTTTCAATTAACAACGAAAGTTTTTTAACCCAATCTTCTTGGCTATTTGCTAAAAAACCATTCACCCCGTCTTGAATTAATTCTTGGTTAAACCCAACCGGAGAAGCTACCGGAGGAATACCCATTGACATGTATTGCAACAGTTTATAACCTGCTTTGCCCCGGGTCCAAGGATCATCGGTAAGCGGCATAATACCAATGTCAAAAGTAGAAAGCCACGAAACTTCAGCATCAAGTCTCCATTCGGGCAACTCAAAATTGACACCCTCCATCTTAAAATATTTCTCCGGGCCTACCAGCCGCAAGATAATATGGTGGTTTTTCTGTAACTCCTGAAAAGCATTTTTGACAACCTGTAAATATTTTGCGTTAAAGGGAGTGCCAATCCATCCAATAATAACCGCCTTGTCTTTTTTGGTATTTTCTTTGAAAAAATATTTAACGGTGTCCACCGGACCCGGCATTTCTTCTATGTTCGGGCAAAACGGTAAAACAGCTGATTTAGTATAGCTGTTATCAACTAAACATGCCTTAGCAATCATAACCGTTCTTTTCCAAACTTGAGACAAGGTTCGTAATTTTAATCTCTCAAAAAGAGTCGCCCCTTCTTGCATATCCAAGAATACTGCGTCTGAGAATTGAAAAACAATATTCTGATTGGCAAACCTCAACCACTTCTCCAGGCCAAGGGGGATAATCGGCTCATTAATAAAGACAATATCAAACCTGGGAGCAATCACAATTGCCTGGAGCGCTTTATACACCTTGGCAATATAAGATAATGGATAATATACCAGTAATAAATTTCTATGAACTGTTGAAGCCAGCCTCATCCGATATAAAAAAGAAGGTGTAAAACAAATCGTTTTGCATGTTACGCCCCTTTTTTCCAGTAATGGCAGAAATTGATATACCTTAATTCTACTTGCAGCGCCCAACTCTGAGTAGGCAGCAAGAAATAGTATTTTCATATTCTTTTCATTATGTACGATTTTAAGCCTTCTTGCCAAGAGGGTAACTGGATTCCCAGGGCTTTGGCCTTCGTATTCTGGAGGGCAGAAAAGAGCGGGCGCTTCATCTGTGCGCCTTGGCCACTCCGATTGACTGGGATTATTTTTGCATCTATGTTAGCTAACGCAAAAGTTTCCCGCGCCAGTTCGTACCAACTACATTGCCCCTCATTAACAAGGTGATAGATTCCTGGCACCGCGGCAAATTTGAATAAATCTAGGGTTGCCTTGCTAAGATCTCCCGCATAGGTGGGACTAACCACCTGCTCAGAACCCACCTCAATTGTTTTTTGAGAAGTTGCTTGTTTGATAATATTTAAAACAAAATTCCCTCCCTTTTGAAGACTGCCATTCTCGCCCCCATAAAGCCCGCACGTCCTAATAATAAACGTCCCGCCAGGATGAGAATGTAAAGCTGCATATTCTCCCGCCAGCTTAGACATCCCATACACTTGAAGAGGGCTAGTTAGATCATCTTCTTGATAGGGAGACCCCTTTTGGCCATCAAACACATAATCGGTACTATAAGTAACAAAAAGAATATTATGTTCTTTGCATATTCTGGCCAAATTATTAACGGCGACAAAATTTATCGCCATGGCCAGGAGAGGATTTTTTTCACACAAGGGTAGCACATGGTAAGCTGCAGTATTGATAACAATAGAGGGCTTCTCTTGCGCTATTTTTTCCCGCACTTCATTAACATTGGTAATATCCAATTGGTCTTTTTCATATCCTGCAATTTTAAATCCACGAGCGGCTGCATCCTTCATCAGCTCTGCTCCCAGTTGGCCGGTTTTACCAATCAGTAATATCTTTTTCATTTCATGAGGGGCCAATGCATATCTCTTTCCAAAACAATGGGATTTTTTATCGGCCAAGTAATGTGAAAATAAGGATCGTCAAAACGTACTCCATTGGCATATTTAGGATCGTAAAATTCTGACATTAAATACTGCAACAGACAATTATCAGTCAACGTTAAAAATCCTTGCGCGCACCCCTTTGGAATTAAAAGCATTCTTTTATTTTTCTCGGATAATTCTTCACCTACCCATTGGCCATACGTACTTGAATTTTCACGTAAATCAATGACTACGTCGTAAATTGTCCCCCGAGCGCATTGCACGATCTTATCTTCAGCTTTGGGAGATGCCTGAAAATGCATTCCCCGCAACGTGCCTTTTTTTATATTAAAAGACATATTTGCTTGCACAATATCAAATACAATCCCTAACTTTAATAATTCATCTTTGCAAAAAGTTCTGGCAAAAAATCCGCGTTCATCAGTTTTTAACTCAGGTTCTAAGATATAGAGCCCCTCTAATTTTGTTTTAGTAAATTGCATTACTGAATTTTGCTGCCCGCTTTTTATAAAATTTTTATGCTTGGTACGGCAATGATAAATTTTCCACCACCCCGGCGCCATTCTTGTAATTCTTCCATGACTACCACTTCATCAACAATATTCCAGCATAATATCAATAAATAATCTGGCCTAGTCTCGTATATTTTCTCTACGGGTTCAACTAATAAGTGTGTTCCGGGAGTATATAATCCTTGTTTTGCTTTTGATTTATCAACGATAAAATCTAAATAATTCTTGTTGATATTAAAATAGTTTAATAACGTATTCCCCTTTGCTGGAGCCGAGTAAGCAACTATTTTTTTTCCTTCACGTTTAATACTTTTTAAGACATCAACTAACGAATACTTTAAGGCCAGCACATTTTGACCCATTTTTTGATATGTTCCAAGCAAGTTAAAACCGCTCTTTATTTCCTCTGCCACAAGATCTTTCACATGGTTATGGATAGGGAAAACCCCGGGGCAGCTGGCGTAAATCATTAAAGAACCTCCTTGCATGGGCGTCATTTCAACATCATAAATTTCTAATCCCGCAGTTTTAAAGAGATTTACCAATGCAATCAGAGAATAATAAAAAACATGTTCGTGATAAATGGTGTCAAACTTGTTTTCCAACAAACCTTTCATATAGGGAAATTCAAAAACTGCCGTCCCTTTGGGCTTTAACACTTGTTTTACTCCATGTAAAAAATCTACGATTTCTGGAACATGGGCTAATACGTTAGAACCAAAAACCAAATCTGCCCGTATATTTTTTTCTCGTAGCTGCTTGGCAAGATGATGATTAAAAAATGCCGTGATGGTTTTTATCCCTTTTGCTTCGGCAATTCTGGTGATATTTTGGGCCGGATCTACACCCAGGACCGGTATTCCTAATTCTTGAAAATATTGCAGCTGGGCGCCGTCATTGCTGGCAATTTCTAAAACCAAACTCTCTTTATTCAAATGTAACTTTTCAGTTAAGTACTTTGCTGTTTTTTTACAATGTTCCAAAAAGTATTGGGAAACTGATGAGAAATAAACATAATGAGTAAAAATATCTTCGGGTGGTATGTTATTGATCAGCTGGACTAAAAAGCAATGAGGGCAAAACCCAACACTCAAATCATACTTTTTTTCCGTGGCGATTTCTTCTTGTTTAAGAAATGTATTCACCGAAGGCATCTGCCCCAGAGAAAAAAATTCTGTAATAGATTTTTTACAATTTCTGCAATTCATGATATATATTCGCGTAGGCGTTAATGCATACCCGGTTTTCCAAATACTTTTTGGCAGTCTCTTGGCAACGTTTTGGCAAATTGGGATCTTTCATTAACGCCAACAAGTCGGTGGCGGCTTTCTGAAAAGATTCTGAATTAAAAGCTTCTACTATAATACCCACTTTTTGCGAAGTTATCAAATGAGTAATATGGGGCGAGGCAGTGTTGGCCACTACCGGCAGGCCACTCATTAAGTATTCTGCTAGCTTGGTGGGAAAAGCGGCTTTTTCAGAATAAAAATCTTTCCGGAACGAAATCCCCACCTGACTGCCCGCCAAGTAAGCAGGCACTTGACTTGGGGGAACGGTGAGCACCGTGTACGCTTTTTCTGAAATATTACGTTCAGCAAACAATGGAAGGATTTTTTCTGGCTGATTATTTCCCAATAACAAAAAATGGGCTTCTGGAACCATTTTTTTCACTGCTACAAAGAAATCAAGCATGGCAGGGGTATCACAATAATTCCAGAGGCTGCCTGAATACACTATCACAAACTTTTGGGCAAAAGAAATGGGAGGAACATTACCAAACTTTTCCTCATCAACACAGGTGGGCATCCAAGTAATTTGGCCGGCTTTTTTGGGATATTGAGAAACTAACATTTCTTGAGCTTCAGGCGTAAGAACTACGATATGATCTGAGCATAAAACCCCCCATCGCTCAAGCATTTTTAAAACCGTAAAGGCCGCCGAATCTTTCTTGATACGGCCAACTTCCACCAGGCCTTCAGGCCAAAAGCCGCGCATATCAAAAATAATCTTGTACCCAAAGAACTTTTGAAAAACTAACGCTGGCACCAAGGGCAAATATGACCGGCAATGAAAGATATCTATTGACTTAGATAAAAGCACAAAAAAAACCCGAAAAAACACTTGGGCTTCATTTATCACCGCTCCCAGAAAACGGACCTTCACATAGCGCAACCGATACCAATGAATATTTGGATTTTGTATCTGCGGTAAAAACTCCCGGGCTTTTTTCAGATTCTTTTCTAGGCTCACCAATTGGAACTGAACACCCTGCTTAGCCAAACCTTCCACATAGGGCAGCACTTGGGACTGACCCAAGGGATCGGTAATACCGTCAAACGTTAAGTACAAAACCTTCATCGCTTTGAAAAACTTTCAGCATCTTCAATGCTTTGGTCTTTGAGCAACTGATTGTTGATGTCTTCAACGGTTTTATGCAATTTCAAATCAACTCCTTTGACTGTGGCAAATTGGATCAGAGCCCGGATATCTTTGGGCAGGCACTTGCCACCGTAGCCCCGATACCCTTTATGTATCACTTCCAGGTGGCTGCGGCCGATCCGCTTGTCGGCGGCGGCGCTTTCCATAATCATCTCATAATCAGCCCCGATTTTTTGGCACAAGTCATACATTTGATTGGCAAACACCACTTTCGTGGCAAACCAGGTATTGCCAAAGTATTTGACTAATTCGGCTTCGGTAGCTGGGATGATTTTTTCGAAGGGAGCCAGTGGCAACAGCAACAGCAAATCAGCGGCGACCGTAAAACTTTCTTTGGTATAGCCAACAATCTGGCGGTCTGGGTAACTCATATCCTGATCGGCAGTTAATTCAGTTAAAAATTCCGGGTTAAATAAAAACCGATGCTGGGGGTATTCTTTTTGCAACTGTTCAGTGCTTCCCGGAACCACCGTAGATTTAATGACAATGATTTTCCCCCCCATAATCTGGCCACAGACTTCACGTACGTAGGACAAATCAAAGCCGCCGGTTTTTGCGTCAAAAGGAGTGGGCACGCAGATAAAAATCATATCGGCTTTATTCACCTCGTCCATGGAACCTATATTTTTTCCCTTGTCATACAAAAACGGGGTAATGCCCTTTTTTTCAAAATAGGTTTTTAAGGCTCCGCCCACCATACCCGTGCCCGCAATCCCCACGCTTATCTGTTTTAATAACTTTTCTTGCATGATAAAAATTACTTAATACTATCAAACCACGCTTGAACTTTTTTCAATCCTTCTTCCAAAGGCACCCGGGGCTGCCAGCCCAGGAGTTTTTTAGCTTTGGAAATATCGGCTTTGGTGTGAAGCACGTCGCCCGCGCGCTTTGGCAGATGCAACACCTTCCCTCCCATTAATTGGGCCAGAAAGTTAACCGAATACGATTTGGCGCTGCCAACATTGATAATATCACCTCCTTGAACCTTACCCGATTGCGCCGCTTTCATATTTGCTGACACCACGTCATCAATGTAACAGAAACCGCGGGTTTGCTTGCCATCCCCAAAAATCGTGAGCGGTTTTTTCAAACTTTTTAATTTTAAAAATTTACCCATCACCAAGCTGTAGTCAGAATCAAAATCAATCCGCGGACCATACACGTTAAAATAACGCAGGGAAATAATCGGTACCCTGTATATGGCAGTAAATAACTTGGCAGTCTGCTCGCCTACCAGTTTTTGAAGGGCATAGGGGCTCAGGGGGCCAGGAACCATGCTTTCTTGTAAGGGAGAGGTTTTCTGATTGCCATACACCGATGACGAAGAAGCAAAGATCACTTTTTTCACCTTGGCTTCGGCCGCAGCTTTGAATACGTTAATGGTTCCTAAAATATTAACCCGTGAAGTTCCAACCGGATCTTTCATGGAAACCGGGACTCTGGGAATAGCCGCCAAGTGGAATACCACGTCAACGCCGGCAAACAAAGGTTTGATGGTTTTAAATTCACAAATGTCGGCTTTGTAAAAACGAGCTTTGGGATTGAGGTTTTCTTTACGGCCCCCGGACAAATTATCAACCACCAAAACCCTGTGGCCACGCTTGACAAGCGCGTCCACTAAGTGGCTCCCGATAAAACCCGCTCCCCCGGTAACTAAGTAAGTTTTCATGTAACAGCAGTTAACACTTGTGAATAGATAGTTTCCATTGCATCAATAACGCGCTCCCAATCATACTGTTGTGATTTTTTTTTGTTGGCATCAGAAATATTTTGGCGCAGGGCAGGGTTTTCCAACAGCTGAATAATTTTTTGAGCCAGCTGGGCCGAATTTTTCGGCTCAACAAGAAATCCATTTTCCCCATCGGTAATAATTTCAGGCAACCCCCGAACACGACTGGCCACAATCGGCAGACCCAGGGCCATAGCTTCTAAAATAACCAGGGGAAATCCTTCAGACAGACTGGGTAATGCAAATACATCGGCCATGGCTAAATACTCGGGGATTTTTTGGTGCAAAACTTCGCCTGTAAAACGCACACGCCCGGTTAAACCATTTTTCGCAACCGCTTGCGTCAGAGATTCCCGGTCAGCGCCATTGCCCACCAACCAAAGTTCTGCTTCGGGGATTTTTTGACTGACCGTTCTAAAAGCTTCAACTAAATACCCCAGGCCCTTAACCGGATAAAACCTGCCGGTAAAGATAACTATTTTACCGCCTACGGGTACGTTTAAGGTATCACGAATTGCTTGTTTTGAAAACCCTTTGAAGGTATTAGTATCAATGCCATTGGGCAAAACGATGCTTTTTTTCAAGTAATATGCCTTGACTGCTTCCGCCATGTGATTGGTGAGGACAACCACTGCCCCCGAGGCCGTTAACGTAACCGGGGCTATGATGGCTTTGCCTTTCCAGGGAAAATATACATCAAATCCATGACACCAAACCACATACGGCCGATGACAGATTTTCTTATAAAAAAAAGCTGGCAGAGCCATCTGTATCGTTTGGACATGAACAATATCGGGCTTAATCTTTCCCAAGGTCCAAAAAATATCCAGCCAAAATATCAGGCCCCCTAACCATTTTATTTTGCGAATCGGCAGACGATATATCGTTGCGCCACTATGCAATGTTTCTAAACTTTTTTCAGGCCCAGAGGCAACAACAAAAACCCGGTTTCCTCGGCGCGCCAAGCCAGTTACAATATGTTGAGTGGCAATTTCAATACCGCCAATTTCTCCATGAGGCGGAAAGCGGGCGGCGATAATGGCAATGGTAATGGGTTTTTTCATGTTACGGTTTTACCGCTTCAACCACAAAGGTTTGCAGTTTGTTGCTTTCTGGCGATATGAACTTGCCGTGGGCTTCCAAGCCCCGTAAATTCTCGTCTGCGGACTCTGCCACCTGGCATAAGGTCACCTGGGTAAAACCAACCCGCTCCAACAGTGCTTTCAGCACTTTATAGTCATAGATAAACTGATGGCCCCAATTCCTAAAAAAGTTATTAATCACAAACGAGTCGTAATACAAGTTGACATCGGGAAAAACCATATCAACGATTCTGGTAATTTCCCGTTTTTGCAAATCAGTTTTTTCTTGGTTATACATTTCTATTAAAAATTTCAAATCCGGCGTGGCAATGCGCACCCTGCCTTTGGGCTTTAGGACCCGGAAGCATTCTTGCAACATAGCAATCCCCTGCCGCAGTGATATGTGTTCTATGGTATGTTCGCTAAACACATATTCAAAACTGCCAGATGCAAAAGGAAAGTGCCTGGTAATGTTAAGGTACACGCCGGTTTTTAAATCCGGAACAATATCAGTATTACACCAGCCGGGCAACAGATTCCCCCCGGCCCCAAGATGGAGTTTTTTAATCGGATGGGTTGTCAAATAATGAGCGACCCGGCCGGCGTTGCCCAGCCTCACGTACCATGCCGCAAAGGTATTGGTAAGGCTGACGTTTACGTAGTAAAGCTGGCGTAAAAAATAATTATGTTTCATACATTCTTTTTAATGATAAATAACATATTCATGCTCAAGGGATTACGGCCGAAAGGCTTAAAGCATTTTTCAATAACCAACCAAGTGCGGCGTCCCAGCAACTTTTCAAACGGGCGCGGCAAGAAAAAGAGTCCGTCATCCATAGCAGATTCAACCAGCAAGAAACCGGCGGCTTTAAACATGCGAAGCATTTGGCCAAATGAAGGTTCGCTGCACACCCTTTTTTTGCCGATAACCGCGCAAGCTAAGGCATAGAAACCGCGTGGCATGCTATATTTATTGGGAGCTAAAATAACCGCCATGCCGCCCGGCTTCACTACCCGTGAAATTTCTTGCATGACCCGTTGTTTGTCAGCGGCATATTCAAAAAGCCCAATGGAAAGTACGGTATCGATAGAACCGGTTTGCAAGGTTGTGGCCGCCGCGTCAGCATGGATAAAATCAATCCCCGGATAGGTTGCTTTGGCATACTCAATCATCTTTTGCGAAGAATCAACTCCATACACTTTGGCGGCATACTTTTTCATTTCAAAACAATCCGCGCCTGGTCCGCAGCCCAAATCCAGCACCACGGCATTTTTTGCATACTTGGCAATGGCATCTAAAATCCTTGGGCGCCAGTGTTGAAATTGATAGCTCTCAATTTCATTTGCCTGACCACGCTGGCGATACACATCAGGATCTATCTGTTCGTAAATATTAGGTTCCATAATCAAATAACCTGCGACTACCTTGAGCCATATTGGCATTTTTGACGGTAACATATAACCAGATATTTTTCCAATTTCCGCCATGCTTGAGCCTGACAAACGCTTTATATAAATTTCTTAACATAAAAGAAGGAACCACAGCGCATACTACAAAGGAAAATGAAAACGCCAGAGCCAGCCTCACGGGAGCTTCCTGAAAGAACCGCTGGATGCACTTACTAAACGAAGTGTAATTAAATCCCCCAAAACATTTCATCATGGCCATTTCCATCATCACCATTTTTACCACCCGCCGCTTATCCTTTGCAATCATTGATTCATAACCTGCAGCGTACCCTGAAGAAAGTAACAAATCGCACAGCCTGACCCAGGTGATATAATGAATCTGGAAAATATCTTCAACATAAAATTTGTAGCGATGAGCTTCGTCACGAACGATAATTTCATTTACCCACAGCGCTTGCAATTGACGATACTTCAAAAACATCAGGCGATATAAAAAGGTATGGATAAATTCTTTGGCTTCCACCGCTTTTTTCACCAAATCTTTTTCTTCTTGGAAGATTTTTTTTAAAAAATCATTATTCAACAGCAAAATGGAAATAAACACCGCGGCCGGAAACGATTGCCCAATCACCTCGTTTCGGTCTATGGCATATCGGACTGGTTTGTTTTTTTGAAGGGTAGAAGAATAGGTAATTTCACGTCCGCTGGAAGATTCAACAAAATACGACTGGCAAGCTAAAGCCAATAAGCCGGTTTCCTTGGGATTGCAAGCTGCAAGCGCATCAATAACTTTTTTAATCCCGCCTGCAACAACGGTGTCATCATCTCCCAGCAACCAAACAAACTGGCCGTCTGACATTTCCATGACTTTTAAAAAATTCGTATGCGCCCCAAAGTTCCTTTCCTGTTCTTGGTATTTTATCAACTCGGGATATTGCTGTTGGAAGCCTGCCACCAGATCTCCAGTTTCATCGGTGGATTTATTATTAGAAATGCACACCTGGACCAGGCCGGGCAGTTCCAAAACTTGGGGCAGAATCATGCCAAGCAGGTTTTTGAGGAACTTCGCCCGATTATAGGTGGGGATGGCAATGCTTAATAATGGTTTTTTTTCAATCATATATCATGTCGGCTGTCGGCGGGTGCCTTGGCCCATCATAGCGTTAAAATTACGGATTAAAAACCACCGCTGCTTCCACTGTTTGCCGTATCGCTTCATCAACAAAAGCTGGTAGAGCCAGATTAATATGCTACGCGGAGTGAGAGAAAGGGTTAAAAAAACACTTGCAAATAACAGGGCGTCGGCAACATTTGCCTGTGTAAAAAACAGACGCAGAGCACCCGGATACGAAAAACAGTTAAGGCCATTAAAGATTCTCATCATCACCATGTTCATCGTAAACCCCCACCGCAACATGGCATTATTCTTGGTAATAGTTGCCGTATGCTTGCTATCCATATATTGGTACCCCAGCAGCATGCGATTTAACTTTTTCTGGCCCTGGTAGTTTAACAAAAACTTATCTTCTACAAAAAACTTGCATGGGTTCACCACCATGAAAATGACCGGGCGATTCATCATCACCGCCTGCAACTGAGGATACCGTAACAACATCAAGCTTCTCAAAACCACGTGCATAAACACAATCCCAACAGCTTGTTCTATCATTTCAGATTCCTCAGAAATGATGCGCTTTAAAAAATAGCTGTTAAAAATCAGCGGAGTCATTGATCCGGCGTCCCCAAATGACATCCCCACCGTGTCGTTACTCAAAAAACTGCCATAGAATACTTTTTGATTGGTAGTAACATCAGTAAAATATAAATCCATTCTGGCAACTACCACGCCGGTGGTTTTTTGATCTAAGGTTTTAAGCAAATTCACCACCGCCGCCAGGCCGTCGTTTGCAAATGAATCGTCATCCCCAAAGGTCCAAATATAATCTCCGCGAGAAATTTCTATGACCTTCAGCACATTCCTGTCAAAGCCTAAATTGGTTTTATGTTCATGGTAGGTAATGACCTGAGGATACTCTTGCTGGAAATTAGCAACCATTTGGCGGGTATGATCAGTTGAACCGTTACTGGAAATACATATTTCCACCAACCCTTGTGATTGGTACGCGTAGGGCGCAATTTGGCGCAACAGATCCTGCAAGTGAGCCGCCCGATTGTATGTAGGAATGGCAATGCTTAAGAGCGGCTTTTTTTCCATGGTGTAAGGAAGGTTTCAAATAACCCCTTCAGGAAATCTAGCTGGGCTTTGTCCATCCCATGATGGCAACCGATCAGAAAACCCTGTTGCATGATCTTATCGGCTATCGGGTAGCCCTGGCGACTACGTGAGGCCCGCAGGTTTTTAAAAGCAGGCTGACGCAACACATTGCCCGTAAACACCGGCCGCGTTTGCACGCCATGGGTTTCCAAATAAGCCACTAGGTCGTAACGCGAAAAGGGTGCGCCAGGTTTGATGGTTAGGGGAAATGCCAGCCAGGCGGTATTGGTACCGGGCAATTCTTCGGGTAACACAAACAGGTTTTCATACTGCTTAAAATAGGTTTTGAGGGCCTTGAAATTCTGCTGACGAATCTTTCGGAACGATGCTAATTTTTTCAGCTGGGCCAAGCCAAAGGCCGCCTCCATTTCATTGGGAACAAAATTGTAACCCACTTCTTCAAACAAAAATTTGGCATCATAAGGCTTGCCGGCAATGCGCGCGCCAAAACGTTTTTTAATATCTTCTGAATCAATCACCGAAGAAGTCCGGCCCCAGCCCCGGAGCATCAAAGCTTTGCGGCGCCAAGCCTGGCGATCAATACACAGCATCCCGCCGCTGCCCCCGGCCGTAATCACGTGGGAGCCGTAAAAACTGGTAATTGAAGCGTCAGAAAACCGGCCGGTTGGCTTACCATAAAACGTTGCCCCAAGCGTATCGCAAGAATCTTCCAGAAAAAGCAACTTATGTTTTTTGGCAATGGCTCGCAGGCGCCCCAGATCTGGCACATTTCCCAACAACAGCGGCACCACCAGAGCCTTGGTTTTCTTGGTAATCATGGCTTCAATTTTTTCAACATCAATTTGGTACGTGCCTGCTTGTACATCAACAAATGCAGGCACCAAACCCTGCTGTAAAAAAGGCGCAATGGTAGTAGAAAACGTCAGAACCGGGGTAATAAATTCAGAACCGGGCGGCAAGTTAAAAATCCGGGCGGCTAACAAATTGGCCGAAGAACCGGAATTCACCATGATTCCAAACTTTTTTCCAAACAGCTTGGCCACCCCCATCTCAAAACCGCGCACATTCTTTCCCATGGCCGTGGCATGACTATTTATAACATCAGTCACCGCTCGTAACTCTTCTGGGCCATGCACCGCTTTTGCATAGGTTACTTTATAAGGTGATTTCATAGTATTTCAAAGATATGACGAATATGTAAGGCTGAAGAAAAGAAAGCGATTTCTTGTGAGCTGAATGCGCGGCTGAACAAGAGTAAGGAAAAATAGACTAGAGCGCCCCCTCCCACCGCTAGTAAAATCTGGATAGAGCCAATCGGATTAAAAGTAGCAATGGCTAAAGCCATCAGACAGGAAGCAAAAATACTTTTGGCGACAAAAACGGTATTAAACTCAAACCTTACATACTGCCGGGATTTTCCAATAATCAAAGCCGCTACTAACAAGTAGGCTACCAGGGTACTGGCGGCGGCGGCTAAAGGGCCCCAGTAAGGAATCAATATCACATTTAACACCATATTGGAAAGAACTCCGATGCCAAATGCCAAAATGAAAAAGCTGGTTTTTTTCTTCAGCATGATAACTTGGCCATACACGGCCTGCACCCCGTATAACAGCGCCCCCAAAGCAATCATTAGCACAATTATCATACTGTTAAATGCCACGAATTCAGAGGTGGCTAGCGTTCTGAGCAAGGTTTTAGCCAAGACGGTTAAGCCGAATACCGAAGGAATGGCAAATACTAAAAAGTATTTTAATGAATATGATAAATACATGGTAACTTTCTCAATTTGGCCTTCGTCAAAGAGTTTAAAAATAGTGGGAGATAGAATGTAAGCAATGGGAAAAATGAAAATGACGGTTAAAAACCCAATGCTATAAGTGGCCGAATATACGCCCACGGCCACGGCTCCCTTGAAAAATCCTATCACAAAGCGGTCGCCAGAATTAATTAATATATCAAATAAACCCAATGGCAGCAATGGCAAGGCGAAGGCCAGGTATGGTTTTAAAATTGAAAGACGGGGCAAGGCAAATCCCGTGTGCCAAAAAATGTATACCAAAGCGATACCAGAAACCGCCGCTCTGGTAATCAATAAGGCCAGCAGCGCTCCTGGTAAGCCCCAGCCAAGAAAAATGGCTGCCATAATTAAGCTGACTTCTAAGATAGTTTGAAAAATGCTTAAGAAAGAATAGGTGGTAATCTGACCGAAAATCCGAAATGAATCCATGCTAATCTGGCTCACCACTTCAAAAATCAGTACCGCCGCGGCCAATTGAATGAATGGGGCGTATGACCGGTCTTGCAACAGCAGGAGGGCAGTGGAATCTGAAAATAAAAATAGAATTAAGCTAAAAAAACCGGCTGCTGCCAACACCGTGAAAATGACAGTAAAAATTCCTTGGGCGGTTTTTTTGGTATCTTTTTCAGCTGCTAAAAATCTGACCATGGGCGTGGCCAAGTTCAGGGTGAGCAGGGGGGTTAATAACCCAATGGTAATTAAAATCTGGGCCCATACCCCATAGTAAGCCACCCCCAGAGTTTTCGTCAGCAGTGGCAAGATAATTAAACCCCGGAAACTGGTAAAAATTTTGACCACCCCAATGGAAGCGATTCGTTTAAAAAAGATTCTATGCTCTGACATTGGTAAGGGCGACTGGTTTTTTGAATTTTTTAATAAGATTAACCAAGCGTTCGCGGATATTGAAAAAAATCAGGCAGAGGGATTTGATTTGCTGGGCAGTTAAAGCAAAAGAAGCCACATAAACAAAGGCATGAAAAACTGAAAAACGGAATTTCAAAGCCGTGGCCAAATGAACTCGGCCTTCTTTGGAGCGGCCATTTAAGATTTGGTAAAACCCCAGAGAAGCTAAGCGCTCTCCATAATTAGCCGGGCAGGCTTTTTTAATTTCTTCGCCAAATTCTCCCAAAAATGATTCCAGGGTTCCCAACATTTTTGGCAAATGGTGATACAGAGTGGTTTCAGCCCGGGTAATCCGGCTTTCCCCGTGCAATCGGTATAATTTTGCAATGATTTTTGGCACATAATAGGCCAAATTTCCGCGGTGACAGCGCAACCCATAGGTGGTGGTCATACCGCCCCAGGCATTTTGATCAAAACGGTTGTTACCAATAACTGACCGGGCCATTACCACCTGGTAGTCGCCATTGAAACGATTGCATAGATAATCCTCATAGGCTACCGGCCCTTCTTTTTTAATACCAGAACCGCTGTACTGCTGAACTTCCGCGTCAATAGAATCAAAATAGATAATCTGGATGCCCCGGGGCGAAAGCCGGTCAATGGCGTCAGAAATAGTTTCCAAAGCATTTGGCACCAGTTCATCATCGTCGGCCAAATTCAGCACATATTCACCGGTTACCAGATCTAAGCAGGTATTCAATCCTCCGAAGGGGCCGGTATTTTTTTCATGCTTTCTATAGACAATCCGCGGGTCTCCCAAAAAAGATTGGATCACGGCCTCAGTGGTATCGGTGGCGGCATTATTAACAATCACCAATTCAAAATTTCCGAAAGTCTGGTTTAACGCGCTTTTAATGGCGCGGGGCAGCAGCTTATCTCGATTATAGGTGAGCAGCATCACGCTGATTTTAGGTTGTCTTTTTACCTTTTCCATGCTATTTTATAATATATTATTATACTATGGATTCCCCTAAAATCAAAACGATTATCTTGTGCGGAGGTACGGGCACCCGCTTAAAAGAAGAAACTGAATTCAAGCCCAAACCGATGGTGGAAATTGGCGGCAAGCCGATGCTTTGGCATATCATGAAAATTTATCACCACTACGGCTATAACCACTTTCTGCCGGCTCTGGGCTTTAGGGGAGAAGTGATTCAAGACTATTTTTCCAAAAACAACCATGGATTTGCCGTTACGCCGATTGACACGGGCCTAGAAACCCCCCACGGCGAACGGGTGTTAAAAATGAAGCCCCACATTACCGAAGATATGTTCATGGTCACCTATGGAGACGGGGTGGCTGACATTGATATTGCCAAGCTGGTGGCCTTCCATAAAAGCCACGGAAAAATTGCCACCATCACCGGGGTGCACCCGGAATCCCGCTGGGGATTGGTAAATACCGACAAAGATAATCTCATTACCGAATTTGCCCAAAAGCCTATGCTCTATGACTACGTGAACGGAGGTTTCATGGTGCTCAACAAAGAATTTTTCAACTACTTAAAGCCGGGAGACATGATTGAAGACCCGCTGAAACTGCTTATCCCAATGAAGCAAGCTGCCTTATACAAGCACGAAGGCTTTTGGTACGGCATGGACACCTATAAAGATTTTTTGTATTTAAATGAGCTTTGGGAAAAAGATCCCAAGTGGAAATTATGGAAAGACTAACCAGAAAAAAAATCGTGGTAACGGGCGGGGCGGGGTTTATTGGCAGCCATTTGGTGGCCGATTTGGCAGAGTTAAAAAATACGGTAGTGGTGATTGATAACCTCTCTTCGGGATTGAAAAAAAATATCCACCCGAAAGCCAAGTTCTATAAAACTGACGTGCGTGATTATAAAAAGATGGCGGCTATTTTCAAAAAGGAAAAACCCTCTGTGGTTTTCCATTTGGCCGCCCAGCCACTGGTGGATGTGGCCTATAAAAATCCCTTAAAAACCATTGAAACCAATGTGATGGGAACGGTTAATCTATTAGAAATCTGCCGAACCATGCCAACGATCCCCTCGGTAGTAATGGTTTCTTCTGACAAGGCGTATGGCACCGCCCAAACGTTACCCTACACCGAAAGCACGGCGTTGCGAGGCAGCCACCCCTATGACGCCTCAAAATCAGCAGCGGATTTACTGACCACCACCTATGTGAAAACCTATCACATGCCCATTGTCATCACCCGTTTTTCAAATGTGTACGGCCCGGGCGACACCAATTTTTCACGCCTCATTCCCGGGGTCGTAAAAGCCATATTGCACAACGAAGAATTTTTAATTCGCAGCGACGGCAAAATGATCCGCGAATACACCTATGTAAAAGACATCACCAAAGGCTGCATTACCCTGGCTGCGCGCGCCAAAGAATTGCAGGGTGAAGCTTTTAACTTCGGCAGTAAAAATATTTTTAGCGTTATTGAGGGGGTGGAAAAAATACAAGAAATTTTAGGCACAAAAGTTAACTATAAAATTTTAAATATTGCCAAAAACGAAATCCCCGCCCAATACCTAGACTGGTCCAAAGCCAAAGAAAAACTTGGCTGGCAGCCTACTACCAGCTTTAAAGAAGGAATCGAAGAAACCCTAGATTGGCATCGAAAGATTTCGTAATGAAAAAGGCCCATCCTGAAAAGATGGGCCCCGTAATTCGCGAAGGAATTACCAACAGTATTCAGTGTTCCCGGCCACGAAAACTCCTAGCGCCGCCGGTATGATTCGCTTCTCATGGGTCTCGACCATGGGCTGTGGTAGCCCCACGACCGGAAACCATTGCCCCTTGCCCGGACCATCTTGAGGAATACACAGATACACCTGGGAAACCAGGTGCGCGCGAGCCTCATCAGGATGATCAACTTCGCCTACGAAACGGTAGGATAGTAACGGAACGCCAAATTCCTTTTTTGAGAGGCGTTCAAACCCCATCCCAATCGTTTCATGTGGTCGCCTGACCGTTCCGGGACAGTGATACATCCCCGGATATGCAGTGTCATCCTCTGCCCGCCGAGTCAGGTAGACTTCGATTTGTCGCTCGGAATTCAACCGGAGACAAACCGCCTCAATAGAGGGAGTAACACCAAGGCGAATCAGAGCGTCAAAGAGCTCTGTGCCATAGGGCTGGCGTGGATCGATTAACGCCAACGCCGCCAAAAGTTCAAGACTACCCTGAGCCACGCCACACCACCTTTCTCGAAAAGAATATAGAAATGTCAACGAGCGATATCTATATATTACATTCTTTTTAAGATTTGTCAATGATTTTCTCCCCTGGCAGATTTGTGCTAGAATAGGCCAATGTATGGACGTAAAAAATAAAAAAGTTCTGATTACGGGCGGGGCGGGGTTTATCGGTGCCAATTTTGTGTACAAATTTTTAGAACTAGGCGCCAGCGTTACTGTTGCAGAACGAAAAAGTGCTAACCTGTGGCGCATCAAAAACGCTGGCGTTGCCATAAAAACAATAGATTTATCAAACGCCACCGATGTCAAAGCCCTGATTAGAAAAGTCCGGCCCGATATTGTTCTCCATTTTGCCACCTATGGCGCCTATCAGCGTTTCCAGCAAGACATTAACTTAACCATTGATACAAACTTGAAAGGCACCATTAACCTGATCAACGCCTGTCAAAAAATCGGAGTGCAAGCTTTCATTAACACCGGCACCAATTCAGAATACGGTATCAAAGAAAGACCCATGAAAGAAACTGACGTGTTAGAACCCGAAAATCTGTATGGCATTACCAAGGGAGCAGCCACCATGTATTGCCAAATGATAGCGCGCCAAACCGGCTTTCCAGCCGTCACCATCAGGCCCTTTGCCGCCTATGGATATTTTGAAGAAAAAGAACGCTTGGTGCCTTCGGTAGTTATGGGCTGCTTGCAAAATCGGCCGATCCATCTTTCTCAGCCAAAGATTGCCCGGCCGTTCATGTTTATTGAAGATGTCATCAATGCCTATATTTTGGCCATAGAAAATATCAGCAAAATCAAAGGCCAGATTATTAATATCGGCTTAAAGAGACCCTTTACCATTGAAGAAGTGGTAACCGTAGCCAAAAAAATCACTAAAGCTAAAACCATGCCCCAGTATGGTAAAATACGTTTAGCCCAACCCGAAGCTCAAACCTGGGCGCATGACATTTCTAAAGCCAAAAAACTCCTGGGCTGGCAACCCCGCTACACCCTAGAACAAGGCTTAAAAAAAACTATCGCCTGGTTTGAAAAAAATCTGTCTTTATATGAAAAAGAGTAACTACCAAGAAATTTCCAGAGAAATCCGTCGAAGCATTTTGCTCCAGCATTTTTTGTCTAAAGAATCTCACGTGGGATCGGCTCTTTCCTGCGCCGATATTTTAACGGTGCTTTATTTTGGTTTTTTAAAAGTAACCCCAAAAAAACCGCAAGCTCCTGGCCGAGATCGCTTTATTTTAAGCAAAGGACATGCGGTGGCCGCCCTGTATGCCATTTTGGCTGAAAAAGGATTTTTCCCGAAAAAAATGCTGGAAACTTTTTGCCAAAATGACAGCTTGCTGCCAGGTCATTCAACCAAAGGCTTTACTCCCGGCGTTGAAGTTTCCACGGGTGGACTTGGCCACGGCCTTCCCATGGGCATTGGCATGGCTTTAGCAGCCAAGCAGGACAACAAAAAATTCAAAGTGGTAGTATTAATGTCTGACGGAGAATGCAATGAAGGCACCACCTGGGAAAGCGCCTTGTTCGCCGCCCACCACCAATTAGACAACCTTACCGTTATTATAGACTACAACGGCCAACAGGGTTTAGGTGAAAGTGAAAAAATTATGAAAAATAAACCCTTCTTACAAAAGTGGAAGGCTTTTGGCTGGAAGGCAACACAAATCAATGGTCACAACTATCATCAAATTGAAAAAGCCCTAACTTCCATGGGTATTAAACGCCCAAGGGTAATTATTGCCAAAACCAAAAAAGGCAAGGGTATTTCTTTCATGGAAAAAGATCCCCTAACCTGGCATTATAAAAATCCTAATCAAGAGCAATATCATTCAGCCCTCAAAGAACTTCTGTGAGAAAAACATTTATTGATACCTTAACCCAACTGGCTCGCCAGGATACGCAAATCATGTTGCTAACCGGCGATTTAGGATTTTCCGTCTTTGAAGATTTCGCGAAAGAATTTCCCGGGCGCTTCATTAACTGCGGGGTAATGGAACAAAGCATGCTCTCTATCGCCGCCGGCTTAGCTTTGGAAGGGAAAAAACCTTACGTCTATTCCATTATTCCCTTTGCCACCATGCGACCCTTTGAACAAATCCGCAACGACATTTGCTACCAAAATCTCAATGTGAAAATTGTGGGCGTGGGCGCGGGGTTTGCCTATGGAGCTTTTGGAAGCACCCACTACGCCATTGAAGATATTTCTATTCTTCGGCCGCTGCCCAACATCACGGTTATTTCCCCGGCTGATTCCATTCAAACCCGAGAATTAACTCTGCAATCATACAAAAAACCCGGCCCTTGTTACCTGCGGCTATTAAAACCGGAAGTCGTTCTCATGCCCGCAAAAGTCAAAACGATTTTAGGTAAACCATCGGTAATTCGGAATGGGAATGACGGCGCCATCATCACCACCGGCGCTTGCTTACAAACCGGCTTGGCGGTAGCTGATACCATGAAAGAATCAAAAAAACACCTTACCGTTATCAGCCTGCACACCTTAAGCCAAATCAATGAACCAGCGCTAGTGAAAGCAATCAAAGGACAGAAACACATTTTCACCATTGAAGAGCACCGAACCATCGGAGGTTTGGGCAGTCTCATCGCCGAACAACTCTTAAAACACCGCCTGGGTGGCAAGTTAACCACTTTAGGCATAGACGATAGCTACCAAAAAATTACCGGCCACCAGCAGTATTTGGCGGAACGCCACGGACTTGGCAAGGCAACTATTTATAAAAAAATCTTAAAAGAACTTAAAAAATAACTTTTAATGATGGCCAGATTAAGGCCGGCTAGGTAAGGCAACATAGTTGCGGCAACATGCCGATTGGGGTATTCTTGGATCTCTCGGGCGCATTTGAAATGAACCTGTTCATGCCCGGCGATGAATTCTAACAGGCGATCCATGGCTGAAATAAAATAATCATCGGTCATGCAGGGCGAATGTAAACAGATATGGAACAATGGTGCGCCTTGCCGGTAATATTCAGAAAAACAGGCTTTGAGCCACGCCAGCCCCACCCAAGGAACCATTTCCGGGTTAACACCGCCACCCGGAAAATACTGGGCTCCGGGAACCATTAAGAGGGGCGCGGCCCCTTTTTTTTGATAGTCATGTTCATGAGGATGGTACGGCATGCAGATTCTGGGAAGCCGCGACCAATCATGATGGGCAGGTTTTGCACCAGGCTGGGCTGAACAATCATGGGTGAAACCGTTGGCCACCAAAGCCTTAACGGTGTCATTGTTAAGCGACCATCGGCCAGCCACAAAGGTGGTTGGCGCACTCCCCAAGATTTCTGCTAGATATTTTTTCCCTCGGCAAATCATATCAAATTGCTCATCATAAGAATAATCCCGCAACACGGTAGAAGCGCTTGATTGCTTGGAATGCACTCGTAAATAGGCATCCCCTACCTCATAAGCATCTTTGCCTTGCCCAAACGTTTCCCAGCCCGCGTGGACATGCAAACCAATTTCCTGACCGGTGTCTTTAGGAAAATATTCAGCCACCTCGGGCATAACCGCGAAGGTTACTTTAGCTTTATACCTTTTTGCCACCCCCATTAAATTCAGCACCCCCTTGGTAACGCCTTGGGTGGCTTTTTTTTCGTAAATAACTTTTTTGTTACGCACAAAACCAAATTCGGTATGACAAACGATAATAACATCCATAGATTATTGGCTCTTGTAATAGCGGTAAGGAGAATTTCTAAATAAAAAACTTCTTATTTTAAAAACCAGGGGCCAGAGGCGACGCTTGAATGGCAAAAAAGAGTACCCGTACCCCAGCCAGCATAATACCAACGCTTGAGAGTAATGGGGGTACTGATGGCGGTGTTTTTTTCTTAAGCGCACGTTAAGCTGGAACCATCCTTGCCTTCCGTATCTTGTTTCGCAATAGCCCGGGTTATCTTGCTGGTGCCCGGAGTATTTTACGAAAAATTCTTGCATATTGTAGAACTTCCCCACCTGTCCTAACTTCATCCATAAATCCCAATCTCCTCCGCCATCCAAATCTTCATCATAGCCGCCCACCTTTTCCCAGGCATCTTTTTTATAAAGGGTTGATACATGGACAAAGGCATTATTCATCAGAATTTTCTGGCGAATATCCTGATCCCGTTCGGTTACCAGATACCGCACAATTTCCTTGCCGTTTTGGTCTATTTTAATGGCTCCACCGCCCACCAATACATAGGCAGGATTTTTTTCCAAGAATTCAACCTGTTTCTTGATTTTATCTGCATCACACCAAAAATCATCATCATCTAACGGGGCGATGTATTTACCCCGAGTCGCTCGCACCAGATTATTCATGGTTTTGTCCAAGCTGCCCTGATTATTTTGATAGATATAGCGAATGTTAGGATGATGCAAATAGCCTGCCACTACCTCATTCGTTCCATCGGTTGAACCGTCATCTAAAACAACAATTTCTAAGTTTTTAAAACTCTGATTAAGGGCACTTTGAATGGCCCTGCCCACGGTTTTTTTCCGATTATATGTGGGGATGACCACGCTCACAATGGGGTTACTTGCTTCGGACATAGGATATTCTATATAAAACGAGTGATAGTAAACAATAAACCAGCGCTCCCGTGAAGCAGATGATCACCAAGGGAGCATGATCCATGAACTGATTATGTATCAACCCATACATAACAGCACTGGAAAAGGCCGATATTACCGTTGCCAAAAGCAAATTTTTATTAACAATGCGGATGGCGGTGGTATAATGGGCAACTGCCACGGTGCCAAAAAATACCGCGCTAGAAGCAATCAGGGCAGAAATAATACTGCCGTAAAAACCGAACCAAGGCACTAAGATAACATTCAACCCAATGGTCATTACGGCGCCCACCACAATTAAACTAAAGTTTTTTTTCTGCTGGTCGGCCACCACCAAAATGACACTGTAAGGAATGGTGATAAAACTGATGCCAATGACGATGATGAGAAGCTGAAGAGCCAAGATAGAAGGAGAAAAACCGGGACCATAAAACGCGTAGATAATTTTTGGAGCTATCACAATCATTCCCGTTACCATGGGCAGAGCCAGCCAGAGCATTGATTGTGCCAGATAATCCCAGGATTTCTGGAGTTTTTCTGCTGATGAGACATAGAAGTTACTCAGCATGGGATAAAAAGTTTTCAAAATCAGAGTGGCGGGGATAATGGCCACCAGAGCAATCCGAGAAGCAGCATTATACCAGCCGTTTTCAGTGATCAAATTAAAATACCCCAGCATCACTGAATTAATGGAAAGATAGGTCCAGCTTGCCACAAACCCAAGGCTCATGGGCCAAGACATTTTAAGAACATCTAAGGAATGCTTCTCCAAGTGCAAGTGAATAGGCTGGAAACGGGCCCGGAACAACAATAACAAGAAGAAGAGTATGATTAAATTTGAAATCAGGTAACCATAGCTAACATTACCGATAGAGGGGAGGTAAAGAATAACGAAAAAAACCACCAAGGTGTTTGCCAAAGACTGGGCAATCCGAATCAAGGCTTCGTATTCCATATTTTGCCGCGCCCGCAAGAAAGAAAAAATAATCCCGAACAAGCTATTGCTGATAAAAAAGATACTTAGGATCCAAATGATTTTCCTAATTTCTGAATCGGGAGTAATAAAAAAAGATCCCACAACGGAAACTCCAAGCATGAACACACACAAGAGCGCTTCAAGGGTAAAAATACCCGAAAACCTTTCTTCGTTGTTTTTATTACGAGCTAACCCCCGGGTGGAAAAATCCACCACTCCCAAATCAGAAAAAATGGCCATAATGGAAACGAACGAAAACGCAAAGGTAAACTTACCATATTGAGTCACCCCCAACACCCTGACCATATAAATGATCAGTACCAAACTCAAAATTTTAATCACCGCTTCCGCCAAAACCAGCCAAAAGGTGTTTTTCAAGAGAGTTTGTTTGATGCCGATATTAGTAAAAAGGAGGCGTATTATCTTCAAGGGCAGTAGTTCGCGTTGATTTTTATATGTTTTACTTATATCATAAAGTTACATGAAAAACAACGCGTTTTTTTATCAATCTCATTGGCTGTATTTGGCCGGATTTTTTGTAATATTGGCTCTGCCCCTCTTATTATGGCAACCCTGGTTTTTCCCGCCGGATTTTGGCAAAACGGTTATTTTTAGAATCATTCTAACGATTTTATGCGTCGGCCTTGCCTTCCAATGGCCGCAGAATTTGGCAAGGTTTAACTCCCTGCATTTAAAAAAAGCTTACACTGCCTGGTTCTTGGCAATCCTATTAGGAGCCTATGGGCTAGCTACGCTCTTTTCTGTTGATCCCCAAACCAGCTTATGGTCAAGCCCTTACCGGGGCGGTGGCTTTGTCACCTTTGCTGGTTATATCGTCGTGGCTATGGTTGCCTATCTTACCTTAACGCGCCAAGAATGGGAAAAACTTTGGGATTTTTCTATTCTCATAGGAGCTTTGATCTCCCTGGTGGCCATTTCTCAATACTATGGCATCTTCGGTGCGCCGCAAAGTCGCCCCACGGGAACCATGGGAAACGCCATTCTTTTAGCGGTGTATCTTTTATTATTAGTTTTCATGATAGCAGTAAGATTCCTGAAAGAACCGTGCCGAACAAAAAAAATATTCTATGGGGTATGTGGCGCAGTATGCTTATTAGCTATATTACTCAGCGGTACCCGAGCAGCTTACCTGGGAATTGGGGTGGGAGCCACCTATTTTCTTATTTGGTACCCTATCACCGAACAGGCGGGATTCAAAAAAATACGAATTTTCAAAAGAGCCGCGGTGATATTGCTTCTCATAGCAATTGCCGGCATTGCTTATATTAACCTTGCCCCGCTGCCCCGGTTTCTGCAACAAAACCGGCTCTTTACCACCCTAACCCCCCGATTCATGGTCAAAAATCTGCTAGAGGATACTCGCTTGTCCACTCTGGGGATTGAATTAAAAGCCGTAAAAGCCAAGCCATTCTTGGGGTATGGACCGGAAAATTTTTCTGTTGGTTTTGACCATTACTACCAGCCCAGTCCCTCGCTGGAAGGAATTTTATCCTGGTGGGATCGGGCCCACAACATTTTTATCCAAACCATGAACGACGCGGGCATCCTTGGCCTGCTGGCGTATCTGGGACTCATAGCTGCCCTATTCTGGCAACTGAGCAAAGTAAAAACCTTAACAGCCCATGGCAGTAAGGCAACGTTACTGGCCTACCTGGTTGCCAACTTGTTCAGTTTTGATTCGTTTTCTTCTTACCTGCTCTTCTTTTTCCTAGCTGGTTATTCGCTCCACCTGGCTTTGTTAACACCAACCCAAGAAGCTCCGCCACTCATACCCAAGAAAAAGATTTGGAAAACCGCCATGGCAATAGGCTTAGCTGGTTTAGCAGCGGTGTTCATATGGCAATACAACCTTGTCCCCCTTTCCCTGAATGCAGAGATTAACACTGCTCAAGCCTTAGTCAACCAAGGCAACTGCGGCCAAGGGATCGCAGTGTTGGAAAAAGCCCTGGTTCAGCACAGCTTTTTAGATTCATATGCCAGGCTTCAATACGTTGAGATGGCAAAAACCTGCGCTGAGTTTTATCCGCAGAATACTCTATTTTACAAACAGCGTGGGTTGGAATTAATCAAGCAAGCGGTTGTCATCCAGCCAACCTATACCCGTTATTGGATTTTCATGGGAAACGCCGCCAATGAACTGGCAAATCAAGAACAAAACTCCTCAAAAAAAAATGAACTCATTAAACAAGCTTACCAATATTTAGACCAAGCCCTCACCTTAGCTCCGGGTCACCAAGAAATACTTGCCCAATACATACAAATCGCCATGACGGCCAAAGAATTTGCCCTAGCGCACCGCTATGCTCAAACTTGCATCAACGCGAATCCTAAATTGGGTGATTGCCATTTTTACCTTGGACTGACGCAAATATATGAAAAAGATATCCCCGGGGCTAAAATAAATATTGACATCGCCCACCAAAAAGGAACCGATATTACCTCTGAAGTAAATTTACTCCAGCTGGCTAATGCCTATGGTTCCCTGATGGATTACCGCGAATTGTTGCCCATCTATCAAAAACTTGCGGGCATACGCCCAGAAGTGGCCCAGTACCACTCTTCCTTGGCTTTTTTCTATGGGCAAGCTGGCAATTATTATGAAGCCAGGCAAGAGGCACTGATTGTTTTAAAACTCTCCCCCGAATCAAAATCCAATGTGGAAGCGTTTTTAAAAACCCTGCCCAACTAACTCACTGCTGGCTTCCATAGGCTTGATAGACCATGGAAGAAATATTCTTTATCACGCTTTTTAATTGATCGATATCTTTGCCCTTGGTCATAACGCACAAAAAATAGGGATTAACCGGATAATACACAATCCCGCAATCGTGTAATTCTACACTCGTAACTTGGTTATTACTGCTTTCCACATGCTCTCCAAATTTGTGAGAAACCACCAAATTGGTAGACAAACCGGCTACAATCCCATCATCAAACGTTGTTTTCGAAAGGATACTCAGGGCTTTTTCCGACAAGTCTTCGTTAAGATAAGTGGCAGAATAAATCACTCTGAAAAATAATGAATAGGCGCGCGGGGAAATAACAAAATTATCAGCCATCTTGTCGGGACTAGTAATGTTCAAGACGTTATAAATGGCGTCTAAATTATCTTTATTAATATTGCCAAAAAGCAATAGCTCAGCTCCATTGTCGGAGTCAACAATCATTTTTTCAATTAAATCTTGGATGGTATACCATTGTCCAATCTCAAGCTGAGATGAAGAATTAAAAAAATCTTTTTTAATAGCCTCTTGTGCACTAGCTGTGTACATCAAATTCTTTCGTAAAATATCTGGACGAATCTCCGCTTCCTTAAAATAAGAAACCATCACCACCACTTTTAACATGCTGGCAGGATTATATTTTTGGCGTTCATTCACCCCAATCCAACGGCCTCTGTTCAGGTCAGACAAATACACGGAGGCATCTGAAAGGTTATTGCTCTTTTTTTGGACATCAATAAAATCAGCCACCTTATTTTTCAAGGCCGTCAGCCCAGCATCCTGATCGGCACTTGGAACAATATAGGCCAAGAGTGGAGAGACGAACTTATATGAGGGGTTATGATCTCTCAATGGGTGGATAACATTTAGGCTTTTTACTAAAATATCATGCTCATGATTAAAGCCCCACTGATAACCCAGCCCAACGCCTACTCCCAATAGTAATGTTGCCAAGACTACTTTTACCGCGTATTTTTTATAATTCATATAATAATACATTATACAACAAAAAAGCCCCATAAGGGGCTTTTTTGCGTGTCAACGTGAAATTACTGTTTGATGGTGTAGCTGTTAGTTGGGAATCCATAAATGTTAGAACCAGTGAGGTTCGTTCCATTGTTTGGATTTGCAGTAACTGCATTGCTGCTGAATACAGCATATGAAGCATCATCCCAGTTAAAGCCTGCAGCAACCAATGAGGTTGAAATTGAGGCTGGGCTGGTAGATGTGGTTGCTCCCGCAACTATAGCGTACAAGCTGAAAGTAACTGATTTTCCAGCTTGGACAATGTAACCATCGAAGTCGTTGTTGTCTTCAGAGTTGGTAACTCCAGTAGTCGTAGTCATAGTATCGCCTGAAGTAGCAAACTCGCAGAAGATGGTCTGAGAAGTTGCTGCAGCTGAACCTTGACCGCAACTTGAACCGGTAACTGCCGTAGCGCTGCTGTTATCAGAGATAAAGGCGCTCGTGAAGGTAGGCACGGTGGTTGCGAATCCGGTGCTAACCGCGGTGAACTTAATATCGTTAAGTTTAAGATCACCTCTTGAGTCAGCCATAACCGTGATTTCACCAATCTTGTTCTGAACTGTTCCAATGTTAAGTCCTGAAACGCTAGCATTGGTAACTGCAACGACAGGCCGTGAACCAACCAAAGTCTGGGTTGGAGCCGCTACTGAAGTGAAGTCACTTCCAGAAAGGGTCGTTCCAGTCTTAGTGGTAGTTGTTCCGCCTGAAATGTACTTGTAGTACGCAAGCGAAACGGCGGCCAAGTTGTTAGGCACGATAGCGTTGGTTCCAACTGGTGAATACCAGATGGCAACTGGCTGGGTCAAACCTCCACTTCCTTGCGGAACATTCAAGTTAAGACCAGTTAAGTAAGCTGTACCAGAAACCGGCTGAGCGCAAATTGAGCCAACACAGATATTGCTTACCATGTTGCTGGTGCTTGCGTCTGAACCAGATACCGTAAACTTAAGTTCGGTAATAGTTGAAGCGCCACTGGTTGACTGGAAGTTAAACGTAGCTTGCGATGATGCATTGGTCATTCCTGTTGGCATTGCACCTGCAACAAATTGAGCAGGAGTAGTTGAAGCAGCGGACACTACTAACGTAGGTGTAGGAACAGCTCCAGTACCTAAGGTCATAGTTTGTCCGGTCTTGGCTCCGCTAGCGGCTGCAATGTTATCCATAGCACCGATTGACGAAACGTTTAAGGTTGTCGCAATGGTTCCGCTGGTTGCTGCTCCTGTCTGGGCATACAAATCAACCAAGATAGATGCTCCCTGCGCCAATGAATTGGTTACCGAGAACACATCAGTTGATGTAGTGCCACTTTGAGTTCCTGAGAACTGGATAGGAGAAGTATTGCAGCTGGATGAATTTACCGCAACGCACAAGTTAGAGAAGTTGCTTACCGTTGTAGTTGTAATAGTGGTAGCAATGCTCAATGAAGTCAACCTGATTGACTGTGAGGTGCTCTGGTTCTGTAAAACGTAAGAACCGATTTTCACACCTGACATGTTTGGAGCAATTGATTGATTCAAGTAAGCGCTGTTCTTTGATACGGCTAATCCATTGGTTGAAATCGTCAAACCGCTGGTAGCAATAGCCGCAGTTGGAACGGTGATAGAAGCTTGTGAGCTCATACCTTGTCCGTAATTAACGGTGTCAGCAGGCAATCCTACTTTTACCGTACCTCCGGTGTAAGCAACGTTAGCTTCTGTTTGAAGATCAGTTCTTACTTCCAACCAGCTATCTTGTCCGGCTGGAGCAATCACCTGAGAACCCAACGTATAGGTAATAACACTACCCGTTGTTACAGTACCCATGGTGTAGGTCGCTCCCACGTAATTTACCTGAGAACCAACTTGTGAACCATTGAAGTACAAAGTTACGTTGTTAAGTCCGCAAGTTCCCACGGCAGTACCGATAACTCCAGTTGTGGCGTTAGTGGTACAAGTAGATCCGGTTGAAGTTGCTCCAAGGATTGAAGGAATAATCTTCAAGGTGCTGATTTTAACATCTTCACCATATGCATGAACTTTGAATCTAGCAACCACTACGTTGGCTGCACCTCCAGAAACAGTAGTCTGAGCGGTGAAGGTAGGATCAGTAACAATCGTCACTGAACCGGTCAAAATAGAGATTGTTCCGGCGTTATTAGCGCTGAATGATCCGGCAGTAGTGCTGCTTACAGCAACATTTACGCCAACTTGAGGATCATAAATGGTCAAGTCAGATGCATTTTGGATTGATACCTGAATGGTCCTATTGGTACCTTTCTGGATATCAGCCCTCATGTCAACGGCGTGTGATCCGGTCATCAAGCTAATAGGCGCTGATGTCAAATCAAACACTACATAGTTTGAACCGTTAATAGCCATAACCATGCCAACTTTTCCAGTATCAACACCATCAATAAATAATTTGATGTTGGAAAGCGCGTCTGAAGGTGCAGATCCGATCATGCGGAAGTTTGCCATCTTCAGCCAGACAGCCCTGGTATTAATCTGAATAGGGGCTGACCAGAAAGTGTAGCCAGTAGTACCGGCATTCACGTTAGCTGTTGGAACAGCGGCGCTGGCAGCTGCGGTAATCGTAGCTGAAGCCAAGTTTCCAACTACAACTGACATGGTGTTACCCATAACGCTAGCTGTGTTGGTGGTTCCATTGGCTGTGTAGCCAGTAAGTGAAACGGCAATGGTTGAAGCCGTAGTTGGAGCAGTTGATAGAACATCTGCCCTTGCGGAGATTTCATGTGATCCATTGACGGCGATATTAAGGCCATTAATAGTCAACATGCTGGTGGTAGCACTGAAGCTATATCCATCAGTAATGCGGGTATTTCCGTCAAACAAATACACATTGGTAAGTGTGTTTGAATCTGAGATACCAGAACGTGTCAAAACTACTGAAGTGACCGTGCCGCTTCCCGTAAAGGTTACGTGCAACAAATCAGCAGTAGCTTGTCCTCCAACAATGTTTCCAGCTGCTGGAGTTGCTGGTGAAAGCATAACGCTCACCGGTCCGGTTGGATTAGGATTTGGAGTCGGTGAAGGGGTTGGGCTCGGAGAGCCGGTCAACCATGCATTCAAGTTTGCCCTTGACATAGGACCAACCTGAGTCGCTGATGTATGTAATACAGCTTGTTGCCAGTGGTTAACAGCTACTAAGGTTTTTGGACCAAAGTGGGTTGTCTCCATGCCCATTGAGCCTGCTCCTGATACTGCAACTGTATAACCTAATGCGTTCATACTTGCTTGCAAGCATCTTACATCAGATCCTACCGATCCCACTCTCAAATTTCTGGTGAGAGTGATGCCAGCACATGCTGAAGGCACGGTGGCGGCAGAAGTCATTACAGGAGCAATCATGGCAACCATAGTCAATGCGACTGTGGCTGTAATAATTGTTTTTGTTATATTCATTTTATTATTTTTTTGTGTCTTTAATTTTTTTGGACTATATTTCTCGTCGCATCGACCAATAATCAGTTACATCCCAGAGATATTCGTTGGGAGCTCGCAAAGCGAGCTTTAACGCATTTTAACCCTCGCGGTTTTACGTATTAACAACGAAGTTAATCTTGTTAAACCTCACTCCGCGAATAATGTAACTTCCTATAACGACTCGTCAAATGTTAAATCCTTGATCTGGCCGCCATAGTCATGCTGGCCAGAATGAAGGGCTTAACCCGGTTATTTGTTAGTCCCAAATCCAATTAAAATATCCCGCAATGCAACAGCGTAGTCGCCATTGGCGGCTAAGTCATCCTTAATTCTCTTCAACTCTTTTGCTTGGTCTGAATTCAATGTCCTAGCAACCAAATCTTTAATCAGTGGCACTACTACAGCTTCATACATGCCAGAAACCTCATTGGAAGTATTCCCGCCCGCAACATCCAAATAGGTTTTATTATTATTGATCTCTAAAGCTACCTTGCTGGCCAATTGCGGGTCTTTTTTAATAGTTTCTGTAACGCTTTTTGCAGCTTCCTTTACCTCCTTTAGGGCTACCAAAACCCCCGACTTATTCCTTGAAGCGTCTGATAAATTTTGTGATTTTGTAATGAATGTCTGAACATTATTCTTTAGATTAGTCTCAATAGCTAAAGAAGCAGTTGAGCTTTTGGCTGCATCCATGGCAAAAGGTAACGGAAATTTCATGATTCCATATGTTCCGGCAATAACCACCGCTAATGCCGCCAAGGAATACACAACCTGCTTCCTGGAAACCACATTGACGATATTACTCCACAAGCTGGTAAAGATGGCTTTTTCTTGAGGGAAAACCTCAGCTTTAAATAATTGCGCCTTAGTTAAAAGCACCCACTCTTTCCTGGGGCTGATGCTTTTTAACTCTTTTAACTTTGCGATAAGCTGCACTTCTTCCATACCGTTATGACGATAAAGAGCAATTATTGTTACAATTTTATTAATTTAGACTTCCTCTATCAATTTCTCTCTGAGCATTTCTAGACCACGATGAATCATTACCCGAACGGTTCCAGGCGGTTTTCCAGTTAGCAATGTAATTTCTTCCGCAGACATATCTTCTAAGTAATACCAAATAATCACGTCTTGGTATTCTTTTTTCACCCCAACTAAAGCCGCTTTCATCTTATCAATATCTGCGTTTATCATGGCTCTTTCATGGATGCTTGTCCTATCATCAGCCAGCTGGGCTAAACTTTCTGTGGAAATAGTGCTTTTTTTGTCTTTTTCCCTATAGTGGTCAATTACTAAATTACCGGCAATTCTATACAAAAAAGCGTTCATGTTCTGGATTGATTGAGCGTCTTTTTGATAGGATTGCCAAGCTTTAATAAAAACCCTAGAGGTAATATCTTCAGCTGTTTCTTGCAAACTTACCTTCAAATAAACAAACCGATATATTGCATTAATATATTGGTCGTAGATAAGACTAAATTGTTCTCTTGGGTTATTCATAATAATATATCACAATGATAGGACATTTTCAAGCTTTTTATATTGTCCTATCATGTCCTATCATATTTTTGGTAAAAAACTTGGTTAAAATCGCCAATTCTAGTTATTTCCCCCTTTTTCAATAAATCATCCAAATCTCTGCGTATTGTTCTCTTGGTCACGTTAGGCATTTCTTTGATGATATCTTGCACCTGTACTTTTTCCGTTTTTTCCAAGAACTGTAATATTCTTTTTTGGCGGACAGAAAATTCCCCCCTGCTAGCGGGCGCAATCTCCTTATGACGTAATTCGAAGACAGATATTTCAGGTTTGGCAATAATACCATTTTTTATTTTTTCTAATTCTTTAATGATAATCAGAAAATTCATAGAATCTATCCAGCCTTGCCATTTTGCTAATTCCAAATATTTTTCTAAAACTTCAATATCCTTAGATTCTGGATTTTCTAAAATCGCCAATGCTTTTTCTTTGGCCTTGTTTTTCAACGGGTCTCCCTCTGGAAAAAATTCTAAAACTTTGTAAATAGCGTTAATAATTTTTACGAAATTTTCCTGCATAATTTCCATTAAATCTAACAAAAAAACCACCTAAAGTCAAAGATTATTAAAAGGTGGCAGGAGATACTTTATTATACTTTTGGAGTTCCGCCAGGCGTTTCGCTAGTTTGCCAACCACCATCTGTGGTCCGTTGCATAGTTTTTTTAGAAGTATTATCGCCTGCGAACCAACCCGCAGCGCAATTTACCTGATCAATCACACTGCCGGAAGCATTAGTTAATGAAATATTTTCTCCGCTATTACCCAGCGCCCCGGTGTAAATTTGATCAGCGACAACCGTGGGAACAGAGTTATCATCAGTTCTTTCTAATAGATAAAATCCGTGGGGACTAATACTACCAGACAATGTAATATTGGGCGTGCCATCAGCTGCTTGTAATTTCCAGCCCGCCAGGTCTACTGTCTGATCACCATGATTAAATAGTTCCAGCCATTCGTTGTTTGCCGATACGGTGGTGCCCATCCAGGCGATTTCATTTATCGCAACTGAAGGCTGGGGCAAAGGTGGTGGCGGAGGTGGAGGTGGTGCTGGGGGCAGTGTTTCTGTAGGTAGGGGCGAGGGTGATGGCGCGGGAGTTGGCTCAGGAGATGGTGCTGGTGGCGGTGGCGGTGGAGTGGGAGTTGAGAGGGGCTCTGGAATCAAAAATTGATCCTGCAATACATTTTCAGCGTCATACAATAAAATCGTATTACCATAGGCAATGGAAAACGTTTTACCCGAATATCGCGCATCAGGTACCAGCGAACCGGTATAATTTTTCGTAGCATCATCGTTATCTTGTGGAGCTATTAAAAAGTATCCCCGGGCGGCAACGGTTCCTGAAAATGCTTCAGCGGAAATCAGGTTGCTTTCGGTTCCGCTGGCGGTTTTCTTTTTTAGAACAAAACCTGCCAAGTTCACGGCCAAATCATTAGGATTGTACAACGTAATAAACTCATCATTTACCGTTTGGCCTTCGGCTTGGACTTGGTGGATTAAAATTTTTTCGAGAGAAATGGGAGTTGGTGTTGGACTAGGACTGGGCACGGGCGATAATAAAGGCTTACTTGGCGCCATTATTAAAGGAGCTTGAGCGGAGGTGGGAGTTGGCAATGGCGCCAGCGATATTGTCGCAGGTACCAAGTTTGGAGCGGGTAAGGGTGCCGAGGAAACCGATTTTCGTGCTGGCTTTAGTTTTGGAACAGAAACTGCCGCCGCCTTAGGAGCCACTTTTGATAGCGAGTTTTCTAAGCTGGCAGCCTGATAGACTTTGTATAAGTTTGCACGGAAAACAAATCCCACTAAACAAAAAACTACTACTACCAGCGCCAGAGAACCATAGAGACAAAGCAATTTCCTTTCCATAATCTAAAACCTTATGCAATAATTGTAAAACAAAAAATCCACTCTCATGTAGTGGATAACTTTTGCCGCAAAAATTATTTGCGTGAAGAAACTTTTTCCGGTGAACTCATTTTAGGCAGTAGTTTTGGGATTTCAAACGTTATTTTTCCACCCTGCTCATCAATAAACACTCTACTACCTTCCGCGATTTCACTGGTAACAATTTTAATACTTAGGGGATCTAAAATTAATCGTTGAATTACCCGTTTTAATGGGCGGGCGCCCAAATTGGCATCATACCCTTCTTTCAGCAACAACTCCTTGGCTTTTTCAGAAATAGTAATGCTGATTTCTTTGGCCGCTAAACGCTTTTGAACCTTTGACATTTCCAAATCAACAATTTTCTTAATTTCCAAAGCTTTCAGATAATTAAATATCACAATTTCATCAATTCTATTAATAAACTCAGGCCGGAATTGTTCTTTCAATGATTCCATAACTTTATCTTTCATGCTTTCGCGCTGGGCTACGTCACGAGCTGAGGTGAACCCAATCGAAGACATTTTGTTAATGTAGTCTGAGCCCAGATTGCTGGTTAAAATAATAATAGTGTTCTTAAATGAAACCATCCGGCCCTTGCTGTCAGTCAGACGGCCATCTTCAAAAATTTGCAGTAAAATGTTGAATACTTCGGGGTGGGCTTTTTCAATTTCGTCTAATAAAATCACCGAGTAGGGCCTGCGCCGCACCTTTTCGGTTAACTGTCCGGCTTCTTCATAACCCACATATCCTGGCGGTGATCCGATAATTTTTGACACCGTGTGCCGTTCCATGTATTCGGACATATCCAGCCGAATCATAGCCTTTTCATCGTCAAACAAAAATTCAGCCAAGGCCCGTGCCGTTTCGGTTTTACCCACGCCCGTGGGCCCTAAAAATAAGAAGCTTCCCAGCGGTTTATTCGCTTCAGAAATGCCCGCGCGGGCACGGCGGATAGCGCGACTAATGGCTGAAATGGCCTCTTCTTGGCCAATCACACGCCGATTAAGAGTAGCTTCCATTAATTCTAGCTTTTTGGCTTCTTCGGTAATCAGGCGCATAACCGGAACCCCCGTCCACCGCGAAACCACTTTGGCTACCTCTTCTTCGGTTACTTCTTCTTTCAAAAAGTGGTGGGTTTTTTGTAACTTGACCAGTTTTTGCTCAATCTGTTTTTGTTCTTTTACCAGTTGAGGAATTTTTCCGTATTTTATTTCTGCCACTTTTTCCAAATCAGCCTCCCGCTGGGCGATTTCCGTTTGATTATATAGGGCATCAATCTTTTCGCGAATAGCTTTGATTTTGTTAATCAGCTCTTTTTCTGCCCCCCATTTAGCGCTTAATTCTTTGACCTTTTCTTTCATTTCAGAGAGCTCTTTAGCAATCACTTTCAGCCTCCGCTCAGAATCTTTCTCTTTTTTCAAAGCCTGTTTTTCAATTTCTAATTTAGTAATTTCTTCTTCAAACTTTTCCAGTTCCTGGGGCTCAGATTCAATTTCCAATCTTAAAGCACTGGCCGCTTCGTCCATTAAATCTACGGCTTTGTCCGGTAAAAAACGATCGGCGATATAACGGCTGGAAAGCTCCACCGCCGCTTTAATAGCCGAGTCTTTAATGCGCACCCCGTGGTGCACTTCATACTTTTCTTTGATGCCACGCAAAATAGCGGTGGCATCTTCCACGTTTGGTTCTTGTACAAAAATCGGCTGGAAGCGGCGCTCCAATGCCGGATCTTTCTCAATATATTTTTGGTATTCTTTTAAGGTGGTAGCTCCAATGGCACGCAATTCCCCGCGGGCCAGGGCCGGCTTCAATAAATTTGAAGCATCAATGGCTCCCTCGGCTGCCCCTGCACCAACTAAGGTGTGCAGTTCATCAATAAACAAAATATATTTATTGGAAGCGCGGTTGATTTCTTTTAACAGAGCCTTAATCCGGGTTTCAAATTCACCTCGGTACTTGGTGCCGGCAATAATCTGCCCCAAATCCAGCGAAACCACTTCTTTGTTTTTTAAAAATTCCGGTACATTTCCCCGGGCCACCCGCTGGGCAAAACCTTCTACAATGGCGGTTTTTCCCACCCCGGCTTCCCCGATCAACACCGGATTATTCTTAGTCCGGCGGGAAATAATTTGCATCAAACGCCTAATCTCATTATCCCGGCCAATAATCGGGTCAATTTTTCCGGCCGCGGCCATATCGGTTAAGTTTTGGGTGTATTTTTCAATCACCTGGTATTTTGATTCGGGCTCTGGATCGGTAATCCGTTGACCACCGCGAATGGGGGCCAACGCCTTCAAAGCCTCTTCATATTTTAGCGAAGCCTTTTCTAACAGTTCGCGGGCCATGCTTTTCACATCCAAAAGCGCCAAAAACAAATGTTCAACAGAAATAAATTCGTCTTGCATTTTCAGCGATTCTTGCCGGGCCTTGTCCAGCACCTTAGCCATGTCTTGCGTTAAATAAAACTGGCCAAAGGCAGTGGGATTGAGCATAGAAGAAACCCTTGCGATTTGGCTTTCGGTTTTGCGCTTGAGCGCATCAACATCAACACCCATTTTTTGCATAATAGTTAAAACCAATGACCCTTCCTGAGTCATCAACGCTAACAATAAATGCAGGGCATCAATTTGCTGCTGCCCGCGCTGCTGGGCAATTTCCTGGGCGGCCATAATGGCCTCTTGTGCTTTATTAGTAAAATTCGCTCCGGTTGGATTCATATATAATTATTACGTTTATTATGACGTATTTGGTTTCAATTGTATATCAAAACTTAGCAGAGTGCAAGAGGGAGTGCTAACTATTAACTTTTGACTTTAGTGTTTTAATCTTTATTTCTAAATACAAAACACAACTGCTCAATCTAGTCCAAATAAACGGGCAGCTCGCCCCCACCCGCTTTTTGTTATCTTAAAAACTGCAGATCTTTAGTATCTATTGTAAAACCTTCACCGAATTCATAGGTCTTTTGATCGTCAAAAATATAGGTATGAATCAATGCCGGGTTAGATATAATTTTACCTTTTGTTTTAATAAACGCTTCCATAATTTTTAAACGAAAAGAATGCGAAACAATGGCAACGGTTGCCTCTTGATAGATTAAACATAAACGTAATATATCTTTTATTTCTCTAAAAATAAATGCTCTTTTAACGGGCAGCGCATCTTGGATAAAAGCTTCTTTAAATCTTCTTCTGACAATCTTGCTTTTGTACTTTTGATACTCTTGTTTTGAACATAATTTTTCAAGATCAAACACAATTTCTTTAAGGGCATCTTTTTTTACGGCCGTGATTTTTTTATGTTTGGGCAAACGTATCGTGGTTGCAACTCTTTTTAATGGTGAATAAAAAATAACATCTGCGTCAAGAGTTAAAAAAGAGTTTGCAGTACTGGCAGGATCTATTTTTTGCAAACCTAAAAGCGTAAGATATTCAAACACATCCGTTTCTTTGGGATTTGTCTCATAGCGCAACGTTTTAATAAAAGTAATCATGAAAAGATGTTGCCGCCTAAACTTGTACAAGTTTAGGCGGCAACGATTAATACACGCAAACGGGATTGTGCAACACCGCCGTTTGCACCTGCAAATACCACGACAAATTGACCGTAGTATGATTGCAGACCAGCCACTCTTGCTCTGTGGCATACCTACCCAAAGCCACGTACTGGGCGGCCGTCCTGATGGTTCTCTGTAGCATCTCCTCCTTGGTAAGGGAAGCATTAATGTTACGATACATCTGTGAACGATTGATCGTATCAAGCGTCAGCCGGCAGCGAAAACCATCCTGACCAGCAATCCAGCAAGCGGCTTCTTGTTCACGCGCCACCAAGCCTTTAATCACGTGTGTCATGCACTCAACTTGCCATCCCCTTGGCGCGACAACGGCTCTGGTCGCCTCAATGGACTGGTCAATGAGCTTCAGAAAATCTGCCCGCGGCGTTTTCACGGCTCGGCAAATTTCCTCATCATCCGCTTCGTGATCCGCCATCATCAGCATGATGGAAATTTTTGGGATGGCGGCACACACCAGATCCAAAAAGGCAATCTGCTTTTGGGCCAGTAGAGAAACTCCGCCGCCCAGGCCTTTGAACGTGTAGCGGCCATCCCGGTGACCGTAGTCAGGACAGCAAGGCGCAATCAAGACCGGCTGGTCGGAAAACAGCACTTTGGCGATTTTGACCAACATTTGCCGATTGCAGGAAAAATCGCCAGCCTGCTGTGCAATGCCCTTGAGGCCGTCCAAGACTACGGTTGATCTGTCCGGCCGACCTCTGGTTTTTGCCTCCTTTGCAACGAAGCTTGTCAGCCGATCCCAATCAATCAATGGGGGCATGGGTGCTCCTTTCCGTGTTGTAAAGAACTGTTTAGGAAGCGTACACAGATTATCCGTGTACAAAAAAACTTCCCATCTCTATGCATAACTAAATTACGCACAGGGACGAGAAGTTTTTACTCGTGGTACCACCCTTGTTTAAACAAAAAACGCTCAAACAGCGCCGTTGTTTTCTCATTAACTCTGCCCTCTTGGGTTTCATCAATTATCCTATGGTTACGGAGGAAGCCGGGCTTGCACTTTTGCACAAACCATCCTGTCCATTGAAGGACGACCTTGGCCCACCCCTTTATTGCTAAAGGGACCGAAGTCATGGATATTGCAATTGAAAATGAACTTGGTTTAAGTCTAGCAGCTATAAAATTCCTGTCAAGCTTTTCTATTTGACTTTGCTACTTTACTTTAGTAAAGTAATATCATGCTAGAAAAAATCATTCAAATAAAGGGGAGGAATGGGGGGCCAACTAGCATGATTCTAGCGGGAGTTCATGGCAATGAACCATGTGGCGTAGAAGCTTTCAAAAGACTACTCCCCTCTCTTACCATACAAAAGGGCAGGGTGTTTTTTGGTTATGGAAATCCCGAAGCTATAAAGAGAAAGGTGCGGTTTACCGAGGCTGATTTAAACCGGATGTTTAAATATCGCACTGGAATTCCAAAAAAAGATAGAAGGAGTTACGAATATCAACGTGCCCAGTTTTTAAAAAAGTATCTCAATAAGGTTGATGCACTTCTTGATCTACATTCAAGCCGTAAAGTGAAAAACAAGGCATTTGTCATCTGCCAAGCTAATGGCTTTGATATTGCAAAGTACCTACCGGTTAAGCTAGTTGTATCGGGTTTTGACAATGTGCAACCTGGTGGTACGGATTATTACATGAACCAAATCAGCAAAATAGGAATTTGTATTGAATGCGGCCAACACAACGACCCGCGGTCTCTAAAAAAGGCGGAAGATGCTATTATCGCTTTTCTTAAGGCTCGTGGGCACATTGCCAATAATCTAAAAACTAAAAAACAATCTTACATGAATGTATATCATATGTATGTGACAAAAAATCCCATTTTCACTCTTACAAAGTATTTTCAAGATTTTGAAAAAGTACGCAGAGGCCAGATTATCGGCACTGACGGAAAAATAAAAGTGGGTGCAAAAAGAAACAGTGTAATTCTTTTTTCTGGCAATGAGAATCAACCAGGACAAGAAGCCTTTCTCCTGGCACAGAAAATAAAAAGGGTAGTTTGAGGACAAGCCCCAAACTACCCACGCATAGTGACCTAGCGGTCACTGTTAGCGATGCTCACCTCCTTGGCGGAGGTGCTCACCACCCTGCCGGCGATGTTCGCCACCCTCACGAGTGTGTTCGCCACCTTTGTGCAAAGAACATTTCATGACACGGTCTCCTAAAAGACATTTGTTCGCCGTTCAGGGTACGGAAAACAAAAACCCTCTCCAAACAAGGAGAGGGTTGGCTTTATGTTGTTCTGTATTACATCAAGGCAATCCCCTCCTTTTTTGGATGGAATGTATGATGATGCAGTTTTTGAATAGCTTTTTTGTAACCGCCTTCTTTTCCATTCAGCCATTTGGAAACACGGGCCACGGTAGTGGAACTTAAACCGGTCTTTTTCTCAATCACAGAATAAGGCACTTTTTCAGCCAGCATTTGGGCAGCGGTGAAACGTTTGGTAAACTCGGTAATTTCCTTTTCCGTCATTAAATCACGCAAAAAACGCTTGGTTTCGTCATAGGTCTTAAGCGTCAAAATGGCGCTGATTAATTGTCTACTTTCTTTACTATTGAAGTCCATACAACCACTTTAGCAAAGTAAAGTAACCATGTCAAGCCTTTGGGCTACTTAAACCTAGAAAAGTAACTAAGACTTAGCTGCTCTTTTAGCTTTTTATTTTGTTGTTTGGTAAGATGTTTTCGAATCGCTACAGCTATTTTTTCGGTAATAATGCCCTTAAACGCCATACCAGCCGTCAATGAAACTATCACTTTTGCCCGCCGCCTATCTATGGATACCGTGACATATTTTTGTATTTTTTTTGCCATCGGCGTCTGCAATCTCTTACTGCGCCAAACTATGTGATCCAAAACTTTTTTAACATCCTCATCTTTTACCATGTTGTGGTTAATCTTACCCGAATTGGTCAATTTCCAGGTATGACGGATAATTCCCAACAATCCCGCCTTTTCAAGAACATCAGCGTCGTGAACAATTTTTGCTTCCAAGGTTTTTGGTTTGACCGTACCCTCGTGAGATGCCACGCACTCGGCAATGGAGTCTAATTCATTTTGATTAAGGTGAAATGTTTTAAGTAAGCGCTTTACTATTTTCTTATTTTGCAAATAATTGTAATCATTACCGGAAGGTAGCGCCGTGTCGTGTAAAAATGCTCCGGCTGTGGTAATAAATTGGTCTGCCCCGGTTTTTTGCGCCAAAAATTCTGCCACACGAACAACCCTCATCAAGTGTTTATTCCCCTTTGATTTACCTTTAAAGGCAATATTGTGGTCTATATTTAATGCAAGCGCCTTTATTTTTTTTAATGTATTTTTTTTGTTCATAAATTTATTATATTTTACTTTATCAATCAAAGAAAGGGCTGGCGTTAGTAAAACTATACGCCAGCCCCCCAAACCCACACTCAGCCAAGAGCCAAAACAAGGGCGTCAATGTCACCGTCTCCGTCATTATTGTAGACGATGTGGTTTGGCTTATCAGCAGGAAACGGCTCAAAGATGCCCTCAAAGAGCAAATACATCTTCAGGGCCTCTGCTGTTGACAAGATGTGGCCTTCACGAGCCCTCGCCTGAAGCCGTCTCTCGACTTGCGCATAGGAACACTGCATGTGGACCCAGAAAACTTCGACCCCAGCCGTAATGCAACAATCTTCCAGCCTAGTCCGCAAATCTTGTAGGTGGAAAACCTCATCCACAACCACGGTGGACGCACCCCCTTCAAAAAGCAGAAGAATGCGCCGGAAAGATTCTAAGTAGCACTGCCATCTTATTTCCGGCGGGTCCACTTGCTTTGTTACCAGCCTGGGATCAACAAGCTCCCTTTTGACGACGTCGATGTCAAACACCAAGCCACCAACCTTTTGCACAATCTTGCGCGCACAAGTTGATTTGCCCGATCCGACATTACCCGAAACACAAACCATTTTACACATACGATTCTCCCATGGTTAAAAGAACAAAAACTGGTCTCCCAAGAGACCAGTTTTAAAGTTTGAAATATTAATATGCGGATTATTTTTTTGCACCATTATTTCTAAACCTAAAAACTGTCCTCTTGGGAAGGTTTAGATAATAATATAAACAAGATGTGCAAAGTGTTTGATTCATAGTTAGTTTGATTATAGTCTAAATATCTATCTTGTCAAACTGTTCCATTGCTTTTTGGAGCTCATCGCTGACGGAAAAACTTTTATCCAAGTAATAGAGCCGGCATGGATTGGCCGAGTTCATAATTTTATTAATCTCGCTAGTTTTTCTTGGATACGCTTTTTCAAAAGCAACTGGGTCACCCCCATCGCGGGGCCGAACAAAGTAACTTCCCCCCGTTGTTCTCGGGGCCAAATTTTCAATAAAAGATATCTTCACTCCTTGACTAGCAAGTCTTTCTTGGGCTTCTTTTGCTTCTTCTATAGTCAAAAATGTTTCAACCCGAGAAGCATTAATTGCACCTTGTTCATCTATAACCATAGATACCATGTAATTTAATTCTTCATCAGTTTGTTCTAGTAGCCTTTCTGGATCAATAACTTTTTCTTTTATAAGATATGGAATAATTATCTTTCCAATCAACACTTCCATAAACCGGGCTCCCGGATGAGTATAAAGCTCTCGAGACATTAGGGCACGAAGTTTCAAAAAATTTCCCAGGCGATCAGCATCTTCAATAACAACCCTATCGCCCTCCAGAGTAACACTATCCCATAGACCGCAAATATTAGGGTCATTTTTTACAATCTTATGTATTGGGTTTTCTTTGTCGGAGGGATAGGCCACGGGGCCTTTTTTACCATAACGACTCAAATATACACCTGCATCAACTCCAAGGTAAGATGCCTTATCGGCAATATTTAAAACATTTGAAATGGGATGCCTGCCCTGGACAATATCCACCACCACTTGGGGATCAATATTATATTTAGTACAAAGCTCTATATATAGAGGTTCCTGTAGAATTTCGGCAAAACGCGCGTCTTCATCAAATCTTTCCGGATCAGCCATTTTGGTGGTATCTCCGCCAGCAGGAGTATACATATCATGAGCCAAAGCTGCTACGATAGCGGCATTGGTAGTTTGTTCATCCAAACCATTTCTTACTGCCATTAAACGCATAATAGCCATGGTATCTAAACTATGAGCATACCTTCGGTGCTGAAAAGCCGTAGCAAAGTGACCCGGAGATTCTTCTTTTGTTGTTACCGGATCGGTAAGTTTGGCGAGTTGGCGTATTTCACCAAGGCGACCAAGACCTAAGGCGTTAGTGACATCCTGGGTAATGCCTCCCTCAGAAATAATATAACCCCCTGTTCCCGAAAGTGGTATTGAGGGAAGAATGTAAAGCGTATCATCATATTCGCGCAACATGTGTTCGCGGCGAATATTTTGGCGACACAGAGGCGACACCTGCTCTATCCAATCGGGCTCTTTTTTGTTTTGCTCAAAATATCGAAAATAATTTACTTTTATTGCTTCAACTAACCAGGGCTTATAAATTCGAGCTTGCTTAACAAGATCTTCCTGCCCGAACGTGACGCTTTTTATAATTTCAGGATCAACTTCATCTAAGCTATCAGCCACATCTTCAGGGGAAGCATAAGGAGGAAAATAGATTACATCTCCTAATGCAAAACATTTTTCCTGGTTTGCTAAAGATTCCGTGGTTATTGCTTGAAATTTTCCATCTTCTGAAGGAAATGTTTCACCTACAGGAGTGGGTAGCGGACCAAATCGAGGGACAACTTCAGAACTAGGACCTTGGTTAAAATGTGGTTGCTCTTTCATCAGATTATGGTTACTTTTTTAACTTCTCTCAGAAAGCACTACGTCAACCATGATTTCTTTGCCACTGCGCAGAATTTTTAAGGTCACCTTATCGCCTGGGCTGAATTTTTGGATAAGACTGGCCAACGAAACATCTTTGGTTACTTTTTCTCCGTTTAAATTCAAGATAATATCTTTTTCCTGGATACCCGCTTTTTCGGCCGGACTGCCTTTGGTGATGGCAGGCTCGCCATTGTCCCCCTTCAAAACCAGTGCACCATAATCAACTGGAAGCTTATACTTTTTTTGCACCGTGCCATCCACTAACACGTAGCGCACTCCCAAAAACGGATAAATGATTTTGTTGGTTTTAATAATCTGATCAATGTCGCGCTTGGCAATGTTAATAGGAATAGCAAAACCAATGGTTTGAGCACCCTGAGCCATAGCCACATTCACCCCCATCACTTCGCCGTTTAAATTCAGGAGCGGTCCGCCTGAGTTCCCCGGGTTAATGGCTGCATCAGTCTGGATAACACCTTCTAAGGTTTCCGAAAATCCGCCCTCACCACCAGCTGAAATAGTTCTGCCCAAGCCAGAAACCACACCCACAGAAACCGTGTTAGAAAATTGCCCCAAGGCGTTTCCAATGGCAATCGCCCCCTGGCCGATTTGGATGCCCGCAGAATCTCCCAGAGTAATGCTCGGAAACTTTTTATCTCCGGTAATTTTTATCACCGCCAAGTCTTGCACCGGATCCAAAGCCAGGACTTTGGCCGGATATTTTTGGCCGTCAGTGGTAATAGCAACATAGTCTGCGCCAGTATCAGAAACCACATGTTTGTTGGTTAAAATCAAACCATCTTCTGAAACAATAAAACCTGAACCGGCACCCACTTCTTGGTACTGGGTGCCATTTTGAACTTGCTGAGGAATTTGAATGTTAAAACCGGGGATATCGCCGAACGGATTAATAAATTGCTGTTCGTAGACCGGCACATTTTTTGAAATGATAATGCTGACCACCGAAGGCGAAGCCGATTTTACTGAATCAATAATGGCCTGCTCGTACCCTACTTTGGAAACATATTTTTCCGCCGGCTTTTGAGCCAAGGGGGTTATTTGATGGGCCACGCCCTGGGCATTTTGAAAAAATGCATGATATTGGCTTTTTAGCTGATCTACGGTGACTTTACCCGAAGCGAATGCCAAGGCCACCCCAATAATAAGTAATAAAACTACTGCCTGCAAGGTTTTATTGCCAGCAATTTTTTGAGCATTTCTTTTAATGTCTTCTGGTTTATAATCTGGTAGTTCGTACATACTATTAGTTCAACCACACCCATTCAAAGGCTCTTGAAACAGGTGTGGAAACATAAATACCGAAAACACAAATTACATATACTCCTGCCATGACTGCATATGCGATACTATACATAGGATAATTAATAATGGCCATGAATATCATGGCAAAAAAAGCAATTACCATGACCGTTGCCAAACTTTTTAGAGAATAATACTTCAACACCTTTCTGGAATTTTCACCGCGGGCGCGCAGTTCTATGACGCGGCGCACACAAGCAAAGCCGATTGCCAGCATAAACAAAGCGGCAACCAACACATATGGGATAACAGCTCCCACCAGCAAAACTCCGAGCAAAAACCGCATGGGATGAGTTATGGCATTGGCGAAAATTTCAAGGTAAGGAACTTTTTTGGCAAGCCGGGTATAAAACTGATTGGCTACAATAAATAGTACGCATAAAGCAAAAATTAGGGTGCCAAACGTGAAATAGCTTATGGCCAGGCCCAAGATGACGCAACCAAGAGACAATATGAACGCAACCTTGGGGGTGATTTTACCCGCGGGCAAGGGTCGGAACCTTTTTTGCGGGTGTTTTTTATCGTTTTCAATATCAGCTAAGTCGTTTAATATATACAGCCCTCCATACAAAAGCACATTGAAGGAAAGATACACGACAATCAGATTAGCAAACAGGGCGTAGGTAAACGGGGCGAATAATAAAGCTCCCAGAATCACCAGGATAAAGGTAACGTGATATCTGAATTTAAATAAGGTGAGCCATTCGGTTATTTTCATAAACATAGCATGAGGGTGGAAATAAGGGCGCCAATCATCGCGCCAGCCACCACATCAATAGTATAATGTTTTTTCAAAAAAATCCTAGAGTAACCTATCACTGCCGCCAGAGCCAATCCTAATGGGCCGAATAACCATATTCCTACGGCTGCGGCACGGGCGGTATGAATGCTAGGAAAACTATTGGCGTCGATATAGGAATAGAGATTGGTACGGGGATACGGGATGGGCCGGTCTTTTTTGTAAAAAACTTTAATCCCCCAACAGATAATCTCCACACTGGCGATAATTACTACGAATCGCCACGAGGGGACCGCAAAAAAAACTAGGTAAATGACTAGTGTGCCCAAAAAAGTAACCGCCCACCAAAAGTATGTAACAAGATTTTTCATTTCTTATGATAGTGGTTAAATTGGTAATTGAAAATATCTTTGGTAATGGGGCCAATAACGTGCGTATACAAGGCCGCTAGGGCATATTTTGCATAGGTGAATCTTCCGTCTTTTTCATACCGGCGCATGGAAACTTTAACGGGCTGGCGGATGTATCCATACCGGGAAACTTTTGCCGCACTTTTCATATAATAATAATCTTCGATCATGGTAATCGCCTCATTAAAACCATTAATGTCTTCATGAACCTCTTTTTTAACCATGATAGCGCTGGCCCCGTGGTAAAACCAGCCGTGCATTGCCCGTACAAACTGGTCTAGCCCCCAATAGATTGCCGTATCAACGGTTTTTCCGTCAAGAGGCTTTAATAAAAATCCGGCCACGCCTAAATTTCTGCTTTCAAATGCTGCGATAGATCTTTCCAAAAAACCCGGAGGCAAAATCACATCTGAATCTAAAAATAATAGTAATTTGCCTGTGGCACTGCGGGCACCGCTGTTGCGGGCTGCCGCAGGCAGCCCGCCCAAAACGATTTTGCAACCATAGCTCCTTGCAATGTCTAGGGTGCCATCGTGCGAACCAGCGTCAGCCACAATGATTTCATAATCAGTAAAACTTTGAATTCTAATTGATTCAAGTAACAGGGGTAAATACTTCTCTTCGTTTAGTGCTGGAATGATAATGCTTAATTTCATACCGTTAATTCAAAAATAACATGGCCAAGCCTATAAAAATCAGGACGATAGAACAGACTTTTTGGATGATGGCCCGCTGGGAAAATTCCTCCTTTAGTAAACGCGGAAACAACCAGGAAAATCCCAGGGTAATCAGAAACAAAAACACATACTGCACACCACGCAAAGCGTTCATAATAGCCAAATAGCTCACCGGGACAATCGCAATAGCCAAGCTTTGTAAAATCCCCGCTACCGCGCCTGAGGCTTGGGCTGATAAAATAAACAACTGAGTTTTGGGCTTGACCATGTGGTGCCGGCTGAATACTTCTTGGCGCAGCTTCTTATCAAACAAAAGCAGCAAAGCCAGGCCAAAACAAAAAATCCTGATCCAAATTAACCCCTGCAAGAAAGGCATATGTAAAAACACCATTTTAGAAAACACATAGTCACAAGAAAACATCAGCGAAGAAAACAGGGTTAGTTTCAAATATCTTCCGTGAATGGAAAACGTTTTTCCCATGGAAATGACAAATCCGCCAACCAGCAAAATGGCAAATGCTAGCATGTGGATAGGCTGAAACACCTGCGGGCCAAACAACAACCAGGTGATGATAAACGTAAATATGGGTTGTACAGCTCCAATTGCGGGCACCACGCGGGAAACATCAAAGGTTTCCAGGGCTGAAAACATGGTGTAAATGGCCAGAATGTAGGCTAAAGCATCTAAAAAAATCCAAGCTAAGACCGGCAAAGCAGGTAACCCCAAACCCGCAAACGGAATTAAAAAAACCACACAGATACCTAAAACTCCCACGTAAAAAGCATAGGACTTTTGGTTGGGTGAACCAGAAAGCACCAACTTGTCCCCGAAAGCCGCCAACGCAAAAAACAAGTAGGAGAAAACAATGATAATGACCCAAGAAAATATCATAGATTACCGATTAAGCCACGCTTTAATAAGATTAGCTACTGCCCGAGGCCGTTCAAATGGCACTAAGTGCCCAGCTCCCGTTATTATTTTTAAGGATATATTCTTGGCTGCCCTGGTAAACAGCTTAACAGATGCTACTGTAGCTACTTGGTCTTTACTCCCCGCCATCACCAGGGTTGGCACGGCCAGTTTTTTAGCGAGAACTGTCAAATCAGACTGATAAAATTCTTCAAACAGTTCAATGTGAACATCCGGATATACATTTACCAATTCGCCAAACCCGCGGCCGATGATTTCTTTACGAAGCCTTGGATTTCTTGATTGTAACACAATTTTGCAGGCCATATATTCATAGAGCTTGCTGGCTAGAAAAGCTTTTTTAGCTGAAGCGGGCAAAAGTTTGGCAATTTTATACTTAAGCAGTACCACATATACAAACACGCTGTCAGCTTTGAGTACCGGCGTAATCAGCACAAGACGCTTTATTTCTTTGGGCCAACGGACCGCATACGATAGCGCCACCCGGGAACCGAATGAATGACCGACCAACACGAAATTTCTTGCCTGGACCTCCTGCAAAAATACACCCAGCCAAGCTGTAAAATGCTCTAACGTATGAGCTTGGTTCATGGGCTCTGATCCTCCGCAAGAAGGGAAATTGGGAATAATAATATGGAAATTACTACCCAATGCATCCGCGAAATCCATGAGGTGTTCATAACTACCCGGGTATCCGTGAAGTAACACCATCGTGGAGTGGGCAGGGTTACCCCGTTCAAAATAGAGCACCTTGCGGCCGTTAATAATGATTTCTTTATGCTCAGTGTTTTTCATTGAAATAAAGAATGCCACCATACAAGAAGAGCACGAACACAAAAGAAGGAATATCAAAAGAAGGACCTGCGCCCAAATTCAAAATGTCAAAATAGTTAAGCACATGGATATTAGCCGTAATAATGGCAATCCAGAAAAGAATAGCCATATGAGCAATGGCCGAAACCAGCATTAAAATTAAAACTGCATTGAGATATTTATTTTTAACTATTTGGATTTTCATATTATTTTCCTTGAGCAATATCTTTAAGCATCCACTCAACAGCCGAATTTCCCAGGGCTTTATTGGTTACCGTGCTAAACTGGCTCTTGGGTGGTTCTCCATCAACCATCCGTGACAACCCGAGAGCGTTTACCATTGGGAAACTATGATCCGCCCCAGTTTCTTTGCCCTCAACCGTATAAAATTCCAGGGGAGAGGCTTCCGAATCTTTTTGGATTCTTAATGCTTCTGTTTTTTTAAAGACGTCCTTAATAATATTCCCGTTCATGATCGGGCTTTGGGCTCCCATCAATACCTGAAAACGCCCACCAGGATTAATCCGTGACAATTTTTGGGAGTCAAAATGTTTTCTAGCTAAAATACTCCCAGCGTTCACCAGGGCGGACAACCCGGCTTGGCTGTCTTGAGCACCCTGGTCCAAAGATTTAATCTTTTTTTCAGACGAAGTGACTGTTTTTAAGCCCTGCCCGACCGCAAATTCCCATCCCATACGTAAAAATCCCTTGTCTTGCAGACCCAGTGGTTCCATGACGGTTAAATCATGCAAGCCCTCAAGCTCGGGATCCGAAGCCATTTCAAGCGCCACAGTAGCACCCATGGACCACCCCGACAAATTAAATTCTTCCAGTTCCATTTTTTTGACCAATGCTTTAACAATATCTGCGTACGGCTCTAAATTCCCTTTTTGCTTTAACACTTGTGAAAAGTTTTCCGGCTTTTTCACTGATGGCTGTTCAGGAGTCATGGGCACCAATACCCGGTGCCCCTGTAAGGCCCGTGCCATCGTGTAACAAGCTGTTTGATGATAATTTGAAACCGCGCCCGTTAAAAATACTTCCGGAATTCTATCGTCCTTTGTTGCATCATAATCTTCGCCTTCTTTGGCTTTCTTTAAATCCAGCTCAACCACTGGCACGGTAAATGTACCGTCTGGTGTTTCAATTTCAACGTCCCTGGCATTCTCGTAATATTGGCGGTTTAATTCGTCTAAATCTTTTTCTATCACCCTTGCTCTCTCGCGCATTCTTATTAACAATCTCTTTTTGACAACAACTTTTTCGCCCCTTGCTTCTGCCTCCCTGATTTCTTGTCTCAAATTCATGTAGGCTTTAAAGATCTGTCCACGCTCATAACGAAACGCTTCGCCCCTTTTGATTTCAGTGCCCCGCACCTTTGATTCCCTGGTCTGATATTCAGAGAAAGTACTTTCGATAAACGTTTTTTCCCGTTGCTTTTGCGCCAAGGCATCGGCCTCTCTTTTTAATTCTGTATCTGCCATTTGTTGCAACTGCTTGGTCATTTCCGCCTGTTCTGGCGTTTCTTTCGGCTGCTCATCAGTATCTTTAATTTCATGTTTTTCTATTCCCATGGTTTACAACAATTTAATTACTAAATAACTTTTTCGCCTCGTTCCAGATTTCGGGCATTCCCTGCTTTTCCTTTAACCAATACCACCATTCTGCCCCCCACCAGTAAAACGTATCCAAGCCGGTGTTTTTGGCGTACGTAATGTTAGCCTTAAACTGGTTCAGGTTCATAGTTTTTTCTTGTTCTGCTACCGGCACATCGTAAAAAGGTTTGAAGGTCCAGGGTTCGGCCTGTAGTTCAACGCCAATCACTTTTTTATGGAACAGCCAATTGACTAGCTGGGACTTTATCCAATAGCTTCCCGGCGCAAATGGTGAAGTGACATAAAAACCGTAATCACCAAAAAGGTGGAACCAGGCTTTCCGATACGTGGTTACTCCAACCATATCACCAATTTGAGCTGCGCTCAACCATAACGACTGTTCTCCCGAATCAGAAACAATCACGGGTCTGACCGGGTCAAGGGATTTTATCAAGGCCACTTCTTTGGTCAAAAAACCTTTGTCATACCAGGGGCATTGGCCGAATTGAAACAGGGGCTCGTTTTCTGCCTGCCAGGCAATAATGGACCCGCTGTTTTTATAGCGCGCCACCACCTTTTTTATATAGGCTAACAAAGCATCTTGCTGAGCCTGCTTGCTCAAGCTGGCAGCCCAGGTTGGAACATGGCACTCTGGCCACCGACCAGTTTTCATACCTACCACATATATTATTTTCGCATTATGTATTTCCGCCTGGCGCATTTGCCAGTCAATATCATCAAAATAATATTCACCCCTTTTGCCCTCTACCCAATCCCACTGGGTGTGGAGCTTCACATTACCCGCGCCCAAATCTTCTAAGATGGCCAAATAGGTCTTTTTCCAATCCAGTTTTAAACTTTCCGCTTGCATTTGGGAAAAGTCCACGCCCCAAGTAATAGGTTGCTGCTTAGGCGCATTACCAATGAAAAAAAAGTATGCCAAGAAAACGGCAACCAAAAAAACAATCAGTAAAAGTATATTAGTTTTTGACAGCCCCATGTTGGATTATTTTTTCAATATTGTAGGTTCCCATTTTTTCAATTTCCACAAAGCCCTGCATGGCCATTTCCGCCAAATCCCCTCCTTCTAATAAGTCAAATAACCATTCTTCAGTATATTTGGGATTTTCCTGGGCTACACCTACGCCCACGTGTTCAAGCCACCGGCGGTTAAAATCTTCCTGCGAACCAATGGAAGGTTCAATAATAATCGGGATTCCCAAACCGCCGTAAAAGGAAAGCTCTGAGGGCTTGGTCATCAAAATATCGGTGGTGCGTAAAGCCTGATTGAATGTTTCAAAATATTCCTTGGCAGTTTTCCCTGAAAGAATATGCAGCCAGCCGTTCAGCTCCAAGTCTTTCACCTTGGAGGCAAAATATTGGCGCAAGTTTTCACGCGTACCTACCGAAACGATAAACCGCAGCTGCTTGGCTTTGATTTTTTCTTTCAAACTTTGAATAATTTGCAGCGCAATTTCTTTCTGGGCACCCGCACCCCCAATGGAAAACAGGATGGTTAAGGGATGATTAGACAAGACGGGAAGCTCCCCAACATACTTCTTAATCAGCGGAGCATACAAATGTTTGTATTTGCCCTTAGGATCTAAATTCAGCAAGCGGTAACCCATGTCTTTTTTAATGATTTCCATCTGGCTGCCGATGTTTTCTTTGGGTAAGGGGTAACCGGTTAAGGTAATGTTTTGAGCGGGAACGCCATAGAGCTTCAGGCGGTCGCGCGTCCAGGTGTTTGGGGCCAAATAATGGATGGTGGTTTTCTGGGGTTCTAAATCAACCCAGCCGCGAGCCACATCGGCGTCACAGATGACACAATACACGGTGCCAGGATACCCCAATTTTTCTGCCATGAATGCGGGTGTAAAAAAGGTGGAAATAATCGGTACGGGTTGCTTGCTGAATTTTTCAATCAAGTCTTTACCGCGACCCTTGTTGATAAAATGAAAAACGCTTTTGAGGCCAAACGTGGTTTTAGAAAGATCGCGTTTGGGGTAATATCCTAAAATTTTCTGGAAATAATCAAACAGCAAAAATAACGTCAGCCCTACAATCGGAATACGGCGAAACCGAGAAATAAATTCATAAGCAGCTTTGGAATTTTTCCAAAACTTTTTATCCTGGGAAGGGATTCCCGGGTAATTATTGGCGTTCACCACCGCACCCCCAAGAGCAATGGCGCGCAAGGGATAGGCAGTGCGCTGATGCCCATAACCCATATCCACCGCCACCACCCAGGCTTTTTTAGTTTCTTCTTGCATATTATTTATTATACTATATTTTCAATCATCCCAAAAACTCAGGTTTTGGGACTTTTGCAACCACCAAATCAGGACGGCCAGGGCGGCATAATAAACCGCTATCCATATCCAGGGAACACCTTGCACGGTTGTTACAGCCCAGGGTTTAGAAAAAATATCTAAAACCAGCGTAAAATACTTTAAGAGGGCCAGGCATGGCAATGAAAATAGGAATCCTAGTAAATGAGAAAAAGCGCCCGCAAAAGAAGCTAAAAATCCCAGCACGGTCAGCGCTTCCACCACTGGGAGCGCCAGCACATTGGTAATGGGCGCAATGAAAGAAACCTGGCCGAAGTTATACACCATAATTGGCAAAGTAATAATTTGGGCGGCCAAGGTAATTGAAAGGATACTAATTAACCACTGAGTCTTTTCCCAAGAAAAAACGGCTAAATAATAGTCTAGGCAAGGCTTTACATAGATAATTCCCAGCGATGCCAAAAAAGAAAGCTGGAAACTGACATCATAAACCAACAACATGGGATTTTGAAACAACATGACCGCACCCGTTAAGGTGAGTACGCGGGAACTGGTATTTTGCCTGCCTAATTTTTGGGCCAACAACCCCATGCTTCCCATAATGCCCGCGCGCACCCCGGAAACGGGCAGGCCAATCATGATTAAATAAAACCAAATTAATCCCACAGCTGCCCAAAACGCCTGGCCGCGCCAGAATCCCAGCGCCAACAAAAAAACCATTAAGATATTAATTAAAATTACGATGTTAGTTCCCGAAACGGCAGTTACATGCGAAAGACCGGTGGCGTTGAATTGATTTTTTAACTCAGGAGACATGCGCTTATCATTGCCAAAGATCATGCCTTCTAAAATAAGGGTGTTAGGCGGGAAAAAATTTTTGTAAATTGAAGCCACCAGCCTTTCTTTCATCCAAAGGATTTTTTCATACAAAAACGTGGTTGGCGTATACAACCGCGGACCGGGTAAAACGGTAATATCCGGATAATCTATAACTGAATAAACACCATCTTTGGCTAAATAATTTTTGTAGCTGAAGTTAGCCAGTTCGGCCGGTGTTTTCAGTTTTCCCGTTATTTGAACAATGTCTAAGTAGCGGTAAGGCGGATACAAATTAGCCGTAACCAGCACCATACTTTCACCAACTTTCACCTTTAGTTTCTGCTGATTGATCCGAATATCGGGCTCATCAACAACCTGGCCCGTGAGAGTTATTTTTTGCGGTTGATCGTTTAATTTACGGAGCGGATCTTGGGAAATGGTAAATGTGGAAGTTTGCAGGCGCAAAATCCCAAGGAGTAAAAAGAGCAGGCAGAAGCCAGCTACTACCGCCGATTTTTTATAAAAAAAACCGGCGGCGATTAAAAACATTCCTCCAACTAAAAATCCCCATAGTAACTCTTGAGGTATTTTTACAAAAAATTCGAGCCCAATCCCAACCATAAACGAAATACAAAAGAAAAAAAGGGTACGGGAAGCAGTCATTAAAACTTGGTGGCAATTACCGTAATTTTCACTTCGCCTTTTTTCAGCGAAACGTCTTTCACCGCCCCGAAAATAATCTGGGCTTTAGGGTCAGTGTGTTCGGTAATGATTTTGGCCGCATCTTGGATTTCCTGCAGAGTAACATCTGACCCGGAAGCATTGAACAAAATTCCTTTCGCCCCCTTAATAGAAAAATCCAATAATGGAGATTGGATAGCCCTGGTAGCCGCCTCAATCGCACGATTCTGACCATGAGCTTTTCCCACGCCAAATAAAGCCCGGCCGGAATTTTTCATCACGGAAATCAGTGAGGCGAAATCAACATTAATAATTCCGGGAGTAACAATTAAATCGGTAATACCCTGCACCGCTTGCTTAACCATGTCATCACAAATTTCAAAGGCATTGGAAACCGTGGTCTTTTCATCGATGATTTTCAATAAATTATCATTGGAAATAATTAGTAGCGAATCCACGTTTAACTGCAACTCTTTAATAGCTTCATCGGCAATTTTTTTACGCTGCTCCCCTTCAAAAGAAAAAGGTGTGGTAATCACCGCCACCGTTAAAATACCCAGTTGGTGGGCTATTTGGGCAATCACCGGACCTGCACCACTGCCAGTACCCCCGCCAAATCCACAAGTAATGAAAACCATGTCTGCACCCTTAAGCATTTCCGAAATTTCCTTGGTATTTTCTTGGGCGGCTGCTTTGCCTTGTGCCACATCCATGCCCGCTCCCAAACCGCGAGTTACATTTTTACCAATCAGCAACTTCTGGGGAACTTTGCAAAAATGCAATGCCTGCGCATCCGTATTGATGGCGATTAATTCAACTCCTTTAACATTAAATTTGGCGATGCGCGAAATCGTGTTTGACCCCGATCCTCCCACTCCCACCACCCTGATTTTCGGTGACATGGTATGTTAATTTGAAATTTGAATTTTGAAATTATGGAATAAACACACGGAACATCCGGCGAAACTTTAAACCCCAGCCTTTCATAAAACCCGCCGGTAAACCTAATAATCCCTCTGCCTGTCCGTCATCAAAGTAAGAACTGCCCATGACCAGACCCGCCACCGTGGCCAGCGCCGGATCGGCCTCAAGTCCCACAATCTGTTTGACCACACCAATTTGGCAAGGCAATTTTAGCTGTTGTTTAGCCAACTCTTTGATTTTCGGCAATTTTGCCCCGCCGCCGGTCAACACCACTCCCCCGGGCAACAATTCCCCGCGGCCGATGGACTTTAATTCTTTCTGCATTAAGGCTAAAATTTCAACGACCCTGGGCTCAATAATATCAACCAATTGTTTCTTCGTAAACGAAAGTGAGTGAGCAGCATCAAACACTTCTATTTTTTTCCGGCTTTGGGTCGCCGAAGCCTTGGAAGAAACAGCTTCTTTTACCATGCACGAGCCATGCTGTTTTTTAATGTCTTCGGCAATGGCCACATCGGTGCGAAGGCCAATGGCAATGTCATTGGTAATATTGGCGCTGCCGAGCGGAAAAATGGCCAGATGAATTAAATCTCCTTCCTCAAACACGGCTAAACTGGTGGTAGCTGAACCGATATCAATCACTGCTGCGCCGATTTCTTTTTGTTCACGGGTTAATACCGCTTCAGCTGCCGCCAAGGGCGAAGGCACAATATCGTCAATCTGCAATTTCGCTCCCAAAACTGCCTGCGTCAAGTTAATAAAATACGATTGGAAGTAACATAGCAAAATAACCTTGGCCTCCAGGCGCACACCCGTTAATCCCACGGGTTGCTTAATGCCTTTTTGTTCGTCAATAATGAATTCTTTGGGAAATACGTCTAAAATTTCTTCGTTCAAAGGAATATTAATGGCGCGGGTGGCTTGTAACACCCGGTCACGGTCTTCTTCAGAAATAATGTGGTCGGCCCGAGAAACGGAAATCAAACCATCTGAAGGGGTAACATGCAAGTGGCTGCCCCCGATATTCACAAACACCGAACTAATCCTTTTCCCCGAATCACGCTCAACGCCAGATAATAGCATCTGCAAACGCTTAGCGGTTTCTTCGGGGTTAACCACTGCGCCCCTCCGCAAACCGAATGAAGGTATTTGAGCATATGACAAAACTTCCCATTCGGCGGCTTTGCGCTCAGCAACCAACACTTTTATCGTGCTTGTTCCAATATCTAAACCTGTAACAATGTGACCCTTGGCCATATTATTTTATTTTTGAAAAATAAAACTCTTCTTTTGCGAACATGATTTCCTCATCTTTGGCTGACCGCTCGTGGTCGTATCCCAGCGCATGCAACAAACCATGAATAAGTGTCTTTGCCAATTCTTTTTTCAAGGGAAGCCTTGAATCTTTTGCCATTTCCCGGACCACAAACGGGCAAATAACCACTTCTGAACATTCTTCTTTAAAATGAGATACTTTTTCAAAGCTCAGCACATTAGTTGGTTGGTCTTTCTTCCGGTATCGTTGGTTAAGATTCTGAATTTCCGCAGGAGTGACAAAAGCAATGGAAACATTTTCCGTTCTCTTATTCTCGCCTGTTAAGACTTTTTTTGCAATCCCCGAAAAGAAAGCTTTATCCACAGTAAAATTAGTCAGATTGTTGATCTCTACCATAATCACGCATTGTACAATATATTTTAAAATTAAACAAAAAAACCGCACACAGGGCGACGTGGCGGTTTTCAGATTGACGCATGCTTTATAAGCAACGCCAACCCCTTGATGATTTCACTTGGCTCCATGGTTACCTTCCCAGCTTGAGTGAAAGCATCCAGGTCAGCAACGGATGCCAAGGAACACGGAACGTGCAGGAAGATGGCCGAAATTCTTTTTTTAGCTGGCACACCGAGCTGGGCTTGATGCAGCTGCCACATTAAGTGGTTACAGCAAAAACCTCCTGCGTTGCGCGAACGCCTCATAATTGGCACGCCCGCAGTCATACAAGACTGTGCTAATTTTTCAAACCTCCAGGGCGCAAGATCCAGCTCAAGCTCATGGCCGTAGGGTTGGGCCACATCAATGCGGGCGCCTTTCATTGAAGTCGGAACGTACTTTCCGTCAATCCTGTTTTGAGCCACGTGCTCAACACACAAACCCGATTTGTCCGAAGCCATTCCCAGGGAAATGATTGCGCTTGCATCAACGCGTCTGGCAAAACCAACCAGCTGCTTGCCCCGATTGATTCTGGGAATAGCCGCGCTGAATACGATTGACTCAACCCGAACGCCCCCAAGGACCTTCTGATCTAGCTGCCGCGCTACAATTGCCGTTGAATTGGCAAGGTAGTCGCCAAAGCGACGAAAGCCAGAAAGAACAACTGTTTTCACTTTTCACCTCCTTTATTTGGTTGTAGTGAATGCTTATCATACTACTCTCTTTTATTGCTTTTGCAAACAAACAGCGCCCCGATGTACATCGGGGCGCTGTTGTAAAATATTCCTAAAAAATCTTATACAACCGGCAATAAAGCACCCTTTATCTGTTTCAAATCTTCGTAGATAACATACAGATATACAATTCCAAACGGTACGGTGAATAATGAATTAATCAAAAATCCTATTTTAGAGATAGAAGAAATTAAAACGGCAATAACCATTAAAATCAATAATCTTCCCAGCACCGGCCACCAATATCCTTTTATCAGTTGCCTGCTTCGCCCAAGGGCGCCTGAACCTTTCTTATCTTCAAACACAAAGGCGTATTGGGATAGGCAGAACCAAACAGAAAAAATAATACCAGGGATAATAAATAAAATAAATCCTACCACCGACGCCAGACCCCGCAAAAATACAATCCAGTAATACGAAGCCATCTTGCCCCGCACTGCCAACAATAAATTCTTCATACTGCTTGTTGCGTGTTCTTCTTTAACGGCGTAAATCATAGCTACCTGGATCCACACATTAATAATAACTACGAGCAATACGCCTATTAAAAAGAGTAATAGGGAAAATAAGTTAAACGTGAGAATATTCCTGCCAAGAGCAAATGTGGTAAACCCGGCTATTCCAAAAACGGCAAAAATCACTATGGAACTGATCCAGCTTATCACTCCAAGCCATAGCATAGTCCAAATTCGCGGCTTATACAGTTCGAAACTCTTTTTAAACAAATCACCAATTGGTAAAAGTTTCTGCATAGAATTATTGGTTTAACAGCTCTTTAATTATTTTACTGATTTCGCTGTTTTCGGCTCTTCCTTTGGTTTTTGGGACAAGGTCAGCCATGATTTTTCCCATGTCTTTAACAGAAGAAGCTCCCACCTTGGCAATAGATTCTTCTATTAACTTTTTCAGTTCATCTGCCGACAGCTGCTCGGGCAGATATGCTTGCAGCATGACAATTTCTTTTCTCTCACCTTCCGCTAATTCCGCTCGCCCGCCCTGTTCATACAAGGCAATGGCATCGCGGCGTTTTTTAATTTCAGAGGAAATAACGCCAATTATTTCGTCATCGGTGAGTGTCGACTCTGCCACTAACACCTCTTCTGTTTTTGCAGCATCAGCTTTAACCAAGGCATACCGTTTCTCGGCTTGCTTAGAATTCACGGCCGCAATCGCTCCGCGCAGGACGGTCAGCAAAAGCTCGTCATGGGCTTTCATGGCTTCTTTAATATGTGCTTGAATTTTTTGCTTTAACATTTATTTCGGTTTAGCTAATTTTTCGGCCATCTTTTTCTCGGCCCGCATGGTAACTCGCCTTAGGGCTGATCTTTTTTTAGCCAAGGCTGACTTTGCCCGCTTTTTGAATTGTTTGCTGCGCACCTGGAGTAAAAGTCCCGACCCCCGCACGGTTTTAGTAAACCGGTGAACCAAGTTTTGTGAGGTTTCCCGGTCTTTTTTTGTTACTTGGACTGGCATAGTTTTGTATTACTATTTTTTATTTACTTTTTTCTTCATTTCTTCTACGACCTTGTCTAATGTGATTTCCGTTTGTACTCCGCTTTCCATATCCCGCAACGTAATAAAGCCTTCCAATGCTTCCCGTTGGCCGAAAATCAATACCCAACGGATTCCCATTTTGTTAGCAGTGCTCAACTGGCTGCGCAGCGAATCTTTAGAAAAAGATTCTGCCACTGGAATTTTCTCATCGCGGAATTTTTCAAACAGCTTCAAACTTTTGCGCTTGGCCATTTCTCCCAACTGGGCCAGGAATATTTTTGGACCCTCTACCGGCTTTTTCTCCGTTTTCATTTCTTTTTCCATCATCAATTCCATAATCCTTGAAATGCCGATGCCCACCCCGCAAGCTGGCGTATCACGGCCGCCCAATAATTTTACCAAGCCATCATACCGACCGCCCGAAGCTAAAGATCCGTATTCTGTTCCGATATCGCTTTTTTCAGAAATTTCAAATACGGTTTTGGTGTAATAATCCAAGCCGCGCACCAAATACGGATTTAAAGAGTACGGTAATTCCAATTCATCCAAAAATTCCAGAACTTGTTTAAAGTGCTTGTGGCAGGTTTCACACAAATGATCCACAATTTGGGGAGCACCCGATTTTACTTGCTGGCATTTTTCTTCTTTGCAATCTAGAATTCTTAACGGGTTTTCTCTTAACCGGCGCTGGCAATCTGAACATAGTGCGGATTTTTTTGACTTGAAATATCCTACCAAAATCTTTTTAAAGTAGGGCCGGCATTCGTTATCCCCAATGCTGTTTACCTGAATGTTGATATTCTTAAATCCTAAATCTTTTAAAACATCATAACTCATTTGGATGATCTGGCCGTCAATGGAAGGGCTTTTGTCTCCCAAAGCCTCTAAACTTGCCTGAAAAAATTGGCGATACCTGCCTTTTTGAGGCCGGTCATGGCGGAAACAGGGGCCGCAAGCCCACACTTTCACCGGCTGGGGTAAATTGTACATACCATGTTCAATGTAGCTGCGCACCACGCCCGGGGTAAATTCCGGCCTTAAACAAACCAAATCTCCCCCCTTGGTACGGAAAGAATACATTTCTTTTTCAACAATATCAGAAGTGCCGCCGGCGGCTTTTGAAAACACTTCGGCAAATTCTAAAACCGGCACTTCTATTTTTTGGAAGTTGTAATAACTTGTGGTGCTTTCAAGAGACTTTTGTATTTTTTTAAAATACGGTTGGTCTTTTGGTAAAATATCGTTGAAGCCACTTAAGCTTCGTAATTTTAATTTTTTTTCTGTCATCTTAGTAATTTGGATTTGAAAGATATGAAATATGAGAAAACGGGAAAATCCTCAACAAAGCCCGGCCGATAATATCTTCTTTTGGCAGCACCCCCCACCTCCGCGAATCGTAAGAAAAAGGCCGGTTGTCGCCCATCACAAAATATTGGTCGCCGGTGAGCACGGTATGTATAGTGCCATCGGTGGTGAAAGAGCCGGGAATATAATCTTTTTCATTCAATACCATGGCCTTGCCGTCGCTTTCGGTAACGGTAACTATGCCATTTTTCACATCAACGGTTTCGCCAGGCAGGCCAATGATACGCTTGATAAACCGCTGGGTTGTATTTAGAGGATATTTGAGCACTACCACATCTCCGCGGGCGGGTGTGTGCAACCGATATGAAATCTCATCTACAATTAGGTAATCTCCTGAATGGAAATTCGGCACCATGCTGTCACCTTTAACAATAAAGGGTTGGAATAAAAAATAACGGATGGGCAGCACAATAATGCCTGCGATAATTAAAATTTTAATGATTTCCCAGCCGAAAAGAGCGTACTTTTTAAAAATATTCTCTGGCTCGGGAGGGATTACTTGGGGAGATAATTGCTCATCCATAGCACGTAATGTAACATATTTTTTTCAGGATTGCAAGATAGGTATTATTGTCAATGCTGACAAAAGCATATATGATGTAGGTAACATGACAACGGTAATTATTGGTTTGGGAAACCCGGGCGAAAAGTTTAATAAAACGCGCCACAATGCCGGTTTTGAAGCCTTAGATTTTTTTGCCAAGGAAAATCATTTCCCCGAGTTTGAGCTTTCAAAAAAGTATAATGCTTTGGTTTCAGAAAAACCCTTCGACACGGCTCAGGGCAGGGATGATGTGATGTTAGTTAAGCCGCAAACATTCATGAATGAAAGTGGAAAATCCGTGGCAGCAGTTATGAAAAATAATCAAGCGAAGCTCGTTGTTGTTCACGACGATATTGATGTCCCCTTGGGAAAAATAAAAATCACCCAAGAAAGCGGAGCTGGTGGCCACAAAGGAGTGGACTCTATCATTACTGCTCTGGGCACGAAAGAATTCTTGAGAATAAAAATTGGCGTTGAAGTTGACTCAACCCAGAAAGCCGAGGATGTGGTCTTAGAAAAGTTTACTCCAGAACAATATGAAACACTACAGTCGGTGTTTCCTCAAATAGCTGAAACATTAAACACTATGAATGAAACAAGCGGATAACATGCGCCATCTATTGGTGGCTTCAATCACCCCCTACTTTTTAGAAAAGCAGGTTTTTTGGTTCCAGGAAAATCTAGAGCAAATACTGCAATCAGCTAAAAAACAGCAGTTTTTTCAGGATAACATCGTGTTTTTACAGGTTGGACACAAAGTTGAATTCATGCAGCTACTTCGCAAGTTAGACGAAATGGGGTATGAAAAGGTGTTTACCGTCCAGGACCCCGGAGAATTTTCACAAATAGGAGGAATCTTAGAAATTTTCCCAGTCAATACGCTCAACGCGATTCGTTTGGATTTTCTGGGAAATACTCTGGAAAATATTACTAAACTAGATATTAAAGTTGAAGGCGAAAAGAAATCTCGAGAGGTTCTCCAGAAAAAATTAAAATCGCAGAAATTATTTTCTGATCTTAAAAATCTCAAACCCGGAGATTATTTGGTGCACCTTGACCACGGCGTGGCTAAGTTTGCGGGCATTGAAAGAATTGGCGACCAAGATTTTTACAAATTAGAATATGCAGAAAAAGATATTCTCTATGTCCCCGTTGGCTTAGAAAGAAAGTTATCACGATATGCGGGATTCACCGATCCCCCGGTTTCTCGTTTAGGTTCAAGCATATGGCAAAAAACCAAACGTAAAATCAAAGAAGATGTTGAAAAATTAGCTAAAGAATTATTGGCTTTGTACGCTGAAAAAGAAATTATTACCCGCAGACCCTATGAAATTGATAAAGAATTACTGGAACAATTCAAGGCCGGTTTTTTATACCAAGAAACTCCCGACCAGTTGCAAGCCCTAGAAGATATCACCACAGATTTGCAGAAAGAAAGACCCATGGATAGGATTGTGTGCGGAGACGTTGGTTTTGGAAAAACAGAAATTGCTATGCGAACTTCTCTCCTGGCAGCTAGCAATAATTACCAGACAGCCATCATCTGCCCAACCACCATTTTAGCCAATCAGCATTTTAATAATTTTAAACACCGCTTTGCCAAACTGCCCATTAGAGTGGGGCAACTTTCAAGACTGCAAAGCGCGGCTGAACAGAAAAAAGTAATCAAAGAAATCTCCGAAGGAAAAGTTGACATTATCATCGGCACGCATCGTATTTTGTCTAACGACATTGCATTTAAAAACTTGCAGCTGCTCATCCTTGATGATGAACAGCGTTTTGGCGTAAAACAAAAAGAAAAATTGCGCCAGGGCCGCCCGGCGCTGGATTTACTTAGCCTTTCAGCCACGCCCATCCCCCGCACCATTTATTTGGCGCTTTCAAGCTTTAAAAACATTTCTTTGATGCAAACACCCCCATTGGGACGCAGTGCAATCCATACCCACATTTCTTTATACAAAAAATCAGCGGTAAAAAGTGCTGTTGAATTTGAACTGGCCCGCGGCGGGCAAGTGTATTTTTTGCACAATCGGGTTGCCAGCATTGATACAACCGTCAAACGCATGCAAAAATTGTTGCCTGAAACCAAGATTGCTTCCATCCACGGCCGCATGACAGAGCAGCAAATTTTAAAGAGTATGGAGAATTTTACAGCCAAGAAAACTGATATTCTCGTTGCTACTACCATTATAGAAAACGGCATTGATTTGCCAAACGTAAATACGATTATTATAGAAGACACCTCCCGTCTCGGTTTGGCGCAGGCATACCAAATCCGCGGGCGCGTGGGTCGGAGCCATATTAAAAGCTACGCTTATTTTTTCCATCCCAAAAATATGCCGCCACTAGCTAAAGAGAGATTGCGAGCACTTGGTGAAGCCAAAGAATTGGGAGCAGGTTATCAAATCGCCATTAAAGATTTAGAACTCCGTGGCGCGGGAAACGTTTTAGGCAAAGAACAATCTGGTTCAATCAATAAAATTGGCTTGAATTTATACTGCCAGATGTTAGCGGAGTCCGTGGAAAAACTGCGCACATAAAAATATGCTATCATGTATCCATGGACTTGATCAAATCCATAAAAATCACTGACAAAAACTATCCGGCGTTGCTCAAAAAGATTTCTAGCGCACCGAAATTATTATATTATCGCGGAATTTTGCCCACCAATAAAGAAAAGTGTTTTGCTGTTGTAGGAACGCGCAGGCCTTCTGATTACGGCCAGCGAGCTACTATAAAAATTACCCAAGAACTATTAGGCGCCAGATTAGTAATCGTGTCAGGTATGGCGCCGGGCATTGATACGTTTGCCCATCAAGCGTGCGTGGAAAGAGGTACGCGAACCATTGCTGTGCTTGGCACGGGGCTGGATGAAAAATCAATTTACCCAAAACAGAATTTAGAATTATCCCGGCAAATTGTCAAAACCGGCGGTTGCTTGATTTCGGAATACATAGAAGGCACGCCAGGTTACGCTGGAAATTTTCCGGAAAGAAACCGAATTGTGGTAGCATTAAGTTTGGGGGTGTTAGTGGTGGAAGCCAAAATGGCATCGGGCACACTGGTAACTGCTAACCTTGCCATCCAACAAAAAAAGAAATTGTTTGCCGTTCCCGGACCGATTTACACCTTAAACGCCGAAGGGCCCAACAAATTAATTAAAGCCGGGGCAACATTAACCGAAAGCGCGCAGGATATTTTTGATGTATTAGATATTGATCCCAAGAAGGTTTTACAACAAGCGCCGGTCGCCCAAAATGCCGATGAAGAACTCATTTTTGACGCCCTCCAAGAAGAAAGTTTGTACATTGATGCCATCATTAAAAAAACCAAATTAAGCGCGCCCGTTGTCGGCTCCACGCTTGCCTTAATGGAAATTTCAGGTAAGATACGAAACTTAGGGGGAAACACATATGCATTAAATTAAAAAATGAAAAAATTAAAAATAGCGATAATATCTCCGCTATATGAATCTGTTCCACCAGAAAAATTCGGTGCGATAGAATTTGTAGCCTATAACCTAAGTGAGGAACTGGTCAAAAAAGGCCACAAGGTATATCTTTTAGCAACGGGAAACTCAAACACAAGCGCTGAATTGTTACCGATTCTGCCTCAAAATTTCCGCCAGTATCCAGAAAACCATGATCAAAAGTGGGAAGAAAAAATGAACTTACTGTGCGCAGGAAGAATTTTAAAGTATCTTAATAATTTAGAGGTTGATATTGTACACAATCACTGTGGAACCATGATTGTACCATTTATTGATATCATTAAGCCTCCTATGATAACTACACTTCACGCCCCTATTGGATTTTACAACAAGTATAGTAAAGTAATTTACGAAAACTTTAAAAAAGCTAACTATGTTTCAATATCAAACAGCCAAAGGAATGGTATGTCTGATTTAAATTATATTGGAAACGTTTACAATGGTATTGATCTAAATAAATATGAATTTTCAAAAGAAAAAGGAAATTACTTTGCATTTTTAGGTAGAACATCTCCAGAAAAAGGAATTAAGGAAGCAATCCTTATTGCAAAAGAGGCGGGCGTAACATTAAAAATAGCTGCAAAATCCACAAGTGATAAAGATTATTTTGAAAAAGAAATTAAGCCACTGATTGATGGCCAACAAATCCAATTTTTAGGAGAAGTGGGACCAAGGGAAAAAAGCGATTTTTTAAAAAACGCAATTGCTTTAATTTCGCCCATCCAATGGGAAGAACCTTTTGGCCTTGTTTTTATTGAAGCCATGGCTTCTGGAAAACCGGTAATCACTTTTGACCGAGGCAGCGTATCAGAAATCATAAAGCATGGAGAAACTGGTTTTATTATAGAGAAAGATAATATGGGGGCTATAATAACGGCGGTAAAAAAAATAGCCGCCATGCCCAGTGATGAATACGAAAAAATGAGTTTTAACTGCAGAGCACATGTTCAAAAAGAATTTACAGCAAAAAAAATGGCAGAGGAATATGAAAAAATTTACTATAATATTTTAAAAAATAATAAAACATCATAAAAAGTTTATGACTGATCTCGTAATCGTAGAAAGCCCAACTAAGGCGAAGACCATTCAAAAGTTTTTAGGTGGCAAGAAGTATAAAATATTGTCGTCTTTTGGGCATGTACGGGATTTACCAAAGTCAAAATTGGGCGTGGATGTGGAAAAAGATTTTGAGCCCCAGTATGTTATTCCTACCAAAGCTAGAAAAGTCATTACCGAATTAAAGAAAGCCTCTAAAGCCGCGGAAAACACCATTTTAGCCACCGACCAAGATCGCGAAGGGGAAAGTATTAGCTGGCACTTAATGCAAGCTCTGAATTTAGAAAATCCAAAGCGAATTGTTTTTCACGAAATTACCAAAACGGCCATTGATGAAGCGTTGGCGCATCCAGGAAAAATTGATATGAATTTGGTGAATGCCCAGCAGGCGCGCCGGGTTTTAGATAGACTGGTGGGCTATAAATTATCCCCATTTTTGTGGAAAAAAGTTTCCAAAGGACTTTCGGCCGGAAGAGTGCAGTCCGTAGCCGTAAAACTAGTGGTTGAAAAAGAAGAAGAAATTAAAAAATTTATTGCTGTTGAATATTGGGAAGTGTTAGCGTTGCTGAAAAAAGCAGATAAGGAATTTGAAGCTCATTTAACTAAAAAAGATGGTAAGCCGGTTGATAAATTGGAAGTAAAAACTAAAGTTGAAGCTGATGAAATTTTAAAAGGCTTAGAAAATGCAACATATATCATAGAAAAAGTAGAAAAAAAAGAAACCAAGAAAAATCCCCTACCTCCATTTACCACTAGTACGCTTCAGCAGTCCGCCGCCAATAAATTTGGCTACTCGGCCAAAATGACGATGTCGCTGGCCCAAAAATTATATGAAGAAGGGCATATTACGTATCACCGCACCGACTCGCTCAATTTATCGCAATCTTCTTTGGATGGCGCCAAGAAATTCATCACCCAATCTTTCGGCGAAAACTATTCCAATGTAAAGCACTACAAAGCTGGCAAAGGCGCCCAGGAAGCCCACGAAGCTATTAGGCCAACCTTTGCAGACAGAACTCCTGAATCTTTGAAAGCCGATTTAGATGGTCCGCGCTGGAAAGTGTACAATTTAATCTGGCAGCGGTTTTTAGCATCACAAATGGTGCCCGCTTTATTTGATTCAACTGCCGTAGAAATTTCTGCTGGAAATTATGCTTTTGGCGCCAACGGCCAAATTTTAAAGTTTGATGGATTTTTGAAAGTCTACCCCATGAAGTTTTCAGAGACAGAAATGCCAAAATTAACTGAAAAAGAAACGGTTGAATTAGTTTCAGTCACACCCAGCCAGCACTTTACCGAGCCTCCCGCCAGATACAACGAAGCGAGTTTAATCAAAGCATTGGAAAAACATGGCATTGGCCGGCCCTCAACGTACGCTCCAACCCTAAGCACGGTGCAAGCCAGAAACTACATTGCAAAAAACGAGCAAAAACGATTTTACCCAACCGAAATGGGCACCATTGTCAACAAAGTATTAATCGAAAATTTTCCGCAAATTGTAGACATCGATTTTACCGCCAAGATGGAAAAAGAGCTAGACGAAATTGCCGAAGGCAAAGATACTTGGCGCAAAACGGTCAAAGATTTTTATGTGCCCTTTGAAGCCAATCTAAAAGAAAAATACGAAGAGGTAAAAAAAGCCAACACCGATATTGCCACCGATAAAATTTGCCCAAAGTGCCAAAAGCCCATGATAGAAAAATTGGGAAGGTTTGGCCGGTTTTACGCTTGCACCGGGTTTCCGGAATGCAAACACACCGAATCTTTGGTAAAAATTGAAGGCAGTGCCAAACCCATCACACTGGAAATTGTCTGCCCAAAATGCGGTAAGGGCAAGATGGCCGCCAAAAGAACCAAGCGCGGCAAAATATTTTATGGATGTGACCAATACCCCGCCTGCGACATGGCAACATGGGATAAACCCATCAACGAATTCTGCCCAACCTGCAAATCCATTTTAGTACAAACCATGAAGGGCTTAGTAAAATGCTCAAGCAAAGAGTGTGATTTTAAGAGAGAAGGCGAAACAAAAATTGAAAAATAAGCAATTTATGCTAATATCTAATTATTAGCAATTTGCCCGGGTGGCGGAATTGGCAGACGCACGGGACTCAAAATCCCGCGAGAGTAATCTCATGTGGGTTCAACTCCCACCTCGGGCACAATATCATATCTCCAACATCAAGGGAAAGTGGTCTGACCCATGCGGCCTTGAAAATGCCCGCTTTTTTTTAACCTCAACGTGCGCGGGCACCAAAATATAATCTAACTGAACGGGAAACTTCCAAAAGGTAACCTGCCGCTGCAGCGGATTTTGTAAACCATAGGCGCTCAACATCTTGGCCAGATTTTTATTCTCATTAATGGCAATTTCATGGGTTTTGTATCCAAACAGTTTCCATAAAAAGATGTTCACCAGCGGTTTGCCGAAAGTATTGAAATCGCCGCAAATAATATTGTGTCTCTCGGGGCTTAAGTGGCCAACCACTTCTTCAAACTGAAAAAGCCTATGCAAGGGCCCCGTCACACACTTAAAGTGCGAGTTAAAAACCCTGAATAACCCTTCTGGGGCATCAATGTCAATATAGGAAGAATCAGCCTGGAAATGCTTATACCGGCTGATGTGCCCATAGGTGTTTTTGTGGGGGATAATAACGTGCTGCTTAATGGGGAATTTGGAAATGATAACGGTGTACAATCTGGTTGCCTGCCTGCGATTGTCTTTATAAATCCACACTTCTTCGCACATGGCCACGTGACCCACGAAGTTCCTGATCAAATCAAGATGGGTATCGGGAAATTCCTGAAGGCAAATAATGTCAGCCTTTTGTTTTTTCAAAAAAGCCACTGCTTTAGGGATATTTTTATTCTTTTTATAAATATTCCAAGTTATAATTTTCATAAAAGTTAAAAAACATTCTTTTTTATTCCTAACACATATCCAATTATATTTATTGCCGGGTGCAAAATTCCCATCAGAATTATTCCGGTAACATACACGTGTAATCCGAACACATGATAGAGTGCAAGAAAAACAAATGCCCCCACGATCCAGTCTATTTGATCAAAAACCCACCATGTTTTGCCAGGTTGAATGCCCGTCCGCCTTTTAAAAAAACTTTTCACACTATCACCAGCTAAAGCCCCGAACCCCAGTAAAAATCCTATGGCTAAAGGACTGATAGCAGAATAATCCAACAGAGCATATTTTTGGACATAAGGATACAGAAAAACTTGGATATATACTACTATAATGCCCGCAATAGTCCCGAAGAAAAGTCCCCGCCATGTTTTATTGGGCCCCAGCAGTTCTTTACCACCAAATTTCAGGCCATGATCAATGGGATAATTAAGAACGTCAACCCCTTTCACAAAAACTGGCATCATATTGGAAACACCAGCTGGAAGTAAAAGCCAAAAAACTCCTATGATTTGGTAAATACTATACATATGCTATTTTGTATCTTTTAAAAAACGGAGAAGTGCACGCAAGCTTTCCGTCAACGGAATTAAGGTGATAATAATACATACTATCATTATCTTATCAAAAATATTTATAGCCGTAACTGCCCATAGAACGTACGTAAGATACGGCACATGTTTGGTCCTTAGTGTGAATGCTGGATGTATTCCAAGCATATTGCGCAGTACCAGGAAAATCACGAGCAAAGAATAAAGATATATGTATATCAAACCAATAACAAGATTTAATAGGGAGTAAAATACCAATGATCCCATCACAATAACCAAACCCGTATGGTCATTAAGCATATCAAGGAATGCCCCCGCAGAATTTGCCCGATTAGTCAATCTGGCAAATGGCCCATCGATACCGTCAAGAATCATATGAAAACCAAGAAAAAATAAAGCGACTAATGGATTACGCACGCAAAAATACACAAAAAATAAGATACAAAGAAAGCTGGCCAACGTAACCATGTTGGGTGTTATTTTTAACAACGTGAAGATTTTCACTAAAAAATGAACTAAAAAGTCCCGTAATTTTCTTATCTTTTTATATACAGCATGTTCACCTGGTGCAAAATAATGGAAATTTGTATCCATGGATTGGAATAACTCTTACAAGATTATTGTTATCAAACACATTAGCATCAAAAAAGAAATGAAACCGGCACCGATTCCGCCCAAAATATCGCTAGGCCAATGGACTCCGCAAAATACCCTGAAAAATCCAACAAGAGCACTTGCCGCTAAAAATAGTATCGCCAATTGGGTACTAAACAGTAGCAAGCAAAATGAAGCTGCAAAAAAGAATGAGGTATGGCCAGAGGGAAAGGCCGGATGGTTCGGTTTTTTTATTAATGTGGTAATGGGCAAAACTTCCATTGGCCTTTTACGTTGGTAAAAAAGATATACTATTTCATTACTGCATCTGGCTAAAAACCCCGCCGCTAATGGCTCAACAAACAATTGCCACCGGCCAAACCAGAAGGCTAGCACCAATAAAATACCAGCAAAAAGATAGCCCAAATATTCTGCGCAGAACACAGCGAAAAAATCCAGAACCCTGGATTTTTTCGCAAAACCGTTAATCAGGTTAAACACCTGTAAATCTATTTTGGAAGTGGGAATTTCTTGCATAATTTCTTAACTTCCTGCGCTATTTTTTTAGCCTTAGAAGGATTTGAAATAACTTCATCAATCCATCCCGCAATCAGTTTCATTTCTTTTTCTTTCATACCGCGAGTGGTAATGGCTGGAGTTCCCAAGCGAATTCCCGATGGCTTAAATGGGCCAGCCGGGTCATACGGAATACTATTTCTGTTGGCACTTATCCCCGCGCTTTCCAGCAAATCCTGTGCCTCGGCTCCCGTGATGTTTTTATTTCTCAAATCGATCACCATTAAATGATTATCCGTACCGCCACTCATTAATATAAACCCATATTTTTTTAACTCCTCCGCCAACGTCTTAGCATTTTTTACAATTTGCTTAGCATATGTTTTAAACGCTGGCGCCGAAGCTTCTTTCAAGCAAACAGCAATGGCGGCAATGGCATTTTCATGTGGCCCGCCTTGAAGCCCTGGAAAAACGGCTTTATCAATTTTCTTGGGCAATTCTGCATCTTTCTTTAAACCTTTGGCTGTTACCATAATCATACCACCGCGCGGACCGCGCAATGTTTTGTGCGTAGTAGTGGTTACAATGTGTACGTAGGGCACAGGACTTGGATGTGCGCCTCCTGCAACCAAGCCAGCAATGTGCGCAATATCAGCGGCTAAATAGGCGCCAACAGAATCCGCAATTTCGCCTAGCTTCTTCCAATCAAAAAATCGTGGGTACGCCGTCGCACCCACCCAAATAAGTTTTGGCTTATGTTCCAAAACCATTTTTGCCAGCGTATCATAATTAATTAAATGGGTTTTTTCATCCACCGCATATTGCACCGCATTAAAAAACTTTCCGCCAAAACTGATTTTGGTGCCATGTGTTAAATGCCCACCCATGGGCAAAGCCAATCCCATAATCGTCTCCCCAGGCAAGCAGGTTGCCACATACACTGCAGCGTTGGCTGGCGAACCCGAATGCGGCTGCACATTCACATGCTCCACACCAAATAACTTTTTTGCCCTATCAATACAAATATTTTCCACCATATCAATATATTGATTTCCGCCATAATATCTTTTGCCCGGATATCCTTCAGCATATTTATCCGTCAAAACACTGCCCAAAGCTTCCCGCACCGCCGGCGAGCAATGATTTTCCGAAGCAATCATCTGTAGCGACTCCTTTTGCCGCTTCGCTTCCAAGTCTATCAATTTTGCAATTTGCGTATCTTGTTTTGAGAGTTTTGGCATACGTTTACTTTCTTATTATTTTGACATTTTTACCAGCTAAATCAATGACTTTCGAAGATTTACCTCCCAGGGGCTTACTAGAGGTTACAATTAGCCCTACAAGCTTGGATTTTCCAAAGGTGGCCATTATTTGCTCCCCAGTTTTCAAGGGCTCCTGACCACTCAAATTAGCTGAAGTTTGTACCAGCGGCCGGTTTATTTTTTTTAGCAAATCATTTAGAAACCTGTAATTTGGAATTCTTATAGCAACAGTATTGTTTTTTGCCATGCCATAAAGCTTGATGCCCGATTTTCTTTTTAGGACAACTGTTACTTTTGGATTAAGCAAAAGTTTTTGGGCTTTTTCGTTAACGAAAGCTAGTTTTTTTGCAGTAGTTAGATTTTTTACAAAAACTGACAGTGGCTTTGGTCTCTTTTTTATTTTGTAAATTTTTTCAACTGCTTTTTTATTACTAGCAGCCGCCAAAAATCCATACACTGTGTCTGTTGGGCAAATTATTATTCCGCCCCTTTTTAAAACAGCTACTGCCTTATTTAGATTTTTCATCTTTCAAATAACCTTGGAATTTTTCAATATCCTCCGGCCGGCCAAAATCCATCCAGTAATTTTTCGTTGTTACTATTTTCACTTTACCATCTTTAGCCAAAAGCGAGATAACATCCGTAATTTCATATTCACCACGCACCGATTTGCCAATTAACGGCAATTTTTCAAACACATCCGGCGTAAATTTATACAAACTGGTATTTACCAAATTCCCCACAAACGTTTTAGGTTTTTCAATAATTTCTTTCAAAAATTGACCATTTTCTATTAACACCCCAAACTTTTCGGGATGTTCCTCCACTCGCCCGGCAACATAGCAAAATGCATCATCTTTATCCATGGCTTTTAAATCTTCCACCGTATAAAAATTATCGCCCACCAAAGAAATAAAATCTTCGCCCTTCACCTGTTCTTTAACGCATTTGAGCGGGCAAGCGGTACCATAGTCACCCTGCTCTTTTGGCCCCAATATTTCAAATTGACTAACCAGGGAAATGTTTTGCGGCGCACCACCAAAAGTGTAGCTGGCCACAAATGCTTGCATGGCTTCTTGTTTGTAGCCTACGACTAAAATAACCTCTTGGTATCCGGCAGTAAAAACATTGTCCAACAAGTACGCCAAAAACGGCTTTTGTTCCACTTCAATTAAATGCTTTGGCTTGTCTTTTGAAAGTTCCAGCATGCGAGTGCCATGCCCCGCCGCCGAAACCACCACTTTTTTAATCATACGACTATATTTATCAGTTTATTTAGCACGAAAATGATTTTCTTAACCTGTTTCCCTTCCAGCCATGGTTTGATTTTTGGCGTATGTAAAACCAAGCCTTCAACTTGGCTTTGATCTAATCCACTTTTCATTTCCATTTTATCGCGCACTTTGCCATTCACAGAAACAATCATCATCACCGTAGCTTCCTGAATTTCTGCATACGTTGGCCATGTTCTTTCTTTCAATCCTAATTCGGCAGCCAAATGCGGCGCAAAAGGCGATAAAATTGTCAAAAACTTTTGCAGGTCTTTCTTGTCTAATCCCGTTTCTGAAGAATACCATTCATTCACAAAACTCATCATGGCACTTATTGCCGTATTAAACTTCATCAGCTCAATATCCTCCGATACTTTTTTGATAGTTTTGTTTAAAGCTAATGCCAAATCCTGGCTGCTTTTTGTAGCAACTTTTTTATTCGCCAGTATATAAATCTTTTCCAAAAACCTGCGTGCACCAACAATGCCCTTGGTATCCCATGGAATCATTTGCTCGAAAGGTCCCATAAACATTTCGTACACTCGCAACGTATCAGCGCCATATTCTTTAACCACATCATCCGGATTAATTACATTTCCCTTGCTTTTTGACATTTTCACGCCGCCTTCAGCCAGCACAATACCATGGGAGGTTCTCTTTTTATAAGGTTCATTACCGATTTCTTTTGGTAACGCCCCAATATCCCACAAAAATTTAAAGATAAATCGCGAATACAATAAATGTAACGTAGTATGTTCCATACCGCCGTTGTACCAATCCACGGGCATCCAATATTTTAGCACCTTTTCATCAGCTAAACTTTTATTATTCTTCGGATCGGTGTAGCGCAAAAAATACCAATTAGAGCCTGCCCAATTTGGCATGGTATCAGTTTCTCTTTTTGCCGCGCCGCCACATTTTGGACATTTGGTGTTTACAAACTTTTCGATCGCACTCAAGGGTGACTCGCCATCATCAGTGGGCTGATATTTTGTAACTTTTGGCAATGCCACCGGTAAATCTTTTTCTGGAACTGTAACCCAACCACAAGCCGCGCAATAAATCATCGGAATCGGCTCGCCCCAATAATGCTGACGTGAAAAAACCCAATCGCGCAGTTTATAATTTACAATCTTTTTACCCCAACCTTTCTCAACTATATGATCCATAATAACCTTTGTAGCTTCATGAATGTCTCTGCCATCTAAAAATCCGCTGTTTATCATGGTTCCCTTTTCTTCCTGGACTTGCTTTACGTCAGTAATTTCTGACTTGTCGCCATCGGGACCCACTACCACCCTGATAATTTCCAGCCCCATTGCTTTAGCGAATTCAAAGTCGCGCACATCGTGCCCCGGCACACCAACCACGCAGCCGGTTCCAAACTGCCCCAGCACAAAATCCCCCACATAAATAGGCATTTTTTTGCCATTTAAGTTGTTGATAGCATACCAGCCCGTTGGTACCCCGGTTTTTTTCTTGCCCTCTGCAGTTCTATCTATTTCCGGTTTGGCCAACGATTCTTTCACATAGGCTCTCACTTTTTCTTTTTCAGGAAACTCTTCCACATTTTCTTTTACAAACTTTCCATCAGGGGCAACCACTAAAAACGTGGCGCCAAAATTAGTGTCGGGTCTTGTTGTAAAAACAGAAATAACTTTTTTACTATTTTCAATTTGATAATCAATGTTGATTCCCTCGCTCCTGCCAATCCAATTTATTTGTTGATCCTTAACGCGCGCCGGATAATCCACATTTGATAAATCTTCAATTAACCGATCAGCGTATTTGGTAATTTTAATCAGCCACTGGGATTTTTCTCGCTTTTCAACCTTAGTGCCGCAGCGCTCACAGCAACCATTAATCACTTCTTCATTCGCCAAACCCGTTTTATCTTTTGGGCACCAATTAATGTTAATTTTATCTTTGTAGGCCATTCCCGCTTCAAACAACTTGATAAAAATCCATTGCGTCCATGTATAATATTTTGGGTCAGTAGTATTTATTTCCCGGCTCCAATCAAAAGACAGCCCTAAATTTTTCATCTGCTTTTTAAAATTGGCAGTATTTTTTTTGGTTACTATGGCAGGATGAACGCCTTTTTTAATCGCGTAATTCTCCGTAGGCAGGCCAAAAGCATCCCAGCCCATGGGGTAAAGCACATTGAAACCCTGCATCCGCCTTTTCCTAGCAATCACATCTAAACCAATGTAAGGCCGGCAATGTCCCACATGGAGCCCATCTCCCGAAGGATACGGGAATTCGTCAAGCAGGTAATACTTTGGCTTTTTTGAAGAGTTTTTCGCTTCAAAAACGCCTGAAGTAAACCACCTCTTTTGCCACTTTTTTTCAATTTTAGCTGGATTATATTTAATCATTATTTTAAATTATGCTATCACACTTTATATGCAAAAAAAAGTCCCGCCAGAGCTGCCTGGCGGGAGCGCGAGACGAACCGCTCGCTTTAGTCTTTCTCGACCTCCATCTTTTTCAAGAATGATAACGTCTCTGTTTGCTGAACTCCGGTCCCGGGAACCGATGCCCAACGGCCGACTAGGCGCGGACCATCCTTGGCCGCCTCGATGCGGTAAAGATTGACGCCGCGCACCAGGCCCTTTTCGGTGTTTACTGACCAACTAGCGGCGAGGTTATTCCCTTGTCGAATGGCGATACCCGAGAACGTCGAGCCGCCACCGACTACCCAGCTAATTAAGTAAACTTCGTTTTTCTTGACGAGGCTAACGACGCCGGAGTACTTCTTGCCGCCAGCCTCTTCGCCGGTGCAAGTGTAGTAGCCCGTGAGGTCGGTGTCAGGCTCAACCGGCCTGATTTTCGGAGGCGCCTCTTTTTTGCCCAAATCCGGGCTCATTCCGTTGCCGGTAGTGGCCGACTCGGCCGCTGCGAACACGATTACGCAAAACATGGACAGCAGCATGGGACGTCCTCCTCTTAGAACAAGGTGCTGAAACAAGGTGCGACGCAAATTGCTATACTTTACACCTGTCCCATTATTTTAGCAACAAAAGTTATACACCGAACAATTTTTTCGCGTTTTCTGTGGTTGCAGAGGCAACCATTTCTGGACTGATATTTTTAAGTTGGGCAATTTTTTCAATGGTGTATTTCATAAATATTGGTTCGTTTCTTTTTTCCGGCGCACCCGCGGGTGTTAAAAACGGGCAATCGGTTTCTATCAATAATTTTGCCAGCGGAGTTTCTTGGATAACCTTATCAATGTTAAACTTAAAAATAATTCCGCCAATCCCAAGGTAAAATCCAAGCTCAACATACTTTTGAGCTTGCTCTAAAGTTCCTGTAAAACAATGAATAACGCCCTGCCTGCCTGCCGGCAGGCGCGCCAACTTTTGATTTCTCAATATTTCTATCATTTGCTCATGCGCGGCGCGGCAATGAATGATAACTGGCAAATTTAGTTCTTCGGCCAGAGCTAACTGCTGTAAAAAAATATCTTTTTGTTTTTGTTCGTCGTAAGGTTTATGGAAAAAATCCAAACCGATTTCTCCGATCGCCACTACTTTTTTTGATTGTGCCAATGCTCGATATTGCGCCACATCAAACGGCTCGCCAGCATCGGTGGGGTGCAAGCCAATCGCAGCATAAAAACCTTCGTGTTTTTCGGCTAATGCAACCGCTTTTTTAGAGGAATCCAAAGAACAGCCAACATTAATACACTGAATATTTTCTGCTAGCATTCTTTTGATGACTTGGTCGCGGTCAGCGTCAAACGCGTCAAATTGCAGGTGACTATGGGTATCAATTATCATATGAAAATTATACATGTAAAAAGCTGGGCAATCAATCCTGATCACCCAGCTTCGTGTTTTGTTGAGCCATCGGCCCTCTAGGCCTTGGCACTCGCGACCGGTTTGTCGGCCGGCGGGGGCGCGTCGTGCTTGTCGGCCATGAGCTCCTGCCGAAAGACCGGCACATCGGGCGGGGCTTCAATGCCCAAGCGAATTTTGCCGCGTTCGATGTCAACGACGGTGATACAGATATTGTCGTTGATGTAAATCTTCTCGCCCAGTTTACGGGACAGAACCAACATGTCTAAGTACCTCCTTCAAAAGGTGTGTGAGCTCCCCCGTGAGCCCGAATTTGAGTTGCGCTACCTGTACTATAGCAAAGAGTTACTATTGCGTCAATAGACGCGGAAACAATTGCACCGATTTTTTAGTTTTAATGGTTGTTTCTATTTTTTCTGCGGTTTCGGGCATGAATGGTAAAAGTAGTTCAGAAATGCTCTCTAATGCAAAGAGTGCGTCGCAAATCGTTTGCGAAGCGGCTTCCTTCCACTCCCAAGGCTTATCCTGACTCATGAATTGATCACAACTGCTGATAATAACCCAGATCCATTCCAAAGCTTCATTGAACCTAAATGCTTCGATTTTTTCTTCAACTCGTGCTCTTGAGCCCTCAACGATTTCTTTAACCATCTTTCCAGGCTCCTGTTTAATAAATTTTGGATTATTAGCCAGCGTCACCGTCCGCGCCAATAAGTTTCCAATTCCCCCAGCCAAATCCGAATTATATCTTTGCTCAAACTTCTCGTACGTAAAATCTCCATCCTCAGTAGGCGTAATTTCTCTTAATAAATAATATCTTACCGCATCCACTCCATATTTTTTCACCAATTCAAACGGATCAATCACATTTCCCAGCGACTTAGACATTTTTTGCCCGCCTACGGTAATAAATCCATGGATGAAGATTTGCTTTGAATTGGGCAAATCGGCCGACAACAACATTGCCTGCCACATGCTAGATTGCTGGCGCAAATTATCCTTGCCCGCCACCTGCATACCCGGCCAAAATGTTTTAAATTGTTTTTCATTTTCCGGCCAGCCCAAAGCGGAAATGTATCCTACTAGCGCATCAAACCAAACATACATCACGTGTTTTTCATCATTGGGAACCGGCACCCCCCAGGGCATTTTGTCCTTCAAGCGGGAAATACTAAAATCTTCAAGCCCCTTTTTGGTAAATTCCGTAATTTCATTCAGACGAGAATGTGGCACTACAAAATTTGGGTTCTTTTCGTAAAAATCCAGCAAAGGTTGCTGATACTTAGAATATTTGAAAAAGTAGTTTTCTTCTTCAATAAGCTCTATCGGTAAATTTGGATGGATTGCGCATTTGCCATTTTCTAATTCCGAATCTGTTTTTTCCAACTCACAACCAACACAATATTTTACTTTGTAATTTTTTTTATAAATATCCCCATTTTTTTGGCATCGAAGCCAAAATTCTTGGGCAGCTTTAATGTGATGCTCATCGGTGGTGCGGATAAAATTATCGTAGCTGACATTCAAGGCCTTTTTTAAATCGTTAAATTTGGCCGCGTAAATATCACAGTAAGCTTTTGGTTCCATACTAGTTTCCTCTGCTTTACGCAATATTTTTATGCCATGCTCATCAGACCCCATATTAAAAAATACTTCAAAACCTTGCTGCCGCTTGCAGCGTGCAATGACATCGGCCTGAATAAGCTCCATGGCAAAACCGATATGCGGATCAGCATTTACATAGGGCAACGTGGTAGTAATATAAAAGGGTTTAGGCATTGGCCGATTCTTCCTTGCGCTTTATGAAAAATTCTTTTGAGATTTCGTAAATAATGCCAAATACGGGAACGGAAAAAATAGTTCCCAAAAATCCAAAAAGTACGCCGCCCACCAGTAATGAAACCAGTACCAGTACTGGTGGCAGATCAATAAACTTTTTCATCAGCAAGGGTGTTAACGCTTTGTTTTCTATTTCTTGGATTATCAGCAAGGCAATGGCAACATACAGGGCCAGCAACCAAGAACCGGAAGAAAAAACAAAGAGGACTGCCAAAACTAATGTGATGGTGGGCCCGATGAACGGTATAAAATTAAGCACTCCGGAAATAAGCGCTAAGATAAACGGATATTTTACCCCAAGCAAGAAGAATACGATGAAAGAAGTGATGCCCACGAACAAGCAAGCCAAGATCCGCGCTCCGAACCATCCGGCCACTTTGGTTTGAGCTCGCTCAAACACGTATAAAATGTGGTGTTCATACCGTTTTGGAGCCAATAGGGCTAATACCCGTTCTACGCCTCGGTCTTCTAAAGAAATAAAAAAAGCTAGGGAAAAAATAAATAGGGTGGAAAATAGCCCACCAAAAAAGATGGTAATAGCTTTAAAAATGCTACCCGAACTCTCTTGTAAGGCGCTCATTAAACCGGCGGTAAAATCTTGGAAATTTTTAGCAATTTCAAAACCAAAACTTTTTAACACCGGGTTTACCGCTTCAAAATAGGCAGGGATATTTTGGGACAGCTGGTTAAGTTCAAAAATAAAAATAGGGGCAGTAAAAAATATCATCAGACCAATCACGGCAAAAATAGCCAGATATACCGCAATGGCAGCTAATATTTTAGGCACCCGGAACTTTTCCAAAAAATTAATCGCTGGCTCTAGCAGTAGAGAAATGACTAGCGCAAAAAAGAGCCAAATCACAATTTCGCGTGACAAAAAAAGGAAATACAAAAGAAAACCGGCAATGAGTACCTTTATAATGGCTGACCAGGATATGTCTAAGGTTTGGTCCATGTTATAAGCTTAATAACTTCTCAAGTTTTTCCTTTTCCTTCTCCTCAAACGGCCCGATGACCGATAGATTCAACTTGGCATTTACAAAAATATCCTTGGCTACCTTCTTTATATCATCGGCCGTAACGTTATCAATCATTTCTAACTTTTGCTCGGGAGTCATGACTTCTTGGCGCATCACTTCTTGGGTAGTGTAAAATGAAGCCAGGGCATCTGAAGAATCTAATGAAAGCGATGCACTGCCCCGAACAAAATCTTTGGCTTTTTGCAGTTCATCAGGCGAAACACCATTATCCCGGATATCTTTGTATTCTTTCAAAACTAATCCAATGGCTTTTTCCAAACTATCGTTTTTAATTCCTGACTGCGTCACTAAATATCCCGTATCGGTAGCGGAGTCAACACTAGTGTGAATGTAATAGCCCAAGCCATTTCTCTCGCGTACGGAAATAAACAAACGCGAACTCATGTTCCCGCCCAGTACAACCGAAATCAGCTGCAGGGCAAAGCGCCGTTTATCATACATGTCATAGGCTCGCACACCCAAACAAAAATGCGTCTGGTCAGTTTTTTTGTAGTGCAAAAAGATACCCGGTTTTGATTGTGATTCTTTGACTGGCAATTTTTCAGCCGCTTTTCTAATCTGGATATCAGCAAAATATTCTGCGAGCTTTTTTTCAATGTCAGCTTGGTCAATATCCCCTGCCACGCACAAAACGGTGTTGTCGTTTGAATAATGGCTCTGAAAATAATCCATTAATTTTTCACGATTATAAGCGGCAATAGTTTCTTTTTCCCCCACAATCCTCCAGCCTGCCGGCGTGTCGCCGTACAACAATTCCTCAAATAATTCGGAAACATAACTGGTCGGCGTATCCAAATACATGTTTAATTCTTCGGTCACCACGCCTTTTTCGCGTTCCAATTCTTCGGCATCAAATTTAGAATTTAAGAAAATGTCCGAGATCCAATCTAAAGCCACATCGGTATGCTTTTTATCTACTTTGGCCCAAAAGCCCGTCACCTCTTTGGAAGTAAAAGCATTATACTGACCACCAATTTTATCTAACGTTTCGGAAATGGCTAACGTATTTGGTCGTTTTTGCGTTCCCTTAAAAAACATGTGCTCTAAAAAGTGCGAGATGCCGTTAATGTCTTTAGTTTCATACTTTGAGCCCGTGCCAACCAACAGCAAAACCGTCACACTGTTAGCATTTTTCATCGGCACCGTCAGAATGCGCAAGCCATTTTTTAAGGCAGATTTTTTGAACATATTTTTATTCTTATAAACTCATTGCCTAATGCATGCTAAAGTATTCTGCAACTTTATAAAGTTTTTTTGATATTTTCTCACGAGTATCAATATCTTTCTGTGGCTGTGTTTTATCAAAAAATTCTTCGATAGAGCCAAGCACCTTTACTAATTCTTCTAAACCTTTATCTCCATTACCACTCATCTCTTTTAGTCTTTTTTCTGCAATCTCTTTGGTAACTGCATAATTTTCATCATGTAGACCCAATCCACCATTTGCAATTAAAGTAATAAGGGGAATATCAGAACGATTATAAAAGGCATGGGGAATCCATTCGGGGATATAAATCAATGAGCCTGGTATTAATTTTATTGCGAATGCAATCTTTTTATCGTGGTTATAAAGGAGACAACCGCTAAATCCCTCTGATTTTACATAATGCTGAGAGCCATGGGCATGAGGAGTAAAATGGTGGTGCGAATCAGTAATCCCCATTTTTACCGTTGCATTATTTGGGGTTTTTTCATTGGTATCTGGATTTCCAAGTAAATAATAGGCTTGGTTCCCGGGATTTACAAACAAATGCAGCTTATCTTGATAGTCGGGACTATCTTTAGACACTTCGTTTATTGAACCATTGCCCGTAACAAAAATTTTACCGTTTTGAGTGATTTGGTATAACAAACATCCACTTGGCAGTGTTTTATAATGTTCCAAATATTGAAAAACTTTTTCCTTTGAATATTTCTCCATTATTGTAATCTTTCTTTTATATACTCTTTCAACTTAGAGACTTTCACCCTCTCCTGCTTCATGGAATCCCGATCGCGCACGGTTACACTGTCATCCTTCTCTAAAGTTTCAAAATCTACGGTGATGCAAAATGGGGTGCCAATTTCGTCTTGGGCAGCATAGCGCTTTCCAATATTGCCCCTGTCGTCCCAGGCCACCATATAATCTTGCTTTAAATCGTTATAAATCGCCTTGGCTTTATCAATAAGTTCGGGTTTATTCCCCAAAAGCGGAAACACGGCAACTTTATAGGGAGCCAGTTTGGGAGACAGCGAAAGCCAAATTCGCTCGCCCTCTTCACGGTAAGCATCCAGTAACAAAGCCAACATTTGCCTATCAACTCCGGCTGAAGTTTCAATATCCCACGGAATGAAAATTTCATTCGTCTCAGAATCCAAAACCCCCATTTTTTTACCGGAATATTCTTGATGGCGAGATAAATCCCAATCAGCTCGGTTGTGAATTCCCATGATTTCGTCAAAACCCCAAGGAAATTCATACTCAATATCGGTTGCGGCTTTAGCATAGTGAGCCAACTTTTCATGGTCTTTAAATCTCAATTTTTCTTTCCTCATTCCAAGCGACACCACAAAATCCATCCGGTTTTGTTTCCAATACTCAAACCATTTTTCTCCTTCTTGTTTATCAGGTTTGATAAAAAATTGGGTTTCCATTTGTTCAAATTCTCGATCTCGAAAAATAAATCCACCGGGCGTAATTTCATTTCTAAAAGCTTTACCGATTTGGGCAATACCAAAAGGGATTTTGACGCGCGTTGAATCCATCACATTTTTAAAATTAACCTGCACGCCATTGGTAATTTCACCGCGCAAAAAAACTTCTTGTTGTTTGCCCTCAATAATTCCCAAATAGGTTTTTACCAATAAATTAAATTGTTGAGGCTCGGTCCATTCCACTTTCTTGCCCTTGTGGGTTTTTTCGTGAGCTGAAATTTCTTCAGCTTTATCATGCCGAAATCTTAAGTGACAAATTTTACACTCAACCAAAGGATCAGAAAATGAAGCGGTGTGGCCGGAAGCCTCCCAAGCTTTTGGGTTCATAATAATTGCCGCGTCAACCGCAACCATATCATCTCGCATTTGCACCAAATCTTTCCACCACAGGTCTTTCAAGTTTTTGCGCAACAAAACGCCAGCCGGGCCAAAATCCCACATTCCGGTAATTCCCCCATAAATTTCGCTGCCCGGAAACACAAAACCTCGCCGTTTGCAAAGCGAAATTATTTTTTCCATGAGATTATTTTTCCCGCTTTCGGACGGGACCCCGTCAGTGGCGGTGGCTTTTTTCATGTTGCTTTATACTATCAGATTTTCCATTATTGCACTATCCCTTTGCCTGAATTTGCAACATCATCAGGTAGGCTGCTATCTACCGCAGGGGCGCTGCCCGTCAAAGGCATTCCGGTGGTCTGGTCTTGGCCGGAAACTACGGCTTGGCCGATTAACGGCGCTAGTTTGCCTTGCATAGAAGCGTCTGAGGTCAACGCAATTTGGAATGTTAGCAAAGGCGATGCCCCCGGAGCTAAATCTCCCGCCAGCCACGTGACTTTCCGGCTGGCATTATCAAAAGAAAGCCTTGCACCCTGGTCTTCAGGAAACACATTATCATTCAGTGAAACGCCCGCGGGTAACACAGCTTGTATGGCTACATTCTTAACAGCACGGGAATTATTCGCAACTTGCCAAACCACTGCGTAGGTAGTTGTACTGCCCACGTTTGGTGGAATAGGGCCAATGTTATCAATACCATTCTGGCTTGTGTAGTAGACTTTTTGGCTGATTGGTTCAGAAATGGAAGTTTGTGATTGGGGAACCTGCACATTTTGGATTACGCTTTTTACTACCACAAACATGCCGTTCACCCGCATGCCTAGGCGCGCAGAAAACACCATGGGAGTGGGAGCATCGGGTGCGATCATACCTATAATTTTCAGGGTGCCGCCTTGGCCTTTTTGCAAAATATCCAACTTCCATTCAGCGTTATCTAACGAAGCTGGATCGGCAGAAGTAATGGTAAGCCCGGGCACCGGATCCACCTTAATGCTCAAATTTTCCAGCGGATAATCAATGTTGGAAAGATAATTAATGGAATACACCAGTTGCTGTTTTTGCTGTAAGGTTGCAGGTAAATCAAACGTTAAATTCATGTCAACCGTTGCAACGGTTGTGGTAGCTGAAGCATTGGATTCATACCGGGCAGATAAATTATGGGGCATGTAGGAAAGCGAAGCTTGGGCAGTTTTGATATCCCCTTCCTTGCCCAATAACCTGGTTTTGAAAATAACAAAACCTTCTTCGCCCGGATAAATATTTTTTATGTTTTTCTCAATCCTGGTTTTTGAATCTTCAGTTAAAGAGTTGTCCGGTAATTCAAAAACCAGTTTTGGCTCTTCTAAAACAAAGTTCCCGTTATTTTTATAGGTTACCGTATACGTAATTTCATTCCCCATGGCTGCGGTGCTCGGCGCAGAAATAGTGAGCTGTAAAACTTCTCCTGAAAATACCGCATCCCGGTAATGCCAAAAACCAAAAAAACCTAATAATAAAACTGCCAAACAGGCAAAGAAAATAAAAAAATTATTTTGAATCAGTTTTTTAAGCATGCGACTCCATAACACGGGAATAATATTTTTCTGAAACTTCTTGGAAAACTTTTTGGGTAGCAACCGAAATGATTAATGCATCTAAAGCAACCCAATCCTTTTTCATGATTAATGCTAATACGATTGCCACTTCTTCTGAGATTTCCATGCTTTTTATTTCCGGCTCATAGCCTAATAAAGCAATGAAATTCCAAAAAAAATAGTAGTATATCAACTTTCGGGCTTTGCCTGCATTCAGCTTGGAAAACACGTCCACCAATAAATCTAAAATGCGTTCATCTTTTTCTTGGCCATGAATGCAAGCTTGAACCAATTGGCATATGCGCCGAGCAATCGCATATTTTTCCGGGTCCTGCGCAATATGCACAAAACGTTGACGGGGGAAGACATCAGTCAACGTTTTTTTACTCTTACCCTGGATAAATTCAATCTCGCAAAAAGAAAAAAGATCTATTCCTCCGCGCAGTTTTGAATCAATCTTGCGGATGGCTTTGCCGGAAACCTCCAGCCGGCCGAATTCTTTGGTGAACACAGAAAATATCCGGTCAGCTTCCATGTTGTTTTCTTTATTAAACACGAACGCCTCGGTGGCATACTTTACAGCCATTACTTAAATAACTTTGCTTTCATTTTATCAATAAACCTTTTTTTCCTTTTGAGTTCGGGGTCATCCTTATATTTGATTTTTTCGGTAAACTTTTCGAGATCCTTTACTTTTACATCTATGCGGCTTTTAGCAGGTAACTCTTTGCCTAACTTTTCCCTTTCTGCTTCCCTCATATCGGTTACTTCATACGCCTTTTTAAACTCCCTTATCAGCTTTTGGCGGGAAATCTTATCAATAGACTCCACTTCTTTTTCTTTGTCGACAGGTTCTTTTTTTGTTTTTATATTCATAGCCACTTCTTTTTTATCGGGATCGGTTGATTTTTCCGGCAGGTGTTCGGGCCCCATAATGACATCTTTAGCCATACTCTTAAGAAAGCTACTCTTTGACGGATATGGATTATGATGCTCTTGGCGGGCTGATTCCTGGCGTTCAGACAAGGGCTCTGGCAATGGATTATTAAATGATTGTGGCATATTATACTTTTTTAATTACAATGGTTTTTTCACCAACCTGGGTGCTCATTTCAACCGCCCGCATTTCTTTGAGCAACCCCTCTTTATTTTTTTCTATAACTTGTACCAAATCCGCGGCGCCCGAAATTTCCACAGAGATTTTATCATCAGGCTTCAGTCCAGCCTCTTTGCGTTGACCCTGCACGTCACGAACTAAGTCGCGCAACATCCCCTCATCTTTTAATTCCTGCGTAAGCGTCAAATCTAACTCGACCCCGCCTTCTATTGTACCATCAAACAGAACTTCCTTCACATTCACTTCGTCTTTAATTAAATCTAAAAGTCTGGTATCAGTACCGTTTAATGTTTGATCTTTTATTTTAAGCGAAGCGAGTGGTTGCCGCACTTTTATCGCTACGGCATTTCGTTCAGCTAACGCCGAGGCTACCACGGCTCGGACTTCATCCATGTTTTTTTCTAAATCTTTATCGATATGTTTTTTGGTAAACGTTGGCCATGCCTCCAAATGCACCGATTCTACGCCTGTTACATTTTTGACTTTCGCAAAAACCATTTCTGCGGTAAACGGTAAAATCGGGGCAATGATTTTTGAAAATGTTAATAGCACATGCCGTAAGGTTGCCGAAGCCTCCTGTTTATCTTCGGTTTCATCTTTATAGCGGCTACGGGACCTGCGCACATACCAAAGCGACAAATCCTCAACAAACTCCCTGATTAAGCGGCAAGCCCGTACCGTGTTATACACTTCCATTTCGTTAGTAATATTTTGAATGGAGTTATTCAACTTACTCAAAATCCATGCATCTAAAATGTTTTTTTGCTTACGTTCTTTTTCATCTGCATTTTTAGCGGCATAGGTTTGATAAAACTCAACCACATTCAGTAGGGTGTTCATTACCCTGTTATGGGCTTCTTTCACTTCTTTTTCATTGAAAAACAGATCTTCAGCAGCCATGACAGGAGTGGACATTAGATAAAATCGCAGAGAATCCACCCCATACTGATTGATGATTTCCCAGGGATCAGGAAAGTTCCTTTTTGACTTTGACATTTTTTCCCCTTTTTCATTGAGAACGGTACCTGTGGTCACCACGTTTTGAAATGCTTCGCTGTCAAACAATAAGACTCCCAGCACATGCATATAATAGAACCACGTGCGGGTTTGGGCGATATATTCAGCAATGTATTGACCAGGGAAACGCTTGCTGAATAATGACTTGTTTTCAAATGGGTAATGCAATTCGGCAAACGGCATGCTGGCCGATTCCACCCAACAATCAATCACTTCTGGCACACGGGACATTTCTTTTTTACACATTGGGCATTTCAATCGAATCTGATCCATCTTATCTTTGTGTAAATCCAGATCCTGCACGCTATCTGAATGGTAGACTTCTGAGAAATTAACTGCCTTTTCTTTCAGCTCCTTTACCGATCCGATACATTCTTGGTGGCCACATTCGCAGACAAAAAACGGCAAGGGCGTTGCCCAAAAACGGTTGCGCGAAATATTCCAATCGGGAGCATCTTCTAAAATATGCAAAAACCTGCCTTCTTTTAAGTGTTCTGGATACCAGTTAATCTTTTTATTCAACTTTTCCAGTTTCTTTTTATGTTTTTGGATGTTGATAAACCAGGCCGAGATAGCATAGTAAATAACCGGATTCTCGCACCGCCAGCAATGAGGATAGCTATGGGTGTAATTTTCAGCACTAAATAATACCCCCCGTGCCTGCAAAGCGTCTTTAATGCCTTCTACTTGGGTTTTGATTTTTTTGCCCGCCCAATCGCGGACGTCATCGGTGAACGTGCCATCAGGCTTTACGTGGATAATAGGCTCAATACCTTTTTCTTTCATAAAATCCATTTCTTCCTGGTCTCCGAACGGCGGTACCATGTGTACCAAACCCGTGCCCTCGGCTGGATTCACCTTCTCAGACAAATATACTTTGTGGGCATTCTTCCAGCCTTTAAAATAATCAAACGGAGGTTCATATTCCAAGCCCGCTAAATCTTTCCCCGTCAAATTTTCTACTACTGTATATTCCTTGCCGGCAAAGTTTTTTTCCAACGCCAGTTTTGCGACAATGTAAAAATCTCCTTGCCATTTCACTTTTACATATTCAATATCTGGCCCAACATTAATAAAAGTATGAGCTGGCATGGTCCAGGGAGTAGTGGTCCAAGCTAACAAATATGTATTCGGCTCATTTTTTAACTTGAACTTTACCGTAACGGTCAGCTCGGTAATGTTTTTGTAACTATTATCCATGGCAATTTCTGCCTTGGAAACCGGGGTTTCACAATGCAAACAATAGGGCAAAACCTTTCGCCCCTCATACACCAAACCCTTATCCCATAAAGTTTTTAATGCCCACCAGACAGATTCCATATATGTGGAATCCATTGTCTTATAAGAATTATCAAAATCAACCCAGCGGGCAATCCGTTCCACCATTTTCTTCCATTCGGCCACATACATTTGCACTTTTGATCTGCAGGCGGCATTAAATTTTGCAACCCCGAATTTGGCTTCGATGTCTTTCTTGCCACTCACCCCGATTTCTTTTTCCACTAAATTTTCGATGGGCATGCCATGACAATCCCAACCCCAGCGCCGGCGTACATAAAAACCCTGCATGGTTTTATAGCGCGGAAACACATCTTTGGCTACAGATCCTAAAATGTGCCCATAGTGTGGAAGCCCCGTAGCAAAGGGTGGGCCATCATAAAATACGAATGGCTTTTTGCCCTCGGTTTGCTTGAGCGACTTTTCAAACGTTGCATCCTGCTCCCAAAACTTCAGTATTTTTTGTTCTTCTTGTGAAAAGTTATATGGCATACTATTTAATGCAACTCTTTAATCTGCCCTTTTTCAATTCGTAATTCTTCGGGATTTCTTTTCAAACCTTGCGCCAGAGTAAATCCTTGCACCTTGTTTTCCAACATCCACAAGGGCGCTTTGTGACTGACAATCAAAATATTCTTGCCGCGGTATTTTTTGTTAATTTCCTTTAAAAATGCATGCATCCGGTCCACAATTTGCTGATACGTTTCTCCCCGCGGGAAATTCCGACTAATCCGGTCATTCTCGTTTTTAAAGTAATTACGTATCTGGGTTATGGGCTTATTATTCAACGCCCCAAACCCCACCTCCCTTAACCTTTTATCAAATTTTACGGGTACATTCAATTCTTTAGCTACGATGCCGGCAGTTTGCTTGGTCCGCAGTAACGGTGAAGAGAAAATCATATCAATGGCATGGCCATGTTTGGCATGGTTTTCTTTTAACATTTCCGCCACGGCCAGAATCATTTCCTTGCCATGTTGGGTGAGCGGATTCCTGAACTTTTCCGGCCAGGAAGAACAAATGTGCTTCACATTGCTCACCGCCTCCCCGTGCCGCAAAATGTAGTATTTGTTATTTAAATTCATAAATGAGTATCGATACCTTACATTTTTTCGGGCGCCTGAATCCCAAGCAGCCATAATCCGTTTTTCATGATTATTGAGAAAGCTTCCGTTATTGCGACTTTATATGGTGAAAATTCATCAGCCTTATCAACAATCTTATGGTGGGCATAATAAGCATTAAATTCACGGGCTAATTCAGTAAGATAGGTTACAATAAGGTGTGGCTCATATCCTTGGCCGGCTTTTTCTATAACTTCCGGGAAACGTACCATCATTTTTTCAAGTTGCCCAATTTCCCCTGGCGGTTTTTTAAACGAAGCCTTAACTTTTTCTGCCTTTGCTTTTGCTAAAACAGAAACTGCTCGCACATAGGCATATTGCAGGTAAGGACCTGAATCTCCGTCAAAGGAAACCGATTTTTCGAGGTCAAAAATAATATCGCCACCAATAGATTGCTTTAAAATAGAATATTTTATAGCGCCGATGGCAATCATTTCAATAGTTTTTTCATCTAACTTTTTATCCGCTGCTTTTTGCGTTACTATGGCCTTCACCTTTTCAATCAGCGATTCGGCGGTTACTACCTTTCCTGTGCGCGAGGACATTTTACCTTCAGGCAAGCGTAAGATCCCATGCCCAATATGCTTAGTTTTTTTCGCCAAATCCGGAAAAACCTGCTCCATAGCTGCTAACAATACCTTGAAATATTCGTTAATTTCGTTAGCGGTAACGATAACCGAATGATCATATTTAAACTTTTTGTATTTAACATTTGCCAATCCCAATTCTTTGGCTTCATAGGTTGGCAATCCTTCCGAATTAATAAATACGCGGGTATGCAAAGCCACCTTCTCACCCTTAAATACAATTGCCCCCTTCTCACCTTTTTCAAAAATACCCTTTTTTAGCCCTTCTAAAACGATTTTCTTGCCGAAATCGGCCACCTCACTTTCAAAGAAGTAATAATCAAACTTGGTGCCCAACTTTTTATACATTTTTTCAAATGCCGCCAAACTTTCTTTCCTGCCTTGCGCGTATAATGCATTTACCTTTTTGTTTGACTTTTCAAAAATCTGCTTATTTAACAGCGCCATCTCTGCTTTAGCCTGTTCATGCTCATCATACTCTTTTGAACCAAAAACATAGGCATCTTGCCAGGAATACGAGGGGTTTTTCAGCTTTCCATATAAGGCCTTGGCCACATGCATGCCCACGTCCCCCTGATAGTTTGCGCGTTTTAAATTCACCCCGTGCATTTCCATAATCCTTGAAATAGATTCGCCAATGGCGTTGTTCATCAAATGGCCAACATGAAACAACTTAAAGGGATTTGGGTCAGTATACTCAACTATCACCTTAAATCTTTTGGCATGGTCGCTGGAACCAAAATGCTTATCAATGCTTTTTAACTGGTCAATAAAGTAATCTTTCGACAAGTAAAAATTAATAAAACCAGGGCCGGCGATTTCTATTTTTTCTAAAAAGTTCTTTTTTCCAATTTTGGCGGCAATATCTTGCGCTACCTCGCGCGGATTTTTCCCGATTTTTTTTGCCAAAGCCAAAGCCACATTGGTGGCATAATCCCCATGCATTTTATCAGCGGACACTTGAACCGAAAACGACGCATCTGTGCCAACTGCTTTTTCAATCAATTGTTTAATTAAATCGATCATGTTGTAACGTTTCGATAATTTCTTGTTTCAATGTATCGCGCTGGATAGTTTCGCCAAATGAATCTTTACCGCTTCCGCTTGGAAAAAACTGATTGAAAAATCCATTAAAGTCTTCTAAGGCTGTGTTTTGTTTGCCAATTAAGGTGTAATTGGCAGCATAACACAGAAAATCATTCAACCAAGCATCGCTGGCGTCATGAGCAATCTTAGCGCGGCAATCCTGGGCAGTTTTGGCAATTATTTCGGCAAAATCTTGGTTGGCCGCATAAACTGCATCGCCATCTAATCTGAGGTATTGATTGAAAAAATATGAGTCAACATAAGCTGTGTGGAAATATTGGAACCGGTCGTCAATCAGCACAAGATAAAGTTTGTTATTTTTCAACAGCAAACTGTCTTTTGAGATGGTAACATTGCCTATATCAAACGTTTTAATCAGTTTCACCTGGCCGGCGGGGTTAACCCTGAAAAGATAATCGGTATCACAGCAATGGGCGCCACCTGAATAATCTTTTACCACCACATAGGTGGTATCACCAAATACAAACGATAATAAGCCGCTTATTAAGTAATCAGGATCGCTGGCAAACACTTTGGTGCCACTTTGGTACACTTCAAAATATCCTGGTGCAGTTAGAGTATTTTTAGGGGCATATACCTTAAATTCTGCAGATTTCACCTCATACGTTTCCATACCGGTTAAAGCGGTATAATCTTTTTCATCCAACACAGAAAACGCCGCCGGTTGGTTCTGCGGCTCATTTTGCGCACCTGATTTCTGGGTAGCAATATTATTTTTATAAAAAAACAATAAAGCTCCTGCTAAAACAATCAGAACCATAAGCACCAACAATGTTATTTTTTTGTTCATACAATAGTTGTGCCCACAAAGGCTTTGTTACTTAAAAAATTCTCCAGGCGATCTAATTTTTTACCATTTATGACGGCTACTTTTATTTTTAATACTTCTGCTTGGCGGGAAGCGCGCGGGTCAAAGGGCATACTTAAGCCCGGACTCCATTTATTTCCCACAATCTTTCGAAACTCTTTCCAGGGAATTTCTTTAAAAGCTTGTGCCTTGGGATACTTTTTCGGATCCTTATCATACACATAATCAATGTTGGTCAGGTTCACAATCGTTTTAATGCCCATGTTTTTGGCCAACGTTACCGCGCAATAATCCGTTGACCAGCCAGGCTTCCAACCAGCAGCTACTATAATATATTTGTTCGTAGAAATTTTTTTAGTTGGATTGGTAATAATTTGCGAATGTGCCGCTTCTCCAAACAGTTGCTGTACCACTCGCGCATTCAATCTTGAAACATCAACACCCATTACATCCCTCTCATTGATATCCGCCCCAAATTCCAGCAAAGCATGTTGATAGTTCCGGCAAATTTTCCCACCGCCCACAAAGATAAAAAACCGTTGGCTGGTAGTATTCTTTAAAATAGCTTTCTTGAAAACCCTCAAAAACGCGACGTCAATTTCCCCTGGCGCCACCAATGACCCACCCAAAGAAATTATTATGTTCTCTTTTGGCATATTGGGAAATTTTATCACAAAACAGCCCAAATTTAAAGGTTTAAAATAAAAAAGTCGCACATCCGAAGACGTGCGACCTTTTGCTCGGTCGTGCGACCATTATCTATGCTATCCCCATGATTCATGTGCCGTATCCGATCCCAAGACAATAACCTCGTTCTCATAGAAGACAAACACATGCCCAGGTTTTGGGTAGCCATGCTGGTTCCACCACAGAGCTGCTGCCGAATCCTGTTCCGCTAGCAGCTCAAGGGCAGCAACTTGCGGAACTTTGTAGCCCAGAACTCCATGGTCAACTGGTTTTCCCGACAATGCACCGGAAGCCGAAGAAGTGGTGCCAGTGCAAGGAAGTGTCATCCAAAGCCAGGCTTTGCGAATTTTTTCGTCTGCCTCGCCACGCGGAACTTTGACAATCATGATTCGAAACACGAGATGATCCCTCCGAAAGAACAGCTTAATGAAATTTTATTTAAATATACATGTTTATATAGAATAATCAATCATTTACTTAGGAAAAAAATAAATGTAGTATTATCTAATGAAAATATACAGTGAAAACAAAAAAGCCACGTTTGACTACGAAATCCTGGAAAAATATGAAGCCGGGTTGGTTTTGATTGGCCAAGAGGTAAAAAGCATTCGCGGCGGACAGATTAATTTGGCAAGTTCTTACGTAATAATTAAAGACGGACAACCTCAATTGATTGGCGCCAAAATTCCCGCCTACCAGCCATTAAACGCTCCGCAGAGCTATAACCCAGAACAAACCCGCAAGCTACTGCTCAACAAAAAAGAGCTGGATTATTTGCAAGGCAAGGTCAATGAACGCGGTTTTTCCTTAATCCCCTTGAAAGTGTACGATAATAATGGTAGGATAAAGCTCGAATTTGGCCTGGCAAAAGGAAAGAAAAAATTTGACAAGAAAGAGAAGATAAAGAAACGAGATGTCGAACGTGACACTCGCCGGCAACTGAATTCATAGCGTGATTTAAGGGGATGACTGTTTCGACAGATTTTCCTTTTAAAATAAGCAAATCCAGTATTCTAGAACCTGGTAAAACTTCTAGAAAACCATAATTGCAAACTTATTTAGCTTTAATAAGCAGCAACCAGTTTTAGCTTTCGCTTAACTGGCATCGCTACTATCCACTCCTGATAGGTAGCTAGCGGTGTTATATTATCAGGATAGATTATTCTCTTCCCTTGGGAATAATCGAACCTTAAAGGGATTACGATGGCAAAAATTTTTCCTGTTCCTTATTTGCCGTCCGAACAAAAAAACAGGATACATTTGTAGAATTATTTTAAAACAACTTCTGGACCCGGCTTCATCGCCGGCATCTCCACAAAAAAATTGGACAAAGTTTTAATCAACAATTTCATCAAGGCCAAAGAGGTACGGGTTATCAGTGAAACCGGAGAGCAACTTGGCATCATGAATATTTTTGCCGCCATTGATTTGGCCAAAAATAAGGGCTTGGATTTAATCCAAGTAACCGAAAAAGTGGAACCGCCCGTTTGCCGGATTGGAAATTATGGCAAGCACTTGTACGCGATGCAAAAAAAAGAGCGTAAGATAAAGGCCAACACCAAAGAATCAAAGCTAAAGGAAATCCAAGTAGGATTCAACACTTCCCCCCATGACATTGAAGTGAAAGCCGGGCAAGCTAAGAAATTCATGGAAGAAGGTGATAAAGTGCGGGTAGCCATGTATTTGCGAGGACGGGAAAAGGCCATGGGAGACTTTGCCAAAAAGAAAATGGATTTGTTTGCGGAAAAGCTGAATAGCTTACTGGAAACAAAAATAGAGCGGGAATTAAAGCGGGAACCAAAGGGGTTTAGTATGATTATTTCAAAAAAATGAATAAGACAAAAAAGGCGATAATTAAACGGTTTAAAGTCACGAAAAATGGCAAGATTTTAAGGCGCGCTACCGGGCAAAACCATTATCGGTCAAAGAAAACTGGCCAAGACCGCCGGAAAGGACGCAAATGGATTACACTCTCAAAATCTGAAACAAAACGGGTGAGGAGATATTTACAAAGCTAACTTCAATAATTAACGAATAAGGTGTCGCAACTATTGCGAACTTTTCACTTCGTTCAAAATTCACATGACAAGAGTTAAAAAAGGAGCATCGGCCCACAAGCATCGCAAACATTTACTGGCTCATGCCAAAGGTTTTAAGTATGGCCGAAAATCAAAATATAAGTTAGCTAAAGATGCCTTGCGCCATGCCTGGACGTATTCTTACCGAGACCGGAAAGTAAAAAAGCGGGATTTCAGGCAATTGTGGCAATTGCAGATTAATGGTGCTGTTCGCCCAATGGGAATTAATTACAGCCGTTTCATCAACGGATTAAAGAAAAAAGGCATTGAGTTGGATAGAAAAGTGCTGGCTCAGTTAATTCAATCGCATCCCGAAGTATTTGCTAAGATTGTGGAGGAGGCAAAATCAGCTTTGCCAAAGGCAACTAGGGTAACATCCAAAGAATAAGAAAGCAGAATAAAAAACCGCCCCTCGGCGGTTTTTTAGTTATGCCTTAACTTTTATTACTTTATAAACTTAAAACTTGGTATCATTTGCGTCCATATATCGTCCCACTCCAGTTGATGGGTCGTACTATACTGAGGACCATTTTTGATATTATGTATAAGATAATAAGAATAATTTCCCACTAAATCTATTCCCAGACTTATACTATCGCTAACACTATCGCCATAATTATTTTTCATGTATTCTTTATCGCAAGTTTCTAGAAGAGAACCTTCTTTGCTGCACTTGAATAGATAAATAGGAGGAAATGGGGAGGCTACATCGCTACCATTGTTACAAACAATATTACCATTTTTTGTTTCTTGGAGTTCGGGAGGACAAAAAACCATTTCTTCTTTTTTCTGGGCATTAGGTGGCCACCAATATGATCCGTCTCCGGTTTTTGTGGGAATTGGGAATGCATAAGTACTCGCAACCCAAGTATCTGGTAAGTTTATTTGGTAACCATATTCTTTATTTGTATAAGTTTTCCATCCCAATATAGTTCCTGCAGGATTTTCATTAATAACATTGAAAAAGAAATAGTTTTCTTCCCATAATGCATCATCATGCTTATGAATGACAAAAATTTTATACTCACCCGTAGGGAGATCTCTGTCTATTTTCCAAACGTATGTTCTTATAGAAACCGGGATATCCTTTGCTATTAATCTGTTTTGATAATCAAGATAAATACTAGCCGTCCCAGCATTTATTAACGACTCGGTTTCTGGACTCCATTTAATGTAGATTGAGTCACCTGTTTTATATCGATATGTAATATCAATATTACTATTTGACTCACCAATAGTTGGTGTAAGAGAAACATAGTAGTGATGAACAGAAATATGATAGCTTTTTACAGAAGGGACAAGAAAAAAAAGGGTAATTATTATACCAAGCAGCGCAAATACAAACCCTAGAACTACTTGCAATGTATATCTTTTATTTTTAACAACGTTAACAATACTGAAAACTATAGCTATAACGCCGAAAAGGCTAACTACCAGAAAAAATACTATGGAGTATTCTAATCTTGGTGTCTGATCATTACTATAAAAAGCAGAATTAACAAAAGGAAGACTGGCAATAAAAATGGCAATAATCCATTCTATAACTGAAATAATAAACGACGATATTCCTAACGTTAAACCTGTAAAAGTAAATTTTGGTCCTTCAAGACTATTACCAATTTTCTGTTCTAGTTGTTCCATTTTTAAAAATAAATTTTATTCGTTCATAGTACCACGCCAAAAAACTTTACACGAGCTTAGCTTATCTAAAGATCATATAGTTCCTTCTTTTTTTAGGATTTCAATTTTAGCGGCTGCGCCCCAATAATATCCTCCTATTTTGCCATCACTTCTAATAACTCTATGGCAGGGCACATCCTTGCTACGATTTTTATTTAATGTGTTTCCGACAGCACGCGCCGCATTAGGCATGCCCATTTTTAATGCGACCTCCTTGTAGGTTAAAGTCTTCCCGCGCGGAATCCTGCGCACCACACTATATACTTTTTCTTGAAATGATGAAGTCATTAGCTTGTGTGAATACTTTTTTGGCATCTTTTGGTAATTTTTTAATAGCATCTTCAAACGTAAACCACCCAAACCCCTTATGCTCGCTGGAAATTTTCACTGCATCCGTTTTTGTTTCTGCTAAATACAATGTCACAATTTTCATCGTCCAAGGTGCTTTCTTTTTTTCTTCCGGCGGTAAATCCCACGTACGCTTAAACACAAATTTAGTGTAGCCCTTAAACCCTGGCACAAATTGTAAATCTTTTAACCCTGTCTCTTCTTCAATTTCTCGCCGAGCCACTTGCTGTTCGTTTTCCCCCTCTTCGCCATGCCCGCGCGCAAACTCCCAATGCCCACCCAGGTAATGCAAAAGCAAATAATATGGCTTATTATCTTTTAGTTTATAAATGATAGCTCCAGCAGACTTTTCCTGTGGCATATTACTTTAACACTTTATAATGCAACTGGACCGTGTTGCTATTCATTTTTTTAACATCTAGTAATTCCAACTCTAATTCAAAATCATTATCTGCGAATAATTTTATCCCCTGACCAAATATCAATGGCTCAACATCCAAATACATTTCATCTACCAAGCCCTCTTTCATAAACGAAGCATTTAACTGTCCGCCTCCTGCTAAGAAAGCTGATTGAAAACCTTTTTCTTTTAATACAACAAGCACCTCTTTGGGAGACTTATTAAGTATCAAAACTTTTTCGCCCCACGTATTTTCTATAGCCTCATGAGAAACCACCACATTCAACGCATCTGGGAACGGGAACATTTCCTGTTTAACCACATAGTTGAATGTATTTTTCCCCATGATAATATTCCCAGCCTTCTTGCTTTGTTCATAAAAACCCTTCAAATCTTCCTCTGAAGTCCACTCTGAATCGCCATCTGGCTTGGCAATGTACCCATTGGGCGTTATGCCCATATATAAAATTACTTTCATATTATTTTAAACTTTTTAATAATTCTTCAACCGACAACGTGTTGATGATATCACCTTTTTCCACCCATCCTCGCCTTGCCTGTGCCACACCATACTCCATTTGCAACATCTGCTCTTTTGCATGCGCATCGGTATTGATAATCATCTTTACTTCTGAATTTTTGGCGCGCCTGATATACAAATCGCGTAAATCTAAGCGGCTAGATGAATTAATTTCCAAAATGGTTCCTGTTTCTTTGGCGGCTTTTAGCATGGCATCAAAATCATGCTGGTACTCATCTCGCTGGCCGACAATTCTGCCCGTAGGGTGAGCAATAATATCTACATTCGGATTTTTCATGGCTTTGATAATCCGCGCCGTCATTTCTTTTTTCTCCATTTTCAAAAGTGAATGCACGCCCGCAATCACATAATCTAATTTTTCCAGCACTTCGTCCCTAACATCAATTGACCCATCGCGCCGGATATTCGCTTCACAGCCATGCAGGACGCGAATTTTTTTGCCGCGCGCCAAAAATTTCGCGTTTAACTTTTTAATATATTCATTTTCCTTAAGCAACTCTTTTTCATTCAAACTTTTTTCCACGTTTAAATCATTCGTGTGGTCTGAAATACCAATATATTCATACCCCATTTCCATAGCCTTTTTAGCCAGTACCTCAATAGAATCTTTGGTGTCATCAGTAAAACCAGAATGCACGTGTAAATCCCCTTTAATATCTTTTAATTCAACCAACTTGGGCAATTTCCCATCCAGAGCCAATTCAATTTCACCCGTATTTTCTCGCATTTCTGGTGGTACCCAAGCCATTCCCAAAGCATCATACACCTCTTCCTCGGTTCTACTAGGAAGTTGCTTGGCGCCCCGAAAAATTCCCCATTCGCTTAATTTAAGTCCTTTCTCAATAGCAATTTTACGAGTGGCAATATTGTGGTCTTGACTACCTGTGAAATATTGCAGAGCCGAACCATAACTTTTTTCCGGCACCACGCGCAAATCCATATCATAGCCGTCTTTCAAATGAACGGAAGCTTTAGTGCTCCCCTGACCCCACACTTTTTGCACACCTGGAAGTTTCACAAAAAAATCCGTAACTTTCTTGGCATTCTTGCTGACTACCAAAAAATCCACATCACCAATAGTTTCTTTTCTACGACGCAACGAACCGCCAATTTCCGCGCGCCTAACATCCTTTAAAGCACGTAATTTCTCTAAAACTTCCCGCGCCACCGGCAAAATTTCATGGAGCAACACCCGCCCTTTACTCATTTTCAGAAACTCCAGTCCCTGCAAAATATTTTTCTCTGTCGTCTCGCCAAAGCCAAATAATGGCGCGATCTTCCCTGCCTTAGCTGCTCTTTCTAAATCTTTCAAATTCTTAACCTCTAGCTTTTCATACAATACTTTGGCCTTTTTTGGCCCCATACCCTCTACTCGTAAAAGCGCATCCATGTCCACTGGCAGCTTCTTTTTCATTTCTTGATAAAACTTGATTTTGCCGGTTTTGACAAACTCCTCAATATGCTCAGACATAGCTTTGCCAATCCCAGGTAACTCTTCTAAAGCTTTTCTGCCACCCTTTAAATAAATCTCTTTTACATCTTCTGGCATAGCTTCCAAATACGCAGCTCCCTTTTCATAAGCATAGGGTTTGAAAGGTACGTTTTCTATACGCAAAAAACGCGCAATCTCATTAAAAATTTTGGCGATTTCTTGGTTTTTCGCGCTCATACTTAGAATATTTTTTGCGGGGGAAACTTGTGAATCTTTTGAGACATTTTCGGCCGCATATTTTTCTTTATAGAAAATATGATAGGAATTGCCAATAAAGTAAAAATACTTACCATGATAAATATTAATTTAAAGCCGACATAACTGACTATCAAACCTCCAATAGCACCGGTAATGCCAATCCCAGCTCCTGAAAGAGTGTTGTCTAACCCAGTAGTGAATGATTCCCTCCCTTCATCAATGTGCCGTATAAAGATTGCCGCTGCCGAAGGGATAATCATAGACCATCCAGCCGCCTGAACAATCTGCAGCACATACACATGCCAAGGTTGATGAGCAAATAAATATCCAAGGGGGACCAAACCCACAATGGTTGTCCCCATGACAAAGAACCAAAAATCGTCCTTCTCTCCATGATTTTTATCCAAATAAGCAGCAATGGGCATCTGCAAAACAGCTTTGGTAATCCAGTAACACAACGTGGCAAAACCAGCCACGCGGGCAGCATCGCCAATGCCTCCAACGGTGATGTTTTGGACAATAAATATGGCAAAAACTGGGGAAAGTAATCCCCAGGCGGAATTAACCGTCAAATCCCAAAAGATGTATGCCTTAGCAACCCGGTTAATATGGGTAAACATATTTTATTGTATCACAAAAGGCGCCCAGCAGGACACCTCTTGAAACGTACATTTAGTTAATCTCGTACTTAATGCTTTTTATTTTATACTTGGTTTTTTCATGCACCACCTCGTCTCCAATTTTATGCCCCAACAAGGCTGCTCCCACGGGTGACTCGTTACTGATTTTCCCTAACTCCGGATGGGCCTCCAGGGTTCCCACAATCATAAATTCACTCTTCTTGCCATCGGCTTCTATCTTCACTTTAGCTCCCAAATCCACAAACACTTGCCTCTCCTTGGGCGGCTTTTTAATTAATTGGTGTTTTTTTAAAATATCTTCCAATTCGTCAATCCTAGCTCGCATAGAACCAACCTCGTCCTGGAAACTGACAAATTCAGGGTTCAAGTCGTCTGACTCAACCATTTTAGGCGCCTCATGCTCAACAGCACCACTATGCTCGACGGCTACCAAAGCTTCGTGTTCTTTTTTTACCTGAGCCAATTTTTCTTTGGTAATATGGTAAATTTTTTCTTCCATAGTTTTTTATTAATAGCTCATTCTAGTGTGGGACTTCTGGTATGTCAACTCTTTACAATTTCAGACTTTATACACCTTATATCCGTCACGTACTCTTTCTTTCACCTTCAGACCAATGCTTTTACCCTTAGCAGCCTTTTTGACCAGCTCATGGTCCACTTGCATAGATTTTACCGTTTGGTTAAAATCTGTATTCTCTCCTCCCATAATCCTGATTTCATCCCCTTCTTTCAGGGGCACGGCCAACTTAATTACACCCACTTTTATTTTGTCAAAATAATGAGTGACGATTCCCGCTGGTTTGCTAACTTTTTTTGGTTTCATGGATTTATTATAACAAAAAACTGCCCGCTTTCAAACGGGCAGCAATCAATTTATGACTGGATGCTTTTATATTTCTTACTCCGTGATTTTCGCCAGCGCTTGTTGATTCTGGCATTATGCTTGGTGGTGTTGCGTTTCATGCGATTATTTTTTAGCTACTACTTTTTTAGGTTTTGCTTTTGCCTCGCCCGTAGGCTTAGCCTTCAGGCTACGGCCGATGGGTTTTTCCACCTTCTTAGGTTGTTCTGCCTTGGTAATTACCGGCTGTGCATCCGTTTTGATAAATCTTTTATAGAGTTCATTAATCATCTCTTGGCGCTTTTTCAAATCAAAAAACTGCCGGCGGATACGGGCTTTTTCCAGGCGGATAAATTTCTTATCTGATTTTCGAATGGTATCGTTTTTTGACATAGCGAAAGTATATACTATTTTTCTCTACTTTGCAAGGCTTCCCTCACAATTTCCCGATCATCCCAGGGAATTTTCTTACCATCAGCTAGGCACATCAAAGGTTCCGCTCCCTTGCCGGTGATGATTATGGCGTCCGCGGGAGTTGCTAATTCTAAAGCTTTTTCAATAGCCTCTTTTCTATCTAATACAATATGGTACGGCTTTTCTCCGATACCCTTGGCCACCTGCTCCATAATTTCCAGAGGGTCTTCGTCATACGGGTCTTCATTGGTGATAATAATTTCTCGGCAATTTTGGGCAGCAATTTTCCCAAGCACCGGTCTTTTCCACTTATCTCGTCCTCCGCCACATGAACCCAACACACAAACTAAACTTTTACCGCCAGAGTATTTTTTTACTGCTCCATGCGAAGCTTCAAGCTGTTCTGGCGTAAACGCATAATCTACCACTACCACAGGGTTCTGAGAAACTACTTCTAATCTGCCCGGCACACCTTTTACTTTTTCAACTGCCCTGGCACAAACCTCTCTTGAGACGCCGTAGTGCATGCCTACAGCAATGGCAGCCAGGGCGTTGTAATTATTAAAATCTCCCAACAATTGCAGGGTGATTGGATTGGTTGCCAAATTTACATCACCCTTTTCCAAGCCAAAAGTGATTTTCTTACGAGCGGGGATTTGCAAAAAATATTCCATATTTTCGTCTTCGGCATTGATAACATGGATATTTTTAGTAGCCTTAAATAACTCCATTTTAGCATTCCGATAGTTTTCAAATCCGCCATGGGAATCTAAATGCTCTGGCGTCAAATTCAAAAAAACTGCTGTGTCAAAATTGATAAACTTATGGCGAGACTGTTTAATACCTTCGGAAGTAACTTCCAGCACGGCATATTTACAACCTGCGTCTACGGCCTGACGAAGTAGTTTTTGGATAACAAGACGCCCGGGCATAGTCATTTTCATTTTATTTTTCCATTCTTTGTCAGCTACCTTAAAGCGGATGGAAGAAGTTGAAGCCACCTTATGCCCCGCCTCTTCTAAGATTCTCGTGATAAAATCTACGGTAGTTGACTTACCGGAGGTTCCCGTCACTCCAATCACGGTCAAATTATTACTGGGAAATCGGTACATCAGTGCTCCCAAAAATGCCAGGCTGTAATGGTACCAATTTAGTAAAAACGCTGGCGTGATTTTTTTTAATAATTTCTTAAAATTCATATTCTCAATTTAACACAGAATTTCCACAAAAAACAGCCGGCTCGCATGCGAGCCGGCTCCAACACTGAACCTACTTGTTTTCGGCAACGTGCTGACCAAAAAAATGGTTGAAGGCAGCCTGGAGCGCACCAATGGTGGCAGAATTCGAGTCATCTCCCATGCCCTCAAATTTCTGAACTCCGGCGTCAGCCTGCACGAACGCCCAGGTAAAATAGTATCCCTGGCCATCCCCATACTCGATCTTATTCAGGCGGCAATCCTGAAGCCACGGAAAATCACCGACCAATCCCTGCTTGATAGCCTTAAACAGGGATTGCCCAAAGCTGTTTTCAGACACAGCGGTGGAATCAGAGGCCAGCAGCTCTATTGTCCTCGGCTTCCTTTCTCCACGAACCTTCAGGGTCACTGTGGTTGAGTAACTTGACACATGGCTTATCGCCCTACCACGCTCCCCCCTCTTTTTCTTTGAGAGAACACTGGAACACACTGCCAAAATCTGGAAATGAACTGGTGGGTGCTTCACAGCAAAACCTCCTTGGTTAGGGCAAGAATGAGCGAACTATAGCTAGTATGCACCCAAGATCCGGAAATGTCAAAAATTTATTTCCCCAAACTTTTGAGTGCCAGTTTAATTTTTTCTTCCGTGTTTTTTATTTTTGAGTCAACACTTTTGAGCGCTTCCTTGGCTTGTTGATGAGAAAAACCAAGTTGTACCAGCGCATCTTCGGCATCACTGCCTCCTTTGGCTTTTGCGCCATCCAGCAGTTTGATTTTTCCGGTTAGTTCCAAAATAATGGTCATAGCTTTTTTGGCACCAATCCCTGGAATTTCAGAAAACATCTTAACATCCCCCGCTAAAATTTTGTCTTTCACTTTTTCCAAAGGCCCCAGCGCAGAAATTTCCAACGCCGCTTTGGGCCCCACCCCATGAATATCCAGCAGTGTTTCAAAAAATTCCAACCCGTCATAACTTAAAAAACCGTACAAATCTGAAGCATCCTCTTTGACATTATGAAAACAAAAAACTTTGATATTCTCAACGTTTTCTGGTAGTTTTAATGCACTCTGGCGCGACAAAAAAACCTTGTAGCCAATATTGTTGACTTCAATTATAATAAACTTGTCTTTCTTTAAAATAATTTTTCCGCTTAAATAACTTATCATAAACTTATACTAGCATGAAATTTGAACTAATTTCAAAATTTAAACCCACCGGCGACCAGCCAGCTGCCATTAAACAGCTGACCGAAAATCTCAAAAGGGGCGAACAACACCAGGTGCTTTTGGGCGTGACGGGCAGTGGCAAAACGTTTACCATGGCCAATGTGATTCAAAATATTCAAAAACCAACACTGATCATTTCCCCCAACAAAACCCTGGCTGCACAATTATACCAAGAATTTAAAGAATTTTTCCCAAGAAACGGCGTGCATTACTTTGTGTCGTACTATGATTATTATCAGCCCGAAGCCTACATTCCCCAAACCAATACGTATATAGAAAAAGACGCCAAAATCAACGAAGAAATTGACCGATTGCGCCACGCCGCCGCGCAAGATGTGCTCTCCCGTAAAGATGTTATTGTGATAGCTTCGGTCAGTTGCATTTACAACATTGGTTCGCCGGAAAATTACCAAAGCGTGTCTTTTCAAATCCAAACCGGACAAAAAATTTCCCGCAAAGATTTTATTTCCCACTTAATTTCCATGCAGTATAAACGAAATGATATTGAGTTTAAGCCCGGCACCTTTCGCGTGCGCGGAGATGTGATTGAAATTAATTTGGTCACGGGAGAAAAAGTCTTGCGCGTGGAATTTGACGGCAACAATATTTCAAAATTGTCCGAGTCGCCTTTTACCATTTTTCCTGCCACTTTTTGGGTGGCTCCGCAAAACAAAATTAATATTGCCATTGCCAACATTCGGCTGGAATTGGAAGAAAGATTAAAGATACTAAAAAAGCAAAATAAATTGGTGGAAGTCCAGCGCCTGGAAGAAAAAACCAATTACGATTTAGAAATGCTGCAAGAAACCGGCTTTTGCCAAGGAATTGAAAACTACTCCAGCCAATTGGAATTTAGAAAACCGGGTAGTCCACCATTTTCTTTAGTGGATTACTTTGGGCATTTCAATAAAAATGGTTTTTTAATGTTCATTGACGAAAGCCACATTGCCCTGCCCCAAATTCACGCCATGTCAGTGGGAGATAAAGCCAGAAAAGAGACGCTGATAAACTACGGCTGGAGGCTGCCCAGCGCCATTGATAACCGGCCATTGCGTTGGCCAGAATTTGTTGAGAGGCAAGCACCAACGGTGTATGTTTCCGCCACGCCGGCCAGATACGAACAAGAAACATCGGGCAAAAATATAATAGAACAAATTATTCGACCAACAGGCTTACTTGAGCCCTCCATTGAAATAAAAAAAACGCAAAACCAAATTAAGGATGTGATGGAGGAAATTAAAAAAGAGACCGAAAAAGGTCATCGGGTTTTAGTGGTAACACTGACCAAAAGATTGGCGGAAGAAATTGCCGATTATTTAGTTGACCATGGCATCAAAACCCAGTATTTACATTCAGAAGTAAAAACCATGGAACGGCCAAAAGTGCTCAATGATTTTCGGCGCGGAAAGTTTGATGTGTTGGTGGGAATTAATTTACTTAGAGAAGGTTTGGACCTGCCCGAAGTTTCACTGGTGGCCATTTTGGACGCCGACAAAGAAGGCTTTTTGCGAAATTATACGACATTAATTCAAACCATGGGGCGCGCGGCTCGACATATTCAAGGCCGGATTATTTTGTATGCCGATAAAACAACCGTGTCTATGAATTTGGCCATTGGTGAAATTAATCGCAGAAGAAAAATTCAAGAAGCATATAATAAAAAACACGGCTTAAAACCACGGGCGATTATTAAAGACATCCGCGACTGGGGGTTTTCCAAACCAGAGGATGTTTCTATGGAGTTTGATTTAGTCCAGGATAAAAAGTTACTAGAAAAAGAAATGAAAATTGCCGCCAAAAATATGGATTTTGAACGCGCGGCGGAGTTACGGGATTTATTAAAAAAAATAAAAAAGTAGTTATTTTTTAGCCAATATTTTAGCGATCACATCTTCGGCGACCGATTGATCAAGTGGATCTAAGCTAGACCAACTTTCTGGATACCAATTATTATCAGATGCTTCAGTAAATAATTTTCTGAACTCTTGCTCGTGCTCTGGCGTATCCAAATATGCTTTAGCGTCAGATTCCAGCGCCGTCAAAACAGTGCTTGCCGTTGTAACAGGAAGCCTGAACAAGATTTCCAATTGCTTCACCCCTTCAGACTTTACCACTTCTGGCTTCACCTCCTCCTCTTTGCCTTTCGCCGCAAGCAACTCATCTATTTTGGCGTAAGCTAATTTTTCGCACTTTTCCTTTAAGCCTTTTATCTTTTCAAATTCTTTGTCTTGCAACACTGCGGTCGCCCAATCTTTACCCTTTTGCAAGTCCTCCCTACTTATGTCGGCAATATTCTTAACGCTCATTTTATCCAAACCACTCATAATATCAAACAATTCGCCAAACTCTTCCGCCTCTGCCAAAACGGGATATTTTTTTACAATATCAGCAAAATCAGAAAGTTTATTTACCCTTCCAATCTCGCTCTCTAGAATCTCCCTCCCTTTCTCAAACTTTTTCATCCCTTCAGACTTTACCACTTCTGGCTTCACCTCCCCCTCTTTGCCTTTCGCTGCAAGTAATTTGCCCTCCATTACATCAATGTCAGTTTGCAAATCAAACTTCTCGGTATCGGTTGTTGCCTTTTCTAGCTGGGCCTTCTTTTGTTGTATGACATCTGTTAATTCTTTTACTGCTATATTACTAATAGCTTCCTCAAGCCTTTTCACCCGGTCTTCTTTGACACCCTTAAACTCTTCAAAAGGATCTAGCCATCTCAAAGGGCTTTTATAATTCTCCAAATCTTTTTTAGCAACGCGCAACTTACGCTCTAATATTGATTTTTCGTTTTCTTGCCTTTTCTTGCCTACTTCTTGCGGCGAAATACCAAAGGCCCATCCTTCAACTTCTTTTATACCTTCTAAAAGCTTTATGTTCTCCTGGCATCTTTGAGCCACCACCTTCATTTTTTGCTCAACTTTTTCTTCTGCAAAGTTTAGGGTTATAAAACTGCGCAATGAAAAACGCGATTCCAATTCAAACTCTGCTTTAAGGTCTTCTTCCTCGGCTTGGTCTTGTTCCAGTTCTTGCAACAGCCTTACCTTTGTTTCTTGGATTTCTGGTTTTAAGTTCAGTAATTCTTCTTTGAATAACTTAAGTAGGGCTTTCTTTAGCGCAGGCCCGCCTTTTTCTGACCCTGTTATGGTGGTATATATAGCCGGCATAGCCTCTAGCAAGGCAATACCTTTTTTCTGCTTCATTCCATTAACAGAGGCTTCCGTCTTATTAACGTATTCAAGTTGATTTTTCTTACCGCGCAGCGTTGTTTTCAGTTCATCAAAATCGTTTGCATCTTCCAAGGAAGCGGGCTTTTCAGGTTTTTCGGCCTGCTTAGCTGGTTCCCCAGCTTTCTTGGCTTCTTCCCCAATGAACGAACTAATGTTCCTTGGCCAAAATTCAAAATCTTTTTTAGTCAAAAAAGCAATGGCGCGCTCAATAAAAGCTTCGTCTTTGTTGTTGCCAAATAATTCAGTCAGCGCCTTTGTTGAAGCCTGGATAATGGTTGCATAATCTTCAATCATGACCTTTTTAACCATGGAAGGATGGTCTTTCTCAATTTTTTGATAGACTACTTTCTGGCGGGGATCTTCAAAATAATCGTACCTGCTTTCTGCCCCCTTTAAAAAGTACTGTTCTAATTTTTGCTGAAGTTTTACTATTCCTTGGTCATAAAAACAAGCTAAGATTTCATTTTTAACCTTATTCAACCCCTGGCGCTGCAAACTCTTTACATAATCTTGCGCCCTAGCCTCTCTTTCTGCTGCCTTAGCTTGTTTATACTCAACCAACTGCTGATCAGCTTTTTTCTCCAACCTATCCCTATTGTCTGCATCCTTCCTATAGTAATTGACATGCTGGAGTTCGTGCAACCGTATGTTTTTCACATCTTTTTCCAGTTGCTTAATCTGTTCCTTGCTTAATGGCTTTTTATTTTCTTTTTCTCTTTTCGTTCTTTCGCGTTTGAGCACGCTTGCGTAAGATTCCAGGGCAACATAATCAATATCATTATTTTCTGGAGATTTACTCTTGCTCCTGCTGGCAAAATTCGGGCTTGGTGTTTCTCCTATGTCCAACACTCCTTTCACGCGCAACAAAAGCAAGGTGTCTTTATCGCCTTCAAAAATCACGCCTGTGGGAATCTGGGAAACACTGATTCCTTTGGCTTGCTTTGGGGTTAGCTCTTTTCCGGTTAAAGCCTTAATTAATTCTATTTTATTATCTTTATTTCCAAACTTTTCCCAAAAAATCTTGAATTTGGCTCTCTTTTCTAAATACAAATCAATCTGCCTCAATAGCATTTCTTTTTGCTCTTTCCTAAAATCATAATCTGTGGCAAATTTTTCCACCCATGCTGTTAACGTTCCTTTTTCTACATCAGGATTATTTTCAATTTCCTGATCGATAAATATTTCGCACTCTGCCAGTGCTCTTTCCTGCATCCTGATTTTTTCATCAAGGCCAAGGTTTTCCCTGAGTCCTGCCCGGGCACCCTCCCTTGTTTCTTTTTCATTTTTTTTCGTCTTTTTCAGTTTTTCTCCATAACTGGCAAAAAACCCAGCAGGAATGGGTGGAGTATCTTTCTTAAATGCATCATATTCACTCTCTTTGGGCACGTTTTCAGCAGCCTTGCCCACCTTGGCCACCTGGCCCGTTTCCAGCGCTTCATCAATAATTTCTTGGGCAACCCCAACCTTTGTTTCCTGTAACCTGGCTTTGCCTTCCCTTAATTTTCGGGAAAATCTTTTTTCAGATTCTTTCTTGATTTCTGCTTCCTGTTTTTTTGCCTGATCAAATAAAAACGCTTTTAATTCGCTTTCCGAAAGTTTAATAACCTCGTCGGGTCCCTCAGGCCCCGTTGGTATTTCATATTTATGGGCCACGCTTTCGTTGCCGGTCACAAAATTACCCACGCTGCGCCAAAAAGCCACCTTTTCACGGAAAAGATCAACCCGCACGCCCCGGCAAATCATGCCATAAAACTCTTCTGAATCAAGCCCTGAAGCTTCGAGTTTTTCTTGCATATAAAATTCAAATCTGGTTCCGCCATCCTTCTGGTCTAAATCAAATAACTTCTTGCCATGACCGGAATTGCAACAAATTATTTCCGCATTCATTTTATTTTCCGCTAGCAGTTCCCGCTTTATCCCCGGCATTTTTTTCTTTTTAAACTCCCGCTCAGTCATTCCTTTTTCTCCCAACCTCTCTTTGGTTTTTGCCGTGATCTTTTCCTGAAAATCCTCGCCAATAAGCTCTTTTACCTCAGCAAGCTTTGCATCACGCTCTTCTAATAAAGCTTCTTCTCTTTCAACATCACCAAGAAGCCTGGCTGTTTTTAATTGCTCTTGTATCTTTTGCAAATCCTCACTTTTTTTATTTAAAATCTGAGCTGGGGTTGCCACCTCAAGCATAACCGGTTCTTCTTCTTTACCGCCTCTTAGTCTTTTGTATTCTGCGGCAGCTAGTCTTTCCCGCTCCTCGTCTTCAGGAGTCATATCATAACCCCGGCTTTCTTTTAGCTGACCTTGATTAGATAGTGCTCCCTCCTTAGCCTTTTTTTCTAAGGCAGTCAGTCGTTTTATTGTTTCCAGTTGCGTATCGGCAAGACTGGTAGTTGCATCAATTACTTCATCAAGCGGTTTTTTATCATCTCCGGATTCCCTTGTAGTAACCTTTGTTTCTTGAATCATACATTTATAGTCCTCATTATTATATTACTTTACCATCCCCCAGGAATAGAGTCACTATTGACAAATATGTTTAGGCGTGATAGGGTGTCATATCCAGAACCTACACAAAGAAAGGAGGGCTTATGTCCGCCAGAAAAAAGAAGCCGTCCGCAGCTTCTAAAAAGCCGCGGAGTCCGCCCAAAAACCAGGGGCAGGGCAAAGCTCGGCGTCCTAAAAACGCCAAACCAGAAACCAAGTCAGAGCCGACGGCGCGAAAGCGATCATCGGCGGGTCGCTCAATTACGATTCAGGTCATCCACCACCACTACACAGGGAAAGGGAAAAAGATCATGGCCGACCAGGCACTGCAAATGGACCCAGTTGACAGGAGGCAAGAGGATGAAATCACCATCCTCGCTGAGGCTGACGGCGATTTGGCAGGTGTCCTACGGGATCTCTGCCTCAAGGTCGCGGAGATAGAAGCCAGAGGCCAGGGTCACGCCGAACTCAAGAGCGTCGTTGATGAGCTCAAGAAGGCTCACGACGAGCGCACCGAGGCCGCGGAGGCAGAAGCGGCCGCAGAACAAAAGCGCCAGGCGGATTGGGAAGCTGGGCGCGCGGAGCGAGAACGCCAGGTCGCAGAGGATGAGCAAAAGAGGGCAGCCGGGAAAGAAGAATCGGCCGGCAAGCTCGCAGAGATGCAGCGGAAAGTTGCGGAAGCCAAAGCGGCCCGAGACAAAATGATGGGCAAGCCGACGGCGCCTGACGCCAAGGCTGAAACGCCTCCGCCACCGGACGGCAGAGCATTGCCAGCCGACGTTCCGCCGGCACCGAAGCCGCCGGATCAACCGGCGAAAAAGTAAACCGCCTACCCAGGCGATAAACTAACGGAAGCGCGACAAGTGGAATCTAGTCCCACTTGTCGCGCTTGTTTTTTTCTAAAAAATCACAGAGGCATTGCAAAATAATATATTTTCTGTTATGATGTTTCCAACGTGGCCATAATCAAATCAGCGAAAAAAGCGATAAGGCAAAACAAAACCCGAAGGGCAAGAAACCTTATCTATATTAATAAAATGAAGGCACTTGTAAAAGAAGTGAAGGCTTTTGTTGCGGAGAAAAAAATAAAAGAGGCACAAGCTTTATTGCCAAAAGTATATGAAATTTTAGATAAAACCGCCAAAGTTGGTATTATTAAAAAAAATAATGCCTCCAGAAAAAAATCCAGGATTGCAAAACTTATAGGCAAAAATTCAAAATAAATTTACTCATCTAAAAACCGCGGCAGAAACCGCGGTTTTTAGATGCTTGAGACCAATAATTCCAAGGCTGCCTCCTGATCAATCTTGCCTGTTTTGATATCTAAATCCATTTGGAAAATATTATGATAAGCAATTTTGAGCTCTTCAAGTGAAAACTGGCTTGAGGCAAAGTACGTTTTTTTAACCACAAAAGGGTGCAGGCCGCTTTTTTTCACAATAGAAGCATACATAAATCCTTTTTGAGCCAATTCTTTTACCACCAGTAAATTTTTATACTGGTAAGCAATCATACTCAAAATATACAGGGGCGCTTCGCCATTGTCTAAATGTTTTTTTACCAACGAAAGGGCTTGTGGTCTGTTTTTTGCCGCCATAGCGTCAATAGTTTTAAAAATATCCACTTCAAGGCGCGGTTTTACCATGAGCAACACATCTTCTTTTTTGATTGTTGCTCCATTTTTAAAATTTCCCAATTTTTTTATTTCAGCCGCAAGACGCCACAAATCATTGCCCACATACTGCACTAAAAGATCTGCGGCATCAAGATTGGATTTTTGCCCAAGACGTTCAAATTCTTTTTGAGCCCATTGCTTTAAAGCCGACCCCTCTAATAGGGCAAATTCCTGGCATTTGCAGGTTTTTACGAGAGTTTTAAAAATTTTTAAGCGCTGATCGGGCGCTTCGGTTTCATAAACAACCACCACATCCTTTAAATTTTCTATGTTTTTAATCTCTTCCAATAATTCCTCCTGAAAACCCTTACCGGCAAACACATTTTTTATAATAACCAATTTTTTTTCAGCAAACATGGAGGAAACCCTAAGGGTATCGTAAAAATCAGGGAAAGCGTTTTCCTTGGCATCAACAGAAATTAAATTCAAGCCGCTTTTCCCGGACTCTTTATAGTGACTGATTATTTCATCTAATTTTTGTTTGGACCGATAGGAATCCGGCCCGTATAGAAATATAATCATAACGAAGTTATAAAGTTATCAAGTTCTAATGTTATCAAGTTCTAAAAGAAAGCTCTATAAAACCTTAATTAGGCCTGAAATTAATCTAGCTGTATCGAGGGATAATCTATTTACTTTTTCAAAATCCTCTTTCGAAATGTATCCCAATTCCAGTGCTATGTAGCACATCGATCTCGCCTCACCACAAGATCCTTTTGCAATATATAAAAATTGAGTAAACTCCTTGTTGGTTTGGCGCTCAAATCCTTCAGCTATATTATTCATAACGCTCACAACTGCGCGCTTAATCTGATCACAGAAACTAAAATCTCTGTTATTCTTAAATAACCCATACATCAGCAAGGACAGTTCTTTGCTTTTCTGCCAACATATTAATTCTTCAAATTTTTCAATTTTCACCGACTTGATAACTTTATAACATTATAACTTGATAACTATAGCCTCTGACACCGCGGGCAATAAAACGAACTGCGCTGCGCAATAACCAATCTTTTAATGACTGACTTGCACCGAAAACACTTTTCACCTTCGCGTTGATAGACTTTTTTAGAACCCTCAAACTCTCCCTTATTGCCATCCACGTCCCGGTAATCCGAAAAACTGTCACCGCCAAAGTTAATGCCCAGTTGTAATACTTTTTTTATCGCGCCGTATAATAGTTTTAATTCCCGAGCATTCAAACGCGAAACATCTTTAGCTGGATGAATCTTTGCCCACCACAAAGCTTCGGAAGCATAAATGTTGCCGATACCCGCAATAAAACTTGGCCGCATAATAATTTCTTTTACCTTCCCCTTTTTTCTTACAAATAATTTTTCAAATTTTTCAAACGTAAAAATTTTTTCTAAGGGCTCTGGCCCCAGTCCCTCAAAGATTTGCAGCAGCTCTTTCGTTGGCCGTAATTCAACTTTGGCGAACTTGCGCAAATCAGACAGGGCAATTTTACGACCATCATCCAGGAAGAACATTATATGCAAATAGCCATTCATGGGATCTTGTGTATTCCAGGGCTCAACCAGCAAATGCCCAGTCATTTTCATATGAATTAACAAAGAATATCCATCCGACAATTCAAAAATCACATTTTTACCCCGTCGCCAAACCCGTAGAATTTTCTTACCTTTGAGCTGTTTTTTAAATGCAGCAAATTTTCTGGGGAATGTAACTGTCTTCTGCCAATCTGACCACACACGAACAAAGGTCCTGCCAAGGACCCTTTTTTGCAAACCGTTTACCGTAGTCTGAACCTCGGGTAATTCTGGCATGCTATGCCTGTTCTCTGGTTACTTTTTTATTCTTGCGCTTCATTAACTTTGCCAACTCGCCCTTCAAGTCAACTAGCTCGGCCTCTTTGAGTAATAAATCAATCTGCATTTTTTGGGCAACTTCATTGGCTTTATGAAATTCAATGGTCCGGTTTTTGGCCTTTTCTTCTAAGGCTTCTATCGTTTCGTGGAGTGGGCCGACAATGGCATTGACTTTAGCGGACACCGCTTGGTGAATAGTCGCTTTTTCGTAATTGGCTTTTTCCAATTTCTCCCCAATCTTATTTAATAACCCTGCCAGCTGGCCAACTTCATCATTATTTCTTACATACGCCCGGCTATGTATATTCCCCTCGGCTAATTCATGAGCGGTTTTCACAATTTTTTTCAAAGGCTTGGAGGTGTGACTAGCCACAAATATGCCAAACAGCAATAAAAACACCAGCAACAAATAGAGCACAAAATACATATCCGCATTCAACGCCTGGTAATTCAAGGCTGCAAAACTCACCACCACAAATGCCCCCGCGATGAAAATAAAATAGGTTATTTTCGAAGAAAAACTTAACATGTTACCTTATTGTAACCTAAAAAATAAGTGCGTTCAACCGGTCCATTAAAGTGGTAAAATTCAGGGCGGTAAAAACCTGCTGCACCTTGGCCTGGTCAAAACGGCCAAAGGCGCAATCATCTAAATTAAAATCCAGTTCCACATTTTTATCGGTATTCACGAGCTTTAACGATAACAATGCCTTTTCTTTGTTTGCCTTCAGAGCTTCTTTTATCTTCGGTTTCAAAACCGCAGTGTCGGTAGCCAATTCATCATACAAGTTCTTAATGCTCTTAAAGCGCCCGATTAAATCTGCCGCTGTGGTCTTGCCGATTCCCGGAACGCCCGGAATATTATCGGAGGTATCGCCAGTTAACGCCTTAAATTCGTTCATTTGGTCTGGCCGCACACCAAACCGCTCAACCACGCGGGCACTATCATACACCATACTTTCTTTAATTCCCTTACCCATGGTGTACAATTTTATATTATCATTCACCAATTGCAAATTATCTAAATCTCCACTCAAAATAAATACCTTAACTTTGTCTTGATTTTTAACGGCAATAGTAGCCACCAAGTCATCTGCTTCAAAACCTTCTTTTTCAAACATGGGTATACTCAGAACCCTTAATACCTCTTTGACCATGGGGATTTGCGAAGCAATGCCATCGGGCATAGGGGCGCGGTGAGCCTTGTATTCTTCAAATTGCTCGTGCCGGAAAGTTGGTTTTTTAGTATCAAAACAGGCCACCACATAATTAGCCTCCACGTCTTTAATCGCCTTAAATAGTATCAGTAAAAATCCATACACCGCGTTGGTTAACTGGCCATTGCTATTATTTAAAGGCGGCAAGGCATGGAATGCCCTGTATAAAAGAGAGAGGCCGTCAATAATAATTAACCGTTTTTCTTTTTCCATTGGTAGATTATATCATTTTTGGAAACAAAAAAAAGCCGCACGACTGAGGTCGTGCGGAAACCGTACATCTGTGCATTTGAGATTAGCCGGCTGCCACGAATTCTCTCGCGAACATCATGGTGTCTTCTTCGGCAAGCTTCTTAAGTTTGCTTGTCTCTTTTGGAGTCATTCCATAAGCTCCAGCAACCCGCCGAAAGAAACTCACGTGGAGGCCATGCGTTTCAATCCCACGAAGACGCAAAATGGCTTTTTTAAGAGACAGGTGACCCCAGAGACGCGGGGCGACGATTCGTTGAGGCAATTTTTTCGCACGCCTCGTTTCCCACAAGTGTTCGCCTGACTTGCTGCGCGTTTTCATGGATTACTCCGTAAGTGAACTGGACGAAAGGACTATCTACAGGCTATGAAATTATCTATCTATTGTCAATTGCCTCTCGTTTTCTTTAAAATGTTTAAAATGAATAGATATGAAATTTTTAGGCATAAGCTTTTTTATTTTCTCTGGCCATTCAATGGCCACAATATTTTTAGGGTTGGAAATAATTTCACTAAATCCCAATTGCAACACTTCTTCGGGATTTTCCAAGCGATAACAATCGATGTGGTAAAAATTGCCAAATCTTTTCATTACCACAAACGTGGGACTATTTATTACCTCTTCAACCCCTAAACCTTTAGCAAAACCCTGTAAAAACGTGGTTTTCCCGGCCCCCAAATCTCCGCTTAATGCCAAAATCATCGCACTTTTTGAGGGTTTTTGGCGCAGCATTTGCGCGGCAAATGCTGCGCCCGCTTGTTGCGTTTCCTTGAAACTGTTCGTGATAATTTTCTCCACTTGATTTTTAAAACTAAATACTATAGCTTAAAGCCAATGAATGAAGAAGCAAAAAAACTTATCCTTAATGCAAAAAATATCTGCATTATCCCCTCAAAAACCAATGAGGCGGAAAGTTTGCCCTCGGCCCTGGCTCTTTTTTATACTTTACGTGATTTGGGTAAAAATGTAAATCTGCTCAACGAAGTATTTCCTGAAAAATTGCAATTTTTAATTCCTTCGCTGGATTTTTTATCCCAACCCAAGAATTTTGTCATTTCTATCCCGCGCAACACTGCCAATGTATCTCAAATTTACTATGAAAAAAATGATGAAAACCTAAAAATCCACCTGACCGTAGAAAACAGCAACTTAAAAAAAGAACATATTGCCTTTTACTTTGAACAGCCAAAACCAGACCTGGTAATTACCCTGTCAGTTACCGATTTTCAAAAAGAATTAGCGCAAAACCTAGATTCGTTCGGTTTTTTGCTGGGCGCTCCCATTATTAATATTGATAACGGCCTTGCGAACACCGCCTTTGGAAACATCAACATGGTACGGGAATCTTCCATTGCCGAAATTGTCATGGATATTACCGGCCGGGGCACCAACAGCAAAGAAGTTGCCAATTGCCTGCTAGTTGGCATGGTGGCACATTACGAAAACTTCAAAAACCCTAAAACAAAACCAGAAACGCTAAAAATTGCCGCCGATTTGATGGAAAGAGGCGCCAACTACCAACAGATTACGGAAAACTTATACACCACCACACCCCAGCAAATGGAATTTTTAACTGAAATATTTAAACAGATGCGCCATGAAAATAGCAGCTATGTAGCCGAACTCTCTTCAGAACAATTTTGGAATTTTGGCGAACCAGAAGCCACCTCGGCCATGGAAAAAATCAGCACCCTTGGCTTGCAAAACAACTTGCTGGTACTTTGGAAAAGCCACGCTTCAGATCCCATGATTAAAGGCTTTTTCTATTCAAAAAACGTGGAACTGCTCAACGCCGTTCAGGGTAAAACAAAAAATGGCTGGGTATTTCTAGAATTTGGCGGATCAGACACTGGACTCATAAAAGAAAAATTATTAAAACTGATGTGATGGAAGAAAACAAAAAAATGTTAGGCGCGGTTACCATTCCGCAAGAAATAGCCCAAGACTTACAGAGCAGCTTAAAAAATATCGCTGATTTTGGCAAAAAAATTGATGCTTACACAGCAGAAAGCACTACCAACATCTTAGATGTGGTTTTGTTCGGCGCCATCGTACTGCAGGCTTCCGACATCCACCTTGAACCACAAGAAGAACAAGTACGCCTCCGGATAAGGGTTGACGGCCTACTGCAAGACGCCCACATTTTTGAAAAAGAAATATACCACCACATTCTTTCCCGCCTGAAGTTGTTAAGTAAAATAAAACTAAATATCACCGACAAAGCCCAAGACGGCCGCTTTACCATTGCTATGGCCGAAGATGTCATTGAAATAAGAACTTCTAGCCTGCCCGCTGAATACGGAGAATCAATTGTGATGAGAATTTTAAACCCGAAAAACTTGAAGGAATTGGACACCCTGGGCCTGCGCAAAGACTTGTATGATATTTTTACCCAAGAAATTAAAAAACCTAACGGCATGATTGTGGTTACCGGCCCCACGGGCGCGGGAAAAACCACCACCCTGTACGCTTTTCTATTAAAAATCCAGAATCCGGAAATTAAAATTATCACTATTGAAGATCCCATTGAATATCACATCCAGGGCATTTCCCAAACCCAGGCCGACCCCGAAAAAGGATATGGTTTTGCCGAAGGTCTGCGCAGCATTGTCCGCCAAGACCCGGACGTGATTTTAGTGGGAGAAATCAGAGACCTTGAAACCGCCAAAATCGCCCTGCAGGCCTCGTTAACCGGGCACCTAGTGCTCACCACCTTACACACTAACAGCGCGATTGGCGCCATTCCCCGCCTCATTGACTTGGGAACCGATGGTGCTTCCATTGCCTCGGCCTTGAAAATGTCCGTTGGCCAGCGCTTGGTCCGCAAGGTTTGCAAAGAGTGCGCGGTAATGCAAAAACCATCCGCTGAAGAATTGGCAGAAATAAAAAAGGGCTTAAAAAATTTGCCCGAAACAGCAGAAACGCCAGATTTAATTGGCTTAAAAATTGCCAAGGCTAAAGAAAAGGGTTGCCCAGCATGCAACCTTACCGGATATAAAGGCAGGAAAGGATTATATGAAGTATTCTTGGTGGACGCCCACATGGAAAAGTTTATTCTCACCAACCCGGCTGAATCAACCATCAAGGAGTTAGCAGTAAAAAATGGCATGGTGACCATGTGGCAAGCAGGTTTAATTGAAGTGGTGCTGGGAAATACTACCTTAGAAGAAGTTAAAAAAGTAGTGGAAGCGGATTAATTTTCAAATACGAAAAAACAGCTGTGGAGTTGGAGGCGCGTTGTATCTGGGATACAAGTAAAGGTTTTCCTGAGGAATAATCGAGCCGGAGCAAGATTATCCATTACTAAGGAAAGCCCATATAAGGCCTCCAACTCCACAGCTGTTTTTATGGTACTATAAGGGCAATAAACTCAATATCTTAAGCATAGCATAATAAGTGAACCATGTCAAGCCCCCCACCCGAAAAACCTAGTCTTAATGACCAGGTCATCGATTCTGCCCTTCGCCCTAAAACCTGGGCTGATTATGTCGGCCAAGAGAATATTAAAGAAAATATTAAGGTGATTTTGGCCGCCGCCAAGCAGCGGGGAGGCTCGCCCGACCATGTATTGCTCTATGGAAATTCGGGTTTGGGTAAAACCACCTTAGCCCAACTGATAGCATTGGAAATGGGCAAGAAAATCCGCGCGACTTCAGGCCCAGCCATTGAGCGAGCGGGAGATTTGGCGGCTATCTTAACCAATTTACAAGAAGGTGATGTGCTGTTTTTAGACGAAATACATCGGATGCATAAATCCATTGAAGAATACCTATATCCGGCTATGGAAGAATATAAATTGAATTTGATTTTAGGAAAAGGCCCCATGGCCCGAACCATGGAATTAAAATTGCCGCGGTTCACCCTAGTGGGCGCCACCACCCGGCCGGGCATGCTTTCTTCCCCGCTAAGGAATCGCTTTGGGGCAACATTTCAATTAAATTTTTATAAACCTAAAGATATTGAAAAAATTATTGAGCGGAGCGCCAAGTTGTTGGGAGTAAGCATTGAGCCCGATGCCATTAAAGTAATTGCCACGCGTAGTCGCTTTACCCCACGGGTGGCCAACCGGCTGCTAAAACGAGTGCGGGATTTTGCAGAAGTTAAAAGCACGGGCATCGCAACCCGGGAAATTACCGAACATGCACTAGCCTCCTTGGAAGTTGATGAAATGGGGCTAGAGCCAGGCGACATTAAAATCTTACTGGCTTTGATTGAAAAGTTTGATGGCGGGCCGGTGGGACTGCAATCATTGGCAGCAGCCGCCCTTGAAGAAGAAGATACGATTTTAGACATGTATGAACCTTATTTAATGCAACTGGGATTTTTAGAACGTACACCAAAGGGAAGAGTAGCCTCAAAATTAGCCTATGACCATTTGGGAATAAAATACAATCGGCAAAACAATTTACTATGAAAAAGCTTTGGCTGGCTTTTTTACTATTATTTGTGTGGCCAGCTTTCCTATTAGCAGCCGATCGCGTTGATATCAATACGGCCAGCATAAAACAGCTTGACGGGCTAGCCGGAATTGGACCGGCACTGGCACAGCGGATTGTTGACGGACACCCCTACTATTACGTTGATGATTTATTACATGTTAAGGGTATTGGCCAGGCCACTTTGAAGAAAATAAAGGATCAAGGGTTGGCCTATGTGGCTCCTGAAATGGTCGCGCTCGCGCCGCCGGCAGCAAAACCAAGGTCTGCCAAAGCATCCAGCTTGCCAAAAACCAAAAAAATTGATAATAATGTTAGTGTAGCTCCGGCCGCGTTGAGTACGGCTATAGATGTAAGCACCATGCCCGATCCACGGCCCCTTTTTACCAGTACAGGAGCAGTAATTGTTATTTTAGGATTACTCGTATTACTATTTATTAAACTAAAGCGAAGTAAGGTGTCGCAATAGCTGCGAATTTCTCACTTCGTTCCAAATTCATGTCAGGTCATAGTCACGCCAAAACAGTTGCCGCCACTAAAAATGCCAACGATGCCAAAAAGGGTAAAATCTTTTCCAAAATGGGAAGAGTGATTACGATTGCCGTAAAAGAAAAGGGAGCAGATATTTCTGTGAACGCCACCTTGAAGGGTTTGATAGAAAAAGCCAAAGAGTTTAACATGCCCAAGGAAAACATTGAACGGGCTATTAAAAAGGGCACCGGTGAATTGGTGGGTGAAAATTTGGAAGAAGTTTCTTTTGAGGGTTTCGGCCCTGGAGGCATTGCTATTATTATGGATGGCATTACCGACAACAAGAACCGGACCCTGGGGGAAATAAAAGGAATTTTGGGCCAATATGAAGGCAAAATGGCCGGCGAAGGAGCTATTCGCTGGATGTTTGAACGCAAGGGTTGCATTGAAACAGAAAAAGGCCAGACCATTGAAGAGGCTGCCATTGAAGCCGGGGCAGATGATATCCGTGGCGAATTTGTTTACACTAAACCTGAAGACTTGGAAACGGTTAAAAAATCCCTGGAAGAAAAAGGGGTGAGAATAGTCGGCTCGTCGCTCGGCTGGTTTGCGAAAGAAGAAATTGCGGTGGACGAAAAGGCCCGCGAGAAAGCCCAGAAATTATTTGAGGCGCTCGACGAAAACGACGCCATTCAAAATATTTATTCAAATTTAGCATGATTATTTTAGGGATTGATCCTGGAACGGCTCTAACCGGGTTTGCAGTGTTGGAAAAATCTAAAGACCGGGATGAAAAGCCTAAAGTGATTGATTTTGGGTGCATTACCACCCACCCGGGTGACACCATGGGACAACGCCTGGTTGATATTTATACAGAAATTCAGAAGTTAATTAAAGAGCACAAACCCGGCAAAGTTTCAGTGGAAAGCTTGTTCTTCTTTAAAAACGCCAAAACGGTGATGCAGGTGAGCCAGGCCCGCGGAGTGGTGTTATTAGCTGCAGCCAAAGAGCGAGTGCCAATAGTAGAGTTTACTCCCCTGCAGGTGAAAATGACGGTGGTGGGCTATGGCCGAGCCGAGAAGAAACAGGTACAGGAAATGACTAAGCAGCTTTTAGACTTTGGCAACCTGGATAGAAAAAGCAAACACCGAAAAAAAGATGATGCAGCTGACGCGCTAGGAGTAGCTTTGTGCGCAGCCCTGGTTGTGGATAAGCTCAAGGCTTGACAACTCTTCGTGAAAAAATATAATAGGAAAAGTGAGTAAATATAATTAACCACACATAAAACAAATGGAAGAGGATCTTTTAAAAAACGCTATGAACCTATCCGATGACGACGATCTTGATGAGAGTCATGATGATGACGAAGAAGAAAAAATGGAAGATGATGAATCAAAAGAAGAAGATGACGTTGAAGACGATGATACCGAAGAACCCATAGAAGAAGAATAATCAAAAACCCCGTTCGCGGGGTTTTTGATTGATTTTCTTAAAAAACTGTGGGACGATACAACCATGTCTTCTTATTCCCCTAAACTGAAAATTGCTCTGCGCATTGGTAAGTACCTGCTTTTTTTGTTGCTCTTTGGATGCGCGGCGCTGTTGTTTTTATTTTTTTATTATACCTATGACCTGCCTCGGCCCGAAAAGTTTACCGAAAACCCTTTTATTGAATCCACAAAAATCTATGACCGAACGGGCAAGGTGCTCCTGTATGATATTTACGGCGAAGAAAAGCGATCTATTGTTCCCTTTGATAAAATATCAGACAACTTAAAGCATTCAGTCTTAGCCTCTGAAGACGCCAGGTTTTATCAGCACGGCGGCATTGACCTAGCATCAATTATCAGGTCTCTCTTGGTTGATTTAAAGCTCCAATCGGCTAGCCAGGGGGCCTCCACCATCACTCAGCAATTGATCAGGTCGGTCTACCTTAGCCGAGACAAGACCATTGCCCGTAAAATCCGAGAGATTGTATTAAGTATTGAGCTGGAGCGCCGGTACTCTAAAGACCAAATCTTTGACTGGTATTTGAATAAAATCCCATTCGGGGAAAATGCTTATGGGGCCGAGGCAGCTGCCCAGACCTATTTCAACAAACCCGCTTCTGATTTGTCTCTCGCCCAGGCTGCGGCCCTTACCGCCCTCATCCCCGCCCCCAGCTATTATTCTCCATATGGCTCCCATAAAGACCTGCTCCTGCAACGGAAAGACTACATTTTAGGCAGAATGAAAGAGCTTGGGTATATTAATACGGCCCAAGAGGATGTTGCCAAAAAGGAAGTGTTAAATTTTACTGAATCAACCGCGCCTATTAAGGCTCCCCATTTTGTCATGTATGTGAAGCAATATTTAGAAGACAAATATGGAACAGATTTTTTACAGCAAAAAGGCCTGAAAGTATACACCACCCTGGACTGGGACTTACAGGACTATGCTGAACAAGTGGTCCGGGATACCGATGCAACCAACGCTTCGTTTAACGCCAACAACACCGCCATGGTAGTGATTGACCCTAAAACCGGAGAAATATTGGCGCTGATAGGATCAAAAGATTATTTTGGAAAATCATACCCGGCCGGATGCGACAAGAAAACTAATGGTAGTTGTTTGTTTGATCCAAACTACGACGTGGCTATTCTTGGCCAGCGCCAACCGGGCTCTTCGTTTAAACCCTTTGTGTATGCAACCGCATTTAAAAAGGGCTACACCCCCGATACGGTCCTTTGGGATGTGAAAACGGAATTTAACTCCAACTGCAACCCCGATGGCAACGGCGTTGTGGGTAGCGATGGTTCGCGCTGCTATAATCCCCAAGATTACGATGGGCTATATCGGGGAAAAGTATCTTTACGATCCGCCCTTGATGAATCGCTTAACATCCCTTCGGTGGAATTATTGTATTTGGCCGGGCTCAAAGACAGCTTAAAAACTGCCCAAGATTTAGGGATCACCACCTTAAATGACCCCAACCGCTATGGTTTATCCCTGGTATTGGGAGGGGGCGAAGTAACCCTGCTGGAGATGACTTCAGCTTATGGGGTTTTTGCAGCCGAAGGTGAAAAATTTGATCCGGTCAGTATTTTAAAAATAGAAGACAGTAATGGCAACATTATTGAACAGAACCAAGGCGAACCCACCAAGGTGCTGAGCACCCAAGTGGCGCGCCAAATCAACGACGTGCTTTCAGATAATAACGCCCGGGCTCCGATTTTTGGGGTCAACAATGCCTTACACTTCAACGACTATCAAGTGGCGGCTAAAACAGGAACCACCCAGTATTTTAACGACGCCTGGACTATGGGCTACAGCCCATTTGCAGCAGTGGGCGTGTGGGTGGGAAATAATAACAACGCTTCGACGAATAAAAAAACGGGCATTGGGTTGGCCGCACCTATTTGGAGGAAGGTTATGGAAAAATTATTAACCTCCCATCCCATAGAAAACTTCACTAAACCCGATCCCGCGCCCTCAACCACCAATCCTATTTTACTCGGCCAATATCCAACCCAAGACCCACCCCACAGTATTTTACAGTATATTGATAGGAATAATCCAACCGGGTCTGCGCCTAACAACCCAGCCAGCGACCCAATGTACCCGCTTTGGGAGGCAGCGGTGCAAAGCTATACCAACCCAACCCCTCAGCCACCACAACCCTAAAGGAGCGTCTCTGGCGGCTCCACTACTGCATTGATTTAATGGGCATAGCCATATATATATAACTGGCATCACCCACGGGGCGTAAAATGCACGGCCCCTCCTCCTTGCTTAAATCAAAAGCCACCTCAGAACCCTTAATTTGCATGAGGCCGTCAATTAAGTATTTATAGTTAAAGGAAACATCCATGGACTCGCCTTCTATTTTTATAGGCATAGTGGATATGTTTTCGCCAAGATCGGGACTTTTAGAAAAGATTTCCATTTGATGTTTTTCCGCATTAAGAGAAATTTTCACTTCGTTAACCTTCCCAGAAAACAGCGAGGCGGTTTTTATCTGGCTTAAAAAGTCATCTTTAGCAACTACAATCCTGGTTTTAAATTTGGCGGGAATAATATCTTGGTAGTTGGGGTATTGGCCTTCAATCAAGCGGGAGGTAATTTGAGCTTGAGGGTGTGCGGTCTCTTTCATGGGAAACTCAAACAACACTTGGTTGTCAGAAAAAAATATTTTTAATAACCCCTCTTTGCCCCCTAAAATACTAATGATGTCCCGGGCTGGTTTCTGGGGCAAGATAAATGAGAACTCTTTTTTAACGGGGCCGGCAAGGGTAATGTGTTTTTCCGCCAAGCGGAAGCTGTCAGTGGCCGCAATAGTAATGGTGTTCTTAGAAAAATGTAAATAAATTCCCGAAATTTCCGGCCGGGTTGAAGATGGTGAGGCCACATCAATAATCTGGCCAAGGCCGTCAAGAAAGAGTTGATTGTCTACCTCTAAAAAATCACCGTTATTGAATTCGGGGATAATAGGGAAGTCTTCTAAATTAAAGCCCCGCACCTGAGTTTTTATGGCCCCGCACTCGAGTTTTAAATCTTCGCCCATCGTTTCCAGGGTAATTTTTTGGTTTGGCAACGAAGAAACAAAACCAGAGAGGAATTTAGCCGGCACCACCACCTTCCCCTTTTTAATAATTTTAGTTAACACCCAAAACTTAATAACAGACTCTAAGTCGGTTGAAACTAAACCCAAAAAAGTGTCCTGGGCATCAATAAGCACATTATTTAAAATGGGTAGCGACAAGTTCTTACCAATCACTTTTTCACACACCAGTAATGCTGTTTTTAAATTTTCTTTTAATATTTCGATTTTCATGTAATGTGGTTTTCCACAATTATATAATAATAGTAATTAATATATTAAATAACTTATTATTGTTATTAGTAGTGGCTTTTTTAATATATTATTAGCTTTTCTCTTAGCTATTTTAAGGTAAATTATTTTAATAATAAGTTGTGGATAATATGTGTTTTTGCCTAGTGGTTGGGGCTGGGGTTCTTTTGGTATAGTTTTTACTGTGCAGCTTTCTATGATTTATTCTACAGGTTATCCACTATATACCCGCTGTTTAATTAAGTTTAATTCTTCGGTTAGTTTGCTATTTTCTTCTACCTCGCGAAGGATTTTTTTGTATGCATAAATGACGGTAGTGTGGTCTTTGCCGCCAAACTTGCGGGCAATGGCAGGGAATGAATATTTTAATTCCTTGCGCAGTAAAAACATGGCAATTTGCCGCGGCTTTACGATTTCTTTGCGGCGGGTAACGTCAAACAGGTGTTTTTCTTCAAGATTATAAAACCTAGAGACCGTCTCAATGATTTTTTTATAATTAGTTACGTCGAACGGTGAGAAAATAAAGCTTTTAAGGAGTTTTTTTGCCACCTCTAGGGTGGGAATAGAGTTGTTGATTTTATAGTAAATTAAAAGGCTGTTGAGAGCCCCCTCTAATTCGCGCACATTCTTTTTTACGTTTGAGGCAATATATTCTAAGATGTCTTCGGGGAGTTTAACGTTTTTTTCCTGAAGTTTTTGTTTTAAAATCACCAATCTGGTTTCGTAGTCGGGTAAGCTGACGTCGATAATCATGCCGCCTTCAAAACGGGACCTTAGCCGCTCTTCAAGTTCGGGGATGGCGTTGGGTTGGCGATCGCTCGAGAGGATGATTTGTTTATTTTTTTCGTACAAAGAATTAAAGGCGTGAAAAAATTCCTGCTGGGTTTTTATCTTTCCGGCAATAAATTGGACATCATCAATAATCAGCACATCAATTGGGGCAAGGCTGGCCTTAAAGGCCTCCATGGTGTTGCTCCTGATAGCCGCAACGATATTAGATATCAGTTTTTCGGAGGGGATATATTTCACCTTCTTCTTTTTAGGGTCGCTGGCGATTTTATTGCCAATAGCCTGGATTAAATGGGTTTTTCCCAACCCAACCCCTCCATAAATAAATAATGGATTGTAGGCATATCCTGGGTTTTCAGAAACCGCCAAGCCCGCCGCATAGGCTAAATCATTAAATGAACCCACTACAAAATTTTCAAAAGTATAACGAGGGTTAAGATTAGTTTCTTTATTTATCTTAAACTCATCAAACTTTAACTGTTCTGTTTCTATTTTTTCATTTTCTTTAACGGACTGGGGTAAGCTGGTCTTCAGGGTTTGAGGGTTTATGACAAAGGCCAATTCTTTAATGCTGTTATCTATATCCCGCATGGTTTTGAGCATGATTTTATAGTATTTATTGCTCAACCATTCTTTAGAAAAGGCATTAGGAACCGAAATGACAATTTTTTCATTGTCTTTTTCAGAAATTTCAGTGTTTTGAAACCAGGTGGCAAAATTAGCTTTAGATATATGCAATTGCATTTGAGCTAAGACTGATTGCCAAAGGTCGCTATTGTTCATGGATAAAGAAATTACCTTAAATTATTACAATAAATCATTTTTCCTTATTTACCGGTCGCTTGTCAAATAAGAAGAAGATACTCACAGCTGTGGTTAACCTGTGGATAACGTGTGTTAGTCAATTGCAGTCAGACGCACAATACAAAAAACGGAGTTTGACCAAGGTTATTTTTTTTGCTATGCTGACAATACGGTATTATACAATACTATTAATAAAAAAAACAACCATGAGCTTCACCTATAAACCAAAAAAGAAGAAACGGGCGCGTACCCACGGTTTTTTAAAGCGCAAAAAAACTAAAAATGGCAAACAGGTGGTGAGCCGGAGGCGCGCAAAAGGGCGGACGAGATTGACCGTCTAGTATGCTTCCTAAAAGCCATAGGCTCACAAAAAAAAGAGATTTTGAAACAGTGTTTAAAGCCGGTAAGGGTTTTAAAAGAGACTTTTTAATCGTAAAAGTATTGAAGGGTCAAGCGAAAAATAGCCGGTTTGGATTTGTGGTCAGCAAGAAAGTTTCCGCAAAAGCGGTGGTGCGCAACAAGGTGAGGCGGCGGCTGCAACAAGCCGCATTTTTGGCCACAGAAAAGATGTCAACCACCGCCGATGTAGTGTTTGTTGCCTTGCCTAACGCAACAAAAAAAGAATTCAGCGAAATAAAAGAAACTGTGGCTAAGGTAATCAATGCATTATGATATTTGATTTTATCGTCATCCCTTATACCGTATTGTTGTATCGCCCGCTTTTTAATGCCCTTATTTTGGCATACAACTATTTACCCGGACATGATTTTGGTTTAGCTATTATTTTTTTAACCATTCTTATTCGGCTGATACTTTACCCTATTGCAGTTAAGGCTTTGCGCTCGCAAAAAGCCTTGCAAAATTTGCAGCCCCAACTCCAGGAAATCCAAAAAAAGTATAAAGACGACAAAGAAAAACAAGCCAAAGAAACCCTTGAAATATATCGGAAAGAAAAAATTAACCCTTTTAGCGGTTTGTTTTTAGCTATTGTCCAAATTCCCATACTAATCGCCTTGTACCGGGTATTCTGGCAAGGGTTAAAACCCTCTGAATTGGCTAATTTATACGGTTTTGTGGCTAATCCGCTCCACATTAACGCAGTATTTATGGGGTTGATAGATTTATCCAAACCAAGCCTATGGTTTGCCTTGGCGGCGGGAGTGTTGCAGTTTTTCCAAACAAAAATGTTAATGCCCGCCAAGACTGCCGGAGGCAACAAAGAAGCTGATATAACCTCGATGATGCAAAAACAAATGGTGTATTTTCTCCCATTTATTACGGTGGTGATTTTATGGCGTTTACCCTCGGCCCTGGGTTTGTATTGGATTGTAAGCGGGGCTTTCTCTATTCTCCAACAATACTTTATCTTTAAAAAAATGAAAAAACCATGATAACCCAAGAAGAATTGGGGGTGATTAAAGCAACCGTAGAAGAATTTTTGGCGAAGATGACTGTTATTGGTTTTACTCTGCAAGCAACCTCGCCCGCTTCCGACGCGGTTGATTTGCGCATTGATCTTGCTGAGCCCCAATTTTTGATTGGGCAAGATGGCAAAACCCTATTAGACCTCCAGCGTTTATTAAAAATAGTGTTACACAAAAAGTTGGGAAAAGTTTTTTACGTAAAGCTGGATATTAATGAATATAACACTAAAAAAACTGAACACGTAAAAAAAATGGCCAGCCAGGCGGCTGACCAGGTTTCTTTAACGGGTATTAGTAAAACATTACCCCCTATGAGTTCTTATGAGCGCAGGATTGTCCACGCCGAATTGGCGGGCAGGAGTGATGTGACAACCGAAAGCCAGGGTGAGGGAGAAAGCCGGTCGGTGGTTATTATGCCGCGTTAGGGGCCACTGCCTGAGGCCGCTGCAGCGTTGGGCATGGGAATAATCATCACATCATAAAAAGTTCGTCCGCCGTTGAAAACCCAGCGCTTGCGGTTTGGGGTTGCATCACTGAAATTATTTTCTTGATCAGTGTAAACTTGGCATATGTGGTCAGCTTCATTAAACTGATCCCAGGTGTACAAAATCAGCCGGAAGTTTCCATTAGATCTTGTAAAGGACAAGCAGGGCGGCCATGGATCAGCGCATTCATTTGCAATTGGTTCAACATCGCGAGTAAGCCAATGACTCTGGTCAGTTACGTCTCCTCTAACATTATCAAACCACTTATTAAGATCTCCGCCATATGCGCCCGGGAGACTCCAAATCCTGTCAACAAAACCACCATCCTCATTTGCATTTACAAACATACTGTTGCTTTCAAACCGGAAACTCCAGTTATTGCGTGGTTCGGCGGTTCGGAAGACATAAGCAAAGCGAGGGTCTCCTTGGTTTCCATTAGCGACATTTGGTATTGGTTCGCAAACATCTTTGGTAAAGTCATTGCCAGTGGGCACTTGGGTATTTAAAATAGGATAACTGCATTCCCCTGTCGCTCCCTCTAATTCATTCAAAATTACTCCATATTGCTGGGTTTGGCCATTTACAATCCTCATTGATTGGGGCGTCTGGTTTAAGTTGCCCCCAAGACTATCGGCTCGTGGTTCGTTGTCAAATTGCGCCACCCTTCCGTTTTCAGTTTGAACATTCAAGCTAATCCCACTGCAATTATTAGTTTTATAAAAGTAAACGCCAGGTTGTTCATACGCCCACTTATACGACTTTACCGTTGCGGGCAAGGTAACCGTTGCTGGAACTTCGCCCATTTTTTTGCATGGCAAAGAATACGTTTTTACATCATCATTACCGTTCGCCAAGCGGTCTAATTGAAAGTCTATTTTGTTGTATACCCACAAAAGGACGTTTGGGCCTGGCCAGGCGGGGCAGACATAGGTAATGGAGAGCGAGGCTTTTTTGCCATCAAGCGTTATGTCGCCCTGGGGGAAAATTGGATTATTAAGAGGGTTGGGGATTATCTTGTCTTGAGCTACCACACATGATGCCGGAGTTCCGGCGGGCGCATTAGATATAATACATGATCTGCTTTGAGGCGCGCTGATGGTGGTAATAGCATCGCCTACTGGAGGATAGGGAAACCCTGTTACGGTTGTATTATAAATAGTATTTAAGAGAACACCCTGTTGCGGTTGCTGTGGCAACCCGCTAAGACTGGGGCTTGCGAGAGTTGGATTAATGGTGTTAATAATAATAACCGAAGCAAATAAAAGAACAATTCCCAGCGCGGCGCCTACAATACGTTCTTTGGCATCGCCAATGGCGGTGGGGCTGCCCCCCGATATTAATATCTGAAAGCCAGAAATGATAATGGTTAATATTCCCAATACCCCGGCAGCAGCTATGGAAAACGTAAAGAAATATTTTATAAAATCAACCAGAGAGTTGCTATTAACAGGGCTCCCACCACCGTTTTGGCTGAAGTTTGGATAAGTTACCTCAAGCGCCGAGGCGGGATGAAATGCTGACAGCAAAAAAACAATTACAGCAAAAAGGAATAATAACTTTAAATACTTTTTAGGCATCTTATGTTTATTCTAGCATTTTCAATATTATTTTTTAAGCTCCCCCAAGCTCCCTCCAAACAAAAATCGTGAACCCCGGCCAAAAGTCCCCAACGATTGGCACTCCTTTTACTATAAATCCGAAACCATATTTTTCAGCAACTTTTAAAAGTTTTTGTTTAGCCTTAGTTTTTACATTAGTAATACTCTGTTTATTTTTTGGATTATCCGTCATAGCTTTATTCTGGCGGTTTTTTCTTTGAGCAAATTTTGTAATTTCGCCTGGTTCTTTAGGACCCCTTGACTCCACCTGTCCACTTCCTTTTTTATTTAACTGATAAACGCCTTCCTCGTTTTCTTTCCAGTCTTCCATATTTCCTGAACCGGCGAATTCTTGTGCTGCCGCGGCTTCTTGCAACTCCCCCTCTTTTCTCTCTTCCTGTTTTAGTTTTTCTCTAATACCTCCTCTTCTGAAATATGCCCAAATCCCAATAATAATCCAGCCCAAAAATCCAATGGTTCCATAATCGCTAAACCCCCACCAATCTCCCACAATACCAATCAGCAACATGCACCCATCCAAGACTATAGCAATGGGTAGTATCAAAATGGTTTCAGGCGATGCGAAGTTGATGTTTTTCATAATTGCTCATTCGGGTTTGCACGTAATTTTCTCCGCGCTTCTTTTATCTTTTCCACCTCTCCTGGGTTGGTGGTGATAATCTGGTCTTCAGTATAACTGGCTTTAACCGACATAAAGACATGTTTTTTACCGGCAAAAAACAATCCCTCTCCCACCGATGACTCTAATAACAGCGTCTTCTCTTGTTCGGTCAGGTCAAAGGTTTTTTGCAGCATTTCAATGGCAGCAGGAGATTGCTTCATTAACATTTGGAGCGACGAGTTAGTAATGATAGCCTTGCCATAGGGGGATTTCATAAAATCTTCCACGTCTTGGGTGATGGTGGTGGTTCCCAGCCAATATTTGCGGCCGCGTTTTACCAGGCCGAACAAGAAAGAGGCGCCGTCTTCTGATTGCACTAGCCACCAGGCTTCGTCCACCACTAAAATCCGTTTTTTAATATGGGTGCGCACAATATTCCAAACATAGCGCATGATAATATACAGGGCAATAGTTTTAAGGGATTCTTCCATATCGCGGATGCCAAAAACAATGAAGTTTTTATCAACGGTGATATTTGACTTTCGGTTGAAAAACCCAGCAAAAGTTCCCTCGGTGAATTTTTTCAAGCGCCGGGCCAAGGATTCGGCTCCGGTCATATTTTCTAAAATTTCAGCGAAATCAGACATTAAAGGAATATTTTCTTGCCATTTAGCTGGATCTGATTGGGGGGTGATATCGCGCACAGCATAGGTTTCGGTAATGGCTTGGTCTAAAATACTGTCTTCTTCGGCAGTTAATCCCCCCAGCATAATTCGCATCAAACCTACCAAGTTAATGATGTTTGAACGTAAAATATCTTCCGGATTGTCGTCGGGACCGGGCATGGGCAGGTCAAAGGGATTTACATGGCTGTCAGATGCCAATGATATATTAAAGAAGCTTCCTCCAACACCATCGGCCAAAAATTCATACTCATTTTCCGGGTCAATCACAATTACATCCACTCCCCACATAAGATACCGCAGGATTTCCAGCTTAATAGCATAAGACTTTCCTGAGCCAGACTTGGCGAATACCACCATATTGGCATTTTCTAAGGTGAACCGGTCGAAAAGCACTAAAGAATTATTATGACGGTTGATGCCATATAAAATACCTTCGTTGCTGCTGAGGTCAAACGAAACAAACGGAAAGGCGGTAGAAAGAGGTTCAGTGTCCATGGGCACGTTCACATTAATCAGGTCTAGGCCATAAGGAATAGAAGAAATAAAACCCTCTTTTTGTTTAAAGGTGGCCGGCTTAATGTAAATCAAACGTGACTCAAAAATAGACCGGAAAGTGCTTTCGGTTTCTTTCATTTTTTGGGCATCATTTTCGTACACAGTAATATAGAGCCCGAACCGGAACATTTTTTCCTGAGCGGTAATGATTTTATCGCGCAAGTTTTCAATGTCTTGGTAGCCCGTTTCAAGAGCGGGGTCGCGGATTAGGCCTTTTTCCTGCCGCTCCATTAATTCTGAAGAAACTTGGGTTATTTTATTGCGCAATTTTTTCAAAATCAGGTTGCTGTTAATGGGGTGGATGAAAAAAGAAATATCCATGGGGACGTTCAGGTTAATAACCGGGGAAAGCCAGCCAGTGTTTAAATACCGAGGATAAGAAAAGATGAAAAACGATTTGGCGATTTTTTCACCCAGTTTTATATGGTCTTGGGAAACGCCAATGTAGGGAGGAGCAATAATATCCTTGATATTAATTGTCTCTTCCTGGAACAGTTTATCGTCTAGTTCTTTGTCTTTTTTCTTTCCAAAAAGTGGCATGTATATTATTTTAATAATTCCGGTAATATTTCCGGGTAGTATCCTATCTCTGCCTGGTCGGGGTGGTGGATGGCCCAAAATAATTCAATTAATTCTGGAGTGGTTAAGGGCATTACGTCCAAGCCGCAGCGCTTGAGCCCCATGGCTAAAAATTCCATGCGTTGCCAAAGCTGGTTTTTGCATTTTTCAAAATCTTCATCGTTTAACTGCTGCGTTGCGCTTTTATCTTTTTTAAAAAAATCAAATAACCCCGACTGTTTTAGCGCGCTGCCCGTTCCCAAGGCTTCCATGACGGTATAAGGCACCACTACGTAAAAGTTCTTGGTCATAATATTGTCTCCTTGAACTAGTTCCTTAATAAAGTCCCGATATGAAGCAGTTTGGGTTTTTAGTAATTCGTTTGCTTGATGCTCTTCCAAGCTTTTAATGGAGTCTAAATATGGGGTGATGTTGATGTTCCGGGACTGGATGATAATCTGGCAGGAAAAATCCAGTGAGTTTAAAAAACTTTGGTACGCATAAATAATCGAAGACTGCTCATCGGAAGATTTTAAGGCGAAATTCAGCGAAGAAACCATTAAAACCCCGCGCAATCCCTGATTTTTCAAAACTAAAACCCCCTCGCGGATATCCTTTATTTCTAAAAATTCTTGGGTTGCGGGATTAGCCATTATTTTTTGGTTTCTATTAGCTTTTTAATGTCGTTTAGTTTGCTGGTTTGCATTTTAACGGGGGCGGTTGTTGGCGTGTTCTGCAGTTCGCCCAACTCCGGTTTTTTTTGTATTTTAAAAGGATAACTCGCCTCTTTTTTTTGCCACATGTAGCTTTTTGAAGCAACGCTGAAGCCTGCAAAATTTAATATCGTGGTAATTACGGGGAAGCCGTCAATCTTAATAAAGGCAATGATAGCGGTTATTGCCAGGGTTATCATTGATCCCATGACAAAGAAATAAAACGGCAATAGAACAAAATACAGCGCACACAAAGCTCCTCCGCCCACGAGCATAAAAAACTGTCTAAAGGTGAGGAAGAAAATGATTTTCCCCTCTTGTTCAATAAATTGTGGAATGGGATACTGGGCCATGTTATTCTATGGATTCTCGGTATGTGTCAGATTGTTTTGGTTTTGGCTCTGGCGCGGGAGTTTGCACCTCTCTTTCCTGGGTGTGTTGAACGGATTTGGCATTTTCTTCAACATTAGTGATGGTGGGCTTTACCACACCAATATTTTGGGGTTTTGGAGCAGGGATGGGTTCGGGGGCGCTCTTTACCATAATTTTTTTCATCAGCTCCTCTTTCGCTTTAGCAAAAGCTTCTTTCTTTTCTTGCTCCGCATCTGTTTTTTCTGTTGCAACCTGCTCTTGGAGTTCTTCCATTTCAGCTAAAACGGCAATCTTATTTTTTATATCGTCGGCTAAGCTTTCTGCGTCTTTTTGGTTCATTCCCAGTTCCTTTTTTAATGCATGGGGAATATCTTTGAAATTACCCTCTTTATTTACAATCTTTTTAGCCAATTCAAAGATTACAATCTTGGGGTTGCGTTTTTTGATAAGTTCAAAGACACTTTCATCCCAATTAACCTGCACATGATACTGCAAAATTAAGCTTGCAATAGCCTCTTGAACATCTGCAGTAAAATGTAGGGTATGGCTTTTAGGCATTACTTTTCGGGCTTTGGTAACTTTTCTTGTAGCGCTTTTATTTCATTTTCTAATTTCACCATCTGCTCGCGTTTTTCTGAAACTTCTTTTTCCCGGGCTTCCAAATCGGCCAATTCTTTTTCGCGGACTGCTCCAGGTTCACCCGGTTTTGGCGGTTTGGATGTTTTTTTCTGAAGCCTCTCTGTTTCTTTCACTAACTGTTCGTGGCGCGAAGATGCGGCCGTCAAAACTTGTTTTTTAGCTGCTAATTCTTTTTCCGTGCTTGCGTGAGGCAGGTTGTTAACTTCGTTTAGGAAAGTCTGTATTTTTTCCTTGTCTTGTTCGTCTGTTTTTGGGTCGGCCAACTTTTTTAACATATCGCGCAGCTTCGGGTCTTGTTTCTCAATCCTTAATTTTTCCTGCTCTTGTGGCGTGGTTGGCCTCGTTTCTCCCTCAGAAGGATTTGGCAACTTCTGATAGCCATCTTCTTCGTCTTTTTTGTTCTTTGCTTCTAGCGCGGCATCATAATCATCATATTGGCTTCTCATGAATTTCTCTTGTATCAGAACGCTGATATTTTTTGCCTTTTGCGCTCCTGCTTCTTCTTTGGTAACGGTTGTTTCTTTGATGGTTTCTGGGTCAACCGCCGTTGGAATAAATTTTTCTTTAAGTTTTTCTTGGATTTCCGGAGACGCGTTTTTAACCGCATCACTAATTTCTTCTGAGTTGGCTGCTTTTGTCAGATTTTCTGGTATGGCATCAACATCGGCCATGACATTCTTAACCAAAACGTTTCCCGTCCGCTCTTTCATTTCATCAATTTTTTGTTGCAGTTGAGCGCTGCCGTCTTTTTCTATTTTGTCTTTTTGGCCTTTGGAAAGCGAATCAAAAATAACTTGTCCATACTCCTCGTCATCAAATACTTTTTCAGACAAATCGGCGGCCTTGCTCGGAGTTAGTCCCTTCACTTTTCTTCTCACCGCTTCTTTCTTAGCCTCTTTTTCGTCGGCAAATTTACCACCCTCTTTTTGGATGTCTGCCACGGTTTTCTTATTATCCGCGGCTGCTGCTGGATTTGAATTTTCATAACCCTTCCTTACATTGGAGCCATAATCGGTTTCTGCAGTATTAACTGCCTCAACAATTTCTTCCTTAGAGTACTCTTGTTCAAGCCTATGAGCCCAGCCTTCTTTAACGGCTCTTTCTAATATCTTAGACCTCTCGGCTTCGCTGGTAGACTTGTTGCCAAACTTTGCAATTGCGTCAACTTCTTGCAACTTATCAAGGTCGCTGGTATCCATTCTTGCGTACGCCTCTCTAACTGCCTGGTCTTCAGCTTTTGTTTGGAGCTTTGCTTCGTTCCAATCAGGGTGGGCCAATTTAAGCCTCCTTTTAATATCGGCAACCTTATTCTCATCTTTTCTAGCCTGTTCGGGATCTGTTTTAGCAAGCTCGCCGGCGGAAACATACGCCGTTGCGGCCTGCACTGCTGTTTCGCGCTGTTTTTTATCTTCAATGGCATCTATCGCTCCTCTTTTATTCAATACTTTTACTGCCGCCGCCCTTTCTTCTGGTGTGGCGCCGCTGGTTGCAATTCTTGCAACTTCCGCATTGTCTTTTATGTTATCAATTCTGTCTTCATGCGGCTTAATAGCTTCTTCTTTCCTCTTTTTATCGGCGGTTGCCTTACTGCCAGCCGTTAGGATTCCCGCGCCTTCTAATGCTCCCACGCCTGAAACTTTAGCTCGTTCCCACGCTTGGGTTATGCCAGATCGGTTGCCAGCCCACTTTGCGGTTCGCCCCGCCCCGGCCTTCGCGTAGCCACCAGCTTTTCTTGCCCATCCGATTGCCACCGCCGATCCCATGGCAGAAACCTGCAGGGAAAATAGGAAGCCCATAATGAGAAATAGTCCGGGGATGAGCATGGTGAAAAAGGGGCTCAAGGCGTTGAAAATTTGGTTTACCCCCGCCCCGGCGGAAATTTCATTAAGCACCGGCGTTACTGGCGGGTTTGTGCTCATGCTTGCCATGAGCGCTCTTCCGATATACAGGAAGAAAGCTCCGGGGATGCCTATGATGCACCACTGGACGAAATTGCTCCACCACATATTCCAAACCCCTTTGGTGGCCGGAAAAACGTAACAGATAAATGCAATCGGCGACATAATAACGAGCATCCAAAGCGCAACAATCCTGAATAAAAACAAGAAAGCAAAGAGGGCCAGCACAATGGCAGACATGATATTGTAAAACACGTTACCCATCACCTTCGCCATAAATTCTACGGCGTGTGCCGCGTCTACAGGACTGTTCACCAATGCAACTGCGGCATTAAAAAATCTAAAATCAAAAAGCCCGCCAATACTGCTATCACTTCCTATGCTCAAAAAGTTTCTAATGATAATATTTGACCCATCAATAATAACGCCGCATATTAAGAGGGAGAAGTTAACCAAAAGCGCGGCGACGATTAATTTAACCAGAAGGCTTTTGGCTTCATATTCTTTAAAACGCAAAATAGTGGCTACGGCTATGGCGATGAATCCCAGGACAATAAGGATGTTGGCAAAATCCCTTGCAATGGGCCAACCTATATTCACAGCCGAGTTGTGGGTAAACGATACTACGTCAGATATCCTGATAACCCACAATAATGCAGTTCCTGCTATAAAATCTAAGATCCCCGTGATAAAAAGCGGTATGAACGCCAAGTATTTTAATATGGCAAGCGCGGCATCAATGGCTGCTTCGCTAATGGCAGAGGTAGCAGAACTCAATGGGTTAGGCAGGCAAACCCCCGCCACCGGTCCGGAACAAAAATAACCCTCCGAGCAGGGGTTGCCAAGAGCTGCTCCCACTAAACCACCACAAAATTCTGCGGAAGCTGGCTTGGGGCTCGGTAAAAAAACACCAACCATGCTTAACAGTAAAAGTGTAGCGAGCAATATCTTTTTCTTTGGCATATTCCTTAAAAAGTTGTGCATTCTTTTCAGATAAATTCCTTTATCATATCATAAATTCAAAAATCAATAATCAACAAATAATCCACAGCCTGAAAGCCTCTTTTTTGAACATGGAAAAAGCTCACGGGGCGTGTCTCGTGAGCTTTGTTGATTGGTCGAGTAAAATTAATTACTCCCCTTCATTTTTGCCCCCTTCATGAGAGCGTCGTAGTTGTCGTGGGCCTCCTTGGTCTTCTGGGTTTCTCGGGTTTCAATCGCCCGGGCGTCCGCGTTAGCGCTAGCCCGGAGGAAGAGAAGTCCTCCGATGGCGACGATGGTGACCACGAGGACGGTGGCCGCCAGTCCACTAAGGCCCGCCATAATCGCGACGGGCAACAAATTCCGTTTTTTCGGTTCGGCGGTGCTCGCCTTTTCCCGACGACTTCGCTGTGGCCGTCGTCGGTCTTCAGTTTTCGGAGCTTCGGTCTTCATGGGTACCTCTGGTTGGGTGCAGATGTTTGGTTATGACAAATCCAAGGACACACCCTTGGAGTTAAGAATGCAAAAATAGCACTCATAACATACTAACTCTATGTTATCATATCAAGTCCTCTTGTCAAGGAGGCCCATTCTTGAAGAGTTAATGTCTCTGCCCGCCTGCCCGGATCAATTTTGTTATCAATAAGCCAGGACGTGATTTGTTCTTTATGTATTTTAAGCCCCTCGCGCAAATTGCCGATTATTTTTTTGCGGGGGTGTAGAAAACCAGCCTTTACCACCCTGAAAAATGCGTCCCGGTTAATCCCCTGGTTATCCACAGTTATCTGCGGCACAATTTTTATAATAGCAGAATCAACCTTGGGAACCGGCCAAAAACATCCTTTTGATACGCGCGAAATAATTTTGCAAGTTGCGTAAAATTGTACCGAAACGGCCAAGATGCTCATATCGGGAGGCTTGGCACAAATGCGCTGGGCCACCTCTTTTTGCACCATGAGCACCATTTCAGCAGGCTTATCTTTTTCTTCCAAAAACTTCCTAATAATGGGTGCGGTAATATAGTAGGGAATATTTGCAACAACTTTATAACTTGATAACTTTATAACTTGATAACTTAACGCATCGCCCTGAATAATCTCTACATTTTCAAAATTGCCTAAGGTCTCTTTGAGAATATGTACCATGGATGGGTCTTTTTCAATCGTAATCACTTTTTGGGCTCTGGCGGCCAATTCTTTGGTGAGAAGTCCCGTGCCTGGTCCAATTTCTAAAACCGTTTCGTCCTTTTGGATGTTAGCAGCGGCTACAATCTTAGCTAGTGCCTTCTTGTCCACTAAAAAATGTTGGCCTAAGAGTTTATTGGGTTTCATGGGGCTTAGTATAGCAGATTTGACAAAAATAAAAAGGATTATACAGTACCTTGACCTGTGTGCTTGGAAAGGGTAGAATGAACCAGATGCTAGTGAAGAAAACCAATCTCTATTTTGGCTTCCTTTCGTTCATTTTGCTTGGTATGCTGTTTTTTAGTTCCAGCAGCTTAGCCCAGCTCAACACCGGTGGTTTGATGGCTTTTGACCAAGTTTCAAATGGAGTGAGCCAAGATGCCAATGATGCTTATCTTAATCAAAACAGCGCCCATGCGTTAGAAACCCCAGATTTAAAAACCTCGCAAGAGGCTTTTTTGTATGGCGTGGCCACTCCCCATGTGATTAGCGCCCAAACCTTGGGAGACATTATGGGTGGCCAAAATACAACTCAGAACCGCAGCGACGTGACTGACTACACCGTTCAGCCGGGAGACACAGTTACTTCTATTGCCCAGCAGTTTGGGTTTGAACGCTGGCAAAGCGTAGCCCAGCCCAATGACCTTTCTAAAAATTCAATCCTTAAAACCGGTGATTCATTGGTGATTTTGCCCGCTGACGGAATTTTATATATTGTAAAATCGGGTGATACGATTGAAAGTATTGCAGCCAGATTCAAGGCAAAAACACAAGATATTCTAGACTATAACAACGGCGACTCAACCGTTTACGTGGGTCAGCCTGTATTTGTATTGGGAGGCGTTATCACCCAACAGGCTCCTGCCCGCCCTGCTGCAAATTATGCCCCTTTGCCCAACAGCTTCTTTATCTTGCCGCTGTTAAAATTCGTTATCACCCAGGGTTTGCATTACTTTAACGCCGTAGATATGGCTACCAGTTGTGGTGATCCCATATACGCAGCTGCTTCCGGTGTGGTTGAAAAAGCGGCGTTTGACCGCCGCTACGGTTACTACATTGTTATTGCCCACGAAAATGGTGCTTTAACCTATTACGGCCACGAATCTGCTATCTTGGTTTCAGTTGGAAGCCACGTCACCGTTGGAGACCAAATTGGCTTGGTGGGCCGAACAGGCATCGAGGCTACTGGCTGTCATGTGCACTTCCAAGTAATGGGCGGATATGCCAATCCTTTGGCGGGGTACCCTGTTCACACCCAATTCTTAAACGGTAGTCCGGTACATTAAGGCTTCACTAATGTGGTTTTGTTGAAGGTTGGCAGAGCCGGCTAAGTCGGCAATGGTACGGGCCACTTTCAAAACCCGATGGTAACCGCGGGCTGAAAGTTTGCCCGAATCCACATATTTTTTGAGCAAGTTTTCTGATGCTGCATCATATTGGCAGTATTTTTTTATGTGGGGGATCTGCATTTCCGCATTTACCAAAATTTTTTCACCGGTAAAACGTTTGGCTTGGATTTCCCGTGCCTGTTCTATTCTCTGTTTGACCACTCCGCTTTGATTGCTGGTGGTTGTGGTGGCTAATTTATCGTATTTAACCGCGGGTACCTCTAAGAACAAATCCATCCGGTCCATTAAAGGTCCGGAAAGTTTGCGTTTATACATGGCAATGGCTCCCGGCCCGCAGGTACAGGGATGGTCTGGGCTGTTTAAATAACCGCAGGGGCAGGGATTGCTGGCGGCCACCAACATAAAACGGCTGGGAAAGGTGAAGGAATGTTTGGCTCGGGAAATGCTGATGAACCCGTCTTCAATCGGCTGGCGTAAGGATTCCAAAACATCCCGGTGGAATTCGGGGAATTCGTCCAAAAAAAGTACGCCCCGGTGCGCCAGGGTAATTTCACCGGGCCGCGGCGGATTTCCCCCGCCCACTAAAGCCACATCAGAAGAAACGTGGTGAGGTTGGCGGAATGGCCGATAATTCATGAGGGTCTGGCCTTCAGGCAGTAAACCGGCCACGCTGTAAATTTTGGTCACCTCCAAAGCTTCTTCAAAGTTGAGTGAGGGTAAAATAGAGGGCAGGGCTTTGGCCAGCAAACTTTTTCCACCTCCAGGCGGTCCGAAGAAAAATAAGTTATGGGCGCCAGCGGCGGTAATTTCCAGCGCTCGCTTGGCATATTCTTGGCCTTGAATCCAACTGATATCCAAGCCGGTTTCTTGGGTTTGGCCCGCGCCTGCGGGCGCGGGCGTCGGCACAATTTGTTTTCTGTTTTCTAAATAAGCCAGTGTTTCGGCCAATGATTCTACGCCGATAATCTTTACACTTTTTATCAGCGAAGCTTCGCCGGCATTTTGCAAAGGCAAAATAATTTCTTTAATCCCCTGCTTTTGCGCCATAATGGCAAACGACAGCGCGCCTTTGATTGGCCGCAGCCTCCCATCCAGCGACAATTCGCCCAAAAATATTTTACCGGCCGGATTAAAGTTGGTTTGTTTTGAAGCAATTAAAAAAGCCAACGAAATTGGCAAATCATACAACGACCCCTCTTTTTTTACATCCGCCGGCGCCAGATTGACGAGCACTTTAAACGTGCGCGAATGAGGCGACAGTAATTTGGAACTTTTGATGGCCGAATCCACGCGCTCCTCGGATTCGTTAATGGCTTTGTCGGGCAAGCCGACAATGGTAAAAGACCGTAGGCCTTGCGCCACATCTACTTCCACTTCCACTAGTTTGGCGTCCAATCCGACGATAGCGGCTGAAAAAACTTTGCTTGGCATGAATACGTTAAATTAGCTATTGCAGTTCATGCAAAGCCGAGCCTCTGGAGCTACTTGGAGTCGATCCGTTTCAATCTCCTTGGCGCACTTTCCGCATGTGCCATAGGTGCCCGCCGTTATTTTTTCCAGTGCCATGTTCACATTTTTTAATTTCAATTCCAGGCTGTGTTCCAGGCTTAAGAGATTATCATATTCTTCCACTTCATCAGCTTTCTCTTCCATGTCGGAATCTTCGTTGTTTTGGCGTTTGGCGTCCCAATTGCCTTTCATGTGTTTGTCTTCAACGGCAAAGCTAGCCAGCTCTTTTTCTAGCGTGGCTTTTTCTTGTTCTAATTTTACTTTTAGCCCGTCAATCAAATTTTTTTGCATGATTTTTAAGATTTTTTATCTGAAGAATTAGCCCACGCCTCAATATCTTCCATGAACTTTTTCCGCTGTTCATTTTCCTTTGCTGCGCCATCGTCTCGCTTTGGCGGGACAAAGGCAGATGAGACAATCTTGGCGGGAGTTGATTTTGGCTCTGGGGTGAGGGTTGGCACGGCTTTCGGCTTGCTGTTTTCGCGCTGGATAATTTCCGCGTAAATGGCCCGCAATGAATCATTAATCTTTGCTATTTTTTCCTTCAAGGCTGTTTCTTGATCCCCAAATCCTTGATAATTTGCCTCTAATCCTTTCATCTGGTCATTAAGCTTTGACAGGTCTTGTTCGGCTGCCCAGCGCTTTTTTTCTGTTTCCTGGCGTTTATTTTCCATAGCTGCCCGTTCGCGTTCTAAGTGGGATCGTTCAGTGGGCACCGTAATGGTGCTTTCTGCTTTTTCCACCACGGCGATTTCTTTGCCAATTTTTTCCTCTTCTTTAATAAGTTCATCTAACTGTTTTTTTTGCTGTTCTTGTTGTAATAAAACTTGATTTTTTTTCAAATTCAGAGAAGGCTGTTCCTGCGTCCCCAGTGATTGTAGTTGCTTTTTGATATCGGCGATTTGCGTTTCTAAAGTAAAAATTTGTTGCTTTTCGGCCTCTGAGGCGTAGGGGCGTGCCTTGGCCATCTTTTCCTGATCTTGTTGATGAATCTGTTCAACAACTTTTTCTTCGATAGGAATGTTGGTGCTTTTAGGTTGGAGCACGGGCTGGGCTGGGGCTACCGTTGTTTTTGGAGCCAATATTTTTTCACCTTCTTTGCGGGCATCAAGCTCGCGCAACATCTTAATGTCTTTTTTCATGGTGACAATATCGGTTCGCTTGAACAAAATTTTCCCCTGAGGCTGTTGTGTTTCTATTGCCATTATTTTTTTGGTTTGAACCCCGCGTCTTTGGCTGATAAATTGATTCTGCCCATAGCGTCAATTTCTACCACTTTTACCGGAATCACATCACCTTCTTTTACCACATCTTTAACGCTGGCGATTTTATTGGGCACGAACTGGGAAATGTGCACCAAGCCCGATTGGCCCGGTAAAATGTCCACAAAAGCGCCAAAGTCCATAATTTTGCGCACCGTTCCTTGAAAGGTTTCTCCAATTACCACTTCCCGTACAATGCTTTTTATTTTGGCCGCACATGAATCAACCTTCGCTTGGTCTTGGCCGGTAATAGCCACTAAGCCCGAGTCTTCAATATCAATGGTAACACCAAATTCTTCAATCAGTTTGTTGATAACACTGCCTTTTGGTCCCACCACCTCGCCAATTTTAGCCGGATTAATCATAAAGGAAGCAATCTTGGGAGCATGGGGAGAAAGCTGCGGCCTTGGTGCGGCAATCTGTGCTTTTATTATATCAAGAATTTTTAATCTTGCATCTTTTGCTTTGGTTAATGCTTCCACCATAATGGCGTTTGAGATGCCGTCAATCTTTACATCCAGCTGAATGGCAGTGATACCGTTTTTGGTTCCAGCTACTTTAAAGTCCATATCGCCAAAGTGGTCCTCCGGGCCCTGGATATCGGTTAAGACCTTGTATTTTCCTGACTCCTCATCTTTAGCCAGTCCAATAGAAATACCTGCGGCCGGTTCTTTAATTGGCACTCCGGCGTCCATAAGCGCTATGGTTGCCGCGCATACCGAAGCCATGGAAGTTGAGCCATTTGAAGACAAGGCTTCAGATACAATTCGGATAGTGTAGGGGAAGTTCAAAGGCTCTGGAATAAGTGGCAGTAAAGCTTTTTCTGCCAAGTGTCCGTGGCCGATTTCGCGGCGCTTTGGGCCGCGCATAAACCCAGTTTCGCCGGTGGAAAATGGAGGAAAATTATAGTGGTGCATAAATCTGCGTTTGCCCACAATTTCCATGCCTTCTAAAATTTGCGCATCGCCCGGGCCGCCAAGAGTTAAAATGGAAAGCACTTTAGTTAATCCGCGGTGAAACACGCCGCTGCCGTGAGTACGCGGCAAAACACCAACTTCTGCCACTAAGTTTCTAATTTCTTCCGGTTTTCTGCCATCGGGCCGCTGGTTTTTCTCCAGAATATTTCTGATAATAATTCTTTCGGTTTCTTTCTCAAAGTATGGCAGCACTTGTTTACCCTTGCCCTCGTCAGGATATTTAGCATCAATATGTTTTACTAATTCGGCCTTAAGCGTGTCCACTACATCCATATTTTTTTCTCCTGCTTTGGCGTTAGTAATGGCGTCATCCAATTTGCTGCCCAAAAATTCTTTAATGTCAGCGCTAATGCCACTTTCCACAGCTGGCACAAACTCGGCTTTAGCTTTACCAATTTTTTTAGCATTTTTTACCTGAAAATCAATTAGACTTTTTAGGGACTCTTCAGCAAATTTAGTGGCGGCCATGACATCATCTTCACTAACCTCTTTGGCTCCCATTTCAATCATGTTTACCAAAAGCTCACCATTTTTTGTCAGTGCGGTAATGGTTAAATCCATATCACCCTCGGCTCTTTCTTTGTATGTCGGGTTTAAGATAAGTTTTTCACCCACGCGGCCAACACGAATGCCCCCTAATGGTCCGTTCCAGGGAATCGGTGAAATGGCTAAAGCAAAAGAGGCGGCAATAAAGGCCGGCACATCGGGGTCGTTTTCTCCGTCCCAACTAAGCACCGTGGCAATTACCTGTACTTCTTTTTTAAAGTCTTTGGGGAATAAAGGTCTTATCGCACGGTCAATCATTCTGGAAGTTAAAATGGCTTCGTCAGTTGGCCTTGATTCTCTCTTTAAAAATCGGCTGCCATAAATTTTCCCAGCGGCGTAAAACTTTTCTTCGTACTCGGTTGTTAAGGGGAAAAAATCAATGCCTTCTTTGGTTTGTTGGCTCATGGTGGCGTTGGCAATTACCACGGTTTCGCCATATTGCACCAAGCAAGAACCGCCGGCTTGCACCGCCCAGTCGTTGATAGTGATTTTTAATGTTTTGCCCCCCACTTCTAACTCAAATTTTTCTATTTCCATATTGTTTTTTGCGGCTCAAGAGAGAATTTCATTCGCATACTCCGAAGATTTTTTCGGAACATTCGGCTGATATTCTCTTTATTGAGGCCACAGGTTATTTATTTTTATATTTTTTCTAAATTTTCATTAGTAAGTTTATAATTTAACGTAGATTTTGTTATCTGGCCGTCAAATTGGGGAATATTTACTTCAATAGATATTGTGTCATTGTGTATGGTTATATTATTCACGCTGTATTGCGCCGCGCCCGATGCTACAAGGTATGGCGGAAAAACTCTGAATGCTTTCGGCGGCGTGTCTTTTTGATTAAGTATTACCGCGAAAGCACTGCCACAAGATGCACCGCATCCGGTACTCGAAGTGAAAGCATCTTCTAATCCGTCGCCATTAATATCACCTTTAGTTATGGAATCGAGGCTGTACCAGCTAATTCCCTGCCCACCCTCGGGAGCACTTCTATAGAGATTATTATACTTTTGCAACTTTACCGACTCAAGTTTTTCGATTGCGCTTAGAATACTTTCTTCGGATAGAGATACTGTGACATTTTTTAATTTTTTACTCTGAACTTGATTAAGGTTTATATTTGTAAAATTTGGATTTACATAGTATTCCCACCCAAACACTCCGCCAAAAAGCACCGCCGCGGCGGCCACAATAATTAAAATTCCAGTTAGTGTAGAAATCTGTTTCATCACTTCCTCAACAAATACTTTTCTGCCTCATCCAAATCAATAAATTCATCTGCAGTTTCAATGAGCTTCCCTGACGTGGTTTTTCCAAAGGCTAGAATTTCCACGCGCTTGCCTTGGTTTTTTAAATATTCCACCAGGGGAATAAAATCACCATCACCCGAGGCTAGGACAATAACGTCCAATCCCGGCGAAGTCCGAATGGCGTCAATCACAATTCCCACGTCCCAGTCGGCTTTTTTGGCTCCGCCGTAAAATTCTTGCAAATCTCGCACGCGGGTTTCAATGCCCAATTTGCTTAACGCATCAAAAAACGGCTTTTCTTCGCCGGTTTTTGTTCGGACTACATATCCGAATGCGCGGATAAACTTTCTGCCGGAGATGGCAGTTTCTAACACTTTGGCGAAATTAACTTTGGATTGGTAAAGGTTTCTGGCAGAATAGTATAAATTCTGGACATCGATCAATACTTCCACTCGTTGTTCTTTGGACTTGGTAAGCATCACTATTTTTTGAGCCCGATTTTTTTAATCACTTCGTTATACCTTTTTTCGTTATCTTTTTTTAAATAGGCCAGCAATTTCTTGCGTTTTACCACCATGCCAATCAACCCCCGTTTTGAATGCAAATCTTTGGGATGTTCTTTGAGGTGTCCTACTAATTTATCCATTTCTTCTGAAAGCAGTCCGATTTGCACGTCAGCTGAACCGGTGTCTTTGGCGTTAATCCCCAAGTCTTTCACTATTTTTGATTTTGCTTCTTTCTTGAGCATTGTTTGTTACGACCAGCTTCCGGCTAGCCTGTTTATTTAATATGTTACTTATAGTATATTTACGCGGATTTGTAAAGAGTGCGCCCGCTGGGGCTCGAACCCAGGACCATCCGATTAAGAGTCGGGAGCTCTACCAACTGAGCTACAGGCGCAAGTATTATTTTGGTAAATTAATTGCTCGCGAAACCTCGGTGAGTTTTCTCCATTCCTGCTGAATTAGTTCTGTTCTTGGTGTGATATCTTTTAATACTTTTTTAATCCATCCAAAAATTCTATGTCTTCGGTCGGTGCCTTTGTGCACCTTAACTTTTATTGTTCCGTAATATAAATTATTTTTTTTATAATTCTTGCTTAATGGCTTTACGAAACTTTTTCCAAAGTTTTTTAAGGGGATACCTGTTAATTGCGACCAAAATTGTTTAATATCTTGCTCGTTTTGTTGAGGATAAATATTGAGATGGGCTTTTAAATCTTTTTTGGGCGAAGCTCCTAATACTCTTTCAAACCACTTTACCATAAATAAAATAAGATAGGGGTCGGAGTTAGTAATTCCTAGGCTATTTTTCTTATTGCCCTCTGCCCAATAGAGCGCTGCCCCAAATAAGCGATAGCTTTCTAGCGATATGAAGTCACTTATTTCTTTTCCTGCGTTTTTTATAATTTCAGCGACTTCGCGCGCCCTTCTTTCTTTTTGACTATAATATCCAGTGTTTAATGCTAAGGTATTTTTTATGTAAAGCCTTTTTTTCTGTTCTTCGGTGAGTGGTATATTTTTTAGCCAATAACTTAAAGTACTTTTTGAAACGTTTAGCTTCTTTTTTATTTCTCCATAACTTAAGCCATCTTTTCTTAATTTTATAGCTTTTTTCCTGCGTGGTGCATAGTTATTCATACCCCTATTATAGCACATAGGGATACTGGACTACAATAGTTGTTACGTGAAAAATATTGCCCCAGGGTTCATATTAATTCCCAATGTCATGAAAATAATATTAATAATAATCCAGGCGCAAAAGACCAGCACCACTCCCCAGAATGCGCCCCACAACAGCCTTTTTCCTAAATCAAACATGTTCTGGTTGGCACCTGAAATAATCAGCAACACTCCCCCAATCACAATGAGTAGCCCGGCTAGCGGTAAGGCAATGGTCCAGGTAACGAAAATATAAACATTTCGTATCATGATGAAAAAATGGGGTATTTCGCAGGGGCAGGTTAATACTCCGGTGGCGTCTTTGCTGACTCCGCAGGGCACGATTCCAGTGGCAGCAGGGTCTTTATGGGTAACAGCGTCACAACCCGGCCCATAGGCAAAGGCTACTCCTGAGAGCATTAACATTAGCGCAGATGATGCAAAAAATACTTTAAGAAACTTTTTCATAAATGTTGCTTGGTGCTCCCGGAGAGATTCGAACTCCCAATAACAGGTTCGAAGCCTGTCGTGATATCCATTTCACTACGGGAGCGGTAAATCAAACCGTTGCATTACTTTACCAGAATAATTGAAATTAATCAATTTTTCAGATAGCATAAGCGTAATGGTCATTCCCAGAGAAGTAAAAAATATTTTATCGGTTTTGCAAAAAGCCGGGTTTGAAGCTTACATCGTGGGCGGATGCGTGCGTGATTTTTTATTGGGTATTGAGCCAAAAGATTGGGATGTGACCACTAACGCTAAGCCAGAAGACGTTCAAAAAGTCTTTCCTGATAGTTTTTATGAAAATAATTTTTTGACCGTAGGGGTAAAAACTGCCGACGGCATCGTGGAAGTTACGACATATCGTTTAGAAGCTAAGTATTCTGACAAGCGGCATCCGGATGCGGTCAAATATGCCAAGACACTTGAAGAAGATTTGAGTCGGCGCGATTTTACGATTAATGCGATGGCGATGGGCTTGGATAAGAAAGTAATCGACCCATTTGATGGTCAAGCCAATTTAAAGAAAAAAATCATCAGGACGGTGGGCGACGCTAACGAACGTTTTTCTGAAGATGCCTTGCGAATGCTGCGGGCGGTGCGGTTTGCCACAACGTTGAGTTTTGAGATTGAACCAAAAACTGCTGAGGCAGTTAAGAAAAATAATGTTTGGATTGAGGCCGTTTCAAAAGAACGCATCCGCGATGAATTTGTCAAAATGATTATGGCGCCAAAAGCGGCCGATGGTATTGAACTGTTGCGCAGTCTGAATTTATTGAAGTTTATTCTCCCTGAATTGCAGGAAAATTATGGCGTTAGCCAGAACAAGCACCATGTATACGATTGCTATTGGCATGCCCTTAAAGCCTTAGAATACACCGCTAAAAAAAAGTACAACTTGCACGTGCGGATTGCTGCGCTCCTGCATGACGTAGGTAAACCCCGTTCAAAAACCGGCGAAGGCAAAGAAGCCACGTTTTACAACCACGAAATGGTGGGTGCTAAAATGGCGTTTCAGATTTTAAACCGCCTGAAGTTTCCCAATAAGGATATTGAAAAAATAGTTACCCTCATCCGTTACCATATGTTTTATTACAATGTGGACGAGGTAACAGAATCTTCCGTGCGCCGATTAATAAAAAATGTAGGGCCAGAAAACATGGAAGAATTAATGCAGGTGCGGGAAGCAGATAGAATTGGCAGTGGTGTGCCCAAGGCTGAGCCATACAAACTGCGCCACTTAAAATACATCATTGAGAAAGTGTCCAAGGATCCCATTTCTGTAAAAATGCTTAAGGTTAATGGAAATGATTTGATGGAATTATTAAAAATTACGCCGGGACCGAAGATAGGACAAATCCTAGACATTCTGTTAGGACATGTTTTGGACGACTCTAAAAAAAATACTAAAGCTTTTTTGGAAAAAGAGGCTATAATGTTGGCTGGTTTGCCCGACAAAGAATTAAAAGAATTGGCCGAAAAGTCGAAGGGGGAAAAAGAGGAAGTCCAAAGCAAAGAAGATTCTGTCGTAAAAAGCAAATATTGGGTGAAGTAAAATGAATTCCTTTCAAAAAAAGACCATAATTTTTTTAGCAGTTGTTGCGATAGCCATAGTTGGCATTGTTTTTTATTTGAAACCTTCAAAAGTGCCCCAGCCAGTCCAAAATAATTCTAGCTCATCGGTTCCTTTTACACTTGAACCACATGTGCTAACCGCCGCCGGAACTGCATTCTCGCTTTCAATTCCCAAAGGATTTAATATTGCAACTGCCGCAACCGGCTTAAACAGAGTACGTTTTATGGCCAAAAGTCCCGATGGGCGGCTTTTTGTAACTGATATGAAAGATTTATCCGATAATTCAGAGGGCAAAATATATATTTTGGATCACTTTAATACTGCCACCAAAAAATTTGAAAGCCGCACCACCTATCTTTCTGGTTTACGAAATCCCAACAGTGTTGCATTTTACACAGATCCGATTGGAGTCAACTGGCTCTACGTTGCGCTTACTGACCAGCTGGTTCGCTACCGCTTTACGCTTGGTGAAATTGTCCCCACGTCAGCACCAGAAGTGCTGGCAACATTTCCTGCCTACGGGCTAAGTTACAAATATGGCGGTTGGCATTTGACTCGTACCGTCAAAGTACACAATGATAAGGTGTATGTTTCGGTTGGTTCAAGTTGTGATTCGTGCGAAGAAAAAACCGAAGAGCCAATGCGGGCTTCTATTATACAAATGGATGCAAATGGTTCAAACCAGCAAATCATTGCTAGTGGACTTCGCAACGCCGTCGGCCTTTATTTTAAAGGTGATCAACTATATGTCTCTGCTATGGGCGCTGATAAACTGGGTGACGATAAACCCGAAGAGGCTTTGTATCTAATCAAACCTGGCACTAATTATGGCTGGCCATATTGCTATCAATACCAATCAAAGATCTATACAAACAATACTCAAGCGTGGGATCACCCTATTGATTGCTCAGCAGTCCCTTCGGCCGCCGCCGCCTTCCCCGCCCACGCAGCTCCGCTTGGGTTGGCATTTTTCGGAGCTAGTGCGGCATTGGAATTGGCTAATAGTTTTTTACTTTCACTGCACGGTTCAAGTACGGTTTCACTGGCGCATGGATATAAAATAGTACACATTGACCAGCAAGGAACAGTAACAGATTTTGTCACTGGATTTTTACACAATGGTACGTGCTACGCCCGCCCAGTAGATATTTTACCCGACTCTGATTCTAGTTTCTTTTTTACAGATGACTTTGGCGGGAATCTGTATTACGTTTATAAATAATATATTATTACGGGCTGTCGTATAGAGGTAGTACGCACGGCTGGGGGTCGTGTAGCGGGTGTTCAATTCGCCCTGTCCCGACAAAAATGTGTATCAACAAAAAACTGCCGACAATTAAGCTAGCAGTTTTTTTGTTGAACTAAAATTACGCAGTTGCTTCTGGTGCATTTTTCATGCAGCAGTCTTTGTCCATTTTACCAGATCCGCATGCGCAGGGCTGGTTGCCACAGCATTCAGCGTAGGTTTTGCCTGAACCGCATTTGCAGGTCATGCCCATCATAGCTTGTTTTTTATCGTCTTCCATGTTTGTAATATAAATTTAAAATTTATTATTAAGACCTTTACCTTTTTCACTATACCACCTATTATGAGTATAAAGCAATTAACTAAACAAAAAATATGAGTGAAACAACCCTTAGACCTGGCTCGGGGCAAGCAAGAAATCTTCCCCGTGATGTATTTTTGCATCTCTTGGCTATCGTCACCTTATACTGGTCGGCCATCAGTGTTATCACGCTCTGCTGGCAGTATGTCAATTACTTTTTTCCGGATGTGTTAAATTACAATTATGGCTTTGCCGGCAACGTTCGTTTTGCCGTAAGCTCGCTGATTATTGTTTTTCCGGTTTTTATTGCCACGTCATGGTTTTTAAACAAGATTTATGCTAAAGAATCGGCGGTGCGCGAATCAAAAATTAGAAAGTGGCTCATCTATCTTACGCTTTTTATCGCGGCTTTGGTTATTATTGGAGACTTAATTTTTGTCATCAATAATCTGCTTGGCGGCGAAACCACCCCAAGATTTTTGTTAAAAGCGCTTTCCATTATTATCGTTGCCGGAGTTGTTTTTGGATATTATTTGGATGATGTCAGAAGGAGCGTGCCCGCCAAATTGGCAAAATATGTGGCTTGGGTTTGCGGTGCAGTTGTCTTGATTGGCATTGTTGGCGCTTTCTTCATTGTTGGTTCGCCCTTCACCGCCCGCCAGCAGCAATTTGATCAGCAAAAAATCAGCGATTTGCAAAATATCCAATCACAAGTCGCATACTACTGGCAAAGAAAAGGACAATTGCCAGAGTCTCTTTCTAGTTTAAATGATGCTTTTTCAGGTTATATTACTCCGTTTGATTCCCAAACTAATACTCCTTACGAATATAAAATCACAGCCCCCACAGAATTAGTTTTTGAGCTTTGTGCGGATTTCAATTTGCCGAATGATTTTAAGCCAACATCATCTTATACTTTGCCTAGTCAGTTTAATGACAGATTGTGGAGCCATGGCAAAGGCAGGACCTGTTTCTCAAGAAGCATAGACCAACAATTATATCCTCCCATTAAAAAGTGATGACCACCAAGGAGTTGGGCGATTTGGGTGAAAAAATGGCCTGTGAATATCTGGTGGAAAAGGGGTTTAAAATTCTAGGGAAAAACTATAGGATAACGTTTGGAGAAATTGACATTATTGCTAAAAGAGACAAAACGATTCATTTTGTGGAAGTGAAAGCTATGGCTGATAATGGCTATAATTTTGCGCCCGAGGAACACGTAGATTATCGAAAACAAAGAAAGCTCCGCCAAATGGCTCAAATCTGGCTTGAAAAAAATAAGTACAGGCAGGATGCGGCCTACCAAATTGACATCATTGGTATTCTGGCCAATCAAAATACTCGCGTAGCTAAACTTCACTATTTCCCCAATGCGGTGGAAGGTTGACATGGCTGTTGGTTTTTGCTACACTTATTGCAATTAATACTGATTAACTTTTTTGTCCGTCTGAAAACGGACTTTTTATTTAAAAAATTAAATAACGAATAAGGTGTCGCAAACTCGCGACCTTCTCACTTCGTTCCAAATTCATGGACATTAAATCATTTCAACGCGCCTTAGCGCAAATTGCAGAAACCCGCGGTATTTCAACCGAATCAATTATAGAAACCATTGAGGCCGCTTTGGCTACCGCGTACAAAAAAGACTACGGCCAAAAAGGGCAAAAAATCAAAGCCAAGTTTAATCAGGTTTCAGGAGACGCCCAGTTTTGGCAGGTAAAATTGGTAGTAGATGAAAGCATGCTGTATACCGAAGAAGAAATTGAAGAATTAAAAGCCCAGAAATTGGTACCGGCTGAAGATTTTGACCGGCATATTGAAGGGGAAGAAGCACCTAAAAAAGTGGTTTTCAATCCTGAAAAGCACATCATGATTGACGAGGCCAAAAAAGCCGCGCCAAAAATAAAACTAGGTGAAGAATTGGAAATTCCCTTGGTTTCAAAGCAGGATTACGGCCGTATTGCCGCCCAAACTGCCAAGCAGGTGATTTTGCAAAAAATACGGGAGGCGGAAAAAGGTGTGATTGCCTCTGAATACAAAAGCAAAGAAGGGGAAATTATTTCCGGAATTGTGCAACGAGTTGAGGGAAATACCGTGCTGGTAGATATTGGCAAAACCTTGGGCATTTTAAATCGGGAAGAGCAAATTCCCGGCGAATTTTACAAGCAGGGCGCTCGCTTGAAGTTTTACATTTTAAAGGTGGAAGATACCCCCAAGGGCTCGGCTGTCTTGTTGAGCCGCGCTTACCCCAAATTAGTTTCGCGCTTGTTTGAATTAGAGGTACCAGAAATTGCCGGCGGTGTTGTGGTGATAAAATCAATTGCCCGCGAACCAGGTTACCGGACAAAAATGGCCGTGGCCAGCACTGAAGACAGGATTGACCCCATCGGCAGCTGTGTGGGCCAGCGCGGAACCAGAATCATGGCAGTTATTAATGAATTGGGCGGAGAAAAAATTGATGTGATTTTGTGGCAAGAAGATGCGCAAAAATATATTGCTAATGCTTTGAGCCCGGCCAAAGCTACCAAAGTTGAAATTGCTGATAACAATTCTGCGGAAGTATTTGTGGTTGAAGACCAGTTAAGTCTGGCCATCGGAAAAGAAGGCAGAAATGTGCGCTTAGCTGCTCAATTAACGGGCTGGAAGATTGATATTCACCCAGTCAAATCCGCCGAAAGCGGTGTTCCGCAAGATGCGGAACAATTTGACGGGGTAAAGACGGCTGATGCTGGTGAGGAAAAACCAAAAAAGAAAACGAAGAAAGTGAAAGAAGAAAACGAAGAAAAAACTGATTAATCTTCAAGGAAAAGGTAAAACTATGCAAAACCAAAAAGGAATCGTCGGAATTATTACGATAATCTTAATGGTGGCAGTGCTGGTAATGCTGGCGGTTGGTGGATATTTTGTATACAAAAATTATTCTATCCCAGCTTCATTGCCAGGGCCGGGAACAGAATCAGCTCAAAATCAGCAGCAAGAAGCTATTCAAACTGTTAACCAGCCACAACTCTCGGGGAGCAATCAGAAGCAATCTCAAGAACAAGTGCAGATTCAGCAGCCTGTTTTTAACATGTTGCCTTATTCTATTAGTGAGTATGGCGTTTCATTTGACTATCTGGCTAGCTATAACGTAAAGCTGTTGGGGCCTAATCAAGAGCAAAAAATCAATAGCATTAAAGGGTCTTATGAATCAGCAATCATTTATTACTCGGGCCCTTCTTATTTTAATGCAGGGCGAGTTGATATTATGCCGGCATTCAATGAGGAACTCTCTGTAGAGAATTACAATGATAATATAGCTCTGTATGAAAAAACTTTCTGCGATCCGCTTGAAACATCGTTTAGAAAAGAGAGTGCTGGAATGGAATACATTGATGGAATTAAGATGCTTAGGGTAAGTGGGAGTAAGAATGGCATTTCAATGAGTTGCTATTTTTTCAAGAGTTTAAGCGGTAAATTAGTAATCTTTACACTCTCTAACCACAAATTGAACGAAGTATTTTCTAATATATCTTTTTCGGCAGAAAAGCCATCAAGCAAAGATGTGGTAGAGAAAAAGTATAATGAAAAATATGGAGCTAACGTCCATTGGGCTCAGCTAACAAAGCAGGGAAATGACAATGTGCCAGTGACACTATCTCAAGCAGTGTATACTCCTAATAAAGCCTTTGTAACTGAATTTGATTACGATTTCCCGACATCCAGCGATGCGACATTAACGGTAACATTAGACTCGGTTCCTGTGGCTACCATTAAAAGTAAGGATTATATTTGGGGAGATACACCTGATACATTTAGCGTTATAATGAGTGATCCTTCTTGGCTTGGTAAAAAAGACACAGTTTTAGGATTTAATCTTTACGGTCCAGATGGCGCTCAGGTTGAAATTACCAATATCAGTATGCGGAATTATGATGGCTTCTAATCCACCTTTAAATGGAAAAAATAAAATTAAAATAATTAATAATTAACGAACGAAGTAATGTGTCGCAATGAAAATCAGGTCTAGTAGATACGTTCTATTAAAATTTCAACCTGATTTTCAAAGTGAATTTCTCGCTTCGCTCAAAATTCATGATGCTCATCACCTATTTCCCCATCATCGTTTCGTTATTCGCAATTGCGTTCGTCATCTTTTTAGTCATGCAGGTCAGCAAAGCTCCTGCCGCTAAAGATAAGGCTGTTGCTATTACCGCCGCTATTCAAGAAGGAGCGGCTTCTTACCTTAGTCGCCAGTCAAAAACGGTTGCAATTGTTGCGGCCGTGTTGTTGGTGCTGCTCTGGATTGTCTTGGGCTGGAAGATTGCCATTGGATTTTTAATCGGCGCGGTGCTAAGCGGACTTTCAGGATTTATTGGCATGTGGGTTTCAACCCGGGCCAACACTCGCGTGGCTGAAGGCGCCAAGAGGGGCTTGGCATTTGCCTTGGATTTGTCATTTAAGGGCGGTTTAATCACCGGCTTGATGGTAGTGAGCTTGGGCCTTTTGTCAGTTGCAGGATATTACTTTTTGACTGGTTTGAGCGGTCTAATTGGTTTGGGATTTGGAGCCAGCTTGATTTCCATGTTTGCCCGGGTTGGCGGAGGTATTTACACCAAAGCCGCTGATGTGGGAGCTGACTTGGTTGGAAAAGTAGAAAAGTCTATTCCAGAAGATGATCCCAGAAATCCAGCTGTGATTGCAGACTTAATTGGAGACGAGGTGGGAGACAATGCCGGCATGGCTGCTGATATTTTTGAAACTTACTCAGTCACCATGGTAGCCACCATGATTTTAGGAGCTCTGCTTTTCCCTCGCGCCATTCAGTTTGTCTTGTTGCCATTGATGCTGGGCAGCGTTTCTATTTTAACTTCCATTATCGGCAGTTTCTTTGTACGGCTTGGCAAAGACAAGTCTATTATGGGGGCGATGTACAAGGGTTTGGCAGTGGCAGTCGTTTTGTCAGCTATTGGATTTTATCCATTAATTAGCAATATGATGGCTGGGCAAGACATTTCTGTAATGAATTTGTATCTTTCAACCATTGTTGGTTTAGTGGTTGCCGTTGGCATGTTCGTCATTACCGAATATTACACATCAAAAAAGTTTAACCCGGTGCGTTCAATTGCCCAAGCTTCAGAAACTGGCCATGGTACCAACATTATCCGTGGCATTGGCTTGGGTATGCAGTCAACTGCTTTACCTGTTTTACTTATTGCAGCGGCAACCATTACCACCTTCTGGTTAGCTGGCATTTACGGTGTGGCATTGGCGGTTACCGCGATGCTCTCGCTTTCAGGAATTGTGGTGGGTATTGATGCTTTCGGTCCCATCACCGACAACGCCGGAGGAATTGCAGAAATGTCTGGCATGCCCGAAGACATCAGGAAAATTACTGACGCCTTGGATGCTGTGGGAAATACCACGAAAGCGGTGACCAAAGGTTATGCCATTGCTTCAGCCGGATTAGCTGCCCTGGTACTGTTTGCTGCTTACAGCCAGAGAGTCATTGATCTGACGGGATCGGCAAGCGCTGCCAATTTTGCTTTGGACAATCCAAGGGTCATTGCCGGTTTGTTGATTGGAGGATTGCTGCCATATTTGTTTGCCAGCTTCTTGATGGGAGCGGTTGGAAAAACGGCCGGCAAGGTAGTGGAAGAAGTGCGCAGACAATTTAGAGAAATTAAAGGTTTAATGGAAGGCACGGCTAAACCGGAATATGGCAAGTGTGTGGACATTGTAACCAAAGCTGCTTTGAAAGAAATGATGTTGCCGGTAATTATTACCGTGGTAGCCCCGGTGCTCGTGGGATTCTTCTTGGGCGTCCAGGCTTTGGGAGGATTGCTGATTGGCTCAATTGTAACTGGTTTGTTTGTGGGAATTTCTATGACTACGGGCGGAGCTGCATGGGACAATGCCAAGAAATACATTGAAGAGGGTAACCATGGCGGTAAAGGTTCTTTTGCTCACCAAGCAGCAGTTACCGGCGACACCGTCGGCGACCCTTATAAAGACACCGCTGGTCCAGCGATTAACCCAATGATTAAGGTTTTGAACATTGTGGCATTGTTGATTGTGGCGTTCTTGGTGTAGAGCGAGCCCCTTGTTATCTGTATCCTGGATAAATAAACCTTTGGTGGTAGGGTTGGTCCACCTTGGCTCTGTGCCTAAATATAATCCCTTCCAGGATACAGTTTTATTTTGTTAACCGAAAATTCATGAAACCAGAAATTAACTATGTCTGACTTGGCTCAGAACCCTTCGGCTCCGCTCAGGGCAAGAAAGTGTGTGCCGTGCGAGGGTGGGATGCCGGCGCTGGGGGCAGAAGAAATTAAAAGCTATTTATCTGAACTCAAAGAAGGGTGGGAGGTGTTTGAAGACAAAAAAATTATCAAAGAGTTTAAGTTTGCAGATTTTAAGGAAGCGGTGGTGTTTATTAACAAGGTGGCGGGTATTGCTAATCACGATGACCATCATCCCGACATTGCCATTAATTACAATAAAGTTACGATTACGCTTTGGACGCACGCCGTTGGTGGATTGTCAGAAAATGATTTTATTGTGGCGGCTAAAATAGACAAATTGTAACATGGAAACCAAGTATAAACATACCAGCGAATTACTGAAGGAGAAAACGAATCCCATTATTGAAATCTTTTTTGATTTTGCCCAGTTGAAAAATTTATACCATCAGGGTTGGCTGGATTTTGGAGTTTCAAAAGAGCACGCAGAAACCGTTGCCGATCACTCTTTTGGCTTGGCCATGATTGCTTACACTATTGCCATAGAATACCGGCCGGATTTAGACCCATTAAAAGTATTACAGCTGGCCGTCTTCCACGATTTGGGAGAAATATTTGTGGGAGATCTTACGCCACGAGATAACGTAAGTCGGGAAGAAAAAAGGAAGCGGGAAACAGAAGCAGTGCAAAAGGTATTTTCAAAATTACCCAATGGCCAAAAGTATATCCGTGCGTGGCTAGACTATGAAGATAGAGAGTTGCCCGAAGCAAAGTTTGTAGAGCAGGTTGATAAGTTGGAATTGGCCTTGCAAGCAAGTGTGTATGAGAGGATTGGTTACAATAATTTACAAGAATTTTTTACGTATTATAATAATCGGATTATTGATCCAAAACTCCAAGAAATATTAAAAGAAATTATTAGCATCAGGACACATGAAAACAGAAATTAAAAAATTGGGGAAATCAGAGATAGAGCTTTTATTTGAAATGCCCGCTGAAGATTTTGCTAAGTATATTGATAAAGCCCTTGAGCATTTAAAAAGCCATATGAAAATGGATGGCTTTAGAAAGGGCCAGGTACCAAAAGAAATGGTGGAAAAGAAAATGGGCGTAGAAAATCTACTCATGGAAGCGGGAGACTTGGCCGTGAAAGCTGCGTACACTAACTATGTTAAAGAAAATAATTTAGAGCCAGTGAGCGAGCCGAATGTGGAGATCAAGAAAATTGCTAAAGGCAGTCCATTTGAGTTTGTAGTAACGGTAGCTGTGTTGCCAGAGCTGCCACTGCCAGATTACAAAGAAATTTCCAGCAAGATTAAGGGCAACGAAGTTTCCGTTGATGAAAAAGAAATCCAGGAAACCCTGGAATATCTGCAAAAAAGCCGGGCTAAATTTACCGATGAAACCACGGGAGCTGAGAACAAAAATTATGTGAAAATTGAATACCAGAGTGAAAGTATCAATGGCGGTAAGCCGGTTAAAGACATGTTTATTTTAGGCGAGGGCGCGTTTTTGTCAGACTTTGAAAAAAATTTACTGGGCATGAAAATGGGCGAAGAAAAGGAATTTACTGCTAAATTCCCGGAAAATACTCCTAATAGTATGGCAGGGAAATCTGGCAATTTTAAAGTAAAAATGCTGGCCGTGCAAACCATGGAATTACCCGAAATTAACGACGAATTTGCTAAGGGGCTGGGGATGTTTGACAGCTTAGTGGCCTTGAAAAACAATCTGAAAGAAGGCATTACGTCAGAGAAACGGGAAACAGAAAAACAACGCAAGCGCGGTGAGTTGCTAACCAAGATTGCCGAGAAAATCACCTTTGAGTTGCCTGAAAAAATGGTGCAGCACGAGCAAGAGCGATTGTTCGAAGATATGAAACATCATGTGAGCCGCCAATTTAATATGACCCTGGAACAATATTTACAGAACGTGAAAAAAACGGAAGCAGAAGTGAAGGCCAGTTACCAATTGGAAGCAGAAAAACGGATTAAAGATTTTTTGGTGCTGCGCCAAATCGGTAAAGCGGAGCGTATTGAAGTTACCAAGGAAGAGTTGGAAGAAGAGGTGAATCGCGAGTTGAAAAAGTATCCTCCCGAGCAGGCGGACAAAGTTGACATTGGTCGCCTAAAAGAGTATAGTAAAAGCGCGGTATTTAATGAAAAAGTCTTCAATTTGTTGGAAACTTTTTCAAAATAAGTATCGTAGTAAGAGTAGTGTTAACAATAATAGAAAATGCCAATAGTACCAACTATTGTAGAAAAAACACAACGCGGTGAGCGCGTATACGACATATTTTCTAGGCTTTTAGAAGAGCGTATTATTTTTTTGGCTGGCGCGGTAACCGATATGAACGCAAATGTGGTAATTGCACAAATGCTGTATCTGGTTTCCAAGGATCCCAAGAAAGATATTAAGCTTTACATTAACAGCCCTGGCGGTTCAGTAACCGCTGGTTTAGCGATTTATGACACGATGCAGTTCATCCAGTGCCCGGTTTCCACGATTTGTGTGGGACTCGCGGCTTCCATGGGAGCAGTACTATTAGCAGCGGGAACCAAAGGCAAACGGTTTGCTTTGCCCAATGCTGAAATCATGCTGCACCAGGTGGCTAGCGGCGTCCAGGGACAGGCAACGGAAATTGAAATTGCAGCCAAGCAGATTATAAAAATCAAGGGTAAAATCAACGAGATTTTGGCCGCCAAAACCGGTCAGCCCTTGGCCATGATTGAAAAAGATACCGACCGTGATTTTTATATGACTGCTGAGGAGGCCCAAAAGTACGGCCTGATTGATGAAGTCATAAAAGGAGCTAAATAAAACAGGTCTTTGGCCTGCAATGTGTTGTGTACGGGCCCACTCCGTTGGTGGGTTTATTTGTTTGTAAAATTATTAATATTAAAACCATGGACACTATTATATCGTTACTCCTGGTTGTGCTGGGATTGTGCGCGGGCTTGGGTTTAGGGTATTACATCCGCCAATCGATTGCCAAGCAGCGAGCAGGTTCTTTGGAAGCAAAATTAGTAAAAAGAGTGCAAGATACCAAAGAAGAAACCGCCAGGCTGGTAAAAGAAGCTGAAGTTAAGTCTTCAAAAATCCTTGAAGATTCGCAAAAAGAGGTGGATGAGCGCCGGCGCGAATTCTTAAAAGCCCAGCAACTGATTTTAGATCGGGAAAAATTGTTGGAAGAAAAAATCAGTGCTTTTGATAAAAAAGAAGTTGAGCTAGGCCAGAAAGTGGAAAAGTTGAAAGAAGTTAAGGAAAGCGTGGACAAGTTACGCCTTGAAGCTGAGGGTAAATTGGAAAAAGTGGCCAGCTTAACCCGGGAAGATGCCAAGAAGGAACTGTTATCGCTCGTGGAAAAAGATTCAGAAAAAGATTTATTAGCCAGAATGCATAAAATGGAAGAATCTGGCCAAGATGCCTTAGCCACCAAAGCCCGGGAAATTATAACCTTGGCAATCCAAAAATGTGCTGTGGCCCACACGTTAGAGCTGAGCACCACCACCATTACTCTGGCCAGCGAAGATTTGAAGGGCAGAATTATTGGAAAAGAGGGTCGCAACATTAAAACCTTTGAAAAATTGACCGGCGTAGAATTGATTTTAGACGAAACTCCCGATTCAGTGGTCATTTCTTGCTTCAACCCTATCCGTCGCCAGATTGCCGCTATGGCTTTGAATAAGCTGATTGCCGATGGCCGCATTCAGCCGGCTAAAATTGAGGAAAAGGTGGCCGAGGCTACTGCTGAAATTTCCGATGTCATTAAAAAGGCCGGAGAAAAAGCCATGTATGATATGAACCAGCTGGCCGCTCATGAAAAACTGGTGCAAATTTTAGGCCGGCTGCATTACCGCACCAGCTATGGTCAAAATGTGTTACAACATTCCATGGAAGTGGCTTTGATTGCTCAAACCATTGCTGAAGAATTAGGGGCAAATGCCCAAGTGGCAAAACGTGCCGGTTTGTTCCATGACATTGGTAAAGCCTTGGACCAGCAAATGGAAGGCAGTCACATTGAAATTGGGATTAAAATTTTAGAAAAATTCGGGGAAAAAGAAGAAATTATCCATGCCATGCGTTCGCATCACGGCGACTATCCGATTGATTCTATTGAAGGTACCATTGTGATTGTAGCAGATAGCATTTCCGCTTCCCGTCCGGGGGCTCGGAAAGATAGTATCGAAAATTATTTGCAACGGTTGAAAGCTTTGGAAGATATTGCCAACAAGTTTGAAGGCGTGGAAAAAACCTACGCTATTCAAGCGGGCCGGGAAATCCGGGTGTTTGTGAGGGCCGATAAGGTGGATGATTTGGGCGTGGCAAAAATGGCCCGCCAGATTGCCGCTAATATTGAAGAAGAGTTAAAGTATCCCGGGGAAATTAAAGTGACGGTAATTCGGGAAAACAGGGTAATTGAGTACGCTAGATAACACAAAAGCTGCCCCGATGCATATCGGGGCAGCTTTTGATGTGTGGGGAGACCGAGGAGATTCGAACTCCCGCTAACGCTGCCACAGAGCGTTGTGCTGGCCACTACACTACGGCCTCCATAATTTAAATTCTTCCCTGTGCCCTCGGTAGGAATCGAACCCACATCTGCGCCTTAGAAGAGCGAAGCTCTATCCATTGAGCTACGAGGGCGAATTTCAGTTCAATATTATCACAAATTTTTTCCTTTGACAAGACGGGGATTTTCTTATAGTATATGTTTATATCGGGGTATGGTGCAACGGTAGCACGAACGGTTTGGGACCGTTTGATCTCGGTTCGAATCCGAGTACCCCGACAAGAAGAATATTGCAAGCGGGTATCGTATATCGGTATTACCTTAGCTTTCCAAGCTAATGAGTGGGGTTCGACTCCCCATACCCGCTCCATCTAAAATCGCCCTTTGGGCGATTTTTTGGTATAATAAAATCAAGAAAGGAGGTGGTGTCCATGAAAAAACTCTTGGCGGTTGCCTGAAAATTCCGTTTGGCGCAATCCCACGACGAGGCTGTACAGGCCAGCAAAAACTCGTGTGCCCGTGGGTGCTGTTCTTTTGAAAAGCAGTGTTTTGCGTTGAGACCCAGTAAGCGGCGGGTATAGATGCGCATGGCAGACACACTGTCTTTTTTGGGAATTGCTGTTGTTCCCCCAAAAGAAACAGGATTATCATCCCGCTACGCGGGAAAACAACGGGCGGCAATCGTGCCGCGGGAGCACCAACGCCCCAGAGGAAGGCCTTGGCCATGTTGGTAAAGTTGTTAGGCGCGCGGTCGGAAGACGCGCGCCATTTCTTTGCGCCAAAATAGATTTTCTGGTAGTATTACACATATGGAAAACATTATTGAAACTAAAAATCTTACTAAAAAATTTGGGGACTTCACGGCCGTTAACAACATTTCCTTTAGCGTTAAAAAAGGGGAAATGTTTGCTTTTTTGGGACCGAATGGGGCGGGAAAGACGACTACCATTAAAATGCTTACCACATTGTTGGCACCCACGGAGGGCAATATCACCATGGATGGCCATGACGTTTTCCACCAGCAAAATAAAGCCCGGCAAACTTTTGGTATTGTGTTCCAGGACCCCAGTTTGGATGATGAATTAACCGCTTATGAAAATATGGACATGCATGGCATGCTCTATGGCATTCCAGCTGCCCAGCGTAAGGAACGCATTAAAACTTTACTAGATTTTGTGGAGCTGTGGGATCGGAAAGATAGTATGGTACGAGAATTTTCAGGCGGCATGAAACGGCGTCTGGAAATAGCCCGCGGCTTTATGCATAAACCCAAGATTTTGTTTTTGGATGAACCTACCATTGGTCTTGATCCCCAGACCCGTAATCACATTTGGGCCTATCTGAAAAAGTTAAATCAAGAAGAAGGTTTGACGGTATTTTTGACTACTCACCATATGGAGGAAGCTGACCGCGTTTCTAATCGCATCGCCATTATTGACCATGGAAAAATCATTGCTCAGGGCAGCCCGGAGGAATTAAAACAGCGCACTGGCAAGCAAACCTTGGAAGAAGCCTTTTTGGAATTGACGGGCCACCAGGTTCGCCCTGAAGAAGCCAGCAGCGTAGATACTCTGCGCGGCCAGGCTAAAATGTGGGGAAGGAGACGCTAACTTTTAAAACGTATGACTGCAATTTACACTCTTTGGTTAAGACAAATTAAAAAATACCTGCGTTCAAAATCCAGGATTATCGGATCTTTAGGCCAGCCCATTTTGTTTTTGGTGGCGCTGGGTTTTGGCTTCGGCCACATCTTTGAGCAGGCCGGGCAGGGAAATTACATCCAGTTTTTAGCGCCGGGCGTGATTGCCATGAGCATTTTATTTACCGCTATTTTTGGCGGCATTGAAATTATTTGGGATCGGCAATTCGGCTTTTTGAAAGAAACTTTGGTGGCCCCAGTGAGCCGTTTTGAAATTATGTTGGGCAGAACCCTGGGCGGAGCCACTGTTGCCATCTTCCAGGGCATTATTGTTCTGTTCATTTCTATGCTGATTGGATTCCGTGTTACCAATTTCGCCTTGCTGCCCCTAGCCCTCGTCTTTATGTTTTTAATTGCCTTAATGTTCACGGCCTTGGGTACTGCCATTGCTTCAGTGGTGCAAGATATGACTGGCTTCCCCCTGATTATGAACTTTATTGTTATGCCCTTGTTTTTCCTTTCCGGTTCATTGTTCCCGCCAGGCAATCTGCCCAGTGTTTTAAATGTTGTAGTTAAAATCAACCCATTGAGTTATGGTATTGATGGCCTGCGGGGCACCCTTGGCCAAATGGCTCACTTCGGCCTGCCTGCAGACTTTGTAGTCATGGTTGTTATCGCAGCCGCCCTGATTGGTGTTGGTAGTTACTTGTTTTCAAAAATTCAAGTTTAATAAAAAAGCCCCCGCCTAAGCGGGGGCTTTTTTATTCTTTTTCTCTTAGCGTAGCTCTTAGCATTATTTCCTGCCCATCGCGCAATACCTTAAAAACCGTTTCTGCTCCAATCTTACACTTTTGTAAAACACTACCCAAGGAATTTTCTACAGTAATCTTTTGGCCATCGCACTCTAAAATGATGTCAAACTCTTTCATACCGGCTTTGTCGGCAGCTGACCCCTTAATAACCGGTGGTTCGCCCAAAGCTTCCCTTACTACCAAAGCTCCATCTTCCACCGGCAGTTTATTGGTTTTGGCCATTTCTTTGTTCAGTAATACATATTTAATTCCCAAAAATGGTACCACTAATTTGCCGTATTTTTTCACTTCAGCTAAATCTTTTTTGGCATAATTAATGGGAATCGCAAAGCCAATATTTTGGGCTCCCATAATGGTGGCGGTGTTAATGCCAATGACTTTGCCTTGCATGTTTACTAGTGGTCCGCCGGAATTTCCCGGATTAATAGCGGCATCCGTTTGAATCAGCCCGCGTAAATTCTGCATTTGGTGGTCAATACCCCCGTAAGCTGAAATGTAGCGGGAAAGGCCTGAAACAATGCCCGCGCTTAAGGTGTCATTAAATTCTCCCAAGGGATTTCCAATGGCTACCACGCTTTCTCCCAGTTCAATATTATCTGAATCCGCCAATTCAATATAGAGAAAGTTTTTGCCTTCAATTTTCAAAATGGCAGTGTCATTAATTTGGTTCCGGCTCAATACTTTGGCCGGATATTTGTGTTCAGGGTCTAAAATAACCGTGTATTCGGCATTTACATCCGCCACCACGTGATTTGAGGTCATCACATAACCATCTTTAGAAATGATAAAGCCAGATCCTCCGCCAATCTGGGTCTTTTCCAAAATGCCTTTACCATCTTTATCCATCATGGGCATCATGTATTCTTTACCGCCGTAGGGGAAGCTGTAAAAATCTTCCACTTTAGGCAAGTCTTTGGAAACAATCACGGTAATGACTGCGGGGCAAGCTTTTTTTGCAATTTTTGTAATCGGGGAAACGTTTTTGAACATAGTTGTATTATTGAAATTATACTAAATTTTTGGTAACTTGTGAATATGCCTCCATAGTTCAACGGATAGAACGTTCCCGTCCTAAGGGAAAAATTTGGGTTCAATTCCTGATGGGGGCACATTATTAACATTTTGGAGGGTTGGCAGAACGGCTAATGCGCTGGTTTCGAAAACCAGTGGGAGAAATCCCGTGCAGGTTCGAATCCTGTGCCCTCCGCAATTTTTGTTGACTTGTCTGGTTATAGGGTATACCATGTTAAGCAATCAGTACATTTTTCCAAACCCATTTCCGAACCCAAAACAAGAAAGGACGCCGCAATGTCTCTGCAACCCCATGCTGTCATAATGCCATTCGTTCAACTGGTGTTGGGACACGACTGGCCGCGAATCGAAAAAGTTGATCGCCCAGGAGAAAAGGTTCTTCTTGAGCTCGTCAAGGCCGCTGGTTTTGAACCAGTCGATGTTTTGCCCGGTAAGCTCCGGGGCAACTATCTGGACCAGGATAGTCGTCCGACTGGTGACACCTTCGCCGTCAATTCCCTGTGTTCGTACAGGGTGATTGATGGCCGGGGCGAACCGGACCACTTTGCCACGGGCTGGCTAGACTGCGCGGTCAAGCGCGTCCATTTCGGACGGATCAACCGGGATGAAGACGAAAACGAGCTTTACGACGCGGTGTGCGCGGAAGTTGAGCGGAGCGTTCCGCTTGAACCAGTCCAGCTTGGGCAAAGAATCGTTTTGCTCGAGTACCCACCCCTGCCACTTTTGATAGATCCGAAGTACTTCGTCAATCACACCAGAAATGAAAGCGAGCTGTCTGGCTGCGTGGGTGTGCATGCGGGCTGCAGGGGGTGGATGGACCGAAAAACGCTTACGAGCGCCGAAGATCAGATTATCTGCAGGGTTTGCAAACAATTCGTACGTTTCCCCAAGCAAGTGCAAACGTACGGCGAGCTGCGAAGGTGCCGGGCCTAGAGCTTATCCCGAGGGGCTAGATGCGTGTGACATCTGGCCCCTTTTTTCATTGAATTTTAGGTAAAATTAGAGTATGATGCCCTTATGGTTAAAAGCAAGAAAACAACCGAAGTTACTTTCAAGCGCCCTCCCGTAGTGGTGGTTTTGGGGCACGTGGACCATGGCAAATCTTCATTGCTGGAAGCTGTTAAGGATTTTAAAATTACTGCTAAAGAATCAGGCGGTATCACCCAGCATATTGGAGCCTATGAAGTTGAACATAATGGCCATAAAATTACCTTTATTGATACGCCAGGCCACGAAGCCTTTTCAGCCATGCGTACCCGCGGAGCGAGCGTGGCCGATGTTGCCTTATTGGTGGTGGATGCTGCCCAAAGCGTGCAACCTCAAACTAAAGAAGCTATTGGCGCCATAAAAACCGCGGGCATTCCCATGATTGTGGTATTAAATAAAATTGACTTGCCAACTGCTGACCCGCAAAAAATTAAAAACGAATTAGCAAAAGTTGAGGTGTACGTGGAAGACATGGGCGGCCAGGTGCCCAGCGTGGAAGTTTCTGCTAAAGAAAAAACTGGTATTGATGAATTACTGGAAATTATTTTGCTAGTTTCTGATTTACAGGATTTGGCTGCTGACGTAAAAAGCCCGGCTGAAGGTTTGGTAATAGAGTCGCGCATGGATAGCCTGAAAGGGCCGGTGGCAACGGTGATTGTGCAAAAAGGTATATTGGTTCTTAAGCAGATTATTGCCACCGATACCGCTATAGCCAAGGTAAAACTCCTGCAAGATTTCCAAGGAAAAGCCCTGGAAAAAGCTATGCCCGGAGAGCCCGCCATTATTTTGGGATTTGAAATGGTTCCGGGTGTTGGAGAAGTGTTCAAAAGTTATGCTGGGATTGAGGAGGCTTCAAAAAACCTGCAAATTCGCACAACGGTGCGGAGTGTCCCGCAGAATGATGTACAAGCTACTAGTGATAAAAAGATCTCTCATATTATTTTAAAGGGTGATACGCAAGGTTCGCTGGAAGCTATTGATGCCATGGTAAAAGCTTTGCCCGGCGACCAGGTTGTACTGAAAGTATTAAAAGCTGAAGTGGGCGATATTAATGAATCTGATGCCAAGTTAGCTGAAACCACCAGGGCGCAGATTATCGGGTTTCGGGTGAAAATAAATCCAGGGGTATTGGCCTTGATGAAAAATGATACGCAAAAGAAAGTTAGGATAAAAACCTTTGATATTATTTATGAGTTAATCCAAGAGGTGCGCCAAGGCATGGAAAAGTCGTTAGATGTTGAAAGCGTGCGCAAAGATGTGGGAAAGTTGAAAACTATTTTGGTGTTTTGGGCTGAAAAAAATCGTCAGATTGTGGGCGGTAAAATCAGTGAAGGAGAATTGAAGAAAGGATTGAAATTAGAAGTATTCCGCGGTCCTGAAAAAATTGGCGCGGGTAGAATTGTGAATTTACAGCGCGATAAAAAAGATGTTGATTTGTTAAAAAAGGGCGATGAAGCCGGCATTTTGTTTGAGGGAAACGTTAAAATTGAACCAGCAGACATATTGGTCGCATACGTGGAAGAGCGGCAGAAAGGCACCCTTTAAATGAGTACCCGTATTGAAAAAGTGAATTCGTTGTTAGAACACGAAATCAGCAAGATTTTAGCGGCCGATTTTGGGTTTGCGGGCAGTTTGGTGACGCTAACCCATGTGGAAACTTCGCCTAATTTAATTCAAACCAAAGCGTATATTTCGGTTATGCCCGGAGAAAAAACCGAACACGTTATTGGTGTTTTGAATAAAGGGGTGTATGACGTGCAAAAAAAACTCAATAAAATGCTGAACATGCGCCCGGTGCCAAAAATCATATTTGTAGCAGACAAGGAAACCGCAGAAGCCTCGCGCGTGGAGGAATTATTGGAAAAAATTAAAAAGCCTGATATAACAGATTAAGATGTGGCCTGGTAGCAAAGTAGTAATGCAAGGGTCTGCAAAACCCTTATACGCGGGTGCGATTCCCGCCCAGGCCTCAAGTAGCTTAAAAATCATGCCCGGGTGGTGGAATGGTATACACGCAGGACTTAAAATCCTGTGACGGTAACGTCTTGTGGGTTCGAGTCCCACCCCGGGCACTGCTTTTATTAAAGGTCGGAATCTATAAATAATAAAAAACCTATGACAAAAGAACCTCGTGTAGTAGTGCGATTAATTGCCCTTTGGATTATTTTTATGGTAGCAGTTGGATTGATGGGCTGGTCTGGCCAGCAATTCGCCATTTCATTAGTTAAAATTGCCAGTGGCAGTTATGGGGAAAGCGGCTGTTCAGGGCAGTATTGCCCACCAGCTATGACATTCACTTCTTGTTTGATGGCTCCGCAATATCCATCGGTGCCCCCTATGGGAATAGGCCCAGGAGAAGGATTGGCGGCTCCAGATCAAGGTGCCATCAACAAGTATAGCCAGGATTTCCAGGATTATTCGAAGGCTTACCAAAAGGCCTGCGAACAAGATGTTATGCGTAGCCAGGGAATGCAGAAAAGCTCTTCCGTTACCGATATTGCTGGCTATTCAGTGCTGTTATTGTTAGGAGTGATAGCGGCAGTAGTGGCTTGGATGGCAATTAAAAAGAGTGAAATGGAAGGATAAGTTTTTAGAAACAAAAAGCGCCCCGATGTACATCGGGGCGCTTTTGCATTTTTAGCTTTGCACGATTTGCATTTTTACTCTGAATTTAGCTCCAAACTTGAGAGCATCCGATGTTTTAGCAAACCAGAAATCGGCATGTTCGGTTCCTTTGCTTTCATTCATTCTGTCTTGAACGACGAACAATTCGTCGCCAAACAATTCCGGGAATCTTACTTTAGTACCAAATTTTAACCCATTAATCGCAACAATACCCCACTGTACATGTTTTCCTGAAGCAGTAATAAAAGGAGTATCATCGGTTTCCTGAACCCGGCTTGAATAACCGGTAGCCGTTACTCTTTTCTCGCTTACCACTATCAGGGAAGACTCATTTAACATGCAAACAGTAAGATGCCCATCTTTCACCAGCGTGGCTGAAGTGATATCATTTGAGGTGTTTTTTAAGTCAGCGTGGATGGTGTTCGGGGCTGCTATGGCATATAGAGCTATCCCTGTGATAAAGCCGATAACAATAGATTTAATTACTAGAGATTTGTTCATAAAATAGTCTTAATAATAAGGCTACCCTACTAAAAAATGCCCTTTTTCGAGCATATGTATATATTAGCATAATCAATTAACCTTGTCAATAGCTATACACCACTTATCCACAGGCGTCAAGGTTGATGTTTTAAGGTGAAAATGTACTAAAAAACCGCCTTTTCCAGACGATTTTTTAGCTGAGTGGGGTTTATAATGGCGTCGTAATTTATTACTGCCCCACTTTTTTAATGATTACATTAGATAGTGAGTTGGCCCTCATGGAATTGGGAGATAAATCAGTGGTGGTTGCAGTTAATGATAAATTAGGCGCCGCGCTCGCTCCTCTGGCAAGGTTTTGTGGAGCAAGCGCTTGTTCTGGAGACATATCAGAATATCCGCACTGGTGATCTTGCCGGCCAAAGTACGTTGACCCATCTTTGGCAATATAAAATTCCCAAGAGGAATTATTAAGATTAATGCCATATATACCGCTACAAATGGTGCTTACACTTGGCAAATATATCATTTTTGAACCAAGATCGGTTGCAAGCTCAACATCCATTGACGGAGAAGTTCCGCCAGTGATTTGAATCGTGGCGCTTAATTGGTTGGAAAGGGCACCAGTACTATATTTTGCATCATATGAGGTGGAACCATTAATGCAAGGAGGGTCTTGGGCAGGGGGAGAGAAATACCCATCAAGTAAATTAATTTCAGATAGCCTGGTTCCATAGCAAGTATCAAGGTTGACTCTATCTTTTCCCTTTTCCACCCAAAAGACTGCGCTTGCCAATGCTTTGGTAGTAAGAGTGAGTTGCTTGGATGAACTGTTTCCATTGGCATCGGTGACTACGGCGTTAAAAGTAAACACGGTGCTTGCTGATCGATCGTTAAGAATACGTGGTGTTCCGGATAAAGTGCCGGTTGTAGCATTAAAATCCAATGCAGCCGCGGGGCCCGTGTAAGCATGCGGGAATTCAGTGGGAAGGGCACTGGTATAATAAGGTACAGTTTGAGTGAAGGTGTTAGATACTGGTGTCGCACTCCAAGTATAAGGGGGCGTTCCTCCTGTTGCTAAGAGGGTAAATGCATACGGCATGGATATGTTAGCGTCGGGCAGAACGGAGGTGGTTATGGTTGGTCCTTTTTTGGATGTGCCGTGCTCACCCTTGCCATCATCATTCTTTTCATCGGAAGAACCTACCTCGGCCTCGTTGCTGGATTTTCCGTGTGCATCAACTACTTTGACTTTGCATGATTTGGCTTTTTCTTTGCAATCCTTGTCCTTGTCATCAAGATTGATTTCTGCGGTGAGTGTTTTGCCATCAGGAGAGATGATAGGTTTGTCTATTAGTTTGTCTTTGATGATAATATAATTTCCTGGTGGCAGTATTTTTTCATTAACTTTTGTATTGTTAATCCCCGTCAATGAGGCTGTAAAGCCAGATCCGTTAATGGTAATTTTTGTTCCCAGCAAACTTTTGGTGAAAGAAACATAATCAATCTTTGGTCCACCTGCATCCTGAATGAGGACACTTTGGAACAAGACTGCACCAACAACCACCACAGCAACTATTATTACGGCAAAATATATTTTATTATTTTTCATCAGGTCACTATTTAATTTTATTCATTCATTATAATAAAATAGTAACTATGTGAATAGTAATAATTATGCACATGGTTCAATTAAAGTTTCGTAATTTGTATTAACTAAAAAGACCCGACTAGGGGCCTTTTTTATGAGCGGGCGAGCGGAATCGAACCGCCATCTCGTCCTTGGCAAGGACGTATAATAGCCACTATACCACGCCCGCAACGTAATAAATTTTCAATAGTGGTGCCGCGGGGGTGAATCGAACACCCTACCAGGCGCTCTTCAGGCGTCTGCTCTACCAATGAGCTACCACGGCATATAATTAATACGGTGGACGCTAAGGGACTCGAACCCCTAACCCCCTCGGTGTAAACGAGGTGCTCTGCCATTGAGCTAAGCGTCCTGAATTTTCGGAACGAAGTGAGAAAATTCACCTCGGAAATCAGGTTAAAATTTTAGTATACAGCATTCCTTGTGACCTGATTTCCGCTGGATACCTTGCGACACATTATTTTGCTGGTGCGCGGGACAGGAGTCGAACCTGCATGAGCTTGCGCCCGCTACCACCTCAAGGTAGTGCGTCTGCCGTTTCGCCACCCGCGCTTGTTTCTTCTTGAACTGCTTTAAGTTCTTCTGGTGCGATGGCAGCGGCAAATCCCCTCTTCTTCAGTCTAGCTTTTTTGCCTTTGGCGGTCCTCAAGTAATACAACTTTGCCCTGCGTACTTTCCCTGATTTTACCACTTCTATTTTTGCAATTGAAGGAGAATGCACCGGCAAAATTCGCTCTACGCCTACGCCCTCTACCACTTTACGCACGGTAATCGTACTGGAAATGCCCTTGCCATGTTTGCGAGCAATCACAATGCCTTCAAAAATCTGGATACGTTCTTTGTCTCCCTCCTTGATTTTTTGGTGTACTTTAACCGTATCTCCAGGCCGGATATCGGGCATGGCTTTTAGTTGTGACTTTTGAAATGTTTCAGTTTGTTTGTTCATGGTTTTAAATTATCTAATATATGTTGTAAATCTTGCGGTAATTCAGATTGTAATTCCTGAATACTACCGTTTAACAATTGGATTTTTAGGTAGGACGCGTGCAAGAATTGCCTAGTTAATCCTTCTGGGCGGGGCGAATCTTTAAAGCCATATAGTTTGTCTCCTGCTACCGGATGGCGAATGGAGGCCAAGTGGCAACGAATTTGATGCTTTCTGCCGGTTTTTATTTGGACTTCCAGCAGGGTATATTCGGCAAATCGTTGTAAAATCTTGTATTCAGTAATAGCTTGGCGTAAACCCACCCTTGTTTCTTTTAGAGAATACGCCTTTTGTTTTCGGGGATCGCTTTTAGATCTGCCGATCAGGGTGTGAATTGTGCCAAAATCATCTTTTATCACCCCGGTAGCTAATGCCGTATACTTCTTGCTTACCTCTCTATTTTTAAACTGTTTTTGCAAAAAAATCAAGGCCTCCGGCGTCTTGGCCACCAAAAGTATGCCAGAAGTGTCTTTATCAAGCCGATGCACTATGCCGTACCGCGGCGTTTCGCCAACGTTCTTTAATTCAGGCTTTTCTGTAATTAATCGGTCAATAACAGTATTCTCTGTCGTTTGTCCTTCAGGAAAAACGACCATTCCCGCAGGCTTATCCACGGCCAGAATATCTTTGTCTTCGTAAATGATATTAATCTCCATAAATCTTTTTTTCTTTCAGAAATTCTTCAATAGATTCAGAAATCACTGTAAATAAATTTGAAGCTGATCCTTCAGATAGATTGCATAATTTAAACTTTTTTCTTGCTTCTTTTAGTGCCGGATTGGATAAAAACGCAAGGAATCTTTGCAGATATTCTTTATCCCATAAATACATATTTACCAGCTCAACAATATCTTCTTTAGCCTGTTCCTCCGGTCCTTTTTCAAGATAGGATGCCTGATTCGCGTGAAGCGATAGACCTCTGCCACGCTTTCTGAAATATATCGCACTTGTATACAAGTTATTAAATTTTTCTATTGTTTCGCTACTCCCAATCAAAGCAGCTATCTTGTGAGATATTTCATGGCTTAATATGTATGCTTTTTCTGTTAAATAGTCAGCGAAATTTTCCTCTTCAAACATTAGTTTTTTTCTTTCTGCAGATAAAGGTGCAGTGCCCATAACGATACCATGATCAGTGGATCTACTTACGTCGGTGGTTCCATCTAATTGTATCTCCTTGTCTACTAAGTCGTTTTCAACCAAATATTGCCAAAGCGAGTGAATTAGTTGGCTTTTTGATTCCAGTGTACTTAAAAGTTTTTCCACGTACAATTCTGGTTTTTCCATAGCCATTTCCGGTGATAATTTTTCCTCTTGTGCTGGGCCGGTGGGTTCCCTTGTCATTTTATGTATGTTTTTTATTGTAAAAAAAATATTGCAATAATGTGATACTCCACATAATTAGTCCAATTATAAATGAAAAAAGGGGTAAATAGGCGTGAGTTAATGTGAAAAAGACAATCTGCGAGATATAAAAACCGATAGCAATCAGAATTGTCAGAATCGGCTGGCCAGATTGTTTTTCCCTATGATTTTTCACAATCTGCGCCGGTATTCCAATTAACGTAAGTGCCAATGAGAAAAGGCTAACAAAAATGCTGACGATGAAAATAATGTTCATGGTGCGCGATGAGGGAATTGGACCCCCGACCCTCTACACGTCAAGTAGATGCTCTACCACTGAGCTAATCGCGCCTGCTTAAGCTAGGCAGTATTTCTTATTTTTATACGTTACAAGCCCCTCTTTTTCAAGGGCTTGCAGAATAATTTTTTTGGCTTTAAGCTGGTATACGGTTTTGGGACCGGTTGCCAAGTTTTTCAGTATTCTACCGCGGATTTGGCGCAACGAGCCTTCAAACTTTGATTGGATAGAATAATTTTTTGCGCGGCGGTTGGGGTTTGGGATTTGGGTTTTTAAATATGCGCCATAGTCCATTAATGCCCAATGCCATTCGCGATTGTTTTTTGCATCAACACATTTTTCGGCGATGGTCAAAATTTCTTCATCTTCAATATTCTTTTTATCTTTAAAGAAATGATAAATAAAAACTCGGCGGATATTCGTTTCAATGCAAACAATCGGTGCATTGAAAGAAAAAATACTCACCGCGCGGGCGGTATATGGCCCAACACCCGGAAACTCTTCCAACTTTGCGACATTCTTTGGTAACTTCCCACCATATTCTGCAACTGCTTTCTCGGCAGCTTTTTTCAGTGCCAATCCACGGCGATTATATCCTAGCCCTTGCCACAAAGGATAAATTTCGCTAAAGGATGCTTTTGCTAAAGAAGCTATATCTGGAAAACGTTTCAGCCATCGTTCGTAATATCTTACTACCCTGTCTGCCTGGGTCTGTTGCAGCATTACTTCCGAAACTAAGATTTTGTAAGGATCTTGCGTCTCTCTCCAAGGGAAACTGCGCTTGTTCTTCTTGTAAAAATCCCAGACAATTTTCTGGAAGCTTTTCATTTCTTTTTTATCCATGGTGGGCCCGGAGGGACTCGAACCCCCAACCGGACGAGTATAAGTCGTCTGCTCTAGCCAGTTGAGCTACAGGCCCAAACCTGCCTTATTTTTTGGCAGTTTTCCCATTTTTTATTCCTATTATCTTCTCAAATTCTTCGCGTTCGATAGTTTCTTTTTCAATCAGAGTTTTGGCAATTTTGGTTAATAAATCTTTGCGCTTGGCCACAATTTCTGCCGCCTTTTTTTCGGCTGACCGTATCAATTCTTCAATCTCTTTATCAATCTTTTCAGCCACTGCTTCAGAATAATTATTTTCGGTGCCTACCCCCATCATGATATTTTCTTTATCATCAAAGGAAATCGGACCAAGGGAAGACATGCCCCAGTCTTTCACGATTCGGCGGGCCAAATGCGAAGCTTTTTCCAAGTCATTGCTGGCGCCGGTGGTCATTTCACCAAAGATTAAGCGCTCGGCCGCCATGCCGCCCAGCAAGGTGGCAATTTCGGCTAAAAATTGGGTTTTGGTGCGCAGCTTATTCTCTTCTGAGGGCAGTTGCAGGGTGTAGCCGCCCGCCATACCGCGGGAAATGATAGAAATTTTACGGACGGGCTCAGTTCCCGGCTGGGAGGCAGAAACTAAGGCGTGGCCGGCTTCGTGATAAGCTACAATTTCTTTTTCTTTCTTACTCAAGATGTGGCTCTTCCTTTCGGGCCCAAGTAACACCTTTTCAATGGCTTCTAAAAAGTCTTGCTGAAAAATATGAGTTTTGTTTTCCCGGGCAGCTAGCAGCGCGGCTTCGTTGGCCACATTGGCTAAATCTGCTCCGGAGAAACCGGGAGTGCGTTCAGCAATTTCTTTAAAATTAATATTTTCAGCCAGCGGTTTTTCTTTGGAATGAATGCGCAAAATGGCTTCGCGGTCATGGACATCAGGCGGGTCAAGGGTGATTTTCCGATCAAACCGGCCTGGCCTAAGTAACGCAGCGTCTAAGATGTCGCCTCGGTTGGTGGCTGCCATTACGATTACGCCGGTTTCTTTTTCAAAGCCATCCATTTCCACTAAAATCATGTTCAGGGTTTGTTCGCGTTCATCATGCCCGCCGCCCATGCCAATGCCCCGGTGCCGGCCGATGGCATCAAGTTCATCAATGAAAATAATAGAAGGGCTAGCTTTTTTGGCCATGGCAAAAAGATCCCGTACGCGGGCTGATCCTACCCCCACGAACATTTCCACGAATTCTGAACCCGAAATGCTGAAAAACGGCACGTTGGCTTCTCCAGCCACCGCACGCGCAAGTAATGTTTTTCCAACGCCGGCTTGGCCAAGCAATAGCACTCCCCTTGGGATTTTGGCCCCCATGGCCAAATACTTTTTGGGGAATTTTAAAAAGTCCACGATTTCCATTAATTCTTCCTTAGCCTCTTTTAATCCGGCCACATCTTTAAAGGTGATTTTTTCTTTGCTATGTCCTTCAGCACCAAAAATTTTAGCCTTGGCTCGGGTAAAGTCAAACACTTGAGCTGCACCGCCTCGAGCCTGCTTGGTCATAGTCCACAAGAAAAACCCAATTAATAAAAGCGGTAAAATACCATACAACAATGCTGGCAGTAGCCATGACCAAACGGACTCTTGCTGGATGGATGCTGAAATTTCTACTTTTTGCAATTTGGCTTTGTCGGCGCCAAGCCCCACCAACGTATCGCTTAACACCGAGTTTGATTCTTTCATGGAGTCGGCAGTCTTGTCATTAGTATAGGTTACTGCTACGCTGTCGCCCGAAACCGTGATCTTCTTAACTTTTTCGGCATTAATGTCAGTCACCAATTGGGAAAGCGAAATTTGGTTTGTTTTTTCGCTAGGCAAGTAAAGCACGCTAAATACGCCTCCCGCAATTAGGAGGATGACAATAACCAAGATAAAGTTTTTTACTAAAGGGTTGATTTTCATGAAATATTCAAATTTTATCATTCAATGTAACATACCTGACTAGGTAATTCAATAATACGAATATGCAATCAAAAACGGCGCCCCGACCGTGGTCGGGGCGCCGTTTAAGTTACTTTTTTAATTTCAAACTCATCCGGTGTTCTTTGGATTCAATCAGTAAAATCTCAAACTGATATTCTTCACCTACTTTCAGCGCGCCCTCCATTTCAGTCTGCGAAGCAAACTCTGAAATGTGGCACAAGCCCCTGATTTTTGGCAGCACTTCTACAAACGCCCCAAATGGGCTGAACGAAATCACTTTCCCTTTGATGCTATCACCTTTCTTGTATTCTTTTTCAATTTTTTCCCAAGGGTTTTCCTTTAGAGCTTTCAATGAAAGAAACACCTGATTATTGGTGATATCAATGATTTTGGCTTTGACAATTTCGCCCACCTTCACCATTTCAGCCGGGTTTTGCACTAATTGCCAGTCTAATTCTGAAATGTGGATCAAGCCCTCAATAGATTTTTCAGCAACACCAGTTTCAGTAGCGGGGAATTTAATAAACACGCCAAAGTCGGCAATACCGGTGATTTTTCCTTCAATAACATCGCCTTTATTGTAATTAGCCAGCATTTCCTTAATAGCCTGCTCCGTTTTGGCTTTTTCAGATAAAATAAGCTTGTTTTCTTCGGCCAACAAGTCCAGCACTTTGACTTCCAGGGTTTTGCCGACGAATTTTTGCAGCTCTTTTAAAATTTTGGCTTTATCAGCATCTGCTACTCTGGGATAATTTTCCGGAGATAATTGCGAAACTGGCAAAAAAGCCGCCATATTATTAACGCTGGTCAAAAGGCCTCCCTTATTTACTCCAGTAATTTTTACCGGGATGATTTCCCCACTAGCTTTCAAATCGCGCAATTTTTGCCAATTTAAGTCTTTGGTAGCATCTTGTAATGACAATTCACGGTAACCGTCTTCATTTTCCATTTCCACGATTTTGGCATGCACGGTATCGCCCACAGCCAAATCTTTAATTGCATCCTTGGCCAAATAAAATTCTTTGCCGAAAATAATGCCCGTGCCCTGGGGGCCCAGGTCAATGTATAGCGCAGAACGATCCCTGCCAATAACTTTGCCTTCTACTAGTGAACCTAACTGCGGGCTCGTTGACCCTTCTTTCACTACTTTTTTTATTTCTTCTTTCATAATTTTCTGCGACCGTAAATGGTATAAACTGCTCTTGCGCCATAGTCGCTTCACGCTAAGGCAGTACGTATACTATACAGTATTTTTATAATTCTGCAATAGTTGAACTAAAAAGTGCCCCATGATAAAATGGCATATACATTACATCTATGGCCAAAATAACTTGGGCTGGGCAGTCGTGTTTCCAAATTTCTCTTGCAGCATCCAAAGATGGTGCCTCTGATATTGTCATTGACCCGTTTGATGAAAAAATCGGCTTAAAAATGCCTGGTTTTAACGCTGATATTCTTCTGGTTTCTCATAGCCATGCTGACCATAATAATATAAAGGGGATTAAAGGCAAACCATTCGTAATTGAAGGGCCGGGGGAATACGAAAAAAACGGGGTGTTTGTGCAGGGAATTGATTCATTCCATGATGACGTGGACGGCAAAGAACACGGCAGGAACACCATGTTTGTTATTGAAGCAGAAGACATGCGCATATGCCATTTGGGCGACTTGGGTCAGAAACAGTTAACTGATGACCAGTTAGAAAAGATAGGACATGTGGATATTTTGATGATTCCAGTAGGCGGGAAACACACCATTTCTTCAAGTGAAGCTTTGAAGTTGATAGGACAAATAGAGCCGAAAATAGTGATTCCCATGCATTATGGTCTTCCAAAGTTAAAAATTGATCTTGAGGGAGTGGAAGCATTTTTAAAAGCTATGGGGAAAAAAGAAACGCCAGTTCAAGATAAGTTAACCATTAAAGCAAGTGCCTTGCCAAAAGAAAGTGATATGGAAATTGTTATTTTGCAGCCATGATAAGGGATTTTTTAGAAAAGCTGCGCAGCTTGCCAGACCGCCAGAAAATAATTATTTTTTTTGTAATAATGGGTGTTGCGGCTTTGATTGCTGGATTTGTGGGAATGCGTTTGGTTATCCATGATTTTTCAAAATTAAAAAATGTGGGAATTCCCGTACCGCTGCCCAACGTGCAAGTTCCTGATTCGTTAAAAAAATTAGGGAAACCCCAAGATGAGACTGCTGATTGGAAGATGTATACGAGTGAAAGTTTAGGTTTTAGCCTGGAATATCCGTTGGATTTTACTGCCCAGGATTCCCAAGTTTCTCCTGGTTTTGTCCAAAAAGATGGAAAAGGGGCTTTGATTGTGAGAAAGTTTGATAATTTGAATCAAGAATTATCAGATTTGAAAAAGATTACCTCAGATAGCAGTAACACGGAAAACTTCATAGAAAGCGAAACAATAATCAACGGTTTTGGCGCAAAAGATATTTCTTATGAACAGATGCATCTTAAATCCATGAGCGAAGGACCATTATGGGAAATTACTATTTACATACCAGAAAAAAATATTAATATTTCTGCTGGAACTAAATATCAAGAATACCTGCCCATTTTCAGGAAAATGATTTCAACCTTTAAATTTACAAAATAATCATGGCTAAAGAAAAAGAGGAAAAAGAAAAAAAACCAACTGCGAAGAAATTGGAAGAACATGCTGATCAAGCGACCAACGCCATTGGTAATATCAGTAGGCGTGAAATTGTGACCGAGCTCAAAGAATCATATATCGACTATGCTATGTCGGTAATTGTGGCCCGGGCGTTGCCGGATGTGCGTGACGGTTTAAAGCCCGTCCACCGGAAAATTTTGTATGCCATGAATGAGCTAGGTCTTGGCGCTTCGGCAAAATTCAGAAAATGTGCGGCCGTGGTAGGAGAGGTAATGGCTAAATATCATCCGCACGGAGATATGGCCATTTATGATTCGCTGGTCAGAATGGCACAAGATTTTAACTTACGATATCCTCTGGTAAATCCTCAAGGAAATTTTGGTTCAATTGACGGGGATGGTGCGGCTGCTTCAAGGTATACCGAGTCCAAGTTATCCAAGCTGGGTGAATTTATGTTGCAAGATATTGAAAAAGATACGGTCAACTTTATGGACAATTATGATGGCACGCACCGGGAACCAACTGTTTTGCCTTCGCCCGTACCTCAACTTTTGTTAAATGGTTCGCTGGGAATTGCCGTGGGTATGGCCACCAACATTCCACCGCACAATTTAACGGAATTACTCGATTCAGTCATGTATTTACTAGACCACGAAAAAGCCGAGACGCCCGATTTATTCCAATTTATTCAGGGACCAGATTTTCCAACCGGCGGCATTATTTACGACCAAAAAGGCATTATTGAAGCCTACTCACAGGGCAAGGGCGCCATTGTGATGCGAGGTAAAGCTGAAATTACCACTAAAAAAGATGAATCCGAACAAATTATTATTTCGGAAATTCCGTATCAGGTGTTAAAGTCCAGCTTAGTTGAGCAAATGGCGGAATTGGTTTCAGAAAAAAAAGTAGATGGCATTCGCGACATTAAAGATTTGTCTGACCGGGCTGGTATGGCCATTATTATTGATATTAAAAAAGGTTACCAAGCTGAACGGGTTTTAAATAGGCTCTACCAATTAACGAGTTTGCAAAAAACATTCCACTTAAATTTACTGGCCCTGGTGGACGGAATCCAACCGGAAATTTTGAGTATTTCAGATGTGCTTAAATATTTTATTAAGCACCGAACAGAGGTTATTATTCGTAGGACAAAGTTTGATTTGCAAAAAGCGCAGGATCGCGCTCACATTCTGGAAGGCTTGATGATTGCCCTAAACAATATTGACGCAGTTATTAAGGTTATTAAAAATTCTAAAGACCGGGAAGATGCTAAAGTAAACTTAATTAAAAAGTTTAAACTGTCAGAAAAGCAGGCGGTGGCGATTTTGGAAATGAGGCTGCAAACATTGGCGGGATTGGAAAGATTAAAAATTGAAGAAGAACTAAAAGCTATTTTGGCGTTAATTAAAGAGCTGATGGCTATCTTAAAGAGTCCGGAAAAATTGCGCGCTTTGATGAAAAAGGAGTTTACGGAATTAAAGGAAAAATTTGGGGATAAAAGAAGAACCAAGGTTGTCAAAGGGAAGTTGGGTGAAGTCAGTGAAATTGATTTGGTGCCACTGGAAGAAACCATCGTGACGCTAACCACCGGCGGATATATTAAGCGCATTAATCCGGCCACCTATAAAATTCAAAAACGCGGAGGTAAGGGAATTATAGGTATGAAGACCATGCAAGAGGATATTGTTGAGCATTTTTTGAGCGCTTCGACTCATGATAATTTACTGTTCTTTACGGACTCTGGAAAAGTATTCCAGACACAAGTATTTGAAATCCCCGAGGGCACTCGTGTGGCTCGCGGACGAGGCGTGGCAAACTTCTTGGATATTGCTACGGAAGAAAAAGTGTTGAGCTTGGTGCCGGTTCAAAAAACTGCAAAAGATGCGCCCAAGGCAGAGAGATATTTAGTCATGGTTACCAAAAATGGTAGAATTAAAAAAACCAGTCTGGAAGAATTTGAAAATGTCAGAAAATCCGGCATTATTGCCATTAAATTGGAACAAGGAGATGCGCTTAAAAAAGTGGTGAAGACTAGCGGCAGTGATGATATTATTCTGGCGACTAAGCAAGGAATTGCTATTCGGTTTAAAGAAAAAGACATCCGACCCATGGGCAGGGGCGCTGCCGGAGTTAAAGGACTAAAACTAAAAAAGGGAGACGAGGTGGTGGGCATGGATGTGATTAATGAAGAACTCAAAGATAAAGATGGTAAAAAGATTAATCAATATTTACTGGTAGTGATGGAAAATGGCTATGGAAAAAGGACGGACATTGGTGAGTATAAAACTCAAGGACGCGGTGGCAGTGGAATCAAAACAGCCAACATCACACCAAAAACCGGCCAGATTATGCTTTCTTATATACTGCACGAATCAGCGGATGAAGAAGATTTGATTGTTATTTCCCAGCATGGCCAGGTAATCCGTACTGCCACCAAATCTATTTCTGTTTTGGGCCGGGCCACCCAGGGCGTAAGGATTATGAGGTTGGATGCCGGCGACAAAGTGGCTTCAGGAACGTGCGTGAAAGAATAAGATTTGGTACAATAAAGCAATGGATTTTTTAAACGTGGGGCAAGTGCTTAGTAATCTTGATTTGAAAGACAGTATGTCAGCCGCTGAGTTCGGTTGCGGGGCCGCTGATTTTTCTATTGCGCTGGCTAAAAAATTGAACAAGGGCCGGGTGTATGCTTTAGATATCCAAGAAGAAAAGTTGTCAGCCCTGAAGGCTAAAATAGCTCATCAGCACGTAAAAAATATTCTGACAGTCCACGGTGATTTAGAGGCCAAAGGGGGTTCGGGGTTACAAAATGGCCAATTAGACGTGGTGTTGATAACTAACGTATTGTTTCAGGCGGAAAATAAGGATAAAATACTACAAGAAGCGGTAAGAGTGATAAAACCAGGTGGCAGGGTCTTGGTGATTGATTGGTTTGAAAAGGTGAAGCCGGAAGCGGTTAAGGCTCTGGCACACCAATCAGGTCTTTCGCTAGAAAAGGAGTTTGCCGCCGGGGATCATCATTACGGCTTAGTTTTTACAAAATGAATAAGAAAGTCATTTTTATCGTTTCGTGTGTTGCCCTGATCAGTCTTTCGGGGGCGGTGCTGGCGGATTCCGTTGCCTTGCCAAATCCTTTATGCCCGGGCGGAACCGGAAGTAATGGTTGTGTTGACAGCTTTCCTACGTTAATAGCCGCCATTACGAGCTTTGTCACCACGATTATAGGAGCACTGGCTGCGTTAATGTTCGTTTGGGCGGGAATACTATTTGTGACTTCCGCAGGAAACGAAGGCAGGCTTGAAAAGGCAAAGAAAGCTTTATTGTGGGCAGTAATAGGGGTGGGAATTTCCTTGGCCGGCGCGGGATTGGTTGCAGTCATCAGAAATGTCATAGGAGCCACGCCGCCTCCATAATATACAAATGCTAGAAATAATATAAAAGGTCGGAATATATAATTAATTATTTGAAATACTATGAATAAAAAATTAGTTGCAGCGACAACCTTGGCAGTCATGTTCGCCTTGCCATTTGCCGCCATGGCCTTTAACGCTGGTCCTCCTCCAGCAACGAATGCAGGGCTTTCTATTGGCAGTGTGATTGACTTGGTGGTTGGATTCATCTGGCCGGTGATTATGATAGCAGTTATCATCTTGTATACGATTGCAGCTTTCATGTTCTTTACCGCCCAGGGCAATCCAGAAAAAGTGAACGATGCCCGACAAGCGGTTATTTGGGCAGTAGCTGGAACCGTAGTGCTTTTCTTGGCTTGGTCAATTCCGTTTATCGTCAGAAACACCTTAGGAGTGTAATAGATTAACTTTTTTGGCTTAATGAGCGCCGTCCGCTTAGCGGACGGCGCCCCGAAGCCCACATATATGAATAAGAAATTAGTTACAACTTTAACGACAATTACATTCTTACTAGCGCCCGTGTTTGCTTTGGCTTGGGTACCGGATGCCCTACCTAATCAATGGGCTCCGAATGTCGTGCCTGCGGAGATTATTAATGCCATTTTCAATTTTATTTGGCCGGTGGTTGCTGCAGTGGTTGTCATCTATTTTATTATCATTGCTTTTATGTTTTTTACCGCCCAAGGAAAGCCAGATGATATTGCCACGGCTCGGAAAGCTTTAATCTGGGGAATTGCCGGTGTAGCCATAATTCTCATGGCATTTTCCATGATTGCTATTGTCAGATTTGCGCTTAACCTTTAGTGTATTCACTTTGCATATAAAAAATGAACAAGAAATTATTTCTCCTACTTTCCCCCATACTTTTTTTGTTACTTCCGGTAGCGACGTTAGCGGCTCCTCCCGCCCCCGATGCCTGGTTGGTCGGCATTATTGATAGGCTTTTAAACATGGTGGTGTGGCCGGTGTTTAGCGGTTTAGTAGTTGTTATGTTGCTTTACGCTGGCATAAAATATCTTTTTGCTCATGGTGATGCCACTAAAATACACGAAGCCAATAAAGCGTTAGTGTGGGCGGTAGCTGGGGTGTTTGTGGGCCTGGTAGCCTTCTCTTTGGTAGGTCTCATCCGTTTTGCCCTTGGTTTATAGGATTATTGAAAAGGCCCATATTTTGTTATATACTGCGCATGAAGATGCGTTTTAATTTGCCCTCGTGGCGGAATTGGCATACGCGCTAGTCTTAGGAACTAGTGCCGCAAGGCTTAGAGGTTCGAATCCTCTCGAGGGCACACAGCCTTATTGAAGCGGGAGCCTATTTAGGCGTTACTCGTGTCAAATTCAAAAACCGCCCAGTTCGGGCGGTTTTTGTTTTTATGATTCTTCTACGCTTGCTTTCGGCGCTTTTGCGGCGTCAATTTTAGGAATTTTTATGGTTAGTAACCCTTTACTCATTTCCGCTTTAGCCGATTCAGTATCAATGCCTTCGGGTAACACAATTTTCCGTGAAAATGGCCCCCAATAGCACTCTCGGTAAAAAAACTTTTTTTCAGAAGCATCATGAGGGTCTTGGCGATCACCCTTGATTACCATCATGTCTTTTTCAACGGAAATATCCAGGTCTTTTATCTGTACGCCGGCAATGGCGGCCAGTACTACAAAGTCCTCATTGTTTTCAAATACGTCCACCACTAATTCTCCATCTTGTTGAAACATATTTGTTTCTGTTGGTTGCTCTGGCGCCTCCGCTCCTTCCATTGATTTTATTTTTTTAGGCATGAATTTAGAACAAAGCGAGAAATGCGCAATAGTTGCGACACATTACTTCGTTAATTATATCTTAACAATACTTTTTATTTTTTTAATTCCGTCAAAGTCATGCACCATAAATGCTGCCAACCCGAAAATTACTAATGCGGGAACAATGACATCTAAAGGATAGTGCAAGTTTATTATAGAAAAATCATACAATCCATGCAAGCCCGCCGCCAGCAAAAGGCCTAACAGGGTTAACCGGAAGCGATGCTTTCCCCGCAGAGAAGATAACGCCATAAAATATCCTAACAGTGCAGAACATAGTGTGTGTAAAAAGGTGGCGCCGATAAAGCGTAAAAAACTAACGGTAATGGTTACTTGAAGTACTGCGGTCAGTGAAAGGTTGTCGATTGGAGAGAACAGGTACAACACGTTTTCTAATGCCGCAAAACCAAGGGCAGCTACTACCATGTACAGCATAATGTCTAGGGGTTCGTCTAATTCGCCGCTGCCAAACACCGTCCACCGCACCACTAAATATTTAACCACTTCTTCCGTTAGGGCTATGACCAAAAACCATCTGGCAACATTGGTGATAGCCGGCAAATAAGGTGAAATTTCCGGTGAATAAAATACCGCCAGATATCGGAATTGGTTGAGCGCCTCAGAAAAAAAGATTTGGAAAATAAGGGCTGGGATGGTGGCCAGGGCTCCCCAAAAAAACACCTTGAGAATCATTTTCTTGGGCTCAGGATGTAAATCTTTGCGCAAGTAGTATAACAGCCAAATCAAGCTGGGAAGTGCGCCGAAGATGATGTACAAAATAAGCCGGTAGTATTGCATATTATGTTGGCCACTGCTCAACCATGAGCAATGACTGCATATTAAGCTGTTGCCAGATTTCTTCAGTGATAAATGGCATGAACGGGTGGAGTATTTTCAGTGATTCAGTTAAAATTTCCAAAAGCATGTACTGCGTGGCCTGTTTAGTTTTTGTGTCAGCCAATTGCACCTTGCTTTCTTCTATAATCTTATCACAAAACGTGTGCCAAAAGTAATGGTAGATTTTTTCCGCAGCGATATAAAACTTAAAATCGTCCATTAATTTGGTAATTTCTTTTTTGAGAATTTGTAGTTCTTTCAGATTCTTTTTATGAGCGGCAGGCAGTTTTATTTTTGCCTTGGTATCAGAATCAGCCACATTCATTTGCACAAACTTAGCCGCGTTCCAGATTTTGTTGGCAAAATTTCTGTAGCCTTTAATTTTATTTTCATCCAATGCCAAACTTTGCCCCGGCGTATTACCCATTACCAAGCCAATTCTTAGCGCATCCGTGCCGTATTTGTCGGTAATTTCCATTGGATTGATCACGTTTCCCTTACTTTTGGACATTTTTTGGCCTTTGGCATCCAAAACCAAGCCATGCAAATAAACCGTTTTAAACGGAACTTTTCCGGTGGTGTAAATTCCCAGCATTATCATGCGCGCCACCCAAAAGAAAATAATTTCTCCGGCTGTTTCCATCACATCCGTTGGGTAAAATGTCTTAAAGTCTTTTGGTTGGCCTGCCCTGAGCGTAGCGAAGGGCCATTGGCCGGAAGAAAACCAAGTGTCAAAAACGTCTGAATCTTGTTGCCAATCCTCAATATTTGGGGGAGTTGTGCCAATGTAAACTTCTTGTTCTTTTACTTCTGTGAGCTCAAGCGCCCAGATTCCATAGCGTTGAATTCTTGTGTGCAAATCTGGCCGTTGTTTCCACCATTTTTTAATTTGGGCTGCAGTTTTTCCAGGATAATCATCGCCTGGTTCATATTTTTTGAACATTTCCTCGATAGTGGCAAAATGCGAGACCTTTTTTACAGATTTTTGAACTGGCAAAACCGAGGAAATGACGTTATCATTTTTTTCGTTCGCCAAACTGAATACAACTGTATCTCCTGGTTTAAAGTCGCCCCAATATTTGCCCTCGCCACGAGGTCGTCCCGCCCGCGTCTCAATTTTTTTTGTACCATTCACGATTCCATCGAAAATATCTCTCCCGTAAATTTTCATCTCCCAAGTTTTTTCATCTCTGACTTTCGGTTTATCTTTAAACCACGCTGGTATCTTAATGCCCCAAATGATTTGGCGAGAAAGTGGCCAATCTAAAATATTCTTTAACCAATGCAGCGATATTTTTTTATAATGAGCGGGAATGAAGGTGATTTTACCACTTTCAATGGCTTTAATGGCCGGCGCGGCCAGTGGTTTCATTTTTAAAAACCACTGCTCTTTAACTTGTGGCTCAATTAAACTGTTGCACTTGTAGCACGTTTTTACCGCGTGCTTATAATTTTCTTCAATTTTTTCTACTAATCCTTTGGCTTGTAACTTTTCCACAATCTTTGCGCGCGCTTCGCCAGTTTTCATGCCCGTAAATTCACCGGCAATGGGCAATAGTTTGCCGTAAAAATCAATCACCTGTTCCTTATCCAACTTATGTTTTTCGGCTATGCCAAAATCTACAGCGTCGTGCCAAGGGGTAATGGTCATGGCTCCCGTGCCAAATTCCATATCAATCGCCTCATCCTTCACCACCGTGGCCTCTATGGGCCCATTTATCCATTCCAGGCTTAATTTTTCGCCATTTTGATATTTAGCATACCTTTTGTCTTTTGGGTGCATCACCACGTATTTATCGCCAAACTTGGTTTCCGGCCTGGCAGTGGCAATCACAAAAGGCCCATATTTTAAGTAATATAATTTGTCGGCTTGCTCCACATCCAAAGTTTCTAAATCAGACAGAGAAGTTTGATGCTTTGAACACCAATTAATAATCTTCCGGCCTCGGTACACTAAATTATCTTTTTTTAATTTATCAAATGTTTCGTAAACGGTTTTGACAATGTCAGCGTCCAATGTAAACTTTTCTCGGCTCCAATCGCATGATGCACCTAATTTTTTAATTTGCCCTTCAATATTTTTTTTGTTTTCCAAAGTAAACTGCAAGATTTCTTGGTATAATTCTTCCGGCGCCATTTTGAATCTGCTTCGCCCCTCTTTTTCCAACTTTTTTTCATACACCACTTGCGTTTCAAATCCAGCATGGTCAAGCCCTGGCAACCACAAGGTTTTAAAACCCTGCATGCGTTTGTAGCGAGTCATAATGTCTTCTATCGTAATCACCAGCGCGTGCCCGGCGTGCAAATTTCCATTGGCATTTGCCGGTGGCATTAAAATGGTAAACGGCTTTTTATGTTTTTTATCCAGGTTATCGGGATTAAAAAAGCCACTGTCCTCCCACAGTTTGTAGATTTTGTCTTCTATTTTCTTGGCGTCGTATTGTCCTTCCAATTCCATGGGCTTATTTTAACAAATTACTTGCCGATCCTCAAATTCGCGTGAGCAGATAACTTCTGCCACGCGATTTTTTTTGTTCTGTTAAAATATCCTGCCATGGCAATCATGAGGCCGTTGTCGGTGGAGAGTTTTTTCTCTGGAAAAAGAATTCTAAATTCTAAATTATGAATTTTGAATTGCTTACGGAGTTCTTGGTTGGCCGAAACTCCTCCGCCTAGAATAATAGTTTTGGCTTTGTAGGCTTTGGCCGCCTGAAGTGTTTTTTTGAGCAATACATCAATAATGGCTTGCTGAATTTCAGCGCACATTTCGCTAACGTATTGTTTGGTTATTGTATCTTGTTTCTTGTCTCTTACTGCGTACAGTACTGCAGTCTTTAAGCCCGAAAAACTGAAATCATAATCTTTGCTGTTCATCATTGGCCGCGGTAATTTAATGTTGCTTTCTTTCATCTCTGAAGCAATTTTTGAAATAATGGGTCCTCCTGGGTATCCAAGCCCTAAAATTTTGGCGCATTTGTCAAAGCATTCTCCAGCGGCGTCGTCACGCGTTTCGCCAATAATTTCATATTTACCAATTTTTTTCATTAAAATAAGCTGTGTATGGCCGCCGCTGACTACCAAAGCCATGGCCGGAAATACTTTTTTAGAATCTAGAATCTGGAATCTAGAATCTAGAAAATTAACGAGGATGTGTGCCTCAATATGATTGACTGGAATAATGGGCAGTTCCCAAATATATGACAATGCTTTGGCAAAATTTACGCCAACCCAAAGGCATGGCTCAAGTCCGGGGCCATAGGTGACAGCAATGGCATCAATTTTCGGCTTTTCATAGTTTTCTAAGAAGTTTTTAGTGTATTCAAACAGTTTTTCTTCTCTCTCAAAGATTTCTTTTAGTTTTTGGATTTGCTTAGGATTTAGTATTTTTTGTTTAGAGTTTATCAATTTAGCCAATTTTAATGCTTCTATCAAAGTTGGCACTAGATTGGTTTGGTGTTCGCGTTTGGCCATCATCGGAAAAACACCACCATAATTTTGGTGGATGGGTTGGGAAGAGACGATATTACTCAGAATTTTGAATTTTGAATTTTGAATTTTGAGTATTGCGACTCCCGTGTCGTCGCAAGAGGTTTCTATTGCCAGAATGTTCATAGTGTTATAGTATATATCATTATGACCCTATCGTCTAGTCTGGTCTAGGACACAGGATTTTCACTCCTGTAACCCGGGTTCAAATCCCGGTGGGGTCGCAACGTATGGAAAAAAAAGACTATCTAGATATTTCTTGCGCCCGCGATATTTCAAACCCAAAAGATAAATTCATATACCGCTTGTTTGAAATACTGCCTGGCGCCTTAAGTTTAGGGACTCTGTTTGGGGTCTTTGTTTTTTCGTGGCTGGTACCTGCCTGGATTTCCATTTTCATAATCTGTTTTTGTTTTTATTATTTGTTGCGCATTTTTTATTTTTCCTTGCACCAGATATTAGGTTATTTTAAAGTGAAGCGGCATCTTAAAGAAAATTGGCTTTTGAAATTGAAAAAAGAACATGGCGCGGACTGGAAAAAAATCTATCACGTGGTGATTTTACCGACCTATAAAGAAGGGTATGCTATCATGAAAGAAAATATTGATTCGCTATTGCAGGCTGATTACCCAAAAGAAAAAATGATAGTGGTATTGTCGGTTGAGCAGCGCGCCGGGGAAGTATTTAAAGTAATGGCAAAAAAAATAGAGGCTGAGTATGCCAGCAAGTTTTTTGCATTTTTAACCGTAGTCCATCCCGATAATGTGCCGGGTGAAATCGGTGGCAAGGGGTCAAACGTGGCCTTTGCGGGCAAAGAAGTACAAAGATTTATTGACACGGCAAAAATTCTTTATGAAGATGTATTAGTTTCCAGTTTTGACATTGATACAAAAGCCTACCCGCAATATTTTTCTTGTTTAACTTGGTACTTTTTAGCTGAAAAAAATCCCTTGCGGGCCAGTTACCAGCCGGTGCCCGTTTATAATAATAATGTGTGGGAGGCTCCATTTTTTTCAAGAGTGGTTTCCACTTCAAACACGTTTTGGCAGATGATTCAGCAAGAACGCTCTGAAAAGCTGACAACGTATTCTTCCCATGCTATTCCTGCCAAAGTCTTTTTTGAAGTTGGGTATCCCCATAATGTGGTTCCTGATGACAGCCGGATTTTCTGGCGAGCGTATTTGTATTACAATGGTGACTACCGAGTGGTGCCCATATACTACTTAGTTTCTATGGACGCGGTAGTTTCCACCAATCTGATTAAAACCATCTTCAACCAGTATAAACAACAAAGGCGCTGGGCCTGGGGTTGTGCAGAAATACCCTACATGATGTTCGGTTTTTTGCAGAATAAAGAAATTCCCCTTTGGCAGAAAATCCACCATCTCTACACGATTTTAGACGGCTACTGGTCCTGGGCTACGGCTGCTTTATTGTTGCTATTGCTGGGCTGGTTACCGATTTTCTTGGGAGGCAGTAAATTTAATGTCTCCGTGCTGTCATTTAACCTGCCCATTTTGACTGGCCGGATTATGACAGTTTCCTTAATGGGAATGATTATTTCGGCTGTGTTGAGCGCTATGTTACTACCACCCCTACAAAAAGGCATGAGCCAGTTTCGTAAAATCGCTGTGTTCGTGCAGTGGGTTTTTTTACCGTTTATTTTAATCGTATTCGGTGCTTTCCCGGCACTGGACGCGCAGATACGCTTAATGTTAGGGAAATATATGGGTTTTTGGGTAACAGAAAAAGTACGAAAGTAATTTTTCCGTTACTCAAAAACGCACAAAGGGGGTCGGGGAAATTAGGTATTTCCCCGTTTAGGAAATTATTCAAAACCGAGGGTTTTGAAGGAGCAAGCCTGAAGGGTGAGCGAAGTTTTTGGGTAACAGAAAAAGTACGAAAGTAATTTACTCAAAATGGATTTGGGTTCTAAGGCGATTGACTCTTTCTTTAAGCAAGGGATGGTCAGCGAGGTTAATGTCTTTTTCCAAAACTTCCTTAGCAGCGGCACGAGTTTTTTCTACCAAGAAAATGTTTGATAGGCCTTGCATGGCCATGTCGGGCAAACCCCACTGGGCGTAGCCGTACACCTGGCCTGGACCGCGGATTTCTAAATCTTTTTGGGCCAACTCAAAACCATTGCTTGAATCTACCAAGGCTTTTAAGCGTTTCCGGTTTAATTGGTCAGGCGAAGTGGTAAATAAAAAGCAATAACTTTGCATGTCGCTTCTGCCAACACGGCCGCGGAATTGATGCAGTTGTGCCAAGCCAAATCTTTCAGCGCCCTCAATCATCATCACCGTGGCCCGGGGCACGTCAACTCCCACTTCAACCACGGATGTGGAAACCAGCACATCAATTTGACCGTTTTTAAAATCCAGCATGATGCGCTCTTTTTCTTTGGGTTTCATTTTGCCGTGCAGCATAGTGACATTAAAATCGGGGAAAATTTCTTTGGATAACTGTTCGTATTCTTCTTTAACCGATTTTATTTCTGTCACGCCCAGCATTGCCACATTGTAATTTTGGGGTATGAATGAACCCGACACCGGCCCCCTTTTTTGCATTTCTTCCAGCTTGGTTTTGGTGGAATCAATTTTCGGGCAAATCACAAACACTCCTCTGCCCTTTTTAATTTCACTGGTAATAAATTGATAAGCTTCTTTGCGTTGTTTGGGCTCAACAATTAATGTCTGGATTTTCTTTCGGTTTTTGGGCATTTCTTTGATGAGCGACAAATCCAAATCGCCGTACACCGTCAAAGCCAGTGTGCGGGGGATGGGCGTGGCGGTCATGGAAAGTAAATGGGGGATGAGTTGTTTGTTTTTTACCAAATGGGCGCGCTGGGCCACTCCAAACCGGTGCTGTTCATCCAGTACCACTAAAGCCAAGTTTTTAAATTCAACCCCTTTGGAAATGAGGGCGTGTGTGCCGATGAGAATGTCTATTTTGCCGGCAAACAGTTTTTCCAATAGTTTTTTACGTCCTAGAGTTTTGCCAGTTAAGAGTTCAACGGAAACGCCAAAAGTTTTCAGCATGTTTGAAATGCTTTTGTAGTGCTGGGTGGCTAAGATTTCTGTGGGTGCCATAAAGGCGACCTGATAGCCACATTTAACCACATTTAAGGCGCACATGGCTGCCACAACGGTTTTACCACTTCCCACATCACCCTCTAAAAGGCGGCTCATGGGCGCTTCTTTTTCTAAATCTTTTAATATGGCAAAGGTGCATTGTTTCTGCGAGGCCGTCAGCTCAAAGGGCAGACTGGCAGTGAATTTTTTCATCAAATCCGCATCCATGGGGCAGTTGGGAGCTTTTTTTTGCAGTAGCTTGGCTTTCTCTCGTAAAACAGAAAGTTGCAAGATGAACAGTTCTTCAAAAGAAAACCGGGCTTTGGCCGCGTCCGCCGCTTCAAATGAATCCGGGAAATGCACCTGCCACAAAGCATTCTGAATGCCCATGAATTTATATTTCTCCAAGATATTTTTAGGTAAAATTTCCGGCACCACTTCAATAAATTGGGTCAGCAAAGGCTTGATAATATAACGCAGCCAGCGGCTGGAAACACCCTTGGTTTCGCCATACACGGGAATAATGCGGGCGGTATGTGTTAGGTCTTCATTCTCCTCAAATTGGCCGATTTTTTCATGCACCGGGTTGCTTAAATATATACCTTTTTTACCAAGACTGGCTTTTCCCGCCAAACATACAAAATCTCCCTGCCGGAATGTTTTTTCCAAAAACGGTTGATTAAACCAAAGGGCTTTAATTTCTCCACTGCCATCTTGCACGGTAATTTCTATGATATTCATACCGCGCTTAAACGTGCGAGACAGGTTGGTTTCAATAATTTCTCCTTGTACGCAAATCGTGTTGCCCGCCTGAACCTGGGAAATTTCAATCACATCCGAAAAATCATCATACCGCTGGGGGAAATAGAAAAGCAAATCCTGGACGGTTTGAATGCCCAGTTTTTTTAACTTTTTTTGGTAGTTTATGCCAATGCGCGGCACGTCTTCTATCGGTGTATCCAAATTTATCATAGATAAATTCTAATGTATTTTTTCGTAAAAAAACAGTCCCGCACAATTACGGGACTCGCATCTCTGAGTTTTAGCATTACTACTTGGGCGCTAGCTTGGCATCGATTAACCCGACAAGGTCTTGGAGCGTTGCAAGCTTCTCAAGCTCCTGCTGAGAGAATCGAATACCAAACCGTCTTTCAGCCTGTGAGACAATTGACACAATGTCAACCGAATCAAAGTTTTCTCTCAGTGGGGAGTTAAGATCCGTCTTACTCTTTGGCTCTCCCACATCTGTTAGCAACAGTTCACGCAAGATTGCCTCAGTCGACTGGTTTGCCATATCTGGTCTCCTTTCTTGGTTTGACATATTTTTATCTTTTGAACGCAAATGGGCTATATTTACAATAGCACATATTGTGAAAAAATCAATTAATTTTTATATAGCCGGTGGGTCTTGCTTCTTGGCAGTGTGCCCGGAATCTACTTCATATTTGGTGTTCTGCTGTTCAAAGAAGTTAACCAGTTCTAGCACATCGGTGGCCGTGCTCATCCATTTGGCGGGGTTGGTTACGTTGTATTGCTTTGGCAAACCCAATTCTTGCAAGCGCCTGTCTGCCACATACTGCACATACTGGTTTACGTAATCGGCATTCAAACCTAAAATACCATTGGGGAACAAATCTTTGTTATAAGCTGTTTCAATGTTTACGCCTTCCACAATAATACTCTTTATTTCATTTGCGAATTCTTCGGTGAGCAATTCTTGATTTTCTTCCAAGGCAGTTTGCAAAAGCTGGATACCGAATTTCAGGTGCAGTGATTCGTCGCGCAGTACCCAGTCTACCATGCTGCCAAAGTTGCGTAACTGATTGCGCTGCCGGAACGAAAGCACCACCATGAAACCACTGTAAAACCACACGCCCTCCATGACAATGTTGGTGGCCACCAAGTTACGGATAAAATCTTTTTTGCCTTCCGGTGTTTCAATGTTCAGAGTTTCTTCCGTCATACGTTTCAAATATTTCATCACATAGGATTCTTTAGCCTGCATACTGGGCGTTTCCAAATGTACTCCGAAGATTTTTTCCCGATCAAACGGGAAGGTTTCTAAAACATATTCAAACGCCACGCAGTGGTTAGCTTCTTCCCACATTTGTTTGGCTAAATAGAGATGGGCTTCGGGGGATTTTAAGTACGGGTAAATGCCCAGAGCAATACTGCGGTTTACGATTAATTCAGCGGGATTAAAAAAAGCCATGGTAAACTTTACCGCGTGGCGTTCATCTTCGGTCATTTTAGCCCAGTCTTCTAAATCTTCCTTTAAGGCAATTTCATGAGGAAACCAGGTGTTTCTCACCGCTTGCAAATATAAATCATACGCCCACTGGTAGCGCATGGGGTGTAAGTTCATATCTTCTGGCGAAGCTTTTCCTAAAATTGGCATATTCTTAATTGTTATTTTTATTTACTGGCATCCGTCACACAAGAATTGTTCTTGAGGGTCGGTGGGCATATGTACTCGGTAGGTTTTTCCATCAATGATTTTAGTTTGGTAATGCTGGCCTTCTGCGTGTGGCTGGGGTAATTGGGTTTGTACTTTAGCAAACACCGGCTCAGAAACTTGCTTTAAGGGTTCAATGACGGGTAAAGGCTGTTTATCTATAATTTGTTCCTGCGCCTTCTCAATTATCTCTTCTTTTACCACTTCAATTTTTTGTTCGTTGGTTTCAATGGTCACTTCTTCAATTTTTTTAAACACCGAAGCGAATCCGGTTTTGCCCAACTTCGCTGACTTATTTACCGCTACGGTACTTTGCTCAGCAGTGTGGCGTGGCTTCATGTGCAAGTAATAGGTGCTTTTTACGCCCTTGCGCCAAGCCGAAGCATAAATATCCATCGTTTTTTCAATGTCGCGATCCTCTAAATACATATTTCGGCTTAAGGCCTGGTCAACCCATTTTTGGGCGCGGGCGGCTACTTCAATGAAAGCGTAAGGGGAAACAGAAAACGAAGTTTTGTAAATTTCGCGGATGTGGGCGGGAATTTCAGTAATGCTAGAAATATCTCCTTGGAGTTCGATAATTTTCCCTTTCACCATATCCCATAAATTCATATTTTTCAACTCGGTGACCAGATTATGGTTAATGTCTAAATATTTTCCCGAAATTTTATTGCGGGAAAAGACTTGGGCAAACCGCGGATCAATGCCTGGAGTGGTGCCCGCCACCAGGCCAATATTCGCATTGGGAGCCACCGCCATTAAGGTGGCGTTACGCATGCCGTTTTTAACTTTGGCTCTTAAGGTATCCCAATCTAACCAGTTTTGCTTTGATTTTTTATCAACATCTAGCTGCATCCCGCGCTCTTCTTCCAGTTTCGCAATCGTATCCACTGGCACTTTTCCCTTTGACCATTCTGATCCCAGAAAGTTCTTATAGCTGCCGCGTTCTTGGGCTAAATTAGCTGATTCATCAATGGCCATGTAACTGATGAATTCAAAAATTTTATCGGTAAAGTCATAAGCATGGGGCGAATCGTAGGCCATACCCAATTGCTCGATAGCGTCAGAAAAACCCATCACCCCCAAGCCAATGGCCCGGTTTTCAGAATCTGATTTTTTGGCTTCGGGTACGGGCAGTACATTAATATCAATTAAATTGTCCAATTGGCGGATGGCCGTTCGTACTGATTCTTCCAGCTTTTGCCAGTCCACTTGTTTTTTCTTCAAGTGAGCAGCCAGGTTTAGTGAAGCTAAATTGCAAACAGCAATATTTTCTTTGTCTTGGGGCAAACAAATTTCCGTGCACAAATTGCTCATGTGAATGGTACCGGTATTATTGTTGAGGGCCCGCAAGTTAATAGAATCTTTCCACACCAGCCAGGGGTGCGAGGTGGTTTGCAGAGCCACTAAAATGGAACGGTATTGTTCGGTAGCGGGGACTTTTTTCCACATCCGTAATTTTCCCTCTTCGGCCATTTTGATGTATTCATGATAGCGGGCGGAAAAAGCCTTTCCGTATAGTTCATTAAGATCTATGGTTTCTTTAGGGTCAAACATGTACCAATCTTGCTTGGCTTCCACCCGTTTCATGAATTCGTCAGACAAAAACACGGCCGTGTCTGCAGTTCTCATGCGCATGTGGTCATCACCAGCGTTATGTTTCCATTCCACAAATTCTGGGAAGTCGTAATGCCAGTTTTCCATATAAAAACAAAGAGCTCCTTTCTTTTTGCCCCCGCGCATGATGGCCCGGATGGCCACATCAATGATTTTGGCGAACGGCGTGGGGCCCGAAGAAGTGGTGTTATTGCTGGAAAGGGGCGAACCCATGGCTCGCAACTTGGTAATGGAAGCCCCAATACCCCCTGAAGCTTTGGAAAGCATCATCACATCCATAACAGACTTGGAAATGTGTTCCATGCTATCGTGGATTTCCAGCAAAAAACAATTGGAAAGGGCCGGAATCACTGCTCCGGCGTTAATGTTGGTGGAACCTCCCGCAATGTATTCTAAATTAGACATTTTTTCATAAAACTTGATAGCCATTTCGGTAGGATCTTTTTCGTTAAACGCGTTGCCCATAGCTACGCGCATGAAACAGTATTGGGGCGTTTCAAAAGCTTTTTGCTGCCGGTCTTTTACTGAATAACGATTCAGCAGAGTGGACAGCCCGGCGTAAATGAATAATTCGTCACGAGAAATATCCATGGCATTTGCCAAGCGGTTTAAGTCAAAATTCTTTTCCATGCGTTCGTCAAAAATCTTTTCGGCAATCCCCTTCTTTATATACGGAGCAAATTGTTCTGCGTGGATTCTTTTTAACTGGCCAGCATCTTCGTTGTAATCTCCCAACACATTTTTATACACCGTTTTTAATAACAACCGAGTGGCGATTTTATCATAATCAGGATTCTCTTTAATATTTTGCACCGCGGCATTAATGGTGGCTAAATCCAGTTCTTCGGTGGTGATACCGTCATACAAGGTAACATGGGTGTCGGTGGCAATTTGGGTAACTTTGGAAATGGGATCGATTAACCCAAGCGCAGCTCGTTCAATAGAACGGTTAATCCGGTCGGCGTTGAATAATTCTTTTGATCCGTCGCGCTTGGTAATGGTGAGCTCCATGATTTTTAGAATAATAAACTTTTAATAAAAAATATTTTGTGCAACTTCCATTTTACACCTTTAAAACTTTCGTGCAACCCGCTATTTTTTTAAAAAATATTAAAAAACTGTGGATAACTTTTCATAATCAAAAAATCTTGCAGGTTTGCAAGATTTTTTGATATATCCACGTGCTCCCAGCAGGAATCGAACCTGCATCGACGGCTTCGGAAGCCGGTATTCTATCCGTTGAACTATGGAAGCAACTTTTAGAACTTTTTTGTGTCCCCAGTAGGAATCGAACCTACATCGCAAGCTCCGCAAGCTTGCATTTTATCCATTAAACTATGGGGACATGATTTCGGTTTGTGCCAAAATCAACTACATTACATTGCTTTTACGTCTTTTTCTATTTGCGCGTGACAATCGGCTACTGACATTACCGGCATGCCGGAGTGTTTTTGGGTCATGTGATCCTTAATAGCGTCTTCGGTCATCATGGCTTTGAATTTAGCCACGGCCTCTTCCCTGTTTTCGGCTTCCATGGTCATGGTTTCGCCGCAACTGCAAGTCATTGAAAAGTTTTGCATAGTTTTTAATATTTATTTTTTTATTCTTGACCTTTATTTCTAAAATGCGGAAAGGGAGGGATTCGAACCCTCGAGCCCGCTTGCGCAGGCACAGGTTAGCAACCTGTTGCTTTAGACCGCTCAGCCACCTTTCCAAACAAAAAAATCGTATTGGCGGAGGAGGTGGGACTCGAACCCACGAATCCCGTAAGGGATTACAGTTTTCAAGACTGTTGCAATAGCCGCTATGCGACTCCTCCGCCTTGATTTTTACCATAAAAATTATTATTTTGCAAATTTGTTTTTTAAAGATAGTTTACAATTAATCAATGAGATTAGAGAATTAGTTGACAACAAATTACTAAATAAGACCTTGATAAAAAATTCAGCTTGGCCTAGAATACAATTAGATTTACGACACCTACTTTTTTGTAAAGGATGGAAAATGGCCGCCAAAAAGAGGAAAAAAGCGGGTAAAAAGGGTGGGGGAGTCATCGTTCTGATTGCGGGAGGTCCCAATGACTCTTTCTCAGACATTGTGGCACTGATGGGGACTCTTTTTGAGCCGCCACCAAAAGTCGAGAACTTCGAGACGGCGTTTCAGGTTCCGTCAGTAAAAATCAAAAAGCGCCGCCGCAGAAAAAACAAGCGCAAATGAGCGCAAAGATTGTGCTGTGCCAAGGGCGACTTTGGCACAGTTTTTTATTGCTTAGAAATTTATCCCTCTCTGGCAACAATAATTCCCCAGACACTTTTGGCGCCCGCGTTTCGCAAAACGCGGGCGCATTCTTCCATGGTGGAACCGGTAGTATAGACATCATCAACTAAAAATACTTTTTTCCCTGCAAATTCTACGGGATTTTTTACTTTGAACGCCTCTCTGACATTTTCTTCCCGATCTTTAGCCTTCAATTTCATTTGGGAATCAGTCTTTTTTATTTTTATTAAATTACCCAAGAGTAGTGGGACATTAAGAGCTTGTCCTATCTCTTGTCCTAACAATTCTGATTGATTATACCCCCGATCTTTCCATTTGCCTTTTTCTAACGGCACAGGAATGATAATACTCTTTTCCCAAATTTCTGGTGTTAATTTTTTTGCTAGAAAGAGGTGTTCCAAAAGAATATCTGCTAATGTTTTTGACAGAGTTTTTAAGTAATAGGGCTCATATTTAAACTGTCGAATTAATTTTCTCGTTAAAAACTTTTCCTTGTAGGAAAGAGCGGAGTAGAGTCCGGTAAGTTTTTTGTCTTGGCAGCGGCTACATTTTCCCTGCCTGGATTCAGGTGGCAGCCTTAGCGGATTATTGCCGCACAAGCAATAATGGTATTCAGAAATTTCCAGGATAGACCTGCAGTCATAGCATAGTAATACCCCTTCTTTACTGCAACCCAAACAGAAGGAAGGAAAAAAAAGTTCCAGGAAAAAATGTTTAGCCTTGGTGAAAACTGGTTTATCCACAGTGTTATTGTTTTCTGTTTATTATATAATAAACGGAAGTCAATAAAAAGTTTGGCAATTTTTCTCATGAGTAATTTTTTAAAAAACCTGAGGCTTTTTTTACCAAAACGGATGGTGGGAGTGGATATTGGTACCTCTGCAATTAAAATTGTGGAAGTTTCACACTGGGGGCATGGAAAAACACTGGAAAATTATGGTCAAATAACTTCAGGTGCCATTTACAAAGATTCGCCCTTGGCGATTGAGCGGTCAAGCCGGGTCCTGGCCAGCGATTTCGTTCCCCTGGCGATAAAAGGTATTTTAGAAGAAGCAAAAATAAAAACCAAAGAAGCTATTTTTTCTATCCCGGATTTCTACACTTTTTGCACTTCGTTTGACATTCCGCCCATGCCCGAAAACGAAATCGCCGGAGCGGTACAGTATAACGCCTCCCAATATGTAACGTTACCCATTAAAGAGGTTACTTTAGATTGGCAAATCATATCGGGAAATCCTGGTGGCTCCACTCCCCTTAAAATATTTTTAGTGGCAGTTCCCAACCAGGTGATCCAAGAATACCAAGCTATTGCCAAAAACGCGGGGCTTGAATTGTATGCCATGGAAGCTGAAGCGACGGCAATCGCCCGGGCGTTAGTAAAAAATAATAAAAAAACAGTGTGTGTCATGGATATTGGTGTACAGAGTTCCACGGTTAATATTGTTGATGCTGGCATATTGAAAAGAAGTTATAGCTTTAATTTTCAAAGCGCCAAACCGGGTGACCTGGAATTTTGGGCGGCCCCCCTGGTTATGGAGCTAAAGAACATTTCCGCTGAATTTTTACAATCAGAACAAAAGCAGGTTGAGGAATATTATATAACCGGTGGCACCGCTAACCTGCCGGGGTTACAGGATTATCTCACCAAAGCCCTGGGAAAAACCGTGGTGGTGCCAAATTGCTTTGCCGACTTTTTATACCCGCCTATTCTAGAAAGTAAATTGCGCCAAATGGCCCCTAGTTTTTCTGCTGCCATAGGAGTAGCTTTGGGTGGCTTAGAAATACCATGATGAATAATAACGTACTGTATCAAGAAAAAGACCGTGCTTGGATGATAAATGTGATATTTTATGTTGCTTGTGTAATACTCGGATTGGTTATTTTTACCTATGCTATTTTTTACTTTAAAGCTTATATGGGAAACCAGGAAATCATGAACATAGATAAAAACATATCGCTTTACGGAACTACCGATCAAAAACAACAAGAGGCACAAGTCTTTGATTATAAGAAAAAAATCGATGACTTCGCAGGACTCTTGGCAAACCATACCATGTCTTCGAACATTTTTACCTTTTTGGAAACTAACACCTTGCCTGGCGTAATATTTTCCGGTTTTACCCTATCAACTCAAAAAGACGAAATCCGCTTATCTGGCCAGGCTGATAATCTGAGCGCCCTGGGTAAACAGTTCACGGCTTTTGAACATAACAAAGATTCTGTGCAAAGTATCAGTGTGGTGAATTCGCAAATTGCGTCATCGGGAAAAATCAATTTTGTGTTCAATATTTCGTTAGATCAAAAGATATTCGCTTATCATCAATAATGGAACTGCATAAACCCGTCACCATAGCCATCTTCCTAATCTTGATTATCGTTTTGTTTTTTCTTTTTGTTATCCCAAAATATCAGGAATACCGGGAACTGGCTCAAACCATATTTCAAAAGCAAGCACAGTATAGCGGAGAATCCATTTATTACGCGCGCATCACCAATATCCTGACAGAACTGCAAAACCGGGCCCAAACCTTAGATAAAATTAACAGCGCCTTGCCCAAAGCCACTGCAGTCGGCCCTTTGGTGGACTTTATCCAGACCATGGGAGCTGCCAATGGGGTGACGATAACATCGGCGGTGTTTTCCCAATCTTTGCCATCGGCAGTGCTTGATCCGCTCGCTAGTGCGGCTGCTAACCAAATAAAAGACGTGGCCTTTACTGTTAACGCCACGGGAAGCTACCAAGGTTTGAAACAATTCATGATTGCCCTGGATAATTCTGCCCGCCTTTTTGAAGTGAACACCGTTTCATTTTCTACTGCCGAAAAACCACAACAATACAGCCTGAAATTAGAAGTTACAACGCATTCATATTAATATATGGCAATTATATTTATTTCAACCAGAAAAAAACAGAAGATGTTCCTTTGGGGTATATCTATAGTTTTACTGCTTGTCCTGGCAATTATTTCTTTTTTCGTAGTGCTTCCAGCTTTGCACAATCCTTCAACTGTCACCGTTCAAGAAGTATTTTCTGCTCCCGATGTGAAAATCAATTTCGATATGTTAGATTCTGGCCAAGTCCAGCACTTGGAATTATTTCCAGACAATAGCTCTGACGGGCCGGGGGTCGCAGGCAGGGCTAATCCGTTTATTAAATAAATTAACACCATGCTTTTAATCCAAGAATTATTTTCAAATGGCATCATTACCGAAGAACGCAAAAAAGCCCTTCAAAGCCAATTAGAAAAAACCGGCAAAACCGAAGAGGAAGTGTTGTTGCAAGAAAAAATCATTGATGAACAGGCTTTATTCGCCCTAAAGAGCAAGCTCACTAAAGTCCCGTTGTTAAAGCCCGAATCTGATGAAATTCCCCTGGATGTACTGGAATTAATCTCTGAAGAAGCTGCCTCTAATTACAAAATGGTGGCACTCTTTAAAAAAGGAAACACGGTTGGCGTGGGTATGGTGTACCCTGAAAATACCCTGGCTCAGAACGCACTGCGCTTCTTGAGCCGTAAAGAAAATGTTAATTATGAAGTCTATCTGGTAACCTTTTCAGATTTACAAAATGTATTAAAACAGTACCGGACATTAAAGCGCGAAACCAAAAAAGCCTTAAGTGAATTGGATAAAGGGCAAGATGAAGTGTTGATGGGCCTTGAACAGAGTGTCGATCCCGCGCTGGCTTCTGAAGACGCCCCCATCATTAAAATGGTACTGGTTATTTTACGCCACGCTCTTGAGGGAAATGCTTCCGATATCCACATTGAACCTAACCGGGAAAAGCTCAATATCCGTTTCCGGCAAGACGGCATTCTGCACTTGAGTTTGTTTTTGCCTTTGAGTGTGCATTTGTCCATTGTTTCGCGGATTAAAATTTTAGCTAACCTGAAAATTGACGAAAAACGGATTCCCCAAGATGGCCGATTTTCTGCCAAAATCAATAACAAGAATATTGATTTTAGGGTTGCCACGCTGCCAACTCTGTACGGCGAAAAGGTGGAAATCCGGGTATTAAACCCCGCTGACGGTTTAAAATCCTTTGAAAAAATGGGTTTGGGCGAGCGTAATTTGCAGATTATCCAAGAGGCCATTAAAAATCCTTATGGTTTGATTTTGTCTTCCGGGCCTACGGGCTCGGGAAAAACCACTACCCTATATGCTTTTTTACAGCGGCTGAACCAAGAGGGAGTGAACATTGTTACCATTGAAGATCCGGTGGAATATTCCATTGATGGCATCAACCAATCACAGGTAAGAACGGAAATCGGGTATACCTTTGCGGAAGCCCTGCGCCAGATTTTACGCCAAGACCCCAATATTATTATGGTGGGCGAGGTGCGCGATGAAGAAACAGCCAACTTAGTGGTGCACAGTTCGTTAACGGGCCATATTGTACTGAGTACCATTCACACCAATTCCGCAGTCGGAGTAATTTTGCGGTTAATTGATATGGGCATTAAACCATTTTTGATTCCTTCAACCTTAAAAGTCGCTATTTCCCAGCGGTTAATAAGAACTTTGTGTGAAAAATGCAAGAAAAAAGTGACCATGAGCGAAAAGGTGAAAAGTTATATTGTAAAAAATATAAAAACGTTGCCGCTTGCTGCAAAAAAAGAAATCACGATTACCGGCGAAGCGTTTGTCTATGAAGCGAATGGCTGTGATTCATGCAACTTTAAAGGATATAAAGGCAGAACCGGCTTGTATGAAGTGTTGCAAATGACCGAAGAAATTTCTAATATTATTTTAAAAAATCCTTTGGAAAGCCTGATTTTAGCCGAAGCCCAAAAACAAGGCATGCGGACCATGGCCCAAGAAGGTATTATAAAAGCTTTGGCCGGAGAAACTTCCATTGACGAAGTGGCCCGCGCCACCGAAGATATTTAGTAATCAAAAAACTATGAAAAAAATATTAATCGTTGAAGATGATCCCTTTATTGTGGACATTTATGCGGCCCAGTTAAGGGGCCAGGGTTATTGGGTTGACACTGCCAATACCGGGGAATTGGCCTTGGAAAAAATCAAGCAGAGTTTCCCGGATTTACTGTTGCTTGACTTAATTTTGCCGGGCATTGACGGTTGGGAAGTGTTGAAAAATCTACGCCAAGACCCGCGGACGAAAGAATTAAAGGTAATGGTAATTTCCAATCTTAACCAAAAAGATAATGCTGACAATATTGCAAACTTCAACGTAACCAAATATTTTTTGAAAATCCAAACTACCCCTAAAGAAATATCAGACGCGGTAAAAGAATTAATAGGGTAAATAATAATTATGGAACACCTGCAAACGTTAAAAAAGATTTTGGACATTGCCATAGAACAAAAAGCTTCCGACTTGCTGATTTCAGTCGGCCACCCTCCGGTAATCCGGATTACCGGGCAATTAGTGCCGTTAATCAAAGAGAAGAAAATTACCGCCGAAGATGCCAAGAATCTGGCTTTGAGCATTGTTGGTGATGATGAGAAAAAAAAGTTATATGCTGAAAAAGAAATTGATTTTTCCTATGACCACGATGGCAAAGCGCGGTTTCGGGTGAATATTTTCTTCCAGCGAGGAGCTTTGAGCATGGCCTTGCGCTTAATTTCTTCTGAAATAAAAACACTGGAACAGTTAGGTTTACCGGCGGTGTTACACGAATTTACCACCAAATCTCAGGGTCTGGTGCTGGTAACAGGGGCTTCGGGGCAGGGAAAATCCACCACCTTGGCTTCATTGATAGACGAAATAAATCAAACCCGGGCGGTGCACATTATCACCATTGAAGATCCCATTGAATACATGTATGAAGGGAATAAGGCCATTATTGAACAGCGGGAAGTTTCGGTTGATACAAATAGCTTCCCAGCTGCGCTGCGGGCCATGTTCCGCCAAAACCCGGATGTGATTATGGTAGGAGAAATGCGCGACCTTGAAACTATTGCCACCACCATTACGGCTGCCGAAACCGGGCATTTGGTGTTTGCCACCTTGCACACCAATTCGGCTGCCCAGTCTATCCACCGCATGATTGATGTGTTTCCACCAGAACAGCAGAACCAAATCAGGTTCCAGTTGGCTGGATCATTACTGGGAGTGGTTTCTCAGCGCCTTGTTCCTAGAATCAGTGGGGGATTTATTCCGGCTGTAGAAGTGATGATTTGCAATGCAGCTATTTCCAATTTAATCCGGGAGAATAAAAACCATGAAATTCCCGCGGTCATCGAAACATCTTCACGCGACGGCATGGTTTCTTTGAACCGGTCACTGGCTGACTTAGTGCGCAAGAAAGAAATTTCGTTGAAAGATTCGATTGACTACTCTTTGAATCCCCTGGAGCTTAAGAACCTTTTGAGATGAAGTATACCTATCACGCCAGAACCAAAGAGGGACGGCAAGAAACTGGCACCATTGAGGCGTATTCAAAAGAAGCCGCCGCGCTTTTGTTGCAAAAATACAACGTATTTGTAACTTCTTTGGAAGCAGAGGCTCCCAAACATGTTTGGTTTCAAAAAATAAAGTTCAGGACGCCCATTTCAAAAAAAGACCTGACCATCTTTTTTCGCCAGCTATCCATTATGTTAGATTCGCGCGTTCCAGTGGTAGCTAGTCTAGCCAGCTTGGCTTCCCAAACCAATAAAAAAAGTTTCAAAGAAATTATTTCTGATATTTCCAACTTAGTGCAAGAAGGTGCACCACTTTCTTCAGCCATGGCGGCATATCCTCATGTGTTCAGCAATTTTTACGTTAACCTGGTAAAATCCGGGGAAACTTCAGGAGATATTTCCAAATCGTTGAATTATATTGCTAACCACTTAGAAAGCGAGAATGATATTATAGTCAAAGTACGCCAGGCCATGATGTATCCAGTTTTTGTGCTCTGCGTTTTGGTGGTGGTGGTGGCCATTATTATCATTGAAGTCATGCCGCAGATTTCAAGTTTAATCAAAGAATCAGGTGGCAAGCCCTCCTGGTTTACCGTAATCATTTTAGATTTTTACGGTTTTTTGGCAAGTTATTGGTGGGCCCTAGTACTGGCAGTAGCACTTCTGGCAGGATTAGCTATTTTTTATGCTAACACCAAGGCGGGTAAAACTAATATCAGTATCTTATTGTTGAAAGTCCCCTTTTTGGGTGGGGTGTTAAAAAAAGTCTTTTTAACCAGATTTTGTTCCAATGTAGCCACCTTAATTTCCGCAGGAGTTTCCATCCAAAGCGCTCTAAAAATTACTGAAAACACGGTGAGTAACCCAGCTTACCGGCAAATTACTTCCCGCATAGAAAAAGAAATTTCGGAAGGGGAAAAAATCAGTTACGTGATGAGTAAATACAAAGAATATTTTCCGCCGTTCGTGGTGCAAATGGTAAAAGTCGGCGAAGAAACCGGTAAATTAGACAGTGCCTTAATGGAAGTGGTGAATTTTTATCAGAAAGATATTACCGGCGCCATTTCCATGTTTTCCAGCCTGTTAGAACCGGTGATGATTATTGTGCTGGGTATCATTGTTGCCATCATGGCCATTTCGGTTTTAAGTCCGCTGTATGGGGCGCTCGGGACCGTTTAAGTTATCCACATTCTGCCCCATTGTTTGGTGTTATAGGTCATACTATAATTGATAAAGATGTTTAAAAAAAGGTCGAGGTTAGTTTATGATATACTATAATATGAATACACAAAAAGGTTTTACGATTATTGAATTATTGGTTGTGGTCGCCATCATTGCCGTGTTAGCAGCCATTGTATTGGTAAACGTTACTGGATATATTAACCAAGGCAAGAATGCCGCTATTAAGGGAAATGAGGCCACAGTGTTAACCAACGGGGCTGTCTATTTTGACGCCAATGGTAACTACACCAATTTCTGCTCTAATGCGTATATAACTGGTCCTGAAGCTGCTATTTCAGCTGCTGGCGGAACTGCAGTGCATTTTTGCGCCGCTACTGCTTGGTGTGCTTGCTCAACGATGAAGACTACCACTGCCGAACCAGCCGGTTCCACCTTCTGCGTTGACTCAACCGGATACAAGAAAGTTACCCAAAATGCCGGAGCCTGTGCCGCACGTTGCGTCACTCCTGCTACGGGAGCTTGTTTGGATTAATTAGCATTCTTTAGTAAAAACAGTGCCTGTCCAAGGCGCTGTTTTTTTGCTATACTAACCGAATATGACACCGCTTTTTTACTTGATTGTTTTCGTACTTGGCCTTTGCATTGGCAGTTTTTTGAACGTGGTGATTTTGCGATTGGAAAAAGAAGAGTCACTAGGAGGCCGTTCATATTGTCCTCACTGCAAGCACCAATTAGCTTGGCTAGATTTAATTCCGGTTTTTAGTTTTTTGTTTCTCGGTGGCAAGTGCCGGTATTGCCACGCGAAAATTTCAATCCAGTATCCATTGGTAGAACTGGCAACTGCCTTAATGTTTCTTGTCATTTCCACCATAGCAAGCGGGCTAGCTTTCTTTTTTATGGCATATGTTTGGTGTTCCATGATTGTCATATTCATATATGATCTGCGCCACTATATCATTCCTGACGTGGTGTTATTTCCAGCTATTATAGTAGCTTTGCCTTATCATCTATCATTTAATTATCTGGTGGCTGCGGTTGCTGCTTCAGGATTCTTTTTATTGATTTTTTTGCTTTCAAGGGGTAAAGCCATGGGTTTTGGTGACGTAAAGCTCGCCATCTTGATGGGGTTATTGCTAGGGTTAGCCGGCGTTTTGGTGGCTTTAGTGTTGGCATTCTGGCTGGGAGCGGTGATTGGCATAGTACTCATGCTGCTCAGTAAAAAAGGCTTAAAAAGTCAAGTTCCATTTGCCCCGTTTCTTATCGCTGGAACATTCTTGGCGTTGCTTTGGGCCCCGCAAATCATGAGTTGGTATGCAAAGCTATTGTTACTATGAAATTGCCAGGTTTTACTATCATAGAATTGCTCGTGGTGATTGCGGTAATTACTATTTTGCCGGTGATTGTTTTTTCCAACTTTCCGCAGGTGAAGTTGCAATTCGCGTTAAACAGGGCCGCTTACACTTTTTTGCAAGAAGCTAGAAAGGCGCAAGATTTGTCACTATCGGGAGTGGCTTACAAAGATTCTTTTGGCATTGAGCAGCCGGTAGCCGGCTATGGAATTTACCTTAACACTGCAAGTGCTACTAATAAAAAATATATCTTGTATGCTGATCGGTTCCCCGGTAACCATCAATATGACCCTTCGGATTATATCATTGAGACCGTTGATATTGATGCCACCGAGCCTGGGGTGATGATTGAAAGTCTGGGAAATGTGTTTGGCGGGAAAACCAGCATCGATTTTAGTTCTCCCAATGCCAACGTTTCCATCAATCAACTTGATAAAAATGCCAACAATGTTGAAGTGATATTCGGCTTAGAAAGTGATGCTTCAAAAACTAAAAGTGTGCTGGTGCATATATCGGGGTTAATAGAGATTCAATGAAACAATTTGGCTTTACGCTTATTGAACTGATTATTACCATTGCGATTTTGTCATTCGGCATTATTGGGGTGTACAGTGCGTTTTTGCCGATTGCTAACGTGCAGCATACCATGGCCTCAAAGGTGACGGCCGTTTACCTGGCCCAAGAGGGTTTTGAAATAGTGCGGAATATCCGTGACCATAATCCTTGGCCAGCGGGGCTGGCGCAGTGTAGCCTGGGCTGCCAAGCCGATTATAAAATGACAACGTTAAAGCTTTATAATGAGCAATCGTATTTGAACATTAGCGCGGATGGTTTTTACAGTTATGACCAGGGGAATCCCACTAAATTCAAACGGAAAATTACCATCACCCAGGCTGGCAGCCCTGATGTATTAAAAGTTGATGTGCTGGTAATGTGGGATTATAACGGCAAGCCCATGGATTTTGAAATAACAACTTACCTATATAATGTTAAATAAGAAAGGTTTCACGTTAATTGAATTAGTGGTGGTACTGGGCTTGTTCATGCTCATCATGGGAGTTACGGTTACTCTTTTTATTTCCATTGTCCGTCAGCAGAAACGTATTTTGAGCCAGCAAGAAATGATTAACCAAGTTACTTATTTGGAAGATGAGATAAGCCGGAATTTGCGCCAGACAGAAATGGATCCTTCGGGTATTTGTTTGGGAACCAATGCCCAGTCAGTTTACATGACCACCCATGGCAACCAGGGCATCCGCTTTTTTTCCAAGGAAAATGGCTGCCAGGAATATTTTCTTGATGCCGATGGCGTGATTAAAGAAATAAAAAATGGTTCTAGCCCCCAGCCCTTGTTGTCAGCCAAATATGCCGTACGTTATCTGCGTTTTGTGGTGTTGCAAAATACCCGGGTTACCATGGTTCTGAATGTGCAAGATATGATTATTCAAATTACGGTTTCGCAACGATGAAATACCATCAACAAGGTGTATCTCTGGTGATTACTTTTTTAATCATGGCCATTATGCTGGCGGTGGTGTTAAGTTTGAGTTCCATATTATTTAACCAGGTTAAAATTGTGAGCAATGTGGCCAACCGCATCGCTGCTTTTTACCAGGCTGAAAGTGAAAAAGAACGGGCGTTGTATATCAGCAAACATTCCCAACATGAATAAATCAGAGGCAAAAACAAGAATAGAAAAGCTCAAGAAAACGATTAACCATCATCGCTATCTTTATCATGTCTTAGATAAACAGGAAATTTCTGATGCGGCTTTGGATTCTTTAAAAAAAGAGTTGTTTGATTTAGAGCAATTGCATCCGGATTTAATAACTGCCGATTCGCCTACCCAACGAGTGGGTGGCGCGCCACTTAAGGAATTTAAAAAAGTTCAACACGAGGAACGCATGCTGTCGCTCAATGATGTGTTCAGTAAAGAAGATTTTTATGATTGGCATGAGAGAATTTCAAAATTGTTAACTGAACAAGAAAAAGCGCAGCTGGATTTTTATTGTGAACTAAAAATTGACGGGTTGGCTATTGAAATGGAATACGAGAACGGTCTTTTTGTACGTGGATCAACGCGGGGAGATGGAGTAATTGGCGAAGACATCACCCAAAATTTAAAAACGGTTCAAGCAATTCCCTTAACGTTGGATGAAGAGAAAAGTTTAGTAGTACGCGGAGAGGTATTTATTTCAAAGAAAGAATTTGAAAGGCAAAATAAAGTGTTGCGTGAAAAAGGCTTGGCTGAGTACGCTAATCCAAGAAATATCGCAGCTGGGTCGGTTCGGCAGCTTGACCCTAAAATTACCGCGGCGCGAAAACTGGATTCGTTTGCGTATGATGTGGTGGGCGGTAATTTTAATTGCCATGAAGACGAACACAAATTCTTAAAAAAACTGGGCTTCAAAACAAATCTAAATAACAAGCATTGTAAATCCATTGAAGAAGTATTTGCTTTTTATGAACATGTGGGTAAAATTCGGGCAAAACTGGATTACGAAATTGATGGCGTGGTGGTGATTATAAATAATAACGCTCTGTTTGAAAAATTGGGGGTGGTGGGCAAGGCTCCGCGCGGGGCAGTGGCGTTTAAGTTTGCCCAAAGCCAGGCGACGACTATTATAGAAGACATAAAAATTCAGGTGGGCCGGACGGGTGCTATGACGCCGGTGGCAGTATTAAAACCGGTGGTGGTGAGTGGTATTACTATTACACGTGCCACATTGCACAATGAAGACGAAATAAAGAGGCTTGGGATAAAAATTGGCGATACGGTAATTGTCGGTCGAGCGGGAGATGTGATTCCCGATGTTATAAAGGTGTTGCCGGAATTTCGCACCGGGGTTGAAAGAAATTTCCATATGCCACGCGTTTGCCCAAGCTGTGAGAATGAGCTGGAAAAGTCAGAAGGGGAAGTGTTGTGGCGCTGCAATAATGCCAAATGCCCCGCCCGCCAAAGGCGAAACTTTTACCATTTTGTTAGTCGCACTGCTTTTAACATTGATGGGCTTGGGCCCAAAATTATTGATCGGTTGCTGGACGAAGGATTGGTGGCGGATCAAGCCGATTTTTTTGCGCTTCAAAAAGAAGATGTAGTGCATTTAGAACGTTTTGCGGAAAAGTCAGCGGAAAATTTGATTGATGCCATTCACGCAAAAAAGGAAATTACTTTGGCCAAGTTTATTTACGCCCTTGGGATTAGAAATGTAGGTGAGCAAACGGCTATTGATTTGGCAATGCAATTTGGTAGGATTGAAAAGTTGCAACGCGCGTCGCTCCAAGACGTTGAAAAGATTTTAAATATTGGTCCGATTGTGGCAAAGTCGGCGCATGAATGGTTTGCCAATAAGCACAATGTAAAACTGTTGGATAAGCTTTTTAGGGCTGGAATAAAAATTAAGAAACAGAATCTAGAATCTAGAATCTTGAAGCTAGAAGGAAAAAGTTTTGTTGTGACAGGTTCACTGGAAAGTATGAGCCGCGACGAAGCCAAAGCAAAAATCCGCGAACTTGGCGGCCAAGTTTCAGAATCAGTTTCCAAAAAAACCAGTTATGTTGTTGTCGGCGCAGAACCGGGCAGCAAAGCCCAAAAAGCCGAAAAATTAGGGGTGAAGATTTTAAGCGAGCAAGATTTTCTAAAAATGATAGAATGAAAAAGCCAACCGCGCATGTAGCATACGGTTGGCGAGTGAGCGGCCAGACAGATTTACTTTTTCTTGGCGGTGAGGTGGTGCTTGGCGCTGTTCTCCAGAATGCGGCCCTCCGTGCGAAAAGATACTTGGCCGCTAGAAGACTTGATTGAGACATAGGCGATGATTTCGCCCGTGCCCGGCTTATCACCCCGTTCCAGAGTGAGCGCCACGGAAACTCTTGCGAGTTTGACGAGGGCGACTGCGATTGCCCGCGCGAGGCCGTAATTATCATCCAGAATCAGGTCCGAGCTGATCAAGAACTCGGGAACAGACTGGACGGGCAATAGATCATCCATGTGGATAATCACATCGTCATGCCCCCTTCGCGTGAGAGACAAAGTCATCGCGAAGACTCCAGGATCCTTTGTCAACTCGACGTCGAAGTCTACGCCGAAAGATCGTCCGAGTGGTGTTAAATACTCGAACTCGACTTCCGTGACCTCGTGGTTCGCACCGCGGTCCAGGTCGCCCTGCTGAATGTGCAACATGATTTTTCCTTTGAGCGTAAAAGATTCGTGGGTAAAATCAACATGCGATTATCATATATCATTCTTTAACTTATGTCAATATTATTACAACAAGTAAAAAAACTAGACTGGGTGCTGATTGGTTCAGCCGTGCTGATTACGCTTTTTGGGTTGGCGGCGATTTGGAGCACTAGTCTGGCAAAATCAGACTTTTCAAACTTTTACAAGCAGTTGATTTTTTTTGCCGTAGGCCTTTGCCTAATGTTTGCCATCAGTTTTTTTGATTACCGGATTTTGCGCAATAATTCTTACTTAATTTTGGTCTTGTATTTTATTTGTTTAGCGTTGTTGGCGGGACTTCATTTTTTTGCGCCAGTGATTCGCGGCACACATGGCTGGTATCGCCTCGGCTTTTTGACCCTGGACCCGATTGAAACCATGAAGATTGTGCTCATTATTCTGCTGGCCAAATATTTTTCCATGCGCCACGTCCAAATGTATAAACTGCAGCACATTTTAATTTCCGGATTGTATGCCTTAACTCCTGCTGCCTTGGTTTTCATTAAGCCGGATTTGGGGGGAGCGGCGGTGTTTGTGGCCATGTGGCTGGGGATTTTGCTGGTTTCAGGAATTAAATTAAAACATTTTTTGATTTTGGGAATATGCTTTTTGTTAGTATCTGGATTTTCCTGGCAGTTTTTATTGAAAGATTACCAAAAGGGGAGGGTTACCGCCTTTTTATTCCCCACCGATGTGCTGGGGGGGAGCTGGAGCCAAGCCCAAACGAAAATTTCCATTGGCTCTGGCCGTTGGTTCGGCCAGGGTGTAACTGGTGATTCTCAAGTACAATACGGATTTTTACCTGAACCGCATACGGACTTCATTTTTTCCGTGATTGCCGAAGAATGGGGGTTGATTGGCATGGCCGTATTTTTTGGAGCATACCTTTTGCTGGTGTGGCGGATATTAAAAGTTTCCATTGAATCTTCTTCTAATTTTCCGCGGCTGTTCGGAATTGGTTTTGCCATCATGCTCATTGCCCAATTTACCGTAAACATTGGTATGAATCTTTCGTTGCTACCTGTGGTGGGAATTTATTTGCCCCTGGTCAGTTACGGGGGTTCGGGATTAATTGCTAACTTTGTCAGTTTGGGTGTTTTACAGAGCATTAAAACCCGCACGTTAACCAATTACTAGCTAAAAACGCTTGACATTTTTTATAGAAAGAATATACTGTACTTATATTTAATTCCCCGTGGTAACCTTCCTTTAAAAAACGCAAAGGCTCATACCCTCTCTCAAAAGGGTATTTTATGTTTGTATTAACGTAAAACAGCTAACCTCCTATGGCTGAGAAAGTGCAAAAAATAAAAAACTTTTCAAAATCCAACCTTTCTTTTTCCACTCCGCATTTGCTGGAAATGCAGCGCGATACCTGGAAAGATTTTACTGATGTGCGGATCAAAGAATTGTTTTCAGAAATTTCCCCGATTTCAGATTACACCGGAAAAGAATTTGAACTCTGGTTCTTAGATTACAATTTGGGTAAACCCAACTACAAGAACGGCTTGGAAGCAAAACGCAATAACGATTCCCTGGAAGTTTCCCTGCGCGCAAAAATCAGGCTCATCAACAAAAAAACCAAAGAGGTTAAAGACCAGGAAGTGTTTTTGTGCGACTTTCCGTTAATGACTGAACGGGGGACGTTCGTAGTCAACGGTGTTGAGCGGGTGGTAGTTTCCCAGCTCATCCGCAGCCCTGGTGCATTTTTTACGAGCCGTAGCTCAAAGGGCAGGAATCTTTTTGGTGCTAAAATTATTCCCAACCGCGGTGCCTGGTTGGAATTTGAAACGGAAGAATCCGGATTTATCGGCGTAAAAATCAACCGCAAGAGAAAAGTACCCGCCACCACGTTATTAATGGCCTTAGGTTTGGAAAACATTGAAAAAATCCAGAAAGAATTTAAAGATGTTGATACTGGTGAAATAAAATATATTGCTGAAACTTTAAAGCGCGACACTTGTAAGGACCAGAAAGAAGCTTTGGTGGAAATCTACCGCAGGCTGCGCCCGGGGGATCTGGTGACTCCTGACACCGCCCAGGATTTGATTTTCAACATGTTCTTTAATTTTGATAGGTATGACTTATCAAAAGTTGGCCGCTGGAAAACCTGGATACGCTTACCCGGCTTGAACGCCAAGAAAAAAGATAAAGATTCAACCATTACCAAAGAAGAACGCATTTTGAGCATTGCCGATTTAGTGGAGGTGGTCAAAGAAGTGATTCGGTTGAATAATAATCCTGAAGCCAAGGCAGACCAGGTGGACCACTTGGGCAACCGGCGTGTGCGGACTCTTTCAGAATTATTGCAAAACCGTTTGCGGGTGGGTTTGATGCGCATGGAAAGGATTATTAAAGACAAAATGTCTACCTTGGATCCCTCAACCATCACCTCAATCCAGCTGATTAATCCACGGCCGTTAATGGCAGTGGTGAAAGAATTTTTCACTTCTTCCCAATTTTCCCAGTTCATGGATAACGAAAATCCTTTGGCTGAATTGGAACATAAAAGAAGGCTTACAACTACGGGCCCTGGAGGATTAACGCGTGAACGGGCCGGTTTTGAAGTGCGGGATGTGCAGCCTTCTCATTATGGCCGGATTTGTCCGATTGAAACTCCCGAAGGCCAAAACGTGGGGCTGGTGGGCCATTTGGCTTCGTTTGCCCGGGTTAACCCCTATGGTTTCATTGAAGCCCCGTATTTTAAAGTGAAAAACGGTAAAGTAACTGACGAAGTGCATTATCTTTCAGCCCAGGAAGAAGAACGCTATGTAATCATTCCCGCCTCCACCCCATTAGATAAAAATGGTAAAATTTTACCGGAAATTCCCCCAAACAAAGTGGAGGCCCGGGTGAAAGGAGAGCCTGCTGAAATTGAAATTGCCAAAGTTGATTATTCTGATGTTTCTTCTAAGCAGTTTATTTCCGCTGCTGCCAGCTTGATTCCCTTTTTACAAAATGATGATGCGAGCCGCGCTTTGATGGGTTCAAACATGCAGCGCCAAGCGGTACCCTTGATCAGGCCGGAAGCTCCGTTGATTGGAACGGGTGTTGAAAAGAATATCGCCCGGGATTCTGGCCAAGTGGTTTTGGCCGAGGCCAACGGCGTGGTGAAAGAAGTAGATGCTTCTCGCATTTTGGTTCAGTATGACCAGGGTGGGAAAAAAGTCACCCAAGAATATGAATTACAAACCTTTGTGCGGACTAACCAATATTCTTGTTTCCATCAAAAACCCATTGTCCAAAAAGGCGATCATGTTAAAAAAGGTGATGTGCTGGCTGATGGCGCTGCCATTGACCAGGGCCGTCTGGCTCTGGGAAGAAACATTTTAGTTTGTTTCCTGCCACTACGTGGAGGGGGGTTTGAAGACTCCATTACCATTTCGGAAAAGTTAGTTAAAGAATTTGAATTTACTTCCATTCATATTGAAGATTTTACTTGTGACGTCCGTGAAACCAAATTAGGAGATGAGCAAACTACCTCAGACATTCCAAACGTGGGAGAAGAAAAGCTGAAAGATTTGGATGAAGAGGGCATTGTTCGGGTGGGGGCTTCGGTAGGTCCTAATGATATTTTGGTGGGAAAAATTTCACCTAAAGGGGAAGCCGAATTAACCCCGGAAGAACGCTTACTGCGCGCCATTTTCGGGGAAAAAGCCAAGGATGTAAAAGACACTTCCATGCGGGTTGAACATGGCAAGCACGGAAAAGTGACTAATGTGAAAATTTTCAGCCGGGAATTGGGGCATAAATTGGAACCGGGTGTCATTAAGAAAATCCAGGTGGAAGTTTCTGAAGTCCGCCACGTGAAAGTGGGAGACAAGTTGGTTGGACGCCACGGAAACAAAGGAGTAGTTTCAAGAATTGCTTCTGAAGCCGAAATGCCATTCTTGGCTGACGGAACTCCGGTTGATTTAGTGCTTTCACCACTCTCGGTTCCTTCCCGTATGAACCTGGGTCAAATTTTAGAAACCCACTTGGGTTGGGCCGCCCACAAAATGAATTTCATGGCAGTTACCCCCTCATTACTCGGAGCCAATAAGGAAGATATTAAACAAGAATTAAAAGAAGCCGGATTGCCAGAAAGCGGCCAAATCACTTTGTATGATGGCCATTCAGGCTTGCCGTTCCCAAAACCGATTACGGTTGGTTACATGTATGTGATGAAGCTGATTCACATGGTAGATGACAAGGTGCACGCCAGGTCCATTGGGCCATATTCATTGATTACCCAGCAACCATTGGGCGGAAAAGCCCAGTTTGGGGGCCAGCGCTTCGGGGAAATGGAAGTGTGGGCTCTGCAAGGATACGGCGCGGCTCATACTCTGCAAGAAATGTTGACGATTAAGTCTGACGACGTGGTAGGCCGGGCTACAACCTATGAAAGCATTTTGAAGGGCGAGCCAATTAGGAATCCAAACATTCCAGCGTCGTTTAATTTGCTAGTGGCTGAATTAAAGTCTTTGGGAATGGGCGTGGAAGTAAAAGAGAAACCACGCACCGAACGAGACGATAAAAAATAAATAAACGAGCGAATAAGGTGTCGCAATGAAAATTAGGCCACAAAGTATATTATAGATATCAGCCTAATTTTCAAAGTGAATTTATTCGCTTCGCTACATAAATTCATGCGAGTACTTGACATTGAATCAATTAGAATCAAAATAGCCTCGCCCGAGGAGATTTTGAGTTGGTCACACGGCGAAATTATCCGCCCAGAAACCATTAATTACCGCACCCAAAAACCAGAAAAAGACGGTTTGTTTGACGAACGGATTTTTGGCCCTGAAAAAGATTATGAATGCGCTTGCGGAAAATATAAAAGAATCCGTTACAAAGGCGTGGTGTGCGACCGCTGCGGGGTTGAAGTTACTAAAAGCCAAGTCAGGCGCGAACGTATGGGTCATATTAAGCTGGCCACACCGGTTTCGCATATTTGGTTTTTGCGGGGCGTGCCCAGCCGCATGGGACTCGTGCTGAATAAGAGTTCGCAGCAGTTAGAGAAAGTAATTTATTTCTCTTCTTATATTATTACCAAGGTGGATAACGAAGCCCGCCAGCGCTTACTGGACGCGGTAGAGCAGGAATACAAAACCAAATCAAAAAGTGCCGCAACCGAGGCGGAAAAAACCGAATATAAACAATTGCGCGAAAAAGTTAAAGAAGAAATTTTAGATATCAAGCCGCTCCGGATTTTATCTGAAGTGGTGTACCACGATATTTCCATGAAGTACGGGGAAATGTTCGAAGCGGGAACAGGGGCCGAAGTGGTGAAAGAATTATTTACCAAGGTTGATTTACAAATTACCGTTGAAGAATTGGTAAACGAGGCTAAAGATGCTCCGCCTTTGTTGAAAAAGAAAATTTTGCGCCGCTTGAAATTATTCCAAGGTATGTTGAAAGCCAAGGTACGTCCTGAATGGATGTTTATGGATGTCCTGCCCGTGCTGCCGCCGGATTTACGGCCCATGGTGCAGTTAGATGGAGGCCGCTATGCTTCCAGTGATTTGAATGATTTGTACCGTCGCGTTATCAACCGGAACAACCGTTTGAAATACTTACAGGAGATTTCCGCTCCGCCTGTGATTGTCCGCAATGAAAAGCGTATGTTGCAAGAAGCAGTTGATGCTTTAATTGATAACGACATGAGAAAAGGCGTAACCACCACCGCCACCACCGGAGGCAAGCGGTTGTTAAAATCGCTAGCTGCCATGTTGGCCGGAAAACAGGGACGGTTCCGCCAGAACTTGCTGGGCAAACGAGTAGATTATTCAGGAAGGTCCGTGATTGTGGTGGGCCCAGAATTGAAATTCAGCCAGTGCGGTTTGCCAAAAACCATGGCCTTGGAAATTTTCAAACCGTTTGTGATTAAGCGTATTTTAGATAAAGAATTAGCTTACAACATCCGCGGAGCAGCTCGGTTAATTGAAGACAAGGTGCCGGAAGTGTGGGCCATTTTAGAAGAAGTGGTGGCCGGAAAAGTGGTGTTGCTGAATCGTGCTCCCACCTTGCATCGGCTGGGTATTCAGGCGTTTCATCCCGTTTTAACCGAAGGAGAAACCATCCGGTTGCATCCATTAGCTTGCGAGGCTTTTAATGCTGACTTTGACGGTGATCAAATGGCAGTGTATTTGCCCTTGAGCGATGAAGCTCAAAAAGAAGCCCGCGAAATCATGCTTTCTTCACTGAATTTGTTAAAGCCCCAAACCGGTTTGCCGGTTATCGGTCCTTTCCGGGATATTGCTTTGGGTTGCTATTTGATGACCAAAATGAAAGAGCCAAAGGATTCAAAAGAAGTAAAGATTTATTCGAGCAAAGATGAAGCAGTGATTGCTCATGATTACGGCTTTGTAACTCTAACGGAAAAAATCAGGGTGCCAAATCCGAAATCCACTGAACATGAAGTGATTGAAACCTGCGTAGGCCGCCTCATTTTAAATGCTAATTTGCCGGCTGATTACCCATATGTCTCCAAATTGATTGACAACAAGGCTCTGAAAGCCTTGATACGCGATATTATTGAAAAGTACCCGGGCGAAGAGTCTATTAATACCTTAGATAAAATTAAGGTGATGGGATTTGAATACTGCACGCTTTCGGGAATTTCCTGGGGCATGGATGACTTGGTGGTTCCAAAAGAAAAAGCCCAAATGATAAAAGACGCTGAAAACGAAGTGGAACGCATTGACTCCCATTATGAAAAGGGGTTATTGAGCCATGATGAAAAAACCAGCCAGAAAATTTTACTCTGGCAAGGTGTTAAAACAAAATTGGAAGCCTTGCTTAAAACCACGTTACCTGAAGACGGTTCGGTGATGTCAATTATTAGCGCTGGTGCGAGGGCCACGTGGTCGCAGCCCGTGCAAATGGCGGGCATGAAGGGCTTAGTAAATAATCCAGCCGGAGATATTATTGAACTTCCGGTAAAATCTTCATTTGCGGAAGGTTTTAATGTGCTAGAATACTTCATTTCTACCCACGGAGCCAGAAAGGGAACCGCTGATACCGCTTTGAGAACTTCATCAGCGGGTTATCTGACCCGAAGGTTAATTGATGTGGCTCACGACATGATTATCTGGGAAGAGGACTGCGGCAACAAAAAAGGCCTGGAAATTTTGCGCAAAGAAGCTGATGATATTGAGCAGGATGTTACCTTTAAATTGGTGGGCCGGGTAGTTACCCAAGATGTTATGTCCGCCAAAGATAAGAAACAAACCATTGTTGAAAGGGGTGATATTGTCACCTGGGCTCAGGCTAAACAAATTAAAGAAGAGGAAGTGGAATCGGTGCATGTGCGCTCCCCGTTAACCTGCCAGAGCATCCGAGGTGTGTGCCAGAAATGCTATGGCTGGGATTTGAGCCGCAACAATGTAGTGCGCCTTGGAGAGGCGGTGGGAGTGGTGGCCGCCCAGGCCATCGGAGAACCGGGAACCCAGCTGACGTTGCGAACTCACCATTTGGGTGGCGTGGTTGGTTCAGGTGATATTACCCAGGGATTGCCGCGCATTGAAGAAATTTTTGAAGCCCGAGCCCCAAAGGGAGAGGCGGTTATGTCTTTGACCGAAGGAAAGGTGACCGCTATTGATGAAGAAAAGCGCCTGGTGACGATTCAGCCAACCGCTGAATCTGATGCTAAGCGGAAAAAAGGTGCAGCAGCCAAGCCCTTGCCTATTGATTACAAAATCCCGGGCAAGATTGCTATTTTGGTTGAAGTCGGCCAAGAGGTGAAAGAAAACCAGCCCTTGTGTGGCGGAAATTTGGATTTGAAGAAATTATATAAATCAGCCGGCCTGGAAGAAACCCAAAAATATATTCTAAAAGAAGTGCAAAGGATTTACTCTTCCCAGGGGGTGGATATTCATGACAAACACATTGAAGTGATTATTCAGAAGATGTTTTCCCGCATCAGGATAAAAGTGGAAGGACAGGGGGAGTGGGTGCCGGGCGAAATTATTGAGTGGTCGGTATTCCAAGAAGAAGTGGAACGCTTGAAAAAAGCTAAAAAGGAAGCGCCTATTGGTTTACAAATTCTACTGGGAATCTCTGAGGTGGCGCTGGCTTCAGAATCATTCTTATCAGCGGCTTCGTTCCAGCAGACTTCTCGTGTGCTGATTAAAGCTTCATTGGAAGGCAAGGAAGACAAGCTTCGCGGCTTAAAAGAAAACGTTATCATCGGAAAACTGATTCCGGTGGGAACGGGATTCAGAGAAAAAGGCAAAAAATAAATGTTTACCGAAACCGCTGTAAAAGGCGGTTTTTGGTTGGTGCTATTGACAGATAGTATACTTATATGCTATAATTAAGGATAGCATTAATTAACATCATATATTCAAAAAATGAATAAATCATACATTTTGGGCTTGGTGGGAGGGTTGTTCTTGGCTAGCGCTATGCTAATGCCAAGTTTTTCAGTTGCAAATGCTGCATCGGTAGAATTAAAAATCAACGGATCAAAAGGCCCAGCATACGCACTCGTGGGCAGTACGGTGATTGTATCGTGGACAACCTCGGGAGTGTATGAATGCAACACGGGAATTTCTCCTGCATATCCTCATGGTTGGGGATCGTATAGGTGGAGAGGCGCTAGCGGTTCTGAAAAGTTTACCCTTACTACTTTGGTGGCAGATTCAAGCGGTTCACAGGCTCGTTTTGCCGTACAATGTTCTACGGTGCCGAATGGTCCGATGGTGATGGCTGGATATATTGCTTTAAATGCTGTTGCTCCGACTATTGCTGTTACCGCACCCAACGGAGGCGAAGCATTAACCCAAGGACAAGCCTATAATATAACCTGGACCTCTAATGTATTACCAAATATTACTGAAAAATTGCTTGCTATAGATTATTCTTCGGCAACGCCGGTAGTTACCCAAATTGCCTCAGTTTCTTCCAATCAAAATAGTTATGCCTGGCAAGTTCCGGCAAATTTAAAGGGAAATAAATTCAAGGTGGCGATTGTGTATGATGCCAAGGTTAACAGCGGCGGTTATGTGGAAGACTTAAGCGATAACTATTTTAGTATTGTGGCGCCAGCACCAGTTGCTCCGGTTGTGGGAGTTTCAATTAACCCTGCTTATCCAAGTAAAAATGTAAGCCCTAATTCCGTAGAAGTCAAAATTGGTTCTTATGTAATCCAAAACCAGAGCACGTCCGAATCGGTAAAAGTGACCAACTTCAATATTGGCTTATCGGGTACGGAGTCAATAAGTAATTTGTCAGCTTTAAGAACATCTGAAACTTCGGGATCTGGCGCCGTGCCAATCCAGCCCCAAGCTTCAAATAATATTGCGGTTGATTTTACATTAGCTCCGGGCGCAGCTAAGACCATTGATATTTTTGCTAACTCTGGCAACCAGATCAATGTAACAGTGATTACCGCGCTTACAGTTTCATTTACTGGTCTTTCAAGTAATATCTCCGGAACTACTTCTGCAGTAACCGGCCAGACCATCACGTTTGCAAGTGCCAGCGTGGGCAGCTTGAACGCTCCAGCGCTTGTTATGACTTCGTCTACGCCATCCCAATACATTGCCGCTGCGGGAGGTGCGATAGATGCTTCAAAAGCAACCTTTAACTTTACTTCAACCGGTGGTACTTCAACCATTACTGAATTGAAATTCATCACTACCGGAACCAATGTTATTTCAGCCGTAAGGGTTGGAAGTGCTACAGCAGTGCCTGTCAGTGGTGTTGCGTATTTGACTGGCCTTAATCTAGTTGTTCCAAATGGAGGTGCGGGTTTTAATGTGGACGTATATACTTCTTACGCAAGTGTTGGAACTACCGGTATCCCTTCGGGAAGCACATCAAACATTGCGCTTTCTTATGTGAAATATACTACCGGTGGAACGACTCAAGCTATTACGCCTATGGTTTCAGCTCCTACCATGACCTTGGTGGGTTCAAAGCCTGCAGTTACGCTTGGTTCATCAACAATATCTTCTTTTCTTATGGTTTCACCGCAGCCGGTTTATCTAGCTTCTGTTACTGTGACTGCCAATGCAAAGGGGGGTATTGCATTAAATCAGATTCCCTTTGTAATATCTGGTAATAGCGGTACAAGAATTCTCGGTATTTTACCAGTAGTTAAGGATGGTAGTGGCGTTGATATCGCTAATGCAGGTCAAAGCAATCTCACCGGCAATGATACTTCGTTAGTCACGATGAATATTACATTTCCTAGTGGATATGTTATTCCGGCTGGCACCAGCCAAACTTTTACTCTTGGATTAAATATGTCTGCTTTGGCTAATCCTACTTCTGTAACAACAAGCATTGGTCCTGCAAGTTCATTCTTGTGGACTGATGTGGCTGGGTCTGGAGCTGCTTCAGCTGGAACTGGAACATTGATGTATAACTTTCCAACCAACAGTATTTCAATTCATAATTAAGCAAAATCTCTATTACACCAAAAAAGCCCTTCGGGGCTTTTTTGGTGTATAAAAATGCGCTTGAATGAGTAAATGTAAGAATGGTATAATTAACTACAGCTAACATGGCAAAGCCAGACAAAAACCTAAGAGACAACGGCAAAAACGGCAAACTCAAGAAAAGGGAACATGTTTTGCATACTAAAACCAAAAAGTGGATCAAGGCCATTATCATGTTTTTGGTTACGGTGATTGTAGCCCTTTCATTTTTAGATAAATCGGGGATGGCTGGGAAATGGATTGTTCTTTTGCTCAAAGTCCTGTTTGGCGATGCCAAGGTTACTATTGCGGCAATAGTGCTGGCGCTTTTGTGTAGCGGATTTGTATTTTTAAAATCACATAAACGGGTGAATGTGTTGGCTATTGTTTTGGCAATTTTCCTCACTATTATTGGCATTTCGGGCGTGGCAGGTAATCAAAATCTGAACACCGAATACATTGGCGGTGTTGGCTGGGTTGCCAAACTGCTGTTGGGAGGCTTTGGGCTATTAGTTTCCAATATTATTTTTTTGGCCGTTATTATTATCGGCCTATTCATTTTCCTGCAATTCTTGTGGAATGACCAGCCGAAACCAGAAGACCTGTCTGCGCAGGCAGGAGAAAAAGGTGTTTTTCCCCTTAAAAGTACCGATTCCCCAAACTTGAAAATTCGCGGTGTGGAACCGGAAAAACCCAAAGAAGAATTAAAATTGAAACCTTCTCTTTTCAAGCGTGAAGATAAAGAGAAAAAAGAGACAGTGCCGGTGATAGTAAACGCCAGCCAGCCCACTCAAAAAGGCAAATATGCCCTGCCGCCGCTGGATTTGTTGAGTAAAAATGAAACCGCACCTACTTCCGGCAACATTAAAGAAAATTCGCTCATTATCAAAAAAACTCTGGAAAATTTTGGCATTCCAGTGGAAATGGCTGAAGTAAACGTAGGTCCGGCAGTTACTCAATACGCTTTTAAGCCCGCTGAAGGGGTGAAACTGTCAAAAATTACAACTCTGTCAAATAATTTGGCGTTAGCGCTGGCGGCGCACCCTATCAGGATTGAAGCGCCTATCCCGGGAAAATCATTAGTGGGAATTGAAGTGCCCAATAAAATTCGTGCTATGGTGACGCTACGTAACCTGGTGGCTGACGCAAAATATCAGACTTCACCAGACCACTTAATGTTGGCATTGGGAAAAGACGTGTCTGGCCAGCCCATGTATACCGATTTGGCCGAACAGCCCCATATGCTGGTGGCCGGAGCTACGGGAACCGGGAAAACCATTTTTTTAAATTCTCTGATTTTAAGTTTACTCTACAAAAGCACGCCGGAAAGCTTGCGGTTAATCATGGTTGATCCAAAGCGCGTGGAGTTCCAAAATTATAACAATATTCCGCATTTGCTTTGCCCAGTTATTAACGATGCGACGCGGACGATTAATGCTTTGCAATGGCTCGCCAAAGAAATGGAGCGGCGCTTTGAGGTATTTGCCGAGGTCAATGCCCGAAACATCAAAAGTTACAACACTAATAAAACAGTGATGGAAACTGGGGCAGCCTTACCCTATATTGTGTTGGTTGTGGATGAATTGGCAGACTTAATGGCCGCCAAGGGCAAAGAATTGGAAGCTGGTATTGTGCGTTTGGCGCAGATGGCGCGGGCAACTGGAATTCACTTGGTGCTTGCAACCCAGAGGCCATCAGTGGAAGTTATTACCGGTTTAATTAAGGCCAACATTTCCAGCCGAATCAGTTTTCAGGTGGCCAGCCAAATTGATTCACGCACGGTTATTGATACTTCTGGTGCGGAAAAACTATTGGGCCTGGGTGATATGCTCTTTTTGTCTTCCAAATCTTCTAAAATTACTCGCGTGCAGGGGCCGTATGTTTCAGAAAAAGAAGTTAAAAAGGTAACCGATTGGTTGGATGAGCAGGCCAAAGTAGTAGACGAAGGTCAGCCCGAATTAATTGCGGGACTCAAAGATGCTTTGGATAGGCAAGAAGAATCAACTGAAAAAGGTGGCGGAGATGTATTTTTTGGCGATGATGACCCGCTGTTTGATGATGTTAAAAGAATTGTGATTGAAACTCAAAAAGCTTCGGCGTCATTTTTACAGCGCAGATTGAGGATTGGTTATTCCCGCGCCGCGCGCTTAATTGATATGCTAGAAGAAAAAGGAATTGTGGGCGCAGCCGATGGTGCCAAACCCCGCGAGGTATTTGGTGAGCAGCCCAAATCTGCTTTGGCAGATATTGAAGGCGGTGGATTAGATGAATCAGAAGAAGCCCCCAAGCAGACGGAGCAAGGGGCTGACTGGGAGAAGGTGTAAAAAAATAGTAAACATGGAAGAATATTTACCACCACAAACGAAGGAAAAATCTCTGGGTATCTACGGATACTATTCGGGACTTCTATCCTTAATAATACTAGCTTTATCTCTAGCGCCAGCGTTTTTGATTAATATTTTAGGCATCTTTACATTAGGGTTTTTATTTGATGGGCTTAGCCAATTTTCTAGTATTACCAATATTCTCTTCAACACTATTCCGAGAATTGGCAGTACGATTGCTTTATACATAGCCATATTTAGCGCTTTCCTCTTAATTGTCGGATGGGTTCAGAATAAAAAATGGGCAAGCAGATACAATGATTACAATAAAATCCTTTCGGGTGCGGTTTTTGTGGGCATAGTCTTCGTTGTGCTTGTCGCGGGGTTTGGTTTGAAAACTTTCACTGAAAAAACTATTCAGAGCCAAAACCAAAAAAATCAAACAACTCCACCATCTTGTGATCCAAAAGTTTGTGAAAACTTATCTTTTTCAAGAGAGAATAATACTCTTTCTTTTACTCTTATAAATAGCTATCAAGAAGATATAACTCTAACTAGTCTCTATGATACTATTGGCAGCTGTAACTCCATAGAATTATTCAAAACAATGGAAATGATCGAGCCAAAGGTTATCCAGTCCGAGGAACCGTTTAATATTATGTTGAGGCCAGGAGAGAGGGTGTTAATCACTATGAAGTGTTTGGGCGGAGTTCGTTTTAACCAAAAGGATTTTAACGGTCAAATAGGTTTTAAGTTTACGAAGGGTGGCCAGACAGATTTGAATTACCATATATATATTGGAGCGAATTAAGCTAGAAAATAATTAATTAAAAAAACATGGCAAAAGACAAAAAGGAAGAAAAGAAAATAGACAAAAAAGCGGAAGCTGAAAAACACAATAAAAATTTGACTGATGCGTTGACTGAAATTAGGGAAAAATTTGGAGAGGGTTCCATTATGAAATTGTCAGAAAGCAATGCCGTAGATGTAGATGTGATTCCGACTGGATCAATTGCCATGGATTTGGCGCTGGGAGTTGGGGGAATGCCGCGCGGTAGGATTATTGAAATTTATGGAGCTGAATCTAGCGGAAAAACTACGTTGACCTTGCACATTATTGCCGAGGCCCAGAAAAAGGGTGGCATTTGTGCTTTTGTGGATGCCGAACACGCCATGGATCCGGATTATGCCAAGCGTCTTGGAGTGGATGTAAATGAGTTGTTGATTTCTCAGCCAAATTCAGGAGAGCAGGCTCTGCAAATTGTAGAAACGCTCGTAAAATCAGAAAAAGTGGATGTGATTGTAGTGGACTCGGTGGCGGCCTTAACTCCCCAGCGCGAAATTGAAGGCGAAATTGGCGACCAGCATATGGGTCTGCAAGCCCGTATGATGTCGCAAGCTTGCCGGAAATTGGGCAGTATTGCTGCCAAAACCAACACGATGATTATTTTCATCAACCAAACCAGAATGAAAATCGGCATGGTGTTTGGTAATCCGGAAACAACTACCGGGGGAATGGCACTCAAATTTTACGCCTCGGTCAGGCTAAACTTAGCCAGAACCGCGCAGATAAAATCCGGCGATGAAATTATTGGTAACCGCGTAAAAGCCAAAGTGGTCAAAAACAAAGTGGCCGCGCCATTTAAAGTGGCCGAATTTGATATTTATTACAACGAAGGTATTTCCAAAGCCGGGGATGCTCTGCGCGCTGGTTTAGCCAGTGGCATGATTAAGCAAACCGGTAATACATTTACATTTGAGGGTGAGAAAATAGGCGTTGGAACCGAAGTGGCCAAGCAGTGGCTCAAAGAGCATTCAGACGCCATCAAGAAAATAAAAACCGCCGCATTGGCGGCGGTTAAGTCTTAGTCCTATTTTGGCGTATATGGCATCATTCCCATTTGGCGGGCACGTTTGATAGCGGTGGCTACCACCCGTTGGTGATGGGTACACAGACCAGTTTTTTTACTTGGTTTTATTTTGTAAAAACCGGAAATAAAACGGCTCAACAATTCTGTGTTTTTGTAATCAACTTCGTTAATATTCTTTTGGCAAAAATAACAAACCATGAATTTATGTAGCGAAGCGAATAAATTCACCTCGGAAATCAGGCTTAATTTTTAATATACAGTATTCCTTGCGGCCTGATTTCCGCTGGATACCTTTTTAATTTTTAAAATGGAATATCTTTAACATCAATTTCTCCGTCTTCTGGCTGTGGAGCTTCTTCGCTGACAAATTGGGCTGGGGGCATTTGGTTTTCTTCAATAATAGGGATTTCTTCCATCTTGGGTTCTGGGTTTGGCCTGCCCGTTGAAACTTGATTGGAAGTGGGGGTGGTGGGTTTACTTGCCATTGATGTTCCTGCTGCCCTAGGTCCCAACTGCATAGTTTCGGCAATAATTTCGGTTTTGTATTGCTTGGTGCCTGTCTGATTTGTCCAATTCCTAGTTTTTATCCTGCCTTCTATCATCACTAGTGCCCCCCGGGTTAAGTACCTACCGGCAATATCAGCCAGTTTCCCAAAGGCTACCACATTATGAAATTCGGTATCCTGTTTTTTTGCCCCTGCCTGGTCGGTGTAAAAGCGGTTAGTGGCAATAGAAAAGGAAACCACTGGTTGTCCGCTTGGTAAGGCCCGGGTTTCTGGGTCCCGTGTCACGTTTCCTAAAATAACTGCTTTGTTAAAATTCACGAATTTAGAATTAAGTTATTAACCTCGTCCCGCTTAGCGGGACGCTGGATACCTTTATGCTACTCGCTTAAAATTTCATCTAATTTTTTATCCAACTCTTTGCCGCTCAATTCTTCTTTCTTGGCTTTCTTGAAAACAGATTCTTTAACCGTGTCTGCAGCAACTGCCATCAAGGGTTTTCGGGTCCGGCGTTCTTTCATGATTTTTTTCGGCTTTTTAACGATTAAAAAACTGCGTAGAACATTAACATTTTTTTCCAATTCCGCTTTCACTTCTTTCACCTTACTTTCTTCAATTTGGAATTCGGTTACCACAAAAAATCCAGAACTCTGCTTTTTAATTTGGTAAGCCAAAGGTTGGGGCGCAGTTCTTTCTGATTTTACGATTAAGCCGCCCTTGCCCTGCAAAAAAGCCTCAAAATCTTTTTTTGCGGTTTCAGCCCCCTCAACAGCCATGTTTGAAGGAATAATATAGGTTAATTCGTACGTTTGCATGCCTGAATATTAGCAGATTAGTCTTGAAAATGCAAGTCTTCCATGCCAGAATAATATCATGATTAATAAGTCTATTTTTAAGGCTTACGACGTACGGGGGGTTTATCCTGCTGACCTCAATGAAGCCGCCGCGTATGCCTCGGGAAGAGCTTTTGTAAAGCTTACGGGCGTTAAAAATGTGGTGATTGGTTATGATGCCCGCCTATCATCTCCACAGCTATTTAAAGCTCTGGCAGAGGGTGTTTTGGCTGGGGGTGCACAAGTGACCACTATTGACCAGGTACCCACAGAGTGCGTGTATTTTGCCCTAGCGCAGTATGATTTTGACGGGGCGGTTATGGTTACTGCCAGCCATAATCCTAAGGAATATAATGGCTTTAAAATGATCAGGCGCGAAGGTAAAAATCTTATCTGGGTGCGCGGTAAAGATCTTTTGGGTGGAGTCGAAGAAGCGGCATACAGGCCATCAAAAAAATTGGAAATTAGGGAGAAGGATATTGTGCCCGATTATTTGGTTTTCATGCAACAGTTTTTGGATACAGATATGAAGCCGCTGCGAGTGGTAGTGGATACTTCCAATGGCGTAATGGGCAGTGTGATTTCGCAAATGAAACACGTCCTGCCTTTTGAAATTATTGAATTGAATTTTAAGCCGGATGGTAACTTTCCAAACCATAGTCCCAATCCATTAGAAGTTGGCTCGGCAGACCAAATTAAAGAATTAATTGTAAAAAATCAAGCCGATTTTGGGTTTATGTTTGACGCCGATGCTGATAGGTTATTTTTAGTGGACGAAAACGGAACATTAGTAGATTCAGATGTGGCACGATTACTTTTGGCTAAATATTTTCTTCAGAAAAATCCTGGAGCAGCAATTGTGTATGACTTAATCTGCTCAAAAGCGGTACCCGAGTTTATCAAAAAATGGGGAGGAGTGCCCTCAAAAGCTCAAGTAGGGTTTGTAAATATTAGAGAAGCTCTCATACAGTGTGGCGGTGTCATGGGAGGCGAAGTGTCTGGACACTATTGTTTTCGTGACTATTTTTACATGGATTCTGGTCTGATAGCGTTTTTAACGTTACTACAAGTATTGTCGCTGGAAGATAAAAAGGTTTCGGTGATAGTCAAAGAATTATTTCCATATTACAAAACACCCAACAATATTAATTTTAAGGTTCAAGATCAGCAGACTGTCTTGAACAAAGTCAAAGAAACATACGCCAATGGCAAGCAAGACTTTTTGGATGGGGTAACCGTTGAATATAAAGACTGGTGGTTTAATCTGCGACCATCTAACACCGAACCCGTCATCAAATTAACGCTTGAAGCGGATACGCGGACGTTGTTGGAAGAGAAAAGAAAAGAGCTTGAAAATATGATAAAGAATAAGTAGTATTAAGATAATAGTATTAAACTAATAAAAATATGGGAGACAGGGAAATGTTAGATGGTGTTCAAAATGAGCATTCAGCGGAGGATCAAGAACAAACTCCAGGCCAGATTGAAAGTTTTTTGATAGACCATTTTGGTGACAAAGTAAATTTATGGATTGAGGATTCAGATAGTCAGTCTAACAAAAAATGGTTCTCGTTGTGGGGCTAGAGCTTGGATCAGATAAGAAGAAAATATTGTTTGATAAGGATAATAATCTATTGGGAATTGATGAGTCTGGTAATGAAGTTTCTTTCTCTCTTTATGGCATTAAAAAGGTAGAACTTTTTGGCGAGTAATCAAAAAACAGCCCCGCCGCGGCGGGGCTGTTTTTTTAGGGCTAGATAAGCCCCATTTTCTGTTTTACTTCGCGCATGGTGGTTTCGGCAATCTTCTGAGCCCTGGCGGCACCTTGCTTTAAAATTTCTTGCACATACACGTCGCGAGCGGCAAATTCAGTTTGCTTTTTGCGGAAGGGTTCAAGATAATTTACCACTACTTGCGCTAAAGATTTTTTAAATTCCCCATAATTTTTTCCAGCAAATTCTTTTTCCAATTCCTGCGTGGTTTTGCCGGTCAGTAAACTATAGATCATCAGCAGGTTAGAAATGCCCGGTTTTTTGGTGAGGTTAAATTTAATGTCTTTACCTGAATCCGTGGTAGCTGCCATAATTTTTTTAGTAATGGCTTCTGCGGTGTCAAATAGGAAAATACAACTTTTGGGGTCGTCTGACTTTGACATCTTTTTCTTGGGGTCAACTAAGCTCATAATCTTTGCGCCCTCTTGGAGAATGAGAGATTTTGGCTCTTCAAATGTTTTACCAAACTTCTGGTTAAATTTTCGTGCCAGCGTTCGCATTAATTCAACATGCTGCTCTTGATCTTTGCCCACGGGCACAGCCTGGCCTTTGTACAGCAAAACATCTCCGGCCATAAGCACGGGGTAATCCAGTAGTCCGGCATTTATATTTTCTTTAAACTTCTTGGACTTGTCTTTGTACTGGGTCATGCGCTCCAATTCTCCTATAGGGCAAATGGTATTGAGCAGCCAGCCCAGCTCGGCGTGCTCTTTGACGTGCGACTGGGTAAAAATAATGCATTTTTCAGGGTCTAAGCCCGCGGCGATTAACGCAATCACCGTTTCCTTGATTTTTTCTTGGAGATTTTTGGGGTCGTAGGGGATGGTGAGGGCATGCAAATCAACAATGCAATAGATGCACTCGTGGTTTTCCTGGAGCTGGACCCATTGCTTTACCGCTCCCAGGTAGTTTCCAATGTGAAGTTGATTAGTCGGCTGAATGCCTGAAAATATTTTCATGGTAACAACTTATTCGTTAATTATACCTCAATAACCACCGGTAATACCATGGGTCTTCTTGAAGTGCGGGTGGCCAGAAAGTCCCCAACTTTATTGCGAATTTCTTCTTTCACATAATTCCAGTCGGGCGTGGTTTGGCCATGACCGCCGGATTTTTCCACAATTTCAAAGACTTTTTTGCGGGTTTGGGAGAGCAAATCTTTTGATTCGCGCAGGTACACAAACCCTCGGCTGATAATATCCGGACTGCCTTTGACTTTGCCGGTTTGGCTATCAATAATGGTCACAATCACAAACATGCCGTCTTGAGCCAGGGCTTGGCGGTCACGTAAAACAACTTCGCCCACGTCGCCCACGCCAAGGCCATCCACAAACACATAATTGCTGGGAACCTTTTCTTTCAATACTTCAGCCCCCTGGTTGGTGAATTTGATAATACTGCCGTTGTCTGGCACAAAGGTTTTGTTTTTTGGAATGCCCATGCCCCAGCCAATGCGCTGAGCTTCTTTTAACATAAAGTGGTTGCCATACACGGGAATGAAATAATCCGGTTTGACTTCGGAAAGCATTTGCTTGATACCATCAATGTTGGTGTGCCCGGAAGCGTGCACGTTCATGATGTCGTTGTGGTACACGTTGTCAGACAGGCGGTAAATGTTGTCTTTTACTCGTTGCACCGTCCTTTCATTTCCTGGTATGACTGAAGACGAGAAGATAATCGTATCTTCTTTTTTAATACGGATATATTTGTGGTTGCCAGCGATAATGCGGGGCAGAGCAGCCATTTCTTCGCCTTGGGCTCCGGTGCAAATGACGATGACTTTGTTATCCGGGTAGCTGTTAATGGAGTCTACGGGAATGACTACGCCCTTGGGTACTTTAATGTAGCCAAGTTGGGTGGCCAGTTCAATATTCATTTTCATACTAAAGCCATCCAAAGCCACTTTTTTGTTGGTGGCAGCTGCCAGTTCCATGACTTGCTTGATTCTTTCAGTTTGGCTGGAAAAAGTAGCAATAATGGTACGGCCAGGAGCCAAGCCAATAATTTTTTGGATGTTACCCATCATTTCCTGTTCGGTTACGGGTGGTTTATTGTTGATGGCGCCCAACGCTTCCAGCATTAAAATGGTTGGCTTGCCGGGCTTTTTCAAATTTGCCAATTGGTGGTAATGCAATACATCACGGCCAACGGGGTCTTTTTCAATGGTCCAATCGCCAGGGTGCAAAACCGTTGCTACTGGTGTTTCAAAAATTACACCGACAGCATCCATGATGGCGTGGTCAATGGCAAAAAAGGAAATGTTAAAGTTGCCCAGTTTTACTTTTTCGTTAATATCTTTAATGTATTGCACGTTGAGTTTTTTACTGCTGCCGCGTTCGTGGTCTTCCACCCGGTGCTTAATCATCTCAATGGTTAATGGTCGGCCAATGATGGGTGGATTGCCAAGTTTTTTTAACAAAATGGCAGCCGCTCCAATGTGGTCTAAGTGTCCGTGACTGAAAATAACGGCTTTAATGTTTTTTTCTTTTCCGCGCAGGTACTCGGTGTTCGGGATGACGTAATCAATTCCCGGCATATCTTGTTCAGGGAATTGCAGGCCCATGTCCAAAATGATAATATCTTGGCCATATTCAAAGACGGTCATGTTGCGGCCGACTTCTTCGCACCCGCCCAAAGGGATAATTTTTAAGTTGTCTTCGGGTTTCCAGACCATGGGTTTTAATCCTGGAGTTTCTTTCCAGTTTTTGCCAATGGCCGAGCGGTCAATGCGTTTAAATCTACCGCGGTTTGCCGGCCGAGGTTTTTGGTGTGGTGCACCTTGCACCGTGTTTTTCCCGCTTATAGCGGGACCCCGCCCTTGGCGGTTGCTCATATCTTGTTTAATCATATTTTTGTTTTTTGAATCCAGAACCAGAAGTTCCGAATTAGTTAATTTTTAATATTAAGAGTTTGTTTTTTAAGACCCAATTTTATTGATGCTATGATTCCTAAGTTTGCCAAGAAGGTATAAAATGGGAAAGCTAATAAAATAATATTGAATTTACCAACCGCTATGCAGGCTAGTAATCCACCTAAAGCAGTTAATATCCATGCACTCATAGTTTCGGTGGTTGGATTTTCATAAGATTTAATTATCGTTAATACTGTGCCAGTGCCGTCAATAAAAATAACAATCAACAGGGCTAACGCAGCTTCTTTTGTAAGATACCATAGTACGAGACCTATGGCCACACCAATTAAAGCGAAGATATCTCTCTTCATGAACCCGCCAATCCCATAGCGGATTGCCAATATGAAAATAAATAAATCTCCAAATGTTTGTACGCCATTAAACAATAAAGAGAATGACGCACCTTTTGCATATTGCGAGGCGAGCGCGATAGAACCAAGTATTCCCCATATTAACCAAGAAGCTCTTTCTGGCTTGGTTTTCCCCAGAAAAATATCTCTTAAATAGGGGATAAAAGCCAATAAAATTACTATTCCCGATAAATATCCAAAAATTTCAGAAATCATGATTTATGTGCCCGGGACAGGAGTCGAACCTGCAAGCCTTGCGGCGTACGCACCTGAAGCGTATGCGGTTGCCAATTTCGCCACCCGGGCAGGCTTAATTTATTGAGGCGCCTTCAAAAATCTAAGTTTGCTGGCACTTCTTTTTTGGGTTCTTCAAATCTCAATTCTGGAACCTGTTTGTAGTTTGGATTTTTTACCCAGCCGCTTTGCAAATAGTAATAACACGCACCTTGATTTCTTTCAAACGGTTCAAAATTTCCTTTGTCAGTTTCGGCCACCCAATTGGCGGTTTTAAGCGGTGCACTTCCCGGATTAATCGTTACATGTCCGTATCCGGCCGGAATTAAAATCACATCACCTTTTTTACCATGTACCACAAATGTATCTTCGATTTTTTCTTCATCGCCTTTTTGCGCAAAATACAATCCTTCGCCATCCAAAACCATGTAGACTTCGCCGTAAAACCCGGCATGAACGTGCCCTTTGGTTTTGACAAATTCCACGCCCAGCATGCGTGGCGGGATAATCGTCACATCATAGCGCAAACCATTCTCAATTTTTAATTTACGATACATTTGGTACAGCACCGCACTTTTATCGGCTGCTGCAAACCAAACTTTGTCATAGACCACTTTTTCTAATTCACTCAGATTTCGCACGTCGGGTGTTTTACCCGTTAAATCTATTTCCATACTCGTTTTGTTTAATAGTACCAATTAGGTCGCTCACCCTTCGGGCTTGCTCCTTCAAAACCCTCGGTTTTGAATAATTTCCTACACGGGGAAATACCTAATTTCCCCGACCCCCTTTGTGCAAATTGTTATTTCCAGACCCGCTTGGTCTGCAAATACCAATTTGTTATATTACTAAACCTTTTGGCTGGGTCAATAATTTTTTCGGTATCAATGCCTTGAACCTTGCTGGAAACCCAATACAGGTAATCGGGGTTATATAAAAACAGGGCCGGAGCATCATCAATAATAATATCTTGCAGCTTTTCTAATTTTTGTTCTTTAAGTAATAAATCCATGGTTTCTCGGCTGTCTTTTAATAGCTGGTCGGCCTGCTTATTCTCATATGAAGAAAGATTCAGACCCGGATCTAGCCTTTGGGAAGAATGCCAGAAGGGGTAAAAATCAGGTTTGGCTCCCAAAGCTTCTCCGTATAATAGCGCGTCATAATTTCGGCTTTTGATAACCTGTTTTAAATCGGTCAGCGACACTGCATTGATTGTCACTTGGGCACCTACACTTTGCCAGTATTGTTTTAATAGGTTGGCAACTTGGATTAATTGTGGCTGGTTGACGGTAGTTAGTGTCAATTTTAAAGGCGTTGAATTAGTGGAAGGGCCCAGGCACAATTGGTTGAGTTTTGCTCGGGTGCCAGTGCCTGTTTCACCGGTTGGATTGGTGTCCGGTAAATACTTTTTCTGGAATTCACTTACCGCTTGCTGGGTGGCTTTCCCATAGGTTCCATTAGTTTCCCCAGCTAAGATTTGCTTGAAAGTATCATCTAGTTTAACCAGACATGCTTGCAACTGGGTGACTTCGGTTCCTTTGGAATTGAGTTTCAGATAACTTTTAAATTGGAAGGCCGGTTTTTTGTTGGTAACTTTTTGGCGCGCACCCTGATCACCTTCTTTAAATCCGGATTTATCTAACAGACTTTTTGCCAGATTTAGATCAAAAGTATACACGGTGGTGGGTTTTTGGTAATCAAAGAAATTAGGGAGAATGGGGGAATCGATGGCAATGGCATGGCCTTTCATTTGGGTATTGATGGTTGTAACCAGCTCTGCTTTGTCAGTTGCATATGAAAATGCTTTTCGTATATTTTTATCGGCGAACAGCGATGTTTTCTGGGTATTGAAGAATACGGCAAAGTATCTTGGCAATGAAAAAGAATATGCTAAAAACTTTTGGTTCGCGGACCAGCCAGCCTTTACGGATTGCTCAGCTTCAGCTTCATTATTATCCAGGGCGGCTAAGGTAAACCCATTGATAGAACCGGCTTTTGCCGCTTGCTCCAGTTCTTCTTTTTTTTCAAAAAAATGGAATGATATGGTTGCAATAAGGGAGAGATTGCCATAATATTTGCGGTTTGATGCCAGGTCCAGAGTATTGATGAACCCACGGTTATCCTGGTGGATGGAAGAAAATGCAAAGGGTCCTGAACCAATCGGTTGCAAGTTATAGGCAGAAAGAGCGAAGTTCTCCGGTAAAATAGTTCCCCAAATGTGTTCGGGAATAATTTTTAAGGTGCAATTTTCCAAGAAAGAATTGTAGGGGGTCTTAAGCACAAAACGCACCGATCGGTCTGAAACTTTTTGCACATCAACACCGATCCAATTGGCCCTCAACGGACTTTTATAATCCGAATTTTGAATGGTTTTTATGGTAAAAACGATGTCGTCGGCGGTTAATGGTTTTCCATCGTGCCAGGTGGCATTTTTTAACGTAAAATCATAAGTTCTTCCATCATTTGAAACAGTGTAACGGTCCGCCAGATCTTTGACTATCTTGCCTTCTTTGTCATAGGTCATCAGCCCGGAAAAAACTAAGTCAATTAACGCACGGTCAGTGTCGTTGGTTTCACCGTAAATCGGGTTAATGAACCTGGGTTGTCCTACCGCGCCCTCAATATAGGTTCCGCCCAAGGTGGGTACCGCATTGGTGTTACTTAAATAAACATTGATTGCTAAAACTAAAAAAGAAGCTACGGCAGCTATGGCAAATATCAAAAGGGCTATTTTTTCACCTTTTTTCAGTACTTTAAAAATTTGTTTCCATTGGGAAAAACTGGGAAATGTGAAATTCATTAGCGAATGTGTACGGTTAGAATAAAAGGCTTACAACACCCGATATCAAAAAGAGAGCTGCTAGTGCTATGGTAGCGTAATGCAGCTTTTTCTGAATTCCCCGCCTTGAAGAATAAAATTCTCCTCCTCCGCCAAAAGCGGATCCCAAAGCGGCTCCCCGTTGCTGAACGGCAATGAGGATAATCAGAATAATTGAAATGGCAATTTGTCCGAAAAATAAATAGATGTTCATGACGTAAGATAATTGTTTTAATATTCGCTATGATCTTTGTGCAGGATATTTGAAATTACAATGCTGAGTGCCCAAATGATGATCGCTGTAAAGAAAAGGGGATAAAACAACGGAGCGCTAAATTCTCTGAAGATATAATCTACACCCCAAATAAGCGCCATTTCTATAACCAGGCCGAATAACCCAAGCGTGATAATTTTCAGTGGCAGTGTCAGGGTATCTAACACTGGCTTTATGTAAAAATTAACAAGACCGAGTGTAATCCCTAGTAATACGAACAGTTGCCAGCTTTGGGTTAATGGGAATCCGAAAAAGTGTGAATCAGGATAGACAGCAACCCTGACCCCCGGTACAAACATAGTTGCCAGCCACAATCCCAGGATGGCGGTAATGATATTGCCGAAAAGCTTTTGCATTAATCATAATAATAGCAGATTTTTGAAAAAAAACAAGCCCCGTTCAGAATTTACTAGGGGCTACTTTGCGCCAGATCCTCAATGTTCAAGGATCCTCCTTAGTCCAAGGGCTCTTCTGAAATCAGAACCGGATAGCCGATTTCCACGATGATTTCATTTCTTCTGCGCTTGATCTGGACCCAACCTTTTTTGGTTTTCTTGCCCCTGGTCTTTCTTCGCCATATTTCTTTGGCTTCAACCATCGCCGCCGGTTTCTTTTTGGCTTCAAGACTGATATACACTGGCTCAGTGTTGTTTACGATTTCTTTTCCGTGACTGTGGCGATTATACTTCAGAAAATGACTGACAGAATGTTTTTTGGTTTTCATGTTGCAATCCTTTGTGCTGGAGTGGTGTGAGGATTAAAACGTTGAGTTGATTATATGGTATCACTTCGGAAATAACAAGGCTTTTTTCCTTAGTTTCTTATGATAACTTATGGCGAATCTGTGTGCTTCGTCGTCCAGGTGCTTAACTAAATTGTAGATTTCTTGAGGCAGGTCTTTAAGAGGAATTTTTGGTTTATTTTCTATGATTAATTCTTGTTTTCCCTTGGCAATAGAAGTAATTCTGATATTTTTATTTCCCTTGGCTCTAATGGCGACATTCAGTTGTGCAATTCCGCCATCAATTAACATGACTTCCGGGTAACCCCATTCAGGGTGGGCGAGCCTCCGTGTGAGCACTTCTTTGAGCATAGCGATGTCGTTAGGTTCATTTTTCATCCGGATTTTGAATTTTTTGTACTGGCTTTTGGCGGGCGAACCATCAACAAAAACCACCATGCTGCCCACCGCGTTTTTGCCTTGGATGTTGGAAATGTCGTAGCATTCTATTTTTGAAATCTCTTTTTTCAGGCCGATAATTCTGCCCAGTACTTTTTGGGCTTCTTGCCAATTTTCCGCTCCAGATTTTGTATTTTCAATAACGTGGGTGTGCTCAAGGACGCGTTCAAGGGCCAGCATTCTGTCTCGCACTTTCCCAGCTTCTTCAAATTTACTGGATCTTGAAAGTGATGCCATTTCTTTGCGGATAGAAAACAGTACTGTTTTACGTTTTCCTTGTAAAATTTGAGCTAACTTTTTTAGGTTGGCTTTGTATTCAGTCAGGTTTGGATTGGGGCCGGGGCATACACCAAGGTGGCACCAGGTGCAGGGCCGCGCGCTGTGGCGATGGGCGCTATAAAACGGGAAAACTCTTCGCAGATATTTCAACGTTTTTTTGAGGGCATTCCCCTCAATAAATGGCCCAATGTAATTTGTCCGGAAGTTGTTTTTTTGGTGAGTAATAAACACTATTGGTCGCTCATCTCGTGTTATTGCAACATAAAAATAGTTCTTGCCGTCTTTCCAAACCACGTTAAACCGCGGCAAATATTTTTTAATAAGCTGAGCTTCCAGCACCAGCGCTTCAATTTCCGAATTGGTACTAATAAAATCTATTTTGGTAATTTTTTTAATATATAGGTTGTCTTTGTAGGTCGGTTGCTGAAAATGATTTTTCACCCGGTCTTTGATGTTGATGGCCTTTCCTATATATATGATTTGCTTGTCAGAGTAAAACAAGTACACTCCAGCCGTTTTTGGCAGGTTCTCTATAGTATTTTTTAACGCATGTTCTATCATGGCTTCATCTAACACGAAATAGGCATCATTGTAAAGTTTGAAGAAAAAATGTATAATAGCGTATTTCATGAAAAACGACTACATTAAAATTCGCGGAGCGAAGGTACATAATCTCAAGAACATTGATCTTGATATTCCAAAAAACAAATTGGTGGTAATTACCGGGCTCTCTGGCTCTGGGAAATCATCCTTGGCGTTTGATACGCTCTATGCGGAGGGGCAGCGTAGGTATGTGGAAAGTTTGTCGCCCTACGCGCGGCAGTTTTTAGGGGTGATGGACAAACCCGAGGTGGACAAAATTGAAGGCATTAGCCCGGCCATTGCCATCGACCAGCGAAAAGCGGTGCATAACCCAAGATCCACCGTGGGCACGATTACCGAAATTTATGATTATTTGCGGTTACTGTATGCGCGGATTGGAAAGCCACATTGTCCCAATTGCGGAAAGTTAATCGCCAGACAAACCATTGATCAGATTGTTGAACAGGTTTTGAAAATCAAGAAAGGTTCGGAAGTGATGATTTTGGGGCCGGTCATTCGTGCTAAAAAAGGCGAACATACGGCGGTGCTGGAAGAAATTCAGCGCGGCGGGTTTATCCGTGTACGCATTGACGGCGATGTCTATCCCATAGAAGAGGCTTTATTTAAAGCTTTAGATAAAAACAAAAAACACAGCATTGAAGCAGTGGTGGACAGATTGGTTTTAGAAAAAGATTTGGATAGATCGCGCTTGGTTGATTCACTGGAAACTGCGCTGAAATTAGGAAAAGGCATCGTGATTGTTGCAGAGAAAGATAAAGATGATTTGATTTTCAGCGAACACTTTGCCTGCGAAGATTGTGGAATTTCTTTGGCCGAACTTGAACCAAGAACTTTTTCTTTTAATAACCCTTATGGCGCTTGCCCCGATTGCACGGGTTTGGGAGAAAAACTGGAAATTGATCCGGATTTGGTCATGCCCAATAGAAACTTGACTATTGCTGAGGGCGCCATTTTTGCCTGGGCAACGGCCAGCCATAAAGTGGGCAGACAGGGCTATTACGATTGGAAATTACGTGAAGTGGCTGACAGGCACAACTTTTCTGTCAATGAACCCATAAAAAATTTGTCGCCGAAAGTAATTGATATTATTTTGCATGGAGACAAGCAGGGTTTTGAGGGCGTGATTGCCAATTTGGAAAGGCGATATCATGAAACAGATTCTGAGTGGACCCGGGAAGAAATCAATAAATACATGGTCACGCGAACGTGTGAAAGCTGCCATGGAAAAAGGCTAAAACCGGAAGTACTGGCGGTGACCGTTGGCGGCGCTTCTATCGACACTATTGTAGAAATGCCGGTTGAAAAAACGCGGGATTTTTTCGCGGCTTTAATTAAAAAATTAAGCGTCAATGAAGCTAAAATCAGTCAGCCCATTACCAAGGAAATTTCAGAAAGAATCCAGTTTTTGCTGGATGTGGGATTAAATTACTTAACGCTCGATAGAAAAGCTGGCACGCTTTCGGGCGGAGAAGAGCAGCGCATTCGTCTGGCTACGCAGATTGGGTCAAAACTTTCTGGCGTTCTATATATTTTAGATGAGCCTTCTATTGGACTTCACGCGCGCGACCAGCATCGGTTGATTGAAACGCTTTTTCAGTTGCGGGATTTGGGAAATACGGTGGTGGTGGTTGAGCATGATTCTCAAACTATGCTGGCGGCCGATTGGGTGGTGGAAATTGGACCGGGGGCGGGCAAACACGGTGGCAGAGTGATATTTGAAGGAACGCCAGCCCAGCTTTTAAAATCTAAAACGTTAACCGGAGATTATTTGAGTGGCAGGAAAACGGTGGCGGCTGAAAATACAAGAAACAAGATACAAGAAACAAACAAATCTCAAAAGTTCTTAGAAATAAAAGGTGCATCGGAACATAATTTAAAAAACGTGGATGTGAAAATTCCGCTGGGAAAGTTTGTGTGTTTTACGGGAGTTTCGGGGTCGGGGAAATCATCTTTGGTCAGCGACATTTTGGCAACGTCGTTGCTGAAACAATTTTACCGCGCCAAAGAAGAACCGGGCGCGCACAAAGAAATTTTAGGGACAGAGCATATTGATAAAGTGGTTTTGGTTGACCAGTCGCCCATCGGCCGGACGCCGCGCTCAAATCCAGCCACCTACACGGGCGCATTCAGTGGCATTAGGGATTTATTTGCCGAGACTCGCGAAGCCAAAGTGCGTGGATATGGCGCGGGCCGGTTTAGTTTTAATGTCAAAGGCGGCCGGTGCGAAGCGTGCGAAGGCCAGGGAGTTAAAAAAGTGGAAATGTATTTTTTGCCGGATATTTATGTGGAATGTGAGGAATGCCATGGCAAACGCTACAGCAAGGAAGTATTGGAAATTGATTACAAAGGCAAAAGTATTTCAGATGTGTTGCACATGACCATTGAAGAAGCTGCCGAATTTTTCAAAAACATTCCGGGCATTTACGATAAAATGAAAACACTTAAAGAAGTTGGGCTTTCGTATATTGAGCTTGGTCAATCTGCCACCAGTTTGAGTGGCGGAGAAGCGCAAAGAATCAAATTAGCCACCGAACTTTCGCGCCGAGGCACCGGTCAGACATTGTATGTTTTAGATGAACCAACCACCGGCCTGCATTTTGAAGATATCAAAAAATTGGTACAGGTGTTAAGAAATTTGGTGGACAGAGGCAATACCGTTATTACTATTGAACACAATATAGATTTTATAAAATGTGTGGATTGGATAATTGATTTGGGCCCCGAAGGCGGAGAGAAGGGAGGTAAAATTATCGGAGAGGGAAGCCCGGCGGAGATTGCTAAAATTAAAAATTCTTTCACTGGTAAATATTTGAAGAAAATCTAAGAAAACCGCCCGAGAGGGCGGTTTTCTCTTTATATAAATTGATAAATAAGTATTAATCGTGTATAAAATAATGAATCGAGGGCGTTCGTTCTTTACCAGTAAACACATTCCCTTTTCAAGAGAGGCTAACACCATGTTGCTGAAGATCTACGATATCCAGCTTTCTTTTGGGGGAAAGCAAATGGGATACCCGATGTGGGAAGAGGTTCTCATTCACGCTGTTGTCGTCTCAGAAAACGAAGATACGGCAGTGAATCGCGCTACCCCACATGAATGCGCCGATGAAGACCCTATTCAACGGGAAGTCATCTGTATTGGGAAGGCCAGCATCCCGGAGGGAAAGGTCGTCTTGAAAGTCTACCAATTGCTGGGTTTTACCGGGAAGGAATGATGTTTAAAAGCTCCGGGCGCCACTGTGTTGCCCCCGGAGTTTTTTTATTTTTGATACTTGACAATAAAATATATTTTTTCTAATATTAGCAATCAAATAATAAGTTTGCTAAAAACAAAACCATGAATATAAAACCACTTTCAGATCACATATTAATAGAACCCATTAAAGCCAGCGAAAAAACGGAGACGGGGATTTTTTTGCCTGATACGGTTGATAAAGAAAAATCCGAACAAGGTATCATTATTGCTGTCGGTAATGGTAAAAAAACCGATGATGGAAAAATTGTTCCGGTGTCTGTGATGCCTGGTCAAAAAGTGCTGTTTATGAAATATGGCCCAAGTGAAATTAAAGTGGATGGGAAAGAGTATTTGATTGCTTCTGAAAGCGATATCTTGGCGATTATTGAATAGTTGCGTGCGGGTATTTCGCTCTGCATCAGCCCCCAAAGTACCGGGCATAAAATCTCCAGCGAGATTTTTGCCCTGCGCCTCTCGGCGATTTTCCCGCTTCGCGGGACCTGCAAAATCGCCTCCGAGAGCTACTTTGGAAACTGACGCGTCGCTTCATAAATCCTAAATCATAAATCTTAAATCAAAATCATGAGTAAAAAAATAATTTTTAAAGAAGATGCGCGTAAAGCTTTAAAAAACGGATTAGACAAAGTGGCTAATGCGGTGAAAGTTACTTTGGGGCCAAAAGGCAGAAATGTGGTTTTGGGTTCTAGTTACGGAAGTCCGACGATTACCAATGATGGCGTTTCCATTGCTAAAGAAATTGAATTAGAAGATGTGACAGAAAACATTGGCGCTGAAATTATAAAAGAAGTAGCCAGTAAAACGAATGAAACAGCAGGTGATGGCACAACCTCTGCGGTGCTTTTAACCCAAGCCATTGCTACTGAAGGATTAAAAAATGTGGCAGCGGGGGCAAATCCATTGGCGCTAAGAATTGGCATTGTCAAAGCCAAAGATGCCATTGTGGTAAGCCTAAAAGAAATGAGCAAGAAAATTTCCAGCAAAGAAGAAATTGCCCAAGTTGCAACCATTTCCGCTCAGGACGCTGAGATGGGAAAACTAATTGCAGATGTCATGGAAGAGGTGGGAAAAGATGGCGTAATTACCGTAGAAGAATCAAAGACGTTTGGCCTTTCAAAAGAAATTGTGAAAGGATTGCAGTTTGACCGCGGATATATTTCTCAATACATGGTTTCTGATACGCAAAAAATGGAAGCAGTTTTGGAAGAATCATACATTTTATTGGTTGAGAAAAAAATTAGCTCACTGCAGGAAATTTTGCCGCTTTTGGAAAAGTTGGTGAAAGCCGGTAAAAAAGAGTTGGTAATCATTGCCGATGACGTAGATGGAGATGCTTTAAGTACTCTGATTGTAAATAAATTACGGGGAATTTTTAATGCGTTGGCGATTAAGGCGCCGGGGTTTGGCGAAAAGAAAAAAGAAATGATGGAGGATATTGCTTGCGTAACCGGCGGACAGGTTATTTCAGAAGAAAAAGGCATGAAATTGGAAAATGTGGAGATTGAAATGTTGGGACAAGCGCGACGCGTAATTGCCAAAAAAGAAAATACAACGATTGTAGAAGGGAAGGGAGAAAAAACGGCGATTGATGCCCGCGTGGCACAAATTAGGGCGATGATTGCGGCCAGCACTTCTGATTTTGATAAAAATAATTTGCAAGAGAGGCTGGCAAAGTTGGCAGGCGGAGTTGGAGTGCTTAAAGTTGGCGCGGCGACAGAAGTGGAACAAAAAAACAAAAAATTAAAATTGGAAGATGCATTGAATGCCACCAAAGCGGCGGTGGAAGAAGGCATTGTGCCGGGTGGAGGCGTGGCTTTGTTGCGCGCCGCGGGCGCGCTTGATTCGCTAAAGCTGGATGGCGAGGAATTGATTGGGTCAAACATTTTACGACGTGCCGTTGAAGAGCCAATTCGGCAAATTGCGCAAAACGCGGGGATTGATGGCGCGGTGGTGGCGCAGAAAACGCGCGAAGGCGCTGGTGACTTTGGATTTAATGCCGCAAAAATGGCGTACGAAAATTTAATTGCGGCTGGCGTGGTTGACCCAACCAAAGTGGTTCGAACTGCCTTGGAAAACGCGGTTTCAGCGGCTTCAATGTTGCTGACAACAGAGGCGGTAATCAGTGAATTGCCAAAGAAAGAAAGTGGTGCGCCGGGTGGAATGCCGCCAATGATGGGTCAAGAGGATTATTAGTCAAATTTTAAGTTACTAATTTCTAATAGCGCCCCGCCAGCTGGCGGGGCGCTATTAGCTTGTAATTTTTTATAAAAATGGTAAATTTTAGTTAACATAACGGTTTTGGTGATTTGTTCATTCTACAAGGGGATTTATGGATCAAAATCAGTCAAACCTTTCCGACTACAAAGATCTACTTCATGAGCTGGCGGCATGGCAAGCTCTTGGCAATGGCCGAAAAGAACCATTCGGTTCTGTACGATGGAGGGCCTATTGGTCTCACTGGGGCACTCTCTGCGGTCGTATCAGTGTGATGGCCCTTGAGCTCGAATTGTCGATAGACGATCAATTGATGATTCAGAGAAAAATTGAGATTAATTTAGGCATTCGCCCTGACTCGGAAGGCGCGTGTTAGTACCCGAGAGGAGACCACCAATCTCCTTTCGGGCTTTTTTATAATAAAAATGACTTGTATTCGGATATATTTTTAGTTAGAATAAAATTATGGATTGTCCTAATAAACATGGCCAAATGCAAAAAGCTCTCTTCCATAACGTGGAGGTGGATTATTGTGCAGAATGCCTTGGCATTTGGTTTGATAACGGTGAATTGGCGCTGGCCAAGAATGATTCAGACAAGCAGTTAAACTGGTTAGATTTTGATATTTGGCGTGATAAAGGAAAATTCCAGTTACTGCCAACTGAACGAAGGTGCCCCTCGTGCCGCATCCCGTTGGTGCATGTTATGTATGACAACTCAAACGTTAAGATTGATTTTTGTAAGCACTGCCAGGGAATTTGGCTTGACCGGGGCGAGTTCAAGCAAATCATGATTTACTTAAAAAAGAAGGCCGACTACGAAATTTTGCACCACTATGCCAAAAATCTCGTAGTACAATTGTGGGAGGTGTTTGGTGGTCCGCAAAAATTCCGGGAAGAACTGGAAGAATTTTTGATGTTAGCTAAATTATTTAATTATAAATTTTTAACGCAGCATCCTCATTTGGAAAAACTGATTGAGGATTTGCCAAAATAACATGTTTGAACTTATTGTGTTGATTATCGTTGTGGTGTTGGCCTTGTGGGTGGTGATGGCTTTTAATGGCTTGGTCACTTTGAAAAACCGGGCCAAAGAAGCTTGGGCAGACATTGATGTGCAATTAAAAAGGCGCTATGACCTGATTCCCAATTTGGTGGAAACGGTCAAAGGTTATGCCACGCATGAAAAAGAATTGTTTGAAAATGTGACCAAAGCCCGTACTAATGCTATGTCAGCACAAGGGGTGCAAGGTAAAGCCGATGCTGAAAATATGCTTTCAGGTACTTTAAAAAGTTTGTTTGCGGTTTCGGAAAATTATCCGGAATTGAAAGCCGCTCAAAACTTTTTAGCATTGCAAAATGAATTGACGGACACGGAAGATAAAATCCAAGCCGCCCGCAGGTTTTACAACACCAATGTACGTGACCTGAACATTAAAATTGAAAGTTTTCCAACTAATCTGATGGCCAACGCATTCGGATTTAAAGCAATGGAATTATTTCAAACAGCCAATGAAGCCGAAAGGCAGCCGGTTGCAGTGAAATTTTAATTCTGTTTCCATCTACAATAATATGATAACGAAAACTCATATTATTATCCTGGCTGTTGTGGCAATATTGGTAATTCAGGCTTTTTCCCTTTACGTTTTCCTGGGAAATCCGCTTATTTGTCCATGCGGCTATGTAAAACTCTTTGATGCTTCCGTGCGCAGCTCTGAAAATTCGCAGCACCTCCTGGACTGGTATTCGTTTTCACACGTCATTTACGGTTTTCTTTTATACTTTGCAGGCTGGGTTGCTCGGAAAAAGTTCGGCTGGCCGTTATACGTAGTATTTTTACTGGCTGTGGCGCTTTCAACTGGGTGGGAATTGTTTGAGAATACCCATTTTGCCCTTCACCGCTTCCAAATCAACACCATTTCTTTTGACTATTATGGCGACAGCATAGTAAATTCATTAATGGACACCGTTTGTATGATGACTGGTTTCTGGCTAGCCTGGATCTTGCCAGTGTGGGCAGTTATCGTTATTGTCATTGGTTTGGAGCTCTTAGTTGGTTTTATTACCCGCGACAATTTATTGTTAAACATCATCATGTTTACGCATCCTGCCAAGGCTATTTTACACTGGCAGGCGGCTCTTTCACCTTAAATTATGGCTTCAATTTACACACAAGCAGATTCTAATACTCGTAAAACATGGTTTTTGATAACTGGGTTTTTGGTGTTTGTGATTGCTATCGGCTGGCTGTTTTCGCAGGCATTACAAAGCGATGCTATTTTGGTGTTTGCGGTTATTTTGAGTGTTGCCATGAGTATTGGCAGTTATTGGTTTTCAGATAAAATTGTTTTGAGCATGGCCGGAGCGCAGGAAATCCAGAAGGCAGATAATCCGGAGCTATACCGGATTATAGAAAATTTGTGCATTACCGCGGGCTTGCCCGTTCCTAAAATCTACATTACTCCAGAAATGCAGCCAAATGCTTTTGCCACGGGGCGCGATAAAAATCATGCGGTAGTCGCTGTAACTGCCGGGCTTTTGCAGCGTTTAAATAAAACAGAATTAGAGGGCGTAATTGCTCACGAACTGTCGCATATCGGCAATAAAGACATGCTTTTAAGTACGGTGGTTGTGGTGCTGGCGGGCGTGGTGGCGCTTTTGGCAAACTTTTTTTTGCGGATTAGTTTTTTTGGGGGCGGTCGCGCCCGCGGGCGCGACCGCGACAACGCTGCCGCTATTTTAATGATTGCCGGATTAATTGCAGCCATTTTGGCGCCGATTGCAGCCACCCTGTTGCAGTTAGCCATTTCTCGTAAGCGAGAATCATTAGCGGATGCCGATGGAGCGCTTTTGACGCGTTACCCGGAAGGCCTGGCCAGCGCACTGGAAAAAATTGCAGCCGACCCAACTCCCATGAAAAGCGCTAACACCGCCACTTCGCATTTATACATTGAATCTCCATTTAAAGAAGATTCTGGCAAAGGCAGCTGGTTCGTAAAGTTATTTTCCACCCACCCACCTATTGAGGAAAGGGTTAAAGCATTAAGAGACATGCAAATTTAGCATTTTGCTTGGGCATTCCCCCAAAAGATACAGCATAATTTTTCCACAACGATATAGAAAAATTTGCTTCTCTCTCAGCGAGCCGACAAAGCGGCTCGCCTCCGAGGAGCTCTTTTGGAAGAATGCCTTCGCTCCAAATTCATGACCATAATTCAATCCATCATTTTGGGCATTGTTGAGGGCGTAACAGAATTTTTGCCGATTTCTAGCACGGGGCATATGATTTTGGCAAGCAAGTTAATGGGTATTGCCAATAGCGATTTTACCAAGAGTTTTGAAATTATTATTCAGCTTGGGTCCATTTTAGCTGTTGTGGTTTTGTATTGGCACCGGATTTGGCATGGTGGCAAAGAATTATGGAAAAAAGTGGCAGTGGCATTTTTACCGACGGCGGTTATCGGGTTTTTGTTGTATAAGGTGCTCAAGACGTACTTGCTTTCCAATGCCATAATCGTGGTTTGGGCCTTGGCGCTTGGAGGGTTGGCGCTGATTGCGTTTGAATGGTGGTATGCGCACGCCGCTGCGCGGCGCGCGCCAAAAGAAATAACCTACAAAAAATCTTTCACCATTGGTGTGGCGCAGGCATTGGCTATCATCCCCGGAGTTTCGCGGAGTGGAGCAACTATTGTGGCTGGCATGGCCATGGGTATTACACGCGAAGCCATTGTAGAGTTTTCTTTTTTACTCGCTATTCCTACTATGGCCGCAGCCACAGGATATGACTTTTTAAAATCGTCGCACAGTTTTAACAATAGCCAATTGGGTATACTTTTTATAGGTTTTGTGGTAGCTTTTATTTCAGCCATGCTCTCGGTAAAATGGCTGGTGGGCTTCATTAAAAGCCACACATTCACTGCATTCGGGATTTATAGGATTGTGGTGGCTTTGTTTTTCTTTATTTTTGTAATAAAGTAATCTCGTTGGAGGGGGCGCATTCCGCCTCAACGGCGGATCTGCCGAAGAGGCAGAAGTGGCTGAAATGGCTGAATCTATATGTATTATTTTTATATTTTATATTTTAAACAGAACGGTAAACTCTATAAAGGTTTTACTAATGATTTGAAGCGCAGAATTGCAGATCATAAATCTGGAAATTCTAGTTTTACTTCAAAAAATGGTTCATTTGACTTAATTTTTTACGAAGCCTATATTAGTAAGAAGGATGCCCAGGAAGCTGAAAAGTATTTTAAAACAGGCCATGGGCGTGAAGTATTAAAGGAGAAATTAAAAGATACCCTGGGAGGGTTCGCATAGTGGCTATTGCAACAGCTTGGAAAGCTGTGTCCCGCAAGGGACTCATCGGTTCGAGTCCGATACCCTCCGCCGTGATCAAAGAAATGCTACATAAATTGCCAGCAGATTTAAAGAAAGCTCTTGTTTCTACTCCGAAAGCATTAGCCGCGTGGGAAGATATTACGCCGTTGGCTCGTAATGAATGGATTTGCTGGGTCCAATCGGTTAAAAAGGAAGAAACAAGGAAAGACCACGTTCGCCGTGCGCGGGAGGAATTAATCGATGGCAAACGCCGGCCGTGTTGCTGGGTGGGTTGCAGGCATCGGTAAAGTAAATTAATCTTATAAAATTATGGAAACTGGATTTATGTATGCTATCGGAGCAGCAGTTACCTGGGGGTTGGTATACGCAATAGACCAAATAATCCTTTCAGATGTTTCGCCAATGAATTTATTGATTATTGATGCTGTAATCTCCCCATTCATTATGCTGCCGTTTATATTTTTCTATAGCGGTTCAATCAAAGATGCTCTCATGTCAGGTAGAATAAATTGGTTTTTAGTTGTTGTTTGTCTGATACTGGGCACTTTAGCCAATTTCTTCATTTTTTATGGCATTAAAAATCTGAATGCATCAACTGCTTCTATTATTGAAATTGCCTATCCATTTTCCGTGGTATTATTTAGCTATATCCTTTTTCGTTCAACGCCCAATGTATATTTTTTCATCGGCGGAGCACTTATTTTTATCGGCTCAATAGTTATTATTAAATTTGCGTAAACTTATTTATGAAAAACTCAATTGTGCATTTCGAAATTCCGGCTGATAATGTTTTGCGCGCTAAAGATTTTTATGCCAAAACTTTTGGCTGGGAAATTAATGAATTCCCGATGCCCGATGGCAAAGACCCATACTACGGAGTAAGAACTACCGAGGTTGACGAAAAATTTCAGCCCAAAACTCCGGGCGCGATTAACGGCGGCTTGATGAAGCGCCAAAACACTGGCCAGCCGTTTATGAATTACATTCATGTTGACTCAATTGATGAAATGTTTAAAACCATCATCGCCAACGGCGGAACCGTGGCTTTGCCAAAAACCGAAATTGCACCCAATATGGGTTGGATTGCGGCGTTTAAAGACACGGAGGGTAATTTGATGGGATTGCATGAAGTTCCGCCGAGCATGAAGAAAAGTTAGTATGAAAACTATTCTTGTTGATGCGGCATATTGCCTTGTCATTGAAAAAGATGGAACGTTTGAGATATTTAAAGAAATGCATGAATTACTGGAAACTTTTCCAAACCGGAAAATTGTGTTAACTGGAGCTAATGATGAACAATTTAAAAAGTTTGGATTAGATAAATTGCCTTACGAAGTTTTTACCCTAAAACATAACCCTGAAAAAACTAATCCAACGTATTATGAAACCATGCTTTTGCAGTTTGGTTTAAAAAAAGATAACGTTATTTACTTTGAACACAACCCGGAAGCCGTCAAAAGCGCTAAATCGGCTGGGATAACAACCTACCACTACGATAACGAGAAAAAAGATTTGGAAGCATTGAAACATTTTATTGAAGAGAATATATGAAAATCATCTCTTGGAATGTGAATGGCATTAGAGCAGTCCATAAAAAGGGACTGTTTTTGCCGTTTATTGAAAAATATCAGCCGGATGTGTTGTGTTTGCAGGAAACAAAGGCGTTTGACCACCAAAGCGAAGTTGACCTGCCAGATTATGAAGAATATTGGAATTCGGCCGAACGGCCGGGCTACAGTGGCACAGCTATTTTTACGAAAGAAAAGCCTATTTCTGTTATTAATGGAATGAAGGGAAAATTTGAAGACAGTTATGGGGATCCAGCTCGCGAGGGAAGGGTGATAACTGCGGAGTTTGAAAAGTTTTTTGTGGTTTCTGTTTATACTCCCAATGCCAAGGATGATTTGAGTAGAATTCCATTGCGCCACAAACAATGGGATCCTGCGTTTTTGGAATACATGCGCCAGCTTGAGAAATCTAAGCCTGTCGTTTTCTGCGGAGACTTAAATGTGGCGCACACGGCTGACGACTTGGCCAATCCAAAACCAAATGTGGGTAAAAAGGGATTCACAACAGAAGAGAGAAGCGGAATTGATAATGTGGTGAAAGCCGGTTTTGTTGATACGTTCAGAATGTTTACGCAGGGCAATGGCCACTACACCTGGTGGAGCCATTTTGCCAATTCCAGGGCAAGGAACGTCGGCTGGCGCATTGACTACATCTTTGCCAGCAAGGTGTTAAAACCTAAAATAAAAAAAGCCTTAATTTTGCCGGAAGTTTTGGGCAGCGACCATTGCCCGGTGGAGGTGGAGATTGAGATATAAAAAAAGAAGCCCAAAGATCAAATTGACCAGTGAGCTTATAGCGAGAACGCGGTGGATGGTTGGGTTAGGCATCGAAGACCCTTTCACCTCCCCAGACGACGAAGTCTTCAGCGATATCCGGATCTTTTTCCCATTCTTTGGGTGGATCGCTGGGCGATGAGTAGAGGACGTGGGCGAAGAATCGGTTTTGGGCACCCACTTCCTCATCGCCCTTCAATCTCAGTCCGAACAGCACGAAGCGCACGAATGCACGATGGTTCTCATGAGCCATATACCACTCGTAGCTTTCCTGATTTGGGAAAATGAAATTCAGCATCACCTGGAATTCGTTTCCTTGCACTGCTCGGGTGGGTGGTGGGATCGTGGCTGCGTGAAAGTGGATGTCCCCAGCACGGCAAATCGGCTCAAATAGTTCCCTTGCCTTCTGTACGATTCGCGCTGCTGCCTTCGGATTGTTTGGGTTGGTCCTATAAAAGACCACATGAGATCGTCGCATACCGGCCTCCTATTTATTAAGTGATTGAAAGGGCGCGCTTCTAATTTATTACTATCCTACATGTATTAAAGTTATTTGTCAACAAATCGTTCTGAGGAGGAGGGGCTTGTTGACACGCAGCTTTGAATTAGTTAAGATACTTATATAAGTATCTTAACTAATAATATGCAGACCAAAAAGCAGCTGATTGCGCAAATTATCAATAACTTTCAAGCCTTCAAGAACAAAATGCAAGCGCAGTTTTTGGATGGCGATAAACATACTCTTACCCTTTCACAGTGGTGTGTGCTTGAATTGATTGCCGTCCACAAAAACGCCAGCGTTAAGGATATTGCCCAAAAGCTTGGGGTTTCTCAAAGCGCCGCTACCCAGCTGGTGGGCGAGCTAGTGCACCGGGGCTTTATCACACGTAAAACCAACAAGCACGATAAGCGTGAACTTGACCTGGCAGTTTCTAAAAAGGGAAAAACGTATGCTGTAACCATGAAAAAGCGGCACGAAGCTATTGCCCACACTTTATTTGGCGCATTAAGCGATGCGGAATTAAAACAATATGTGAAATTGCAATATAAATTACTTTCAAAAATATAACCATGAATATCAAAAAGCTATTTACAAAACCAGCCTCCGCTAAAGCTATGGCCTGGCGAAGAAGAATTATTTGGGGAATTGTTGCTATTGTTGTAGTTCTTGGCGCCTACTTTCTTTTCTTTAATAAAAAAACAACCCAGCAAACGCTGACCGTGCATCCGGCCGATTTTTTGCAGCAGGTTTCGGTTTCAGGGAAGGTGATGGCCACCCAAAATTTGGATTTGTCGTTTGAGCAAGCGGGAATTGTCCGGGCGGTTACGGTAAAAGAGGGCGACCAGGTTTTTGCCGGCAAGTTTATTGCCAGCCAAGATATAGCCCAATTGAGTGCCCAATTATCTCAAATGCGGGCCGGGATTGATTTGCAAAAAGCCAAGTTGGCACAGCTTTTGGCGGGCGCCAGCCACGAAGATGTTAAAATTGCAGAGGATAAAGTGGCCTCAGCTGACCAAGATTTAAAGAATGCTGATCAGAGCACTTTGGTTACCTTAAATACATCGTACAATGCCATTTACAATGCTTATACGGTGGCGCTGTACATGCAAAACACGTATTTTACCAGTGCTGATGCTGCAGGTATTAATGTACAGAATGCCAAAAATGATATTAGCCATGATTTACAAGATGCTAAAAATAATCTTGGTGACGCAAATAATGGTTTGCAGGGCGCTCCTGATACCCAAATAAGTCGTGTGCTTTCGGATCTTAATAATACCTATGCGGGCTTAAAAGTGATCAGGGAGCAGTGCGATATTGATGTCTACTATTCAAGAGTTACCGCTACCGACAAAGCTTCGCTCGATACACAAAAAACCAATATTAATACGGCGCTGACTAATTTAACTGCTAGCCAGACGAGTATTGCTTCTTATAAAACTGCTTTGCAGCAAGCGCAAAATAATTTGGATTCGGTTAAGGCTCCGGCCAGAGACACCGACATTGCGGTTTATCAGGCGCAAATTAGTCAGGCCGAGGCTCAGGCTCAAGATGTGCAGGCACAGATAAGAAAGCGGGAAATTTTTGCTCCGATTGATGGAACGATTACAACCGTTAATGCCAAAGTGGGCAGTATTTCTTCGGTTACCGAGCCAGCGGCGAGCATGATTAGCGCAGGAAAATTTCAAATTGAAAGTTATGTGCCGGAAATTTATGTGGCGTTGGTAAAAATTGGAAATGATGCCGATGTGACGCTGGATGCTTATGGTGCAGATAAAATATTTAACGCCGAAGTGGTTTCGATTGACCCATCGGAAACCATTAAAGATGGCGTTTCAACCTATAAGTTAAAATTGGAATTAAATGATAATGGTGTGGATGTGCGTAATGGTATGACGGCCAATGTGGTGATTACCACTGAAAAAAAATCAAACGTGATTGCCGTGCCACAAGGAATTATTACTGGTGACGCTTCAGGAAAGTTTGTACCGGTAAAAAATGGAGATAAGATTGAGCAACGAGCCGTTGTGGTGGGAGAAATTTCTTCTTCCGGCCAAGCGGAAATTGTTTCGGGGCTCAAAGATGGCGACGTGGTGATTATAAAGTAGTTTGAAAATTTGTAAGGAAAAAGACTCGCGGGCGCACGAGTCTTCTGTTGATCGCAGAAGGCTTTGATTATTTTTCTTCTTTGGGCACCTTCTTAAGGGCCTCCGCAACTTCAGTTTCCAGTTCCTGGGCCTCCCTGCCCATTCTGGAATTGCCGGAACGGGCTGCGATTTTCAGCGCGGCAATGATGATTTGCCACTTTCGTTCGTCGAGGGGGATGGCTACCTGCTTCATGACGTTTCTCCTTGAGTGGGGGGTGTCGGGAAACTAATTAAATACTATCATTTATTTATAAAATGTCAATACTTTTAAACATCAAAATCGGTTTCTTTCTTGCCTGGAGGCAGATTAGAAGATCAAACCCTTGGACTACGGGGCTGATTGTGTTTGTGATGATTTTAACGTTTTTGAATTTGGTGGTGGTGAGCGGAATTTTGGTGGGGTTAATTGAAGGGTCAATTGCGGCCTATCACGCTCAATTTACGGGTGATGTAATTATTTCCAGTTTGGACAACAAAGCTTACATTGAAGGCAGTCCGAATATTATAAATATTTTAAAAGATATGCCGGATGTGAAGTCTTTTTCCGCGCGTTATACCAGCGGGTCTTTGGTGGAAGCCAATTACCAAACCAAAAAAGAAACTGACAAAGCCAACACCGCCTCGGCCCAATTAATTGGCATAAACCCGGCGGATGAAAATTCGGTCACCGGCCTTTCGGGTCATATGCTGGAAGGAAATTATTTGACGCCCAATGATTATGATAAAGTTTTGGTGGGGTATTTTTTGCTTAAGCAATATGTGGCGATTGATAGCCCGGATTTTCAGTCATTAAAAAATGTGTACGTGGGGACTAAAATTAGGATTAGTGTGAATGGTGTCATGCGCGAGGTGACGGTGAAAGGCATTTTACGCAGTAAAGTGGACAATGTGCGGCGCGGAATTTTTATGATTGATTCGGAAGTGAAAAGTTTAATTGGGCGGGATGATGGCAACGTGGGCCAAATTGCCATTGTGTTAAAAAATGGCGTGGACCCGATTGCTTTTAAGCAAAAGTTAATTTTGGCCGGTATTGATAAATCCGCTAAAGTGCAAACCTATGCCGACGCCCAGCCGCAGTTTTTAAAAGATATTGTGGCCACCTTTAGAACTTTGGGAAACTTTTTAAGTAGCATTGGATTGGTGGTTTCTTCCATTACTATTTTTATTGTGATTTTTATTAATGCGCTGACGCGCCGCAAATTTATTGGTATTTTAAAGGGCATTGGCATTAATGGCCAAGCGATTGAGTTTTCGTATATGTTTCAGTCAATTTTTTACGCGCTAGTGGGGTCAATTGTGGGGCTGATTTTGGTATACGTGGTTTTAGTCCCTTTATTTGTGGCTCACCCCATTAATTTTCCTTTTTCCGATGGTATTTTAGTGGCGCCGCTGGGGGAAACCCTAGTGCGCATGGCCCTGTTGATTATTTCCACTATTATTGCAGGATATATTCCAAGTAGAATGATTGTCAGAAAAAATACGTTGGATAGTATTTTGGGGAGGAATTAGGTTTGCGAACCGATGTGAGCCCGTGAAAGTACCGGGCATAAAAATCTCCAGCGAGATTTTTTGCCCTACGCTCTCGGCGATTTGCGGTGTGGTATACTAATTCTGTCGAATTATTACACCACACCGACCGTGCCAAATCGCCTCCGAGAGTTACTTTCAGAACTCACACCGATTCGCAAATGTGGATTGAAAATTATGCAAGAAAAAAGCCCACACTACTTGAGTTTCGTGTGGGCCTGAGTGAATGATAGCAAGGTCTTAACTTAAGAACCGAGCATGCTTTCCCGCAAGGACGGCATAACCGCCTATCAGTACAACCTCGCCTCCTACGCTGAGACACCTTGCAAGGCTGTCTGGCTCTGTGTTTCCCAGGGTCCAGATCAGTAGGATCACGGCTGCCACTGCCGAAATCACAGAAAGGATTTGTCTGAACATAGTTCTCCTCGGAGTTGGGAATACTTAATCTAAACTTAATCTATCATATAATAAAAAATTAGCATTATCAATCTTCTCATAACATATGATTCAAACTAAACAATTAACCAAATCATTTACCGACGGGGATAAAGTTACCAATGTGCTAAAAGGCATTGATTTTAAGGCAGCTCAAGGGGAATTTATTGCCATTATGGGTAGAAGCGGCGCGGGGAAAAGTACTCTGCTTTATCAAATGAGTTTGCTGGATGAACCAACCAGCGGCGAAATTATTATTGATGGAAAGCATGCCCACAACATGAAACCGGAAGAAAAAACGGAATTTAGATTGAAAAAATGCGGTTACGTGTTTCAGGACTATGCTTTGTTACCAGAGCTGACAACGTTGGAAAATGTGGTGTTGCCACTGTTAATGGAAGATATGGAAAAAGCACAAGCCTATACTCGTGCCAAAAATGCGTTGGTAAAAGTGAAATTGTCGCATCGGCTGAATAATTTACCCAGCCAACTTTCCGGCGGGGAGCAGCAGCGTGTCAGCATTGCCCGGGCAATTGCCAATCATCCGATTATTCTATTTGCAGACGAGCCAACCGCCAATTTGGATAACGAATCGAGCGCGATTGTCATGGAAATTTTTCAGGAATTGCACGCCGAAGGCCAAACCATTATTATGGTGACGCACGAAGAACAGTACGCCAAAATGGCGCAAAAAATTGTGAGGATTGACGATGGTAAAGTAATTGAAACTATTAAGAATTAAAAACTATGGACTATACTGCTTTGGCGGATAAAAAAATAATTGATGAAACCATTAAAAACTTAGCTCTAAATGGGGTGGAGGGAATTTTTGTGGAAAATGGCGCAGTGGCGCTGGAAAAAATTAAAGAATTGATTCCCGTGGGTGTCTCTGTAATGAATGGCTCTTCGGTGACGCTGGAACAAATTGGATTTGTGGATTATTTAAAAGGGGGCAAGCATGGCTGGAATAATTTACACGATGGAATTTTGGTGGAGAAGGATCCAGTCAAACAAGCTGGCCTGCGGAAACAAGCGGTGTTGTCGGATTATTATTTGGGCAGTGTACACGCGCTGGCAGAAACGGGACAATTTTTGATTGCTTCCAACAGCGGCAGCCAATTGCCGCACATTACTTTTACTTCGGCCAGCTTAATTTTTGTGGTTGGTGCGCAAAAAATAGTGCCAAATATTGATGAAGCATTCAAGCGGTTAAATGAGTATGTGATTCCCTTGGAGGATGTGCGGCTGATGAAGCAGTATGGGGTGCATACTTTTCCCTCAAAGGTGCTGGTATTTAACCGGGAAAATCCAATGATGGGCCGCAAGGTGCGAATGATTATTGTAGGAGAAACACTTGGCTTTTAGTGGAATTTTGGTATAAAGAAGGTAATATAATTAAATTTTTTAAAACCGTGGAAACAGAAACAAAACATATTTTAGATTTGTCGGACAGGATGTATAAATTGCCCATTGCGATGATTAGTGTAGTGGCTGTTTTTGGTCTCGGGTATTTGTGGTATTCATTCAACGCGTTGCCCCAAAATGCTCCGCATGAAATTACGGTAAGCGGTGATGGTCGGGCCTATGCTAAACCAGATGTAGCTCTGATTATTTTTGGTGCGCACACCGAGGCTATTAAAAGTCAGGATGCGGTTAGCCAAAATAATACTATTATGAATGCGGTGACAGCGGCAGCTAAGGGGTTGGGGGTTGCGGACAAAGACATTCAAACCGTTGGTTATGATTTGCAGCCAAAATATAATTACACACAAAATGGTGGGCAGGTTTTTGTGGGATATTCGTTGGATCAAAAAATTCAGGTAAAGATTAGGAATTTTGATAACATTAATGCCATTTTGGACGGCGCGACAAAAAATGGAGCTAACACAACCGGCAGTTTGCAGTTTACGGTGGATGATATGGAAAAGGTAAAATCCGAAGCTCGCGCCGATGCCATCAAGCAAGCCAAGGAAAAAGCCTCCAGTATGTTTGACGCGGCTGGATTGTCTGGCGCAAAGATTGTCAACATTTCTGAAGGTTACAATAATTATCCCCAACCAATGTATGCGACGGGTCTGGCTTCGCCGATGGCCAAAGATTCTGTGGCGCCATCGATTCAAACAGGGCAGCAGGAAGTGGATGTAACGGTGACGTTAACGTATAGAATAAAATGAGCGACTGCATTTTTTGTAAGATTGTTGCCGGGGAAATTCCTTCACTTAAAGTGTATGAGGACGATGATGTACTTGCGTTTTTAGATATTAAGCCAGCAACAAAAGGCCACACTTTGGTGATTCCCAAACAGCATGCTGAAGATGTATTTGAAATTTCTGAAAACGCACTGCAGAAAGTAGTTGTGGCCGGGAAAAAGCTTTCTATTAGAATAAGGGATATCCTTAAAGCTGATGGCATTAGGTTGTCGCAGTCAAATGGCAGGGTGGCCGGCCAGGATATTATGCATTTTCATTTGCATATTATCCCAAGATATAAAAATGATGGCCTTGATGTACACCCCGCTACCACACTCCACTTACCGCAAGCGGATTTTGAAGAACTCAAAGAAATTGCTAAAAAATTATCGTAGCTGGAAATTTTGCTAATATAAAAAACAAGAAGCCATGCCAGGTTGTTTTTTGGTGTCTGGTATGGCATAATGTCTCTATACATGGACTCCCAAGTTGAGGAAATCAAAAATAAGCTGAACGTGTTAGATGTTGTGGGCAGCTACATGAAGCTTACTAAAACAGGAGTCAATTACCGCGGGGTTTGCCCTTTCCATTCTGAAAAGTCACCCTCTTTTTTTGTTTCGCCGGGCCGCCAAATGTGGCATTGTTTTGGTTGTGGGGCCGGATTTTCTATTTTTGACTTTATTATGAAAATTGAGGGCGTGGAATTTGCCGATGCCCTGCGCATATTGGCGGCCAAAGCCGGCGTACAACTGAAGCGAGAAAATGTGCAGTTACGCACCGAGCGCACTCGTCTGCATGAAATCTGCGAGCTAGCTTGCGCATTTTACCAAAAACAATTGGAAGGCAGTGCCAAAGGACAAGAGGTGAAAGAATATTTATTGGGCCGGGGCATTACTTCAGAAAGCATTAAAAAATGGCGCATTGGCTATTCGCCGGATTTGTGGAACAGCTTGTCAGATTTTTTGGTGGGCAAAGGATATATCCGCCAAGAAGTGATTAAAGCCGGTTTAGCGATACAGAAAGAGAATGGCAATGATTCGTATGACCGGTTTCGTGGCAGAATCATTTTTCCCGTATTTGATTTGAACGGCCAAGTGGTGGGTTTCGGCGGACGCGTTTTCAGGCAAGTGGGAGAAACAGCAAAATACATCAATACTCCCCAAACGTTGCTGTATGATAAATCGGGGGTGATGTATGGATTAAACAGCGCCAAGCTAGCCGTGCGCAAGCAAAACCAGTGCGTTGTGGTAGAGGGCTACACCGATGTGATTCTGGCTCACCAAGCCGGGTTTGAAAATACGGTGGCGGCTTCCGGAACTGCGCTTACTACCCAGCATTTGGCGATTTTAAAACGGTATTCTGAAAATTTGGTGCTGGCCTTTGATATGGATGTGGCGGGAGATAACGCGACGAAACGGGGGATTAATAACGCCCAAGAGCAGGGGTTTAATATAAAAATTATTGGGAGTTACGGAGATGGCCACGAAAAATCTGACCCCGCCGATATTATTTTACAAGACAAGAGTATTTGGGAAAAAGCAGTTGCGGGAGCTAAAGGTATTATGGATTATTACTTGGATTCGGCGTTAGTCCATTTTAACGTTAAAACTCCGCAGGGAAAAAAAGATATTGCTAACGTGGTACTGCCGGCTATTAAACGGTTGCAAAATACCATTGAGCAGAATTTCTGGGTGCAAAAGTTGGCTGCAACACTGGAGACAACACAAGAAGCAGTTGCGCAGGAATTGGCAAAAGTAAAAGGAGAAAAGGTGCGCCACCAAGATTCTGCTCCCGCCCAAATGTTGCGAGGGCAAGAACAGAGAAAACGCTTATTGCAACAACGGATTTTATCGCTGGAAGGGACTGAAAATGAAGAAGAAAAAAAGGAACTTGAGTTATGCATCTTAGAATTAGGAAAACTGGAATCAAAAAACCTCCAAAAAGCCATGGTGGAAACCATTTCTAAAGAAATGGATGAACAAAAAAAGCAAGATTTAATTAAAGAATTTGAAAAAGAGGCCAAAAAGTTTCACGCTATTAAACAATAACCTCATGCCAAAGAAGAAAAAAGTGTTCAAAAGAAAACCAAGGGCTACGAAAAGGAAAGTTGCCGCCAAAAAGGTAATCAAAAGGAAACGCGGGCCGAAAATTTCTCAAGAACAAATTGACACCATTGTTAAAAAAGGTTCTGAGCGGGGGTTTGTAACCGCCGCCGAGGTTTTGAATATTGTGCCCCATATTGAGTATGATATTGAGGGCTTGGAAAGTATTTACGACATGCTACGAGAAAGGGGTATTGAAATTAAAGAAACTCAGGAATTTTTACAGTTGGTGGGTAAAAAAGGCAAGAAAGATAAAAAACCCATTATTGGCAAAATTGATCCGATCCAGATTTACTTAAAAGAAATTGGGCGGAGCAGCTTCTTGTCGGCAAAAGAGGAAAAAGAACTGGCCAAACGCATTGAGCATGGCGAAGAAGATGCCAAAGACAAATTGGCCCTGGCTAACCTGCGCCTGGTGGTTTCTATTGCTAAAAAATATGTGGGACGGTCGCCCAATTTAACGATGCTGGATTTAATTCAAGAGGGGAATTTGGGTCTGTTCAAAGCCGTTAAAAAGTTTGACTGGCGCAAGGGTTATAAATTTTCAACCTATGCCACCTGGTGGATCCGCCAGAGTATCACCCGGGCCTTGGCTGACCAGGCCCGTACCATTAGAATTCCCGTGCACATGATTGAAACGATTTCAAAATACACAAAAGTCCGCCGTTCCTTGTTACAAGAATTGGGGCGGGAACCTTTAGCTGAAGAGATTGGAGCGGAAATGGGGCTGGATGTGGAAAAGGTGCATCACATCAGGAAAATCGCCCAGAAAGCGGTTTCCCTGGAAACCCCGATTGGCGAAGATAAAGACAAGCAAGACAGCGTGCTGGCAGAATTCATTAAAGATGATAAAAGCATCGCACCCAACACTGAAGCCGCCAGAAGACTCCTTAAAGATCGCTTAAAAGAAATTTCCAGCGAGCTGACCGGCCGGGAATTAAAAATTTTGGGCATGCGCTTTGGATTGGAAGACGGCGTTATGCATACCCTGGAAGAAACGGGCGATGAATTCGGGGTAACCCGCGAACGTATCAGGCAAATTCAGGCCAAAGCGCTGGAAAAATTACGCCGGCACAACGATTTAAAGAAAGTAAAAGATTATTACTAAAAATTGATGAACCCGCATCGAGCAGTTAATGGTGTCAATTACGAACGCATAGCGGTTAAAACCCGCCTTTTGCATTTTGGCGATGACCTATGTAAAGCGATTGAAGAATATGTTTTACCTAATATGAAGCCGGGTGATTGGCTGGCTATTTCTGAAAAGGTAGTTTCCGTTTGCCAAAATAATGTACGCCACATATCAACCGTAAAAGCCGGTTTTTTAGCCAAGCTGATTGTAAAGTTTGTAAAAAAATATCCTAACGATATTGGTTTTTCAAAGGCAGAGAAGATGCAGGTTGCCGTTGAAATGTCTGGCAGGGGGCGCATGGTGGCTGCCATTATTTTAGGCGCCCTGGGCAAAGTGATTGGTATCAAGGGTATTTTTTGGCGAGTGGCGGGTAATCGCGTTTCCGAAATTGATGGCTTTAACCCAGATTCCATGTATCCTTACACTGAATACGCCGTGCTGCCGCCCAAAGACCCCCAAAAAGTATGCCGCGACATTGAGCAACAGTTTGGCATGCCCACCGTTATTATTGATGGCAATAATATTAATGTAAAAATTATCGCACAGAGCAGCGGTATGCCCGTTGATAAAAAAACAGCCCGGCTGATTTTACTGGACAATCCCATGGGCCAGGATGACGAAATGACACCATTCATTATGGTGCGGAAAACCTCATGAAAAATATCCCCTGGCCTATTCATTACCTATACCGGAAAACGCGCGCGCTGCCGTACGATGTGCCAATTATCGCACGGTTTATTTTTTTAAAACCATCAACCCCGGTTAGCCTTTGGCAAAAATTCTGGTTGGTTTGGCGGTGCTACCGCATATCGTATTCTGTTAACTGTCCGCACATGGAGGGGGAAATGATAAAAGTGATGTACCATATTTTTTCTATGCCCGCCGCCACCAAAGGAGTGATTGTGGAAGCGGGTTCATTTAAGGGGGGCAGTACGGCCAAAATAAGTTTAGCGGCGCACATCGCCCAAAGGAAGTTTGTCGTGTTTGATTCTTTTGAAGGTATTCCTGGTCACCAGGAAAAGCACGGCAAAAACATATTTGGCGGTGATGCTTATTTCCCCAAGGGGAGTTACCTGGGGTCATTGGAAGAAGTGAAAAAAAATGTGGCCCGGTTTGGTCACCTGGAAAGCTGTGAATTTATCAAAGGTTTTTTTGACGCCACCATGCCAAGTTTTACCAGGCCGGTAGTAACAGCATATATTGATGTGGATCTGGCTTCTTCAACCCAAACCTGTTTGAAATATTTATATCCGTTGCTCGCTGGCGATGGGGTTATGCTAAGCCAAGATGGCCATTTGCCCTGGATTATTGATTTACTTTCTAAAACAGAATTTTGGCAGGAAGAATTAGGGATTTCTATGCCCAGTATGCAAGGTTTGGGCAAGGAAAAACTGGTGGTGATTAGGAAATAAGGTGGGGTAAAAAGATTAAGGCTGCGATAACAACCGAACCTATGGCTGAGAGTAGCACGGCGCCCGCTGAAAAATCTTTAATGATTTTTACGCGCGGGTGGTGGTTGGGCTCAATGAGGTCGAGAAATTTTTCAATTTGGGAATTAATCAGTTCTAGGCTTAATACCATCAAAATGGTTACCATGAGGATGGATTTTTCAACGGGGGTTAACCCTAAAACCACCATGGTGACAATAACTGCGGCGCCGGCAACGCATTGTAAACGGAAGTTCCGTTCTTCTTTAAAGGCGGAAACCAGGCCATATAACGCAATTTTAAAGCTAGTAGAAAAAGATTGATTTTTAATCACGGAGCATGTTTAGGTGCTCCCCGGCTTGGACTCGAACCAAGGACATCCTCGTTAACAGCGAGGCGCTCTACCAGCTGAGCTACCGGGGAATACAATTAACTTGAATATATCATACTAGATTTTAAAAGTTTTTCAAGGTACAATGCTCAATACGTTATAATGTTAAGCAACGAAACGATTGTAAAATTTAATGCAGTTTCTTTTAGCTGGGGTGAAACTAAGCACATTTTAGATGAAGCAGATTTTGGTCTGCGCCGCGGATCAAAAATCACCTTAATGGGCCAAAATGGAGCTGGGAAAAGCACGATTTTTGAATTAATTACGGGTGCTGCTCAACCGGAATCTGGCACCATTAACATTTTCAATGGTTTAACGATTGCAACGGCCCGCCAGGTGATTGACCGCAAAGACTTGGAATTAACCGTGGAAGCATTCTTTGAAAAATGTTTTCCTGAAAAGGTGTATGACTTAGAGCCCAAAATCCATGATGTGTTGGAAATTGTGAATCTTTCCGTTCCTCATGACCGAGTTTTAAAAAGCCTTTCGGGCGGACAGCAGGCGCGGCTACTATTAGCTTCGGCATTAATCCAGGACCCGGATTTATTATTACTTGACGAACCCACCAATAACTTAGACAAAGCCGGGATTGAACATTTAACCGAATTTATTGTTAATTATCCGAAAACCTGCATGGTTATTTCCCATGACGCCGATTTTTTAAATTCCTTTACCCAAGGAGTTTTGTATTTAGATATTTTTACCAAAAAAGTGGAGCAGTACACCGGCAACTACTTTAAAGTGGTGGAAGAAATTAAAATGCGCTTAGAACGGGAACGCATGAAAAACGCCCGGTTGGAAAAAGATATTTCCCACCGTAAAGAACAAGCCAACTTTTTTGCCCAAAAAGGCGGGCATTTGCGTGATGTTTCGGCTAAAATGAGAAAAACCATTGAGAAGCTGGAAGAAGAAAAAGTTGATCAGCGCCAGGAAGACAAAACGATTAAGCATTTTACCATTGAAGCCCAAGAAGATATTGGCGGGACGTTGTTAAAATTAGATTCGGTTACCATTGTAAAGAATCATAAATTTATTGATAAAAAGGTTGCTGTTGAGTTGGGAAAGAAGGACCGGTTGCTTTTGGTTGGTCCCAACGGTATTGGTAAAACCACCTTGCTGGAAAAATTAGCCAGCGGGCATGCCAAAGGCGAGCATGTAAAAGAAGGTTTGCATATCGGTTATTACCGCCAAGATTTTTCAAACTTGGATTTTACAAAAACCGTCCACGAACTTCTTTCAAATATTAAGAATGGGGTGGAAATTACTGAGCAACATTTGCGCGCTCACGCAGCCGGCTTTTTGATTGATGCGGACATGTTAAAAACCAAGATTGAAAAACTTTCCGAGGGTCAAAAAGGCTTGGTGGCCTTTGCCGCTATTTCGCTGCAGAAACCCGGACTGCTGATTTTAGACGAGCCTACCAACCACATTAATTTCAGACACATTCCCGTGATTGCTAAAGCCATTAACGAATTTGGAGGAGCGATAATTTTGGTCAGTCATATGCCCGAATTTGCGGCAAAAATCAGGATTGACCAAACCTTAGACTTGGGAAAATTTCTAAAATAACATGATTATTGATGACGTAACAATTAAAGTTTCCGGAGGGAATGGAGGCGATGGTGTGGTACGGTTTTCTAAAACTAAGATGACGTTGGGCCCCACCGGCGGCAATGGCGGAAAAGGAGGGGATGTTTATATGAAAGGAGTTTCTGATTTGAATGCCTTGCGCCAATTCCGTTTTAAAAAAGAGTTGGCGGCTAAAAACGGCCAAATGGGAAAGTTTCAGTTGAACGATGGGCATAACGGGGAAGATTTAGTGCTTCTGGTGCCGGTGGGAACGATTATCCATAATTTGGTCACCAAGCGCAGCATGGAAATTACCAAGATTGGCCAATTGGAATTGATGGCTAAGGGCGGTAAGGGCGGCCGGGGGAATTTTAAATTCCGGGGGCCCACTAATACCACGCCTATGCAAGCTGAAAAAGGCAAAAACGGGGAAGATTTTACCATGCGCCTGGAATTGAAAATGATCGCGGATGTGGGGTTAATCGGTTTGCCGAATGTGGGGAAATCCAGCTTGTTAAATGCATTAACGGCAGCTAAAAGTAAAGTTGCCAATTATCCGTTTACAACCCTTGAGCCGAATCTTGGAGTTTATTATGAACTAATTTTAGCTGACATTCCCGGATTGATTGAAGGAGCTTCAACTGGGAAAGGTTTGGGTATCCGGTTTTTAAAGCATGTAGAGCGCACTCGCGTTTTATTCCATTTAGTTGCGGCTGATTCTATGCATCCTGTGCAAGACTATACAACTGTGCGAAAAGAATTAGAGGAATATAATCCTCAGCTTTTGGAAAAAGCCGAATATATTTTTTTGAGTAAAAGCGATGCAGTTAGCCAAGATGAAATGGCCCAAATCGCCAAAGAATTCTCTGCCCTTGGCAAAAGTGTGGTGCCAATTTCCATTATTGATGTTCAAAGTATGGAAGAGCTTAAAAAAGTATTGAATCGTTTAATACAAGAAAAAACAGCGATAGTATAATTATAAAAAAAGCGCCCCGATGTACATCGGGGCGCTTTTAAATTGCAAAACCCTATTCGTTCCAATAATTCATTTTGTTAAAGTATTCGTCCGCCCGGTCAATAATCTTTTTCATAGTTGCCACACACTCTACCGGATATTTTCCCACCGCAGTTTCATCGGAAAGCATGAGTGTATCAGCTCCATCAAAAACGGCGTTTGCTACATCGGTAACTTCCGCATACGTTGGATGGCTTTTTTCCACCATACTCATCATCATTTGGGTGGCAACCATGGCAGATTTTTTGTGCCAATGCGCGTGGCGGATGAGTTCTTTTTGCAAAATGGGCAATTCTTCCAACGGCATTTCAATACCTAAATCTCCGCGCGCAATCATAATGCCGTCGGATTCGCGGATAATTTTATCAATCGCCGGCATGGCCGTGCCCCTTTCAATTTTAGCGATAATGGGAATGTTTGGGCCGATAATTTTTCGCAGTTTAATGATATCTTCCTCGCTTTGTACGAACGATAGCCCCATGTAATCCACGCCCACCGATGCGCCAAAAGCCGCATCAATTTCATCTTTTTTGGTTAAACCGCCACCAGATAAATTAGTTTTTGGTAAATTAATCCCTTTTTTGCTGCTCAAAAGTCCGCCTCGTTCAACTGCGCAATAAATTTTCCCATCGGAGATTTTAGTAATGGTTAATTCGATGGCACCATTGACCAAATAAAACGGATGGCCGACTTCTAAATCGTTAATTAAATCTTTGCTATCAATGGGGACGCAGGTTTTATCGTTGGGGTCACATTTGTCAAATGAAAAAGAATAATTTTCACCTTCTTTCATGTGGATGTCTTCGGGCATTACCCCAACTCTGATTCTGGGTCCGCATAAGTCTTGAAAAACTTTTACATGAATGCCTGTTTCTTCTTCAACTTTTTTCAAATTGGCCTTTAATTCTATCAGTTGGTCGTTTGAGGCGTGCGCAAAATTAAGCCGACACGTATCCATACCAGCCAACGCCATTTTTTTTAAGATTTCATAGTCTCCGGATCTTCTGCCCACATTAGCCACAATTTTTGGATTCATGAATTTTTTAAACGAAGTGTAAAAATTCACCTCGGAAATCAGGCTTAATTTTTAATATACAGTATTCCTTGCGGCCTGATTTCCGCTGGATACCTTCCTCGTCCCGCTAAGCGGGACGCTGGATACCTTCCTCGTGTTAGTTATTTTTTAAATACAAAATAAATCATACCATGTAATTTCCATTTTTACAATACAAAGCCCCGCCGAAGCGGGGCAGGTGGAACTTTCTTACAAAGTAGCGTAAAGTGTAAGTAACAAAATCTTAATACGTCTCACATGTTAGGTGCCGATAAAGAACAACAATTCCTAGTGGCCTACGAGCAGTATTCTGATGCCATATTCCGATATTGCTATTATCGTGTTTTCGACCGCGAAAAAGCCAAGGATTATGTCCAAGAAGCCTATTGCCGGACTTGGAAATACCTGTCTGAAGGCAAGGAAATCCAAAACTTGAGGGCATTCTTATACCGCACCGCCAACAACATTATTATTGACGAATCCCGCAAGCGCAAAGCCACTTCGTTAGATGGAATTATGGAAAAAGGATTCACGCCCAAAACCGACACGCGCGAAAAAACTCAGGATTATTTCACCGGAAAAGAAATTATTAATATGGTAAAGTCATTAGATGAAAAATACCGCGATGTAATATTGATGAAATATGTTGATGACCTTTCCACCAAAGAAATTGCCTTCGCCCTTAACGAAACGGAAAATAATATTTATGTGAGGCTGAGCCGCGGATTGGAAAAAGTAAAAAAACTATGGAACCAACCATTGAACAACAACTAAAAGAAATCATTCAAAGCTCTCCCAAGGAAGCTTTGTTACCAGAAGAAAAAGCGGCAATGAAGTCACACCTGCTGCATTTCATGCAACAGCATCCTTTAGTGACTCCTGTGGCCGCTCGTTTTGCCTGGTTCGGGTTTACAAAAACCCCGGCATTCCGCGTTGTTTCTTTGGCTGCCATGGCATTGTTGGTGGGTGGCGGTAGTATTGCTTTTGCAGCCCAGAATGCCTTACCAGGAGACCGCTTGTATGGCTTTAAAACTGGGGTAACTGAAAAAGTGTTGGCCTGGACGATGTTTTCTGAACAGGCGAAAGCCAGTTATGACCTTAATCTTGTCCAGTTGCGTTTCCAGGAAACAGAACAAGCCGCTTCCGAAAATAGATTAAATGCAGAGGCCTCCGTCCAGGTTAATGCTTTGCTCAACCGGCATATTGCCGATGCTAAGCAGCGGATTGAACACCTTAAGCAGGGTCAAACGGTTGCTGAAGCCATCCAGATTAATTCAGATCTGGAAGCTTCATTGAATGCCAATGCGCGCGTCCTTGATAAAATAGCCAATGATCGCGGCGCTGTTTCTTCCGCAGGGGTTAAACCCATTCTAAAGGATGTCAAAGATACCGTTAGCAAGGTTAAGCAATCCCGCAAATCTGATGAGTTAGACGTTCCTTTGCAATCATCAGCCGTTTTGGCCACCCAGGTTGCCGCCAAAGCAAATGAAGCTGATGCTTTAGCGGAAAAAACCAGCCGGTTCTTGTTAAACAGGCAAGGCCAGGTGAGCGTTGATACCTATGTGAAAGGCCAGGCAGATTTGGTTCTGGTAAACCAGGATATTGCTTCTGGAAAGGCCAATGTGCAATTGGAAAATTACCAAGATGGTCTTATTAATTACCAAGATGCTTTGCGCACCTTGCAGGAAATTAACATTTATGTTTCTAACGAATCAAAACTGAAAGTAAAACTAAACCAGCCTGCCAATGATACCGATGAAGATACGATGCTCAAACAAGGAGCTGGTGTTATTCATATTGACAATAATGAGGTTAGAGGAGTACAAATTAATAATCAAGTAAAGGTCGGTGGAAGTTTGTTAAAGTAGAAATTACTTCGTAGTCATACAGAAGAATATGGACAACGTACCACTAAAAATAGAACAGTTTGCGTACGATATCATTTATTACGTTTTGTGGATCATAGAACTCACTTTATTTTTGCGTTTTGCGTTAAAGTTACTAGGGGCTAATCCGGAAAATCAAATCGTTGCGTTTTTGTATTCTATCAGCCTGGTGCTGGTGGGGCCGTTTAATGGTATGTTTGGCACTTCGGCTGTGGGTCAGATGGTGCTTGAGCCGTCGGTGTTAATTGCCATGGTTTTTTACTCTATTATCGGGTATGTGTTAGTGGCATTCATGAAAATGGTAGGCCGGATAAATACTCCGTCCAGCTACACCAACTAGTTGTAAGAAACAAGGGCGTAGTCTGCTGGCATCAGTCTATCTTCTACAATTAATCTATTTATTCACATGAGCAAAGGAGTTGTTACAGCAATTATCATCATAGTCTTTATTTTGTTAATCGGAGGGGGTTGGCTACTACTGTCTGGCAATCATAACCAGGCGGGCCAATATAGTTCCATGAACAATCCAAGTAATGGCGCTTCAGCCAACGGCACAATCTATATGTCATTTAAAGACGCAGCAGTTAATATGGGTAACGTAAGCGCGGTGGATATGACCGTAGATAAAATATACGTTCACAGCGAAAGCCAAGGTTGGGTGACCGTTTCCACGAATCCGCAAACATTCAGTTTACTTAATTTAAAAGCCAGCGGCGCCGCTCAATTAATGGCAACCGCTACCGTGGCAGCTGACACCTATGACCAAGCCTGGTTCCACATTTCCGGCGCCACAGTAACTGAAACTGGAAAAACTGCCAAAGCGGCCGCGCTTCCTTCAGGAGATTTTAAAATGGCAGGGACGTTGAAGGTGACTGGCGGAACTTCTTCGGTGGCAACCTTTGACGTGTTAGCTGACCAATCGTTGCACAAGACCAGTAAGAGCGAATTTGTGTTCGCTCCTGTAGTGAACTTTGAAAGCCGGGAAAACGCAATGGTAGGTGTGAATTCTTATAACATCCTGACTATAACCGGCGGAACGGTAGATTCAAATACTTCTGCTGGAATGGATAGCAATGGAGAAGTGAAAGCAAACTTCAAGTTGGATGCCAATGTAAATTTACAGATTAACGGAGGAGTTATTAATGTATTGGGGGCAGCCGGTACTACCACGGGAGTAAGCGGAAGCGCGGGGTATTAATATAGAGAATGTTAACTAAAACCGATTTTATGAATTATTTGGAATGCCCCATGTACTTGTGGCTTTCCAAACACCGGCCCGAGCAGTTGCCCGATGACGACGCCCAAAAAGAACGGATTTTGGCGGCCGGGAGAGAAGTAGATGAGCTGGCTAAGCAATTATTTCCCGTGGATTCGGGAGTGTTGATCCAGCCCACTGCCACCGCCGGGGAACTACTTGCCCGGGCGGACATGTTAGTTCCCGCTGCTGGTGGCTTCTTTGACATGCACGAAGTAAAAATGGCCACCAAAGTCAAAAAAGAATACTTGTATGATTTGGGTTTCCAGAAAATCTGTTTTGAAAACGCGGGCAAAAAAATTGGGCGCCTGAAATTGGTGCATATTAATGGAAACTATGTCCGCCATGGCGCCATTAATCCTGTTGAGCTTTTTGAAGTTGAAGATATTACCGAAGAAGTGGAAGAATTGCTGCCCGAAATTAAAGATGAAATACAGCGCGCTTTGAAAATTATGGATATTACCGATGAGCCGAGCATAAGTTTGATTAATGCTTGCAAAAATCCTAAATACTGCGATTATTTGGAATATTACGTTAAAATGTCAGAGGGTATTTATCCTTTGGCAGAAAATATCCAGCCAACCCAGTTAGCCCACTTGCTTGAGCGTGAAATTTTGGATTACCGCAAGCTTCCTGCCGCGCTTTTGGAAAAACTAGGTTTCAAGCCGCCCGTTGCGTTCACCCAAATTAATATTGAAGGTATCAAGCACGAATTGGCCAAGCTGAAATTCCCCTTATATTTTTTTGATTATGAAACGTATAATTATGCTATTCCGCCCTTTGACGGCACCAAGCCTTATCAGCAAATTCCATTCCAATATTCTGTGCATATCCAAGAAGCCCCGGGTGCAAAACCCAAGCACGTTGATTTTTTAGCGGATGCGTTTGAAAATCCGTTGCTTAAATTGTTAGAGAAGTTAGCCAAGGATGTAGGGCCAAAAGGCAGCATCATTGTTTGGTTTGCCCCTTTTGAAACGGGGCGCAACAACGAAATGGCTGCCGAATATCCGGAATTTTCTGATTTACTGAATTCTATGAATGAGCGGATGTTTGACCTTATGCTCTTGTTTAAATTTAAAAATCAGCTGTACACCAAAAGTGAATTTAAAAAATTAGCTTCCTTAAAAGTGGTTTTACCCGTCTTGTGCCCGGAATTATCTTACAAAGACTTAGCCATCCAGGAAGGGGAAACGGCTTCTGCCAGCTGGCCGGAAATGACCAGTGAAAAAACCCCACCCACTCAGCGCGAAAGATTAAAACACGATATGCTTGAATACTGCAAGCGCGACACCTACGCCATGGTCGCAATTTTACAGAAAGTATATAATGACATTAAGAATACGTAAGAAGATGCTGGAGAGCGCCTTTTGGTTGGTGTGTTTTAAGATTTAGCCCCCAAAGTGCCAGGCGTAAAAATCTCCAGCGAGATTTTTCGCCCTGCACTCTCAGCGAAAAATTTTCGTGTCTTTGCACGAAAAACCATGCTTTTTCGCCTGCGAGAGCCACTTTGGAAACTAAATCTTAAAACGCAAGTGAAGTATTGAAAAAAAACAGCGAACGGGGCGAGCGTTCGCTATGATTCAGTCTGGCAGTATGTCTACCAGCCGAATTTGTTGAGATACAGGTCGAACCACTCGTTCTTGCTGATCTTTGCGACTTCGTATGCGTGGGCTTCATCCATAAGCTTGGCATTGACTCCTGCAATCGCATTAATCAGTTCGTCGCATTGCCAGGGCGCCCCCGAACAGGACAAGATGATCCCTGATGGCGTCGTGATTGCACCAGGGTACATCTTGTGGTCGCGGGTTGGATCGTCGGAGAAATCTGCACTCTGGTAGCCGCTTGTATGGTCTTTGTGCTGGGAAGAGCGATTCAGTTTTTCTTTCATGAAGCCGGTAAATCGTATCGCCCTTTCCGCTGGTAAATCCCCAACTAGGAGCTGAACGAGGAGCGTGTCAGGGAGTAGCGCATGAGCACTCCCAAATATCACACCCCTTCTGTCCTGAGGGAATTGCCTGAGCTTGAGCAGGTTTTGGATGGTCTTGGCGATATTTTCTGCGAAATTGAAATTGAGACCTTGCAGGTTCATGACTTGTCCTTTATGAAAGAGCCTTGTTTGAAATCACCTAAATACTACCACAAAAACATATCTTTACAAGGTTTGTAAATTTTCGTAGGCGGACATACAATGAATCTATGAAGAAAAAGAAAGTGGCTATCTTTGACATTGATGGGACTATTTTCAGATCAAGTTTACTGATCGAATTGGTAAGAGCTTTGATTGAAAATAAATTATTTCCAGAGAAGTCACGCTTGATGTATGAAAAAAGTTATCAGGATTGGCTGGACCGAACGGGTTCCTATGATACCTATATTGCCAAGGTAGTAGAGTCTTTTGAACAATATATGGTTGGGTTGCGTCACGCCGATTTTATGAGGGTCGTTAAACAGGTGATTGGTTTCCATAAATACCATACTTACGTTTATCCGCGCGATTTAATTAAGGGATTAAAAAAACAGGGGTATTTTATACTAGCCATTTCTCATTCACCTAAAGAATTACTGGACGAGTTTTGCGCCCAGTGGGGGTTTGATAAAGTGTATGGCAGAATATATGAAGTTGGCAAAAATGGCATGTTCACCGGTCAGACACTCTATAAAGAAGAAATTAATGACAAGGCCAAAATTTTAAAGCGTTTTATTGAAAAAGAACAATTGAGCCTGGCGGATTCGTATGGTGTGGGGGACTCACAAAGCGATATTATGTTTTTGAAGTTTGTAGAAAACCCGATTTGTTTTAACCCTAATGCCACATTGTATAAACATGCTAAAAAACACGGTTGGAAAATAGTCGTCGAGCGCAAAGACGTAATTTATCAAATATAAATATGAATGTAAAAAATAAAACAATTATCATTACCGGTGCAGCACGCATTGGCCAAGAAGTGGCGCGAGTACTCAAAGAGAAAGGAGCAAATTTGATTATCACGTATTTTAAAGATGCGTCGGAAGCAGGACCGTACGGGGAGGCGGTGCAAGCCAATGTTGCCAACAAAGAAGATGTGGGGCGCGTGGTTAGGGTCGCCAAAGAAAAGTTCGGCAGTGTGGATATTCTGATCCACATGGCCGCCATTTATGAGAAAGTGCCCTGGGAGAGCGCCGATGAAACAGATTGGGCAAAAAACATGGATATTATGGCCAAAAGCACGTTTTTATTTGGCCGCCTTGCAGGGGATGAAATGCTAAAAAACTCAGGTGATATAAAGGGTAAGATGGTTTTCTTTTCTGATTGGTCAGTTTTAACCCGCCCCTACACCGGGCACTTGGCCTACAATGCGGCCAAGGCCGCCGTGGTTGGTTTAACCTATTCGCTGGCTAAAGAATTGGCACCGGGCATTTTGGTAAATGCTATTGCCCCAGGGCCCATATTAAAGCCGCTGGATTTAACGGATCAAGAAAATGAAGAGGTGCTTTCAAAGACGCTGCTAAAACGCTGGGGTGGGGCCGAAGAAATTGCCAAAGGAGTGTTATACTTACTGGAAGCGGATTTTGTGACAGGGCAGATTTTGACGATTGATGGAGGACGGACGGTGGCTTGATTTTTTGGGTAGTGGGGAGATGTAATTGACATAGACAGTAGTTGTGCTATCGTAAATCAATCAATTAACGGGCGTCAAAGCGGCAAGCCCGTGAAGCACTTTGTACATGCCGCAATATTCAATGAGGAGTACGTCATGAATTGGACCCCGTTCAAGCCAGTTAAACCAGGCTTTTATGTTGCCTGGCAGGACACGGCCCGCCGGCCGATTCTCCTGGAATTGAAGGGCGATGGCCACTTCTATGATGGGCCCACGTATGTGCCCTCGGTGATCGGCTATGCCTTCACGGCCCAAGTTGAAAACCCGCACGATCAAGATTCGTGGATGGGGGACGACGAACTTCTGGCGGCCGGACCAACGGTGCCGGTTGCGGCAGAACATGCGGCCGCCACCGACTCGGCGCGCAACAGTTAATCGCAGTTCTTTACACTTTTTTTTGGGGGGGGGAGAGAAAGCCAATCTCCCCAGCATTTCTGAGAGTTCCATTGTGGGGTGGAAAATTGAGAAATGAATAGTGGGATATTGACGAATTCGATAAAAAGTTGTTTGGCCATTGACAGGGAAAGACCCATGTGCTAGAGTGGCTGTACTTGTGAATTGGCCCGTTAGGGCTAGCGGGAACGGGTCGAGTTTCTCAGTAGCAAGCTAAAAAATAAAAAATCATGACAGGTACTATCAAAACCTTAACAGAAAAAGGATTTGGATTCATCGCCCGAGAAGGCGAAGCCAAAGATCTTTTCTTCCATTCAAATGATTTGAATGGCGTAGCCTTCAATGAATTGAAAGTTGGCGACACCGTTAACTTCGATGTTGAGGAAGGTCCAAAGGGACCAAGCGCAAAAAACGTTACACGTGCCTAAATCGCACGAGCGCTTAAACAAAAACCGCCGCAAGGCGGTTTTTGTGTTATACTGGATTTAATATATTATTAACAAGTAAAAAATCATGGACAATATGCAAAATATGGGGAATTCCCAAGGCGGGAAAATGGTGTGCAATTGCGGGCACCATAAAGTGGTGCCAGGTGCAGTCATGTTAATAGGTTTAGTATTTTTATTGGGAACCTTTAACATTTTAACCATGTGGGCCGTTGGCGTTATCTGGCCGGTGCTATTGATGGTTATTGGGGGGATGAAAATGATGTCCCACAAGTGTAAGTGCTGCTAGTTTTTTCAGATAGTAAAAGCCGCCCCGATGTACATCGGGGCGGCTTTTATGTTATTGCAAAAAAGAACACAAAGTGAAATAATGAACGTATTACCAAAATGCAACGCAAGCGTTCTCATTTATACAAAGCAGGCTCAGATGTTCCTTTTAATGTTAGCAGATCAAAAATCGCGCTTTTCTTGGAATGCCCGCAATGTTTCTGGCTGGACCGGAAATTGGGTATTTCGCGCCCAGACATGCCCGGCTGGTCACTGAACTCCGCTGTTGATACGCTGCTCAAAAATGAATTTGATTCGTTGCGCGAAAAGAAAGAGCCTCACCGCTTGATGCTATTCCACCGGATTGATGCTATTCCCTTTAGCCACCCTAATTTCCATATTTGGCGGGATGACCATAATAAAAAGATTGGAGCATCATTTCTGCATAAAAAAACTCAGTTGAATGTGTGCGGTATCATTGACGATATTTGGCAAAATACCAAAAACCAGCAATTACACATTGTGGATTATAAATCCACTAGCACTGATTATCCGATTTCCCTGGCTGGCAAGTACAAAGATGGGTATAAAAAACAAATGGAAGTGTATCAATGGATTTTTGCCCGCATGGGCTTTGCTGTTTCTCCCACAGGATATTTCTTATTTGCCAATGCTTCAAAAAACCGGCCGGGATTCCATGGCAAGCTGGAATTTGAAAATTCTATTTTAGAATATACAGGTGACACTTCTTGGATCGAGCCCACCGTAGTTGAGATTAAACAGTGTCTTGAGTCTGCGAATATTCCCGAAGCAGGTAAAGATTGCCAGCACTGCGCTTACCGTAAGCTGATTAACCAGGCGAAATTAAAAACACAAATAAGTTTAATTTAAAAAATTATGGAAAAAAAATTAACGTGGGCGATTGTTATTGTGGTAGTTTTGGTGGTGGTTGGGGGCTTTTACTGGTTGTGGACCGGGGAACAAGCCAAAGCGGCCAAACTGGAAACGTTTGCTATCTGTATCAAAAATAGCGGAGCAGAAATGTATGGTGCTTTCTGGTGTCCGCACTGCCAAAACCAAAAAGCCATGTTTAACACACTGTTTGGCGGTGCTGCCGACAAACTTCCGTATATTGAATGCTCAACTCCCGATGCCAATGGGCAATTAGATGTTTGCAAGGCCAAAGGCATTAAAACCTATCCCACCTGGAAGTTTGCCGACGGTTCAACTAATGAAGGAGAAATGCCCCTGCAAATGCTGGCCGATAAAACAGCATGTCCATTACCGTAATACCATGACACTCATAGAGCTAGCTAACAAAAAACTTGCTATTGAAACCATTATTGCCCAGCTATTCATTATTTGGGCAATACTGCACCTGTTCTTTTTGCGTAAAAAATTTGTTGCGGTAACCGACTTTTTTGGAAAATACGGTTTGTTGTTTGCTTTTTTGATTTCTCTGGGCGCTGTTGCCAGTAGTTTGTTTTATTCCCAGATTGCGGGGTTTGAGCCGTGCGAATTGTGTTGGTTTCAACGGATTTTCATGTATCCCTTGCTTATTCTTACTGCCCTTGCGCTCATAAAAAAAGACCGCAAAATTGCCGACTACATATTACCCCTGGCCGCTATTGGTGGCGTTATTTCTCTTTATCATAACTATATTTACTATTATAACGGCGGGCTGAATTTGTCTTGCCAGCTGGGGGGAATGGTGATCTCTTGCACTAAGCGCTACGTGTTTGAATTCGGTTACATCACTATTCCCATGATGGCTTTGACGGGTTTTACCTTAATCATTATTTTTATGGTTTTTAGCAAATTATATGACCGCGCTCATCAATAATTTTTATCTACGCCACAAAAACTTTTGGACCCGGCATTCCTTTTTCTTGTTATTAACCGGCATCGCCTGGTTTTTGTTTGCCATTATTATTCAGCATTTTGCTTATTTGTACATTGACAACCACGTGGATGGCACGGCGGTGGGTGACATTTTTTTAAATAACCTGCCCGCGCTTAACTTAGATTTTTTTATTGTTCAAGGAGCCCTTATTTCCACCTTTCTTGCCATCTGCCTGTTTATCGTCAAACCAAAATATATTTCATTTTCATTGAAAACCCTGGCGTTGTTTATTGTTATCCGGTCTTTTTTTATCAGCTTAACGCACTTAGGCATTAATTTGCACCAAATAACGTTAAACACGAACAGTATTGGCTTTAGCCTGTATGATTTTTTATATAACGCGAAAAATGATTTTTTCTTTTCCGGTCACGTGGGAGCTGCATATTTATTTGGCTTGATTTTTTGGAGGGAAACGTTTTTTAGGTATCTGTTTTTTGCCTTGGCATGTATTTTTGGCGCCAGTATGCTCTTTGCCCACATGCATTATTCCATTGATGTGTTTGCCGCCCCGTTTATTACGTACGCTATTTACGTGATAGCGCAAAAAGTATTTTATCACGATTACAAATTATTAAATTAAAAACCATGTCAAACATCTTGAATCTAGATGGTTATGCGATTGCCACCATTGGTGAAGACGGCCACGTGCGCAACAAACAGGGAAGTGTTATTGGCCGGATATCTGCAGACGGGGAATTATTTAATACCGCAGGCGACAAGGCGGGCCGCTATGACGCCAGTGGCTATGTGTATGACGAATCGGGAAAGCGCGTGGGTACCGTTCACACTGATGGAAAAGTGTACGATTATAATAACCGCTACATTGGCAGAGTTGAGGGCGACCATATGGAATCTGGGGGAGCGGCGTTATTGCTTTTGGTAAGATGAATTGGTTTTTTATCGCCATTTTAGGGCCACTGTTTTGGAGCTTGTCTAACCATACGGACAAATTTTTGCTGGGCAAGCATCTCAAAGGTATTGGCAAAGAAGCTTTAATATTGTATTCCACACTGGTGGGGCTGGTGATGCTGCCCATTGCCTATATGTTCAACCACCATGTGCTTTCGGTTGGGCTTAAAAATGCCGTTATTTTAATGGTTGCAGGGTGTTTTAGTTCCCTTGGTATTTATCTTTATTTATATGCCTTAGAAGATGATGACGCTTCTTTAGTGGTGCCATTTTGGCAGACCATTCCTATATTTGGTTTTATCCTGGGCTTTATTTTGTTCAAAGAAACGCTGACGATCCAACAATACATTGGTTCGGCAATCATTATTTTAGGGGCGGTAATTTTGTCCTTAGAAATTAGTGAATTGCGCAAGGTGAAATTAAAAAAGAAGCTAGCGGTTATGATGCTAGCCTCATCGTTATTATTCGCGCTTTATGAAGCCTTGTTTAAATTCACAGCTTTAGAAGATGGGTTTTGGCTTTCCACGTTCTGGCAATACGCCGGGCTGTTCCTCTTCGGGGTAATTTTGTTTTCTTGGCGAAAAAAATACCGTAAGGATTTTTTGTATTTAATTCAAAAGCACAACTGGAGGTTTTTTTCCATTAATATGATTAATGAGGGAGCCACCATTATTGGAAACACCTTTTATAACTTTTCATTATTATTGGCGCCTTTGGCGCTGGTGATGACAACCATTAGCTACCAACCCGTGTTTGTGTTTGTTGAAGGGTTGCTACTCACTTTGTTTTTTCCCCAGATAAGCAGAGAAAATACTTCTTTCAAGCATTTGGCCCACAAGGCCCTGTGTATTGCCATAGTGTTAATTGGAACGGTTATATTATATAATTAATGCCATGGATATACGGCATAATTATAAATCAATAGTGCTGATAGGATTTCTCGTGGTGTTGATTTTAGGTTCAGTGTATCTTTCTTATGAAAAGTATTTTATTCATAAGAATTTTGTTATAGAAACAAAACTATCATGCAACCCAACCGTAGAATCATGTTTTAAGGAACAATGTCAAGATGGCGATCCGCGCTGCCCCGTTGACGATATCTTTTATTTTAAAATGGTAAGAAAGTGGGCGTATGTGAATGTTGCGTTGCAAGAATGCGGCACCAGCAGCCAGTGCCAGGTTATTTATTGCCAAAACAGTAATGCAAAAACATATAGTGATTATGAAGACTGCTTTTAGCTAATGTGTAAAAAATTACTATGATAGACGCTAAGAATTATGCGGCCATCAGAAAAGAAGTTTATTTTTCCGAAAACTTTTTCGATGTGTTACAAGAGTTAAAAACTAGGTCTGAAAATAAAGATTTGGCATCAGCCCTCAATAAATATTGGCTTTTGCACGAGCTTCCCGGTATTGATTTATCTGGCAGTAACCGTTATGCGATACTTTCGCGCAGTGCTGCCAGTCCGAATGTTGAACAAAAGCACTTTTTAGATATCGCTAAAAAAAACAATCTTATACCCGTCATTTTAGAATACGATGGCAAGTTGGTGACCCGTAACCCTGAAAAGTTTTTTCTTTGCAAAATGCATTTTTTTACCGATAAACATAACCATGATTATATTCAACCAAAAAAGATAGCTGTTGTTGATATCAATGCCTATCAGGGCAAAAATATGAGCCAGGTATTGACCCGCCAGAACACGTCGCTGTTGGATTTGCACCATGATTTGTTTTATAAATATGCCGATGCTGCAACGTGTAACATCCATAATTTCACCCACTGGTTTAATGCAACCCGGAAAATGGGAACAGATTATTATTTCTTGTTCTTGTTGATGTTTATGAGCCATGCCGTTTTGTTTGATAATTATGTGCTGTCTGACCCTTCCGAGGCTGATTTTGTAGAGCATAAAGTGTTGCCGAGCATCCGTAAGATACAAGAAGAGTTCGGCTTAAAACCATTAATATTTCCCCTGGTTCCCATTGAAAATGAAATGGACATGCGCTGGCTCTCGTATGAGGCCCAGGTTCAAGAAGAAGTAAAACAGTATGATCGATAATATTGTTACTAATATAACGTATTGTAAAAGCGTGGTGGACGCGGTTTCCGGCGCGGTTTTTTATTCGCACATTCCCACTGCCTTGGTGATGCTTGTGGTGGCTTTGTTAATTCACATGAAAAACCGCAAGCTTATTTTAGCCCAAATTCTACTCTATATTGCCATTTGTTTTTCCATTTGGACGGCGCTGGATCTTTCCATTTGGGTTTATTACAGCAACAGTACTATTGTCATGTTTTCCTGGTCAATTATTGAAATGTTCAGCTTGCTGCTGTTTATCCTTTCCTTGTATTTTATGTACATCTATATTTATAAAAATGATGTTTCTTTTTATATAAAGATTGGGGTTGTCGCTTTGTTTGTGCCCATTGTCATATTGTCTTCAACTACGTTCAACTTGACCGGTTTTAATGCCCAAGAATGCATTGCCACCGAAGGCCAGGCACTGGCCAATTATGTGTTCGGCTTGAAAGTGTTCATGTCGCTTTTAATGCTTGGCCTGGTGGTAAGGGCTTTTATTAAATCAGACACGGTATCCCGGAAAAAGATTTTAGTGCTGGCAGTTGGCATGCTGAGTTTTGTGTTCGCCTTTTTGTTGTCGGGGATTATTGCCAGTTTCACGGAAAATTACACCCTGGAAATTTATGGCCTCTTGGCTATCGGTATTTTCATTGTGGCTTTGGCCAGGTTGGTGGTGGCGTACGGGGAATTTAATATGAAAGTGTTTACTGCTCAGATATTGGTGATGGGATTAGTGGCTATTGTTGCTGCCCAATTCGCATTTATTCAAAATCCCGTAAACGAACTGTTGAATGGTTTAACCACGCTGCTTTCTGTCATATTCGGCTGGATATTAATCCGTTCTGTTAAACGGGAAATTGAACAAAAGCAACAGATTACTAAAATGGCTGAAGATGTGCGGAGAGCTTATGCCATTGAGAAGAAAGCTAATACAGAATTGGAACAACTGGACAAAGTCAAAGACCAATTTTTGATGACCACTCAGCACAATTTGCGCACACCGCTGACTAGCATTATGGGATATTCTGACTTAATCTTGAATGGCACCTATGGCAAGCAAAATAAAAAAACGGTTGAAGTAATCCAGAAATTCCAGATGTTGGGCAAGGGTATGATAAAAATGGTGAATGACTTTTTGGATGCCTCCGCTTTCCAGCTGGGAAAAGATGTTGTTTCATTAAAACCCGATGTTGAATTACTGCCGCTGGTTGAAGAAGTAGTTAATGAATTGAAATTTAAAGCCGAGGACAAAAAAATTACCCTGACTTTAGAAAAGCCCCAACAGGTGTTTAAGATTAAGGCTGACCCGCAAAAACTGAAGGCTGCCATATTTAACGTGATTGATAATTCCATCAAATACACTATGAAAGGCGGAGTTGATGTGAAATTTAAGAATCATGATTCGGTAAAAATTGTTGTTTCAGACACGGGCATTGGCATTGCCCAAGACCACTTGAAAAATTTGTTTACAAAAATGTTTGAACGCGGAACCAATGCCAAAAATATCACGGGCAGTGGGGTGGGACTGTATTTATCGTATCAAATTATCAAATCTCATAATGGCAAGCTTTGGGCGGAGTCGGAAGGAGAAGGCAAGGGTTCCCAGTTTTATATTGAATTGCCTTTGGGATAGTGGATTGAAAAGCCGTGCTGTGGATATATCCACAGCACGGCTTTTTTGTATGTGGTAAAATGAAACAACATGAATATTGAGCCAGAACGGCTTAAGAAGTTTTTGTTAGATGCTGAGCTTATTAAAGAAGCTGATTTTGATGCGGCTTTTAAAAAGTCTGTCCAAGTCCATAAAAAAATCAGCGATGTGCTGGTGGCCGATGGTTTGATTGACCGCGAAAAGCTCACTAAATTCGAAGCCTATTTGCTAGGTGTGCCGTTTGTGAACATTGAAAAAGAAACCATTACCCCTGACATTTTAAACATTATTCCCCAGCAGATTGCTCGGTCTCACAACATTATTGCTTTTCGCAAGCGGGAAAATAATTTGGAGGTGGCCATGCTTGATCCTGAAGATTTAAACACCATTGAATTCATTAAAAAAACCGATCCGCTGCTTAAAATTTTGCCCAGGCTAACCACGCCCGAAGGCATTAAAAATGCTTTGCGCCAGTACCAGGAAACTTTGGATGTCGAATTTGGTGATATCATGCAAACCGCCAAACAAGTTTCTGGAAAAATCGAAGATTTGGCCAAGGCTGCCCAGGAACTCCCTATTGTTAAAATTGTGGACACCTTAATGAAGCATGCCATTCTACAAAATGCTTCCGATGTCCACATTGAACCCATGGAAAAAGATGTGGTGGTGCGTTTCCGGATTGATGGTATTTTGCATGATATGATGGTTTTGCCTGCCACCAGTGCAATGGGTATTGTGGCCCGCATCAAAGTACTCAGTAATTTAAAATTAGACGAACACCGCTTGCCCCAGGATGGCCGCTTTAAAATTGAAACAGATGACTATAAATATTCGGTGAGGGTTTCGGTCCTGCCGGTGTTTACCGGTGAGAAAATCGTAATGCGATTATTGGCTGAAGGCACCAAAGCAGTGTCTTTGGAAGGATTGGGTTTTTCGGGAAAAGCTTTGGAAATTATCAAGCAGAATTTGGTGCGGCCCACCGGCATGATATTAATCACCGGGCCCACGGGCTCGGGTAAAACCACCACCTTGTATTCCATGATGGACATTTTGAACACGCCCGATGTGAACATTTCCACCGTGGAAGATCCGATTGAATACCGCATGCCGCGGGTGAATCAAACCCAGACTAATTCGGCCATCGGCCTTACCTTTGCGGCGGGGCTGCGAGCGTTGGTTCGGCAAGATCCCAACATTATCATGGTGGGGGAAATCCGCGACAATGAAACCGCTTCCCTGGCCATTAACGCGGCCTTAACCGGCCACTTGGTTTTGAGCACCATTCACACCACCGAAGCGGCTGGAACCATTCCGAGATTGATTGATATGGATGTAGAACCCTTTTTGATTTCTTCCACGTTAAACGTAATCATTGCCCAGCGTTTGGTGCGTAAATTCGCCGGTGAAAAAGAAAAGTATAAATTAAAAAAAGCCGATGCAGATAACCTGGCCATACACTGCAACATGGAACGGATTTTGGAAATTTTACGCGCTGAAAAAATCTTGAAGGCCAAGCAAACCTTTTTAGACATTGATTTTTTCCGTCCTAAGCCAAGCAAAGGTTCTGCTACCGGTTATAAGGGCCGAATGGGAATTTATGAAGTGCTGCCAGTTACCCAGGCCATTAAAGAATTGATTGTTAAAAAAGCTTCCACCAAAGATATCACCGATTCAGCAATTACCCAAGGCATGCGCACTATGTTTGAAGACGGGCTGGTCAAAGCCGCCATGGGATTAACCTCCATTGAAGAGGTGCTCAGAGTTATTATAGAGTAATTTTTATGCCAAATTATCGTTACAAAGCCAGGTCTTTTGAAGGTGCCGATAGTAGCGGTACCATGCAGGCCGTTAACGAACGCGAGCTGGCTCAAACCCTAAAAGCCCAAGGATTGATTTTGATTGATGCGGCCGCAGAAGGACGTAAAAAGGGGTTTAACCGGGAAATTTCCCTGCCGTTTTTAAGCGGCGTTTCTAGTACGGAAAAAATCATGATGACTCGGAACCTGGGCGTGATGTTTTCTACCGGGCTTTCCATGGTGAAAATCTTCGAAATTTTATCCGGCCAGACTAAAAATAAAAAATTACAAGCCGCCCTGATTGACATTAAAGAAAAAGTCAGCAAGGGGGAAAATCTTTCCGATGGCTTGGCCCATTACCCTCATATTTTCAACGAACTGTTTGTGAACATGATTAAAGTAGGAGAGGAATCGGGAACCCTAGACGAGATTTTCCAAATCCTATCCCTTCAGCTGGGCAAAGAGCATGAATTAAAATCAAAAATCAAAAATGCCATGACCTACCCGGCCATTATCATGATGGTAATGCTGGTGGTGGGTGTGGTGATTATTACCGTGGTTTTGCCCAGCTTGAATACGTTTTTTACTTCCTTGAATGTGCCCATTCCCATTTATACTAAAATCGTGCTGGTGGGAGGGAACTTTTTATCAAAAAACTGGTGGCTATTGCTGGTAGGGCCAGCCGCTTTGGCGGGGATTGTTTACATGGCTCTTAAAACTAAAAAGGGTAAATGGGTTTTAGACACTTTTTTACTGCGCTTCCCGGTTCTTTCCCAAATTACCAAAAAAAGCAATTCTGCGTTTTTGATTAGGTCACTGTCTTCCCTGATTGCTTCGGGGGTGCCATTAATCCGGTCATTGGAAATTTCTGCAAAAACGGTCAGCAACCAATATTTTGCCAATGCGCTGATTGCCGCCAGCGCAAAAATTAAAAAGGGAGACAAATTATCCGCTGCCCTGCGGGAAAACCAGAATCTGTTCCCTTATGGGGTAATTGAAATGATTGAAGTGGGTGAGGAAACGGGGAAAACTGCCGTCATTTTAAAAAAACTGGCGGATTTTTACGAACAAGAAGCATCGGCCGCCGTGGAAAAATTGGCCATTTTAATTGAACCGATATTGATTATCTTTTTGGGGGTTTCGGTGGGATTCTTCGCCTTTTCCATTATCCAGCCGATGTATTCATCATTAAAGTTTATCGGAAGTTAGTTTATGGAGCAAAAAGGTTTTACCATTGTTGAAATTGTGGTGAGCGTGGGGATTTTTTTAACTATGGCTGTTATCGCCGCCCAGATTTATTTTTTGATTGTCAGCCAGATTATCGCTTACCGAGAACAAACCACGATTACTTCATTGGCCGACCAGTACATGGAAGTGGCCAGGAATTTACCCTATTCTCAAATTGGAACGCTGAGCGGCAACCCTCATGGCAGCTTGGCTGACGGCGATAACCCGATTGTAGTTAGTGTCAGCGGTGTTACTTATAATATATATTACGAAGTAACTTACATTGATGACACTGCCGATGGTACTATTTTACAAGGCACCGATGCTGCTCCCGACGACTATAAACAAGTTAAGCTTTCCATTAAAAACACTCGCACCCAGGCAGTCAACTCTTTTTTTACAAGCATCGTGCCAAAGGGTTTGGAGGGTTTGGCTTCGGGTGGGGCATTCATGATAAAAGTGTTTGACGCGGTGGGTCAGCCGGTTTCAGGGGCTTCAATTCGCATTCAGAACCTAAGCATCAACCCTTCCCTTGATTTAAACCGGCTTTCTGATATCAATGGCAATTGGGTGGAGGTGGGTTTACCCAATAGCGCTAACAGTTACCACATTACCGTTACCAAAAACGGGTATTCCAGCGATCAAACCTATCCTGTCACCCAGCAGAATCCGAATCCGGTAAAACCCGACAGTACTATTTCCAATGGCCAGGTCACCCAAATCAGTTTTTCCATTGATAAAACCAGCAACCTCACCTTTGTCACTCAAGATAACATTTGCGCGGGCATTGGCGGGGTTACTATGGAAGTCCAGGGCGCAAAACTGATTGGCCTACCCAGCGTGTTGAAATTTGATAATACCTACACTTCAGACGGCAGTGGCCAGGTGGCCCTGCAAAACGTTGAATGGGATACTTATACACCCGCTCTGATTAGCAATTCCTACATGATTTACGGCACTTCGCCCATTCAGCAAATCAATGTGCTGCCTAATACCACTCAGAATTTTAATGTTATCTTGGGTGCTAAAACCGCTAATAGCCTGTTAACGATTGTCAAAGATGCCGCTACTCAGAATCCCATTGAGGGAGCCAGCGTTACTTTACAAAGCGCCAGTCCTTCCTATAGCGGTACCAAACTAACTGAAGGCAGTGTTTGGAGCCAACAGGATTGGTCTTTGGGTTCTGGCCAGGTTAATTTTACCAATACCAAGAAATATTTTGTCGATGATGGAAATGTTGACGCTAATACCATTCCCTTGGCTTTGCGCTTGGCGCAATTCGGGGGGGAATACGCCAATTCGGGGCAGTTGGAATCTTCTTCATTTGATACGGGCACATCGACGACCGCTTACACTAGTTTAGAGTGGCAGCCGGCTTCGCAAAGCGCGGGGACCGTAGTGAAATTCCAATTGGCAGCCAATAATGATAACACCAGTTGGAATTATTTCGGCCCGGACGGAACCCAAAATTCTTATTACACGATTACGGGCACATCCATTTCCGCAGCCCTTAATGGGAAGCGCTATGTGCGCTATAAAGCTTTTTTATCAACGACTGACAGTTCTAAAACCCCAGCTCTTACCAGTGTCAATGTGAATTATGTTTCAGGATGTCCGGCACCCGGCCAGGCCATGTTTGCGGGACTGTCGCAAGGATCAAATTATAGTGCCACGATTTCTGCAACCGGCTACCAGACCCAAACTATCAGCGGCCTCACGGTTAATGGCTATAACGTATTAAATGTCGCATTAAGTCCATAACATGCAAGAAAAAGGTTTCACCATTCTAGAGTTATTGGTTGCAGTCAGTATTTTCAGCGTCCTCTCCGTTATGGCGGCACTTTTGTTTGTTAACATTTTTACGGGTTCTAACCAGCAATTTTCAGCGTTAAGCAATGTTGACCAGGCTAGGCTGGTAACCAACCAATTTACCAATGAAATACGTAACGCTACCACCGGGGTTGAGGGCTCGGCACCATTAAACACCGCTTCCACCAACCAGATTATTTTTTTCTCAAAGTCGTCCTTGGGCGGGGCTACGGTCAATCGGGTGCGCTATTATTTGGTGGGAACCACGTTGTATAAGGGCGTAACCGTGCCCAGCGGAAACCCGCCTAATTATAATCTAGCCCAAGAATCAAACATTATTGTCCAGCGCGATATTTCCAACGGGGTTACGCCGATATTTACCTACTATGATGGAAGCTATGCGGGTTCGGGAAGTGCCTTGGTCCAGCCCGTCAATATTAATTCCGTAAAATTCGTTAAAATGAACTTAATGGTATTAACCAGGGTGAAAGAAAACGTGAATACGGTATTTTCCATTTCGGCGGGAGCAACAATTAGGAATTTAAAAAACAATCTTGGAAATTAGTATGCCAAAAAACCGTAAAAAACAAACCGGGGCAATGTTGCTCTATCTCATCATCATTATTTTTGTGTTCTCCATATTAATGCTGCCCATCATTGACGTGGTGGCAAAAAAAATGCAGCTGCTAAGGTCTTCCGCTGACCGCGAACAGGCTTTGCAAATTGCCGAGGCTGGAATTAATTACTATCAGTGGCATTTGGCACATTATCCAAGCGATTATAAAGATGGAACCAATCAGAATGGCCCTTATGTGCATGACTATACTGATTTTGACACTCAAACTAAAATTGGGAAATTCAGTTTGGTAATTACCCAACCCACTGTAGGTTCTACTATTGTCACTATTCAGTCAACCGGTTGGACTTTAAAAAACCCCAGCGTGACACGTGTCATCACCGCAAAATACGGCATTCCTTCCTTGGCGAAATATGCTTTCTTGAGCAATGATATTGTGTGGATCGGGGATACTGAATCAGTTAGTGGGCAATTGGATTCCAATAACGGTATCCGGTTTGACGGTTCAGGTAACGCACCCATCCAGTCGGCAAAATCCACCTACACCTGTTATGCGGGTCAGGGGTGTTCAAGCGGCGGTCAAACCAAAAATGGAGTTTGGGGGTCGGCCAGCCAGGCGGTGCAAGCCTTTTGGCAATTCCCGGTGCCAGCTGTGGATTTTTCTGCCTTAACTTCCAATTTGGCATCCATGAAAGCCAGTGCCCAATCAGGAGGAATTTACCTGCCGCCTTCCAACGCCCAAGGATATTCGTTGGTGTTTAACGTTGCCGGAACTGTGAGCGTGTATAAAATAAACAGCCTCTTGTCTAATCCCACTGGTTGGGATACCACTGGTGCAGCACACAATGAATATATTGATTACAATACCAGAACTCTGCAATTTACCCAGGCTATTCCCGCCAACGGTATTATATACGTTGAAGATAAAACCTGGGTGGAAGGCACCGTTAACGGCAGGGTAAATGTGGTGGCTGCCAAACTTCCCTACAATGCTTCAACGGCCCCCACTGTTTATATTCCCAATAATATTGTGTATGCGAGCAAAGATGGTTCCCATGTGTTGGGACTAATTGCCCAGAAAGATATTGTGGTAACCTATCACGCGCCCAACAACATAGAAATTGACGCGGCACTGATTTCCCAAAACGGGGGTGCTCAATTCTTTTATTACCCTAACTTTATAAAAAATACGATTACCATTTATGGGGCCATTATGACGTTTGCCCAATGGACCTGGTCATGGGTGAACGGGTCAAACCAGATTGTTTCAGGTTATCCCAACACCGTTGATAATTACGACAGTAATTTATTATACGGGCCACCGCCCAGTTTCCCATTTTCTTCGTCCGATTATCAACCATTAAGTTGGATAAGTAACTAACTATGAAAAGAGCTGATTTTCCCAATCAAAAATCGTTGCAGCCTATGCCCGGGGGTACCTCACCCAACATTTCCGGTAGTGTTAATTATGATGGCAGTAAGGCAGTACCCTTTTTGGGAACCCAAGAAGTTCCAAGCGCTCCCGCCACAACAGGGTCAACCCCCTCAATTTTGCCAGCCAATACCAACCATTACCTGTTGCCGGTTATGATTGGCATTATTGTTATGGTTGCGGTTTTCCTATTTTGGCGCTGGCTTAAAAAGAAACTTTTTTAGTGGTATACTTAGGTAATGTTTAAATTTCTTAATCTACAACCTGAAATATTTGCGATTGATTTGAATGACTCTTCGTTGAAAGTAGTCAAGCTTGAAAAGCGAAAGCACAACTTCTTTTTGCGCTCTTATAATGAGGTGCTTATAAAACCCGGAATCATCAAAGAGGGAGTGATTATGAACCAGGAAGAATTGGTAAAAATCATTACCGCGGCGGTTAAGGGGGTGCAGGGTAAAAAAATCAGCACCAACTATGTGATTGTTTCATTGCCGGAAGAAAAATCATTTTCCCAAATCATCCAAATGCCGCAGATGAATCAAAAAGAACTGCAAAAAGCCGTGCCGTTTGAAGCGGAAAATTATATACCGCTTCCCATCGATAAAGTCTATTTAGATTTTGAAGTGGTAACACCTCGCGAGGAAGCTAACACCAGTAAACATCTGGATGTGCTCGTAAATGTTATGCCCAAATATATTGTTGATTCATACCTGGCTTGTTTTACCGCGGCCGGATTGAAGCCCTGCGTCATGGAAATTGAATCGCAAGCCATTGCCCGGGCCTTGATTAAAAACAGCCAGTCGGAAAAACCGGTGGCAATCATTGACCTGGGGAAAGATAATACCAGTTTCATTATTTTTTCAGGAAACGCCATGCGGTTTACCACTTCGGTTCCTTTTTCTTCCAAAGAATTAACCGCCGCCATCGCTACAGCCCTAAAAATAACCCCCAGTAAAGCAGAGGATGTAAAAATTAAAACCGGCCTGGGAGATAAAAAAACCAAAGAATCTAAAGAGGCCGCCAAGGCCGTGGAACCCTTGCTCACTGACTTCGCTACCAAAATTAAAAAGTATATCAGTTTTTACCAAGATCATGCTTCTCATGATTATTTTCCCTCAGATATCGGCATTGAAAAAGTTATTTTGTGCGGCGGGGGAGCCAATTTAAAAGGTTTGCCTGAATTTCTGTTTGAATTCTTGAAAATCCCCGTTGAATTGGGAGACCCTTTTGTAAATATCATTCCCTGCAATAAGGGAGAAAAGTGCCCCATTATTTATCAAAAAGCATTGTCTTATTCAACCGCTTTCGGGCTGGCCTTACGGGACGCTAATGGTATTATTCAATGATCAATTTATTGCCGTTACAAGAAAAAATCAAGCTTGAAAAAGAACAAAACCGGAAGCTGGTTTTGGTATTGAGCTTTATATTGCTGATTTCCTTGCTGTGCTTTGTATTGTTGTTGCTTTCATTGTATTTTTACATTATGGTGCAGGTTTCTTACCAAAAGAGTTTGTTGGATGATGCCAGGCAACAATACCAAACCAAAGATTTTTTACAGTACAAGAGCATCATCAAGAGCAGTAACCAGATTCTGGCCAAAGCTAATGTGTTTTATAAAAAAGAACTATATTTTTCACAAGCCTTGGCCGTTATTTCAAGTATTGCAAAGCCTGATGGGGTGCTTTTTCACGACATCACTATGCAGCATATTGGTGACAAGGGGATTAGCGTTGCGGTGACGGGTTCTGCTGATAATCGGGAAAATCTGCTGCAATTTAAAACTAGTGTTGAAGCTGCCAAAGAAATAACCAGCGCTTATTTTCCGCCCGATAATTGGATAAAATCTAAAGATATTAATTTTCATGTTACTTTTGAAATAGATGAAAACCCCCAATAGGGCATATATCATATTGCTCTCGGGCATCTCTGTGGCAATCATAGTGCTGTGTGTTTTACTGTATCTGGTTCTGGGAGCTATTCAACAAGGATCTCTTGATGTTGCCGCAGAAAAACAAGAGGTGGTTTCCATGCAGTTGCAAGATAAGCAAGTGAGTGATTTTAAGGCAAAATACCAAGGATACAAGGAAAATTTAGACAAGGCTGGCCAATTATTTGTTGATGCGGAGAATCCAGTAGATTTTATCCAATTTTTGGAAGGTGTCGCCGTTAATACCAATGTGAATGCAGACATTACCGTTGGAGGAGCTAAAACGTTAGATGCGGCTCAAAAGCCTATTACATTCCAAATTGACATAACCGGAAGCTTCAGGGGGATCCTGCAATTTTCCCAGCAATTGGAAATGAGTCCTTATTTAGTGAATGTCACTAACGTAACAATACGAAAAATAGAAAAAAGTGTTCTGAGTAAAAACGTCCCTCAAGGTGATTTAGAAGCATTTATTTCATTAGAGGCTTTGCCTAAATAATAGTATGTTGCAAACTCCGCAAAACATTAAAAAAACATTTTCAAAATATGGCCTGGTAATTAAAAAAATACCGTGGCTGTTGGCCAGTCACGCGTTTTTGTTTATCTTGGTTTTTGTGTGTTTGGAATTAGTTCTAGGAGAGCTGTTATTTTATCACTATGTTTCTTCGCCTGCACACCAACAAATCCAGGTCACTGATACCCCCGCCGCTTTCGGAGAAAAAACCTATCAATCCGTTCTGGGCGAATGGGCAAAGCGCCAGAATGTTATTGATAATTTTTCACAAGAGAAGTACAATAACCCATTCTAAAAAATAAAAACCATGAGTAAAAAAATAGTTCTTGTTGAGGACGACGCTGCAATTATCGACATTTATCAAACTATGCTTACCAAGAGCCATTTTGATGTTGAGGTGTTGAGTTTGGGCGCCGATGTTATCAAGAAAATCAAGGACGTTGCCGAAGGCACCTCGCCAAAGCCTGATATCTTCCTGCTTGACCTGATTTTGCCTGATATGAACGGCACGGAAATTCTTGCTGAAATTCGTAAAACGCCTGCAACCAAGGACGTGAAGGCATTTATCTTAACCAACCAGGAAAACGCCGAAGGCCAGATGCCCGCGGGCGTAAAACCCGATAAAATCATTATTAAGGCCAACACCACTCCTTCTGATCTGGTGGAAATAATAAAAGAAGCCATCGGGTAATATGGATAATACATTAAAAAAAGTCACTCACGGGTTGTTTGAGGTGACGGTTTTTGCCAAAGGTATTAGTGGCGTTTTGGAAATGGTGTCTGGTGCTTTTTTATTATTTCGAGAACAAGCTGCGGTGCGTTTTATGACGGCCTCGTTAAGCCACCCACCCCGTTTTTCTTATAGTACCAGGCATTTTATTGCTGCCTACCTGCTTTTTTACGGAGCAGTTAATCTGTTCTTGGTGATTTCGTTGCTGCGGGGAAAGTTGTGGGCCTACCCGGTTGCCATTACTTGCTTTTTGATATTTACCGCTTATATGTTTGTGCGGTTTTTATTCAATCATTCCCTGGTATTGTCAGGGTTTATTGTTTTTGATTTTTTCTTAATTATGCTTATTTGGTTAGAATATAAACGGAAGAAAGCGCAAATCTAATGGAAGCCATTTCTCTTAAAGCCCAAGAGTTATTTACCATTGGCGGGTTCCCTTTTACCAATGGGTTTTTCATGACCCTGGTTGTTTCCGCGTTGCTCATCGTATTTTCTTTTGTGATGCGGGAAAAGATTTCCCTGATTCCCGGTAAATTACAGGGCGCTTTGGAAATGGGAATGGAATGGCTGTTAGATGTCATGCATGCCACGCTGGGCTCTGTCCAAGCCGCTGAAAAATACTTTCCGCTCATTGCCACCATTTTTATTTTTATTTTATGTTCTAATGTGCTGGGGATCTTCCCGGGAGTGGGATCCATTCATTTGGGAGAAACACCACTGTTCCGTTCTCCTGCCGCGGATTTAAACTTCACTCTGGCTTTTGCCATCATTTCCGTAGTCATGACCAACATTTTGGGAGCTTTCGCCGTTGGCATTTTGCCTCACATCAGCAAGTTTATCAACTTTAAAAACCCCATTAAGTTTTTCATCGGTATCTTAGAAATGGTATCGGAACTGGCCAAGATTATTTCATTATCATTCCGATTATTCGGGAACGTGTTTGCGGGGGAAGTGCTGCTGACCATTGTAGCTTTTTTAGCACCCTATTTCATTCCTCTGCCATTTTTGTTTTTAGAACTGTTTGTCGGCTTGATTCAAGCTTTTTTGTTTGCTATGCTTACGTTGGTTTCAATATCACTGCACACTGCGGTGCACGAGCATTAATTATTAAAATAAGGCGACCCGAATATACTAATCACCCCCGAATATACGAATACGATTTGCGAATTAGTAAATTAGTGTGTCATTAGTAGATTAGTGTCGCTTCAAAAACATGGATATCGATCAAGTTCGTTTATGGGTGACCGTGGCATCTATTGTGGGGGGTACGATAGCTCCTGCTATTGCCATTGGTTTTATTGGTTCAACGGCTGTCAAATCAATTGGCAGGAACCCGGAAGCCGCTTCAAAAGTGCAAACTGCCATGATTTTGGCCATTGCTTTTGCTGAAGCCATTGCCATTTACTCTTTGGTTATTGCGCTTATCATTAAGTTCGTTGCTTAATGGAGGGACTGCTTGGACAGCTCGGGATTGACTGGAAGCTTTTATTAAGCCAGGTTTTTAATTTTGCCATTTTACTGTTGGTTTTGCGTCAATTTGTCTACAAGCCTCTGTTGGCAGTTATTAAAAAAAGAAATGCAATCATTAAAGAGGGTTTGGATAAGGCCGCTGAAGCCGATGTGCGGCTACATGAAGTTGATAGCATTGCCAAGGGAAAATTGCAAAAAGCAGACAACGCGGCGCTGGCCATGATTAAGGAAACCGAAAATCGCGCCAAAACATTGGAAGCTTCTTTAAAATTGAAGGCCGAACAGCGCCAAGCAGAATTAATGGCGCAAATTACTGCGGCCGGCGAGCGTCAAAAAGAGGAGGCCAGGCAGAATGTGTTAAAAGGTGCGTCTGAATTGATAAAAAAATTTATTGTCAAAACGGTTGAATTGAAGCCGGAATTAATTGATGAAGCGCTGATAGAGAAAGCCGCTGATTTTGTAAAACATGAAATATAAAGCCAAGGAATACGCAAGAGCGATTGTGCAAGCTAAGAAGTTTAATTTGCAGAACTTTTTACGGTTGTTGGAAAAGAATGGTGACGTAAAAAAATTAAAAGAAATTGTAGTTTTGATTGGAAAAATGAAGTACCGGAACGTAGTCATTGAAACTGCCAGAAACGTAAAAACCAATTGGCGCTTTGGAAAAAATGACCGGGTTGAAGAAAAAATAAACCCCGAGTTGGTGGCTGGTGCCAGAATCACCATCAATGGAGAAAAGCAATTAGATTTTTCACTAAAAAATAAATTAGATAAGGTATTTAAGGTAGAAAAATAACAATTTTTCTACACTTATACCAGACATTATAAAATTAAATAGAGTGGTATTCAATGTCGCAGGAAATTATAGAAAAATTAAAAAAAGCCATTGAGGGTTACCAAGACAACCCCGAGTGGGAGGAAATTGGCAAAGTGATTGAAGTGGGGGATGGAATTATTAAAATTTCTGGCCTTTCAAATGTGCAAAGCCAGGAGGTTTTACTTATTGAAACAGAAAAAGAAAAAATTAACGCTGTAGCGCTGAATTTAGAAGAAGATGCTGTAGGAGCCTTGCTGTTGGGTGATAGCGTCGCGGTAAAAGCCGGTCAAACGGTAAAAAGGACCAAGCAGCTTCTGTCTATTCCGGTTGGAGAGCAATTGTTGGGCAGAGTAGTTGACCCCTTGGGAAATCCTCTGGATGGCAAGGGGCCGATTTTTAGTGAAAAAGAAAAACCGCAACTTAATTTTTTGGAAAACGAGGCGCCCAATGTATTGGCGCGCGAATCGGTCAATCAACCGCTTCACACCGGTATTAAAGCTATTGACGCGATGATTCCGATTGGCCGAGGGCAAAGAGAATTAATTATCGGCGACCGTGGAACCGGGAAAACGGCTATTGCGTTGGATATGATTATTAATCAAGCGCGCGAGGGCAGTAAAATTATTTGCATTTATGTGGCGGTTGGGCAAAAAGAATCCAAGGTGGCTAAAATAGTAGAAACACTAAAAAATAATGATGCCTTTGAAAATGCCATTGTAGTTTCGGCCGCCGCTTCCAGCCCCGCAGCTTTTTGGTATTTGGCACCGTTTGCGGGATGCGCCATTGGAGAATATTTCCGTGATAAGGGCCAGGATGCGCTGATTATTTATGATGATTTGTCCAAACACGCCTGGGCGTATCGGCAAATTTCTTTGCTTTTGCGAAGACCGCCAGGCAGAGAAGCTTATCCGGGAGATGTGTTTTACTTGCATTCAAGGCTTTTAGAGCGCGCGGCAAAGCTGTCCAAAGAAAATGGGGGAGGGTCATTGACGGCGATCCCAATCATTGAAACACAATTGGGCGACGGCACGGCCTATATCCCAACCAACGTTATTTCCATCACCGACGGACAGATTTATTTAGAATCTGATTTATTTTATCAAGGCACGCGTCCGGCAGTGAATGTGGGTTTGTCGGTTTCGCGCGTGGGAACATCGGCTCAAACCAAAGCCATGAAAAAAGTGGCGGGCAAATTAAGGCTTGAATTGGCGCAGTTTCGCGAATTACAAACGTTTATGCAGTTTGCCAGCGACGTTGATGAACAAACCAAACAAAAAATCCATCGGGGCAGAATTATGACGGAGGTCTTAAAGCAAACTGACTTGGCGCCATTCCCATTTGAAAACCAAGTACTGGTAATTTATGCAGCACTGAATGGTTACTTCAATAACTTTGAACCGGAAAAAATCCAGGAAATTGAAGTGAGGTTTTTGGAATACGTGAAAGATTTGCATGGCGACTTACTGGAATCACTGAAAAAAGAACGCCAAATTACCGATAAAATTGAAGCAAAAATGAAGGAGGTGATCGGAAAATTCATTGAAACTGTATAATAGAAACAAAGCAATGTGTCGCAATGAAAATCAGGTCCAGCAGTAACGGTATATAAAAATTTCAACCTGATTTTCAAAGTGAATTTCTTACTTCGTTCAAAATTCATGGAAAGTGTCCAAAACCTAAAAAAACGTATAAAATCCATTGGTAATATTAAAAAAATTACCAAAGCCATGGAGTTGGTGGCGGCCACCAAAATGCGCCGCAGTCAAGAAATTGCGCTGGCTTCACGGCCGTACGCGCTGACGGCATTGAACTTGCTGGCCAATGTGTCGCAACTCGAAACCAAGTTACCGGATTTATTCAATCAACGCAAAATCAAGAAAGTATTGTTCGTGCTGGTGGCATCGGATAAAGGATTGGCAGGAGCGTTTAATAGTTCGCTGTTTAAAAAGTTTGAAAAGTATATTGCAGAAAATAAAAAGCAGTATGAAACCGAGGGAAAATTATTTTTAGCTGTTGGTGAAAAATCTTTTCAGTATTTAAACCGTAAAAAGTTTTCGGTTTTGCAAAGGTTTGCCCAAGTGGGGGATTTTACTGCCACTGAGCAAGTTGCGCCCCTTGCCGATTTTATTGTTAAGGGCTATTTGGCAAAAGATTTTGACCGTGTGGTTATTTTTTCAACCCATTTTAAATCTGCGTTAAAACAAGAAGCTATGGTGCGTCGCGTTTTGCCAATTAATTTTGAACATATTAAAGAAACGATTCAAGAAATTGTGCCCAAAACCGGAAAGTTTTCAGAACTGGCAGGCGGGTTACAGGTTACGGGTTACAGGTTGCAGGAATATTTAATTGAGCCTTCACCTGCCGTAGTTTTGGAGGATTTGGCCAGGCACTTATTGTTTATGCAGGTGTACCATGTTATTTTAGAAGCTAATGCATCGGAACATGCCGCGCGCCGTCTAGCGATGAAAACAGCTTCGGATAATGCCAGTGATTTATCGGAAAAACTAAATTTGCAGTATAATAAATCCAGGCAAGCTGGGATCACGAATCAAATCATTGAAATTTCAGCCGGCGCGGAGGCGTTAAGTTAATCATTAATATGACCAAGGGAAAAATATCACAAATTATTGGGTCGGTGGTGGATGTGGAATTTTCTGAGGAAGGAAAGTTACCCGAGATTTTTAATGCGCTAAAAATAAAAGGGTCAAATGGCACGGTGGTGCTTGAAGTTGTAAAGCATTTAGATTTACAAAAAGTGAGGACGATTTCCATGCATTCAACGGATGGCTTGATGCGCGGCATGGAAGTACAAGATTCGGGCGCACAAATCTCAGTGCCAGTGGGGCAGGAGGTACTGGGAAACATTTTTAATGTGATTGGAGAAACGCTCAACGAGGTTAAAGGGGAAAAGGTGAAAGGTGAAAGGTTTAAAAAGTATTGGCCGATTCACCGGGCTTCACCGCCGCTGACAGAGCAAGCCACTAAAACGGAAGTGTTTGAAACGGGGATTAAAGTGATTGATTTGATTTCCCCGTTTATTAAGGGAGGAAAGGTGGGATTGTTTGGTGGTGCGGGTGTGGGCAAAACTGTTTTGCTGATGGAATTAATCAGAAATGTGGCTGAAGAAAGTGGCGGAGCTTCTGTTTTTGCCGGCGTTGGGGAAAGAACAAGAGAAGGCAATGATTTGTACAAAGAAATGTCTGAATCGGGCGTGCTTTCCAAAACCGCATTGGTGTATGGGCAAATGAATGAAGTGCCGGGCGCAAGGGCGCGCGTGGCTTTAAGTGCGCTAACCATGGCCGAATATTTCCGGGACGAAGAGAAAAAAAACGTACTGCTTTTTATTGATAATATTTTTAGGTTTAGTCAGGCGGGTTCGGAAGTCTCGGCGCTTTTGGGCCGCATGCCATCAGCCGTAGGATACCAGCCAACCTTGGCGCAAGAAATGGCCGAGCTTCAAGAACGAATTACCTCAACCAAAAATGGGTCTATCACATCCGTGCAAGCCATTTATGTTCCAGCTGACGACATTACCGACCCCGCTCCGGCCACCACTTTTTCCCATTTGGATTCCACGATTGTGTTAAGTCGCGCTTTAACCGAAATTGGAATTTATCCAGCCGTGGATCCGTTGGCTTCAACGTCAAGCGCCTTAAGTCCCAAAATTGTGGGTGAGGCGCATTACAAAACGGCCAGGGGAGTGCAATTAACTTTGCAAAAGTATAAAGATTTGCAGGATATTATTGCCATTTTGGGCATGGAAGAATTGTCTGAAGATGACAAAAAAGTGGTGGGCAGGGCGCGCAGAATCCAGCGATTTTTGAGCCAGCCGGTGCACGTGGCAGAAGTATTTACTGGCATTCCTGGAAAATTTGTGAAATTGGAAGACACGATTAAGGGATTTGCGGAAATTTTAGAAGGCAGGCACGATGACGTGCCCGAAGAAAATTTTTACATGAAAGGAGCCATCGATGAAATTAGCAGTTTATAGTTTAAAAAAAGTGTTATTTGAAGGAGAGGCTAAATTGCTCAATTGCAAAACGGCAGTGGGTGAGATTACGTTGCTTGATAACCATGAAACATTTATAGGCGTATTAAAGTCTGGTGTGGTAAAGATTGTTGATACTGCTGACAGAGAACATTTTTTTGAAATTAATTCCGGTTTTTTGGAAGTACAACCAAAAAATCAGGTACGTTGCCTAGTTAATTAATATGCCAGAAACATCATACTATCCATTGGGAGGCAAAACGCTTTTTATGCTGGTGTTTAAGCGGAGTTTTTTTGCGGTCGTTCTGGCAATAGCATTGACTTTGGGAATGTATTTTTTAGGCTATGTTCCAACCCAATACCTTGATATTGCCATTAATGCCATGTTCGGTGGCATGGCGCTGTTTGTGATGATGGCCATTGCAGCTCTTCTCATCGGCTGGCTGGAATATTCGCGGTATGGTATTTTTATGAATGAGAAAGATATTAGAGTGCGGCGCGGCCTCTTTGCGGTGGAAGAAGTGGGCATCCCGTACCGCCGGATTAAAGATGTGAAGATTGAGCGTTCATTGGCCGACCAATTATTCGGACTCAGCCAGTTGATTATTATGATGGTAGAAGGGGAGTCCCAGGTTATTTTACCCTCATTAGATAAGCAAATTGCCCTGCAAATCCAAGATGCTATTTTGAAAAAGTCCCAGGTTGAAGATATTAACGTTTTAGCCAACAGTGGATAACCGTGGTTGACATGAGTTTTAGGAAAAATGGTATAATTGCTAAAGACTGTAAGATAGGTCTTTAAAGGTCGTTCTGTTTAAAAAAGATTAAATAGTATTAATCAGTTTTAAAAAAATGAACAAGATGTTAGATATGATCGCCCTTTGGTTATTGGTGATTGGAGGATTAAACTGGGGCATCATGGGGTTAACGGGAACCACTAACGTGGTATGGATGATCTTTGGCACCTGGCCAATGCTTGTCAGCTTAATCTATATTTTAGTAGGTTTGTCAGCATTGTATGTAGGATGGATGGCCTTGACTAAGAAGAGCATGTAATTAAAAAACAAAAAACCGCGATTACGTACGCGGTTTTTTGTTTCTGTGAAATTTAGTATTTCTTTGGAGGCCGGTTTTTCTTCCAGCAGTCTAAGCAATAAATGGGCCTATCTGGAGCCGGTTCAAATGGAAGTTCTGTAATTTCTTTTCCGCAATCTGAACATTTCCAATTGCCCTGCACTTTTGGGCGAGGGGTAAAATTTCCTCCTCCTTGATTGTTATTGAACATTCTTTTTTCTCTTTATTTAATAAAACGACCTTTGACATCAGGCCGTTTATAGACCATTGTCTGTATTTATTGTACGTTCTGTATAGCTCGTGTCAATGTTTACAGGTGTGGATTGTTCAGGTTATGATGCAGATATGAAAAAGGAAATGCTAATCGTTATCGTTTTAGCAATCATTATTTTGGCACTGGCTGTAGTTTTATTTTGGCCCGTACATAAAGAAACGGTTCTCCAGTCCCCGCCACCTGCTGATATAGAAGTTTTTTCACCAAAGCCAAATGAAGTGGTGTCTTCTCCTCTAAAAATTACTGGCGTGGTGCGTGGCAATGGCTGGAATGGGTTTGAAGGACAGGTGGGAGGAGTGGAATTACTGGATGCAAACGGTGCGGTTTTGGCACAGGGCCCACTTACTGCTATTACGGAGTGGACTCAACTGCCAACAAATTTTGAAACCACGCTAATATTCCCAGCCCCCGCCATTGCCACAGGATCGTTGGTATTTCACAACGAAAACGCCAGTGGTGATCCGGCAAAAGATAAAACAGTTATCGTGCCGGTTAAATTTAAATGAACTTTAAAATACTCAAAAAATCGAACATCAGCAATGCCCGGCTAGGGTTTATGGAAACAGAACACGGAGTGGTCCAGACTCCGTGCTTGATTCCTGTGGCAACGCAAGCGGTTATAAAAACATTGACCAGCGAAGAGGTTGAGCAGACTAATTCACAAATGCTTATTTCCAACACTTTTTGGTTACATTTGCGCCCTGGAGAAAAAATCATTGATAAAGCTGGTGGAATTCATAAATTTATGAATTGGAAAAAACCGCTCATGACCGATTCCAGCGGGTTCCAAGTTTTTTCTTTGGGTTTCGGGCGTGACTTTGGCTTGACCAAGTTTTTGGGCAAGGGCATGAAAGATAAAAAAGTTATTACGCAATCAAAACAGCCAAAATCAGTAAAAATTACTCAGGACGGGGTGTATTTTAAGTCGCCCATTAATGGTGATCAACTGTTTATCGGTCCAAAGGAATCAATCGCTATCCAAGAGAACATCGGGGCTGATATTATGTTTACGTTTGATGAATGTACTCCTCCGTTAGCAGATTATGAATACGTAAAAAAATCATTAGAGCGCACGCACCGCTGGGCGAAGATATGCCTGAAGGCAAGAAAAACTAAGCAAGCCCTTTTTGGGATTATCCAAGGTTCAGAATTTAAGGATTTACGTGAGGCAAGCGCCAAATATATTAATTCGTTGGGGTTTGATGGTTTTGGTATTGGCGGAGATTTGTGGCGCGACAAGGGCGGAACCAACCGGGTGTTGCAGTGGATTATTCCCTTGCTAGACGAAAAGAAGCCACGCCACATGTTGGGAGTTGGCTACTTAAAAAATATCGAAGATTTGATTAAGTCCGGTGTTGATACCTTTGACTGCACGGTGCCCACCCATTATGCCAGGCGGGGAATTGCTTTTACTTCTGAAGGCCGTCTTAATTTGCGCCAGCAGAAGTTTTTAAAAAAGCGCGAACCGCTAGACAAGAATTGCGTATGTCAGGTGTGCTTGAACTACAAAAAAGATTACATTTGTCATTTACTGCGGGCAGGCGAAATTACGGCCCTGCGACTCATTACGTTCCATAATTTACATTACTTTAATGAATACGTTGTCAAAATCCGTGAAAAGATTAGAAAAGGGGAAATTTAAGTGCTATAATTAGTCTATGGAAAAAAAATTACACACTTTGCCAGAGTTGCCATATGCGTATGACACGCTTGAGCCCGTGATTTCTAAAGAAATTATGGAGCTGCACCATGACAAGCACCATGCGGCTTACATAAAAAATTTGAATGACGCTTTGGAAAAGCATACAGAGTTATTTGAAAAAACTGCAGAAGAGCTGTTGATGGATTTGAATGCCATTCCAGAAGATATTCGCATGGTAATCAAAAATAATGGCGGGGGGCATGTCAATCACAGCATGTTTTGGGAAATTATGGCTCCGAATGCAGGCGGTGAACCAAGTGGGGCATTAGCCGAAGAGATTAAAAAAACTTTTAGCAGTTTTGAAGATTTTAAAACCAAATTTAATGATGCGGGCGCTAAGCGTTTCGGCAGTGGCTGGGTGTGGCTGGTAAAAAATAAAAACGGGGGATTGGAAATTATGACAACCGCCAATCAGGACAATCCGATGAGCGAGGGGCTCACGCCAATTCTGGGAAATGATGTCTGGGAGCACGCCTATTATTTGCAGTACAAAAATGTCCGGGCAGATTATTTAAAAGCCTGGTGGAATGTGGTTAATTGGCAAGCCATAGAAAAAAGATTTAACAAAAATTAACATGATAACTCTTGAGGACGTCAAAAAGAATCCGCAAATTTTGGAGTTTATAAAACAAACCGAAGAGGCCATGGAGGCGTTAAAATACACCAATCATGGACTGCGTCATTCTAATATTGTTTCCGGGCGCGCCATGGAAATTGCCAAGGATTTGGGGTTGACTCAAAGAGAGGGGGAGCTGGTGGCAATTGCCGGTTTTTGTCATGATATTGGGAATTTTTTAACCCGAACTTATCACCATTTTTTTGGTGCCACGCTTTTTAGCCAGGTATTTATGGGGCAGTTTGAGCCCCGTGAACTGGCTATGATTATGCAGGCGATTGGCAACCATGACAAAGAAGAAATGAATTTTACGCATAATATTTCAGCTATTTTGGTGCTGGCGGATAAATCAGATGTGGACAGGAGTCGCGTGGTGGATAAAGAATTGGAGCATATGAAAACGGATATTCATGATAGAGTAAATTATGCGACAACCGAAAGCAAGGTTAGTGTGGATAAAAAAGCTAAGAAAATTTTATTAAGTTTAAAAATTGACACCAACTTTTGCCCGGTGATGGAATATTTTGAAATTTTTACGGAGAGAATGGAATTTTGCCGCAAAGCCGCGCAATTTTTAGGATATCGCTTTGGGCTTCAGATTAATGACTTTGATTTGTTGTAATATTCAGGCCTCAACGACGTCATATGGGGGTGAGGGATGTTATTAATCATAACAATTATGAAAAAAGCATTATTAATTTCCTTAGTTTCCATGGTGGCAATGGTGGGTGCGAATGTAACCCTGGCACAGCTTTCAGTTAATGCACAGCCCGATGTTTTGTGCATTACTCCCCAAGGTTGCAGCGCCATGGTGGTTAATGGTAAATGCGTTTTTATTGGAGCTTGTTTACCCCCAGAACAATTACGCGATCCGGGCACTACCACCACTACCGGCGCCTGCATCCAGGCTGGTAAAATCGGAGTCTATGGGCAAGATGTTTGCTGTGCTGGATTAAAAACAGAAGTTATGCAAACGGCTACGATTGGTTCGGTAGCACACATTTCATGCGTTGCCAGTGCCGGGACGAATCCGCCACAACCACCAACAACAATTGTATTGCCTGGGACCGTTTCGGTTAAAGTAGATCAAAAAATGACCGACATGGGTATGCAGCAAGTTGCAGTGACTAGTCAAACTGATACCACTTATGAAGTTGCAGCTAAAAAAGAGGTGAAATTATTCGGATTTTGGGACGTTTCTGCTCATGTGACGGCAACATTTAACGCTCAAACCGGAGAAATAGTGTCAGTCAAAAAACCTTGGTGGGCATTCTTGGCAGTTGGATTTTAAGATGAAAGAATTTTATGTGGTGTGCGACAACATCCGCAGTTTGGAAAATATCGGGTCTATTTTCAGGACGGCAGATGCCTTGGGTGTGGCAAAGATATATTTGTGTGGAATCAGCGGCCAGCCACCTCATCAAAAAATATCAAAGACAGCATTGGGAGCGGAAAAAACCGTTCCCTTTGAGCATTATAAGCAAACTTGGCGCTTAGTTGAAAAACTAAAACAGCAAAAAATCCGCATTATTTCACTTGAGCAATCTGGTAAAAGCATCGACTTTACAAAGTTTAAACCAAAGTTTCCCCTAGCTCTGGTGGTTGGTAACGAAGTCAAGGGAGTTTCCAAAAAAGTGCTCAAACAATCAGACGTTATTATTCATCTGCCTATGAAGGGTCGCAAAGAATCGCTAAATGTTTCCGTGGCCTTTGGCGTTGCGGGTTATTCTATCATAAGAAATGAATTTTAAAAAACAGGTAAGAAAAATCATGACCAGTCAACTGTTTTGGGTTGGGTTTGCTTGTTTGGTCGCCCTGGTGGTTTTTGCGGGACTATTATATGCCAATTTCGGATTTTTAAGCTTGGCGGGTTATTTTGAAAAACAAGATATTTATAAAGATAGCATCATTTTATTTTTTCATGACGAGTGCCCATATTGCGCCCAGGTGGATGCCTACCTGAAGAGCAATAACGCGGCCCAAAAGGTGGAATTTGTAAAGTTGAACGTGTTGGAAAACGAGTATAATCGGAATGAATTAGCTGATAAGGCCCAGGTTTGCGGTTTGGATATTGATAAAATCGGCGTACCGTTCTTGTGGGATGGTCCTGAAAAGAAATGTGTGATTGGGTATGTTGACATTATTAATTTTTTCAGGCAAAAGTTGAAAAAACCTTGACATAGGCTTGCACCTCCGACTAATATGGGCTAAAATGGCCTAAGAACATGAAAAACAAGGTCGAGAGAGTTTAAAAATTTTAAAAAACAAAAACTATGCCAAAAGCAAATTCAGCGTTTATGAAACCAATGAAGCTTTCTGCTGATTTGGAAGCGGTAGTAGGGAAGGGTCCTATGCCAAGATCACAAGTGGTAAAGAATATTTGGATCTACATTAAGAAAAATAATCTCCAGAATCCTAAGAACAAAAGGAATATCATGGCTGATGCGAAATTGAAGCCTGTCTTTGGGGGTAAGGGCGAAGTTACTATGTTTGAAATGACTAAGCTTGTTTCAAAGCATTTATCTTAATCAACTAAGTAGTCAAAACATATGGCAACAGAAGCCTATTGCGTAAAATGTAAAGCTAAAAGGATGATGAAAGATGAAAAAGAGGTTTCCATGAAAGGCAAGGGCGGGAAAGCCAGAATGGCCATGACGGGAACCTGTGAGAAGTGCGGTACAAAAATGTTCAGAATTATGGGAGTAAAAAAATAGATTTTTAATGCCGCTCCGATGTACATCGGAGCGGCATTTGCCGTTATGGATTTTCCTATTTTCAAAACAAAAATGAATGGCAAGAAATTTGATTTAACTGATGCTGCTTCCCGCAGAGAATATTTTGAATATAAGGCTGGCCCGGAAATCAAAAAGTTACAGGAATATTTAAAAACCAAAACTTTTATCGTGTATTTGTTGGGTAAGAAAAATTCAGGCAAAGGCACGTATGCAAAAATGTTCAAAGAAATTGTGGCTCCCGATAAGGTTGAACATCTTTCAGTGGGAGACATGATCCGTTCATTTGATGAAGTATTAAAAAGTGAAGAAAAAAAGAAAGAGCTGGTTGATTTTTTGAAGCACAAATATCGAGGACCAGTTTCCATTGACCAAATATTGAAAGCCATGGAAGAACGGTCAACAAAAAGTTTATTGCCTTCGGAATTAATTTTGGCCTTAGTGGAACGGGAAATTACCCGCATGGGAAAAAAAGCCATATTTTTAGACGGTTTTCCACGTGATTTGGATCAAGTTTCTTATTCATTGTTTTTTAAAAATTTGATTGATTACCGCAATGATCCCGATATTTTTACGTTAATTGACGTGCCCGCCAACGTGATTGATGAACGGATAAAATACCGTTTGATTTGCCCGTTGTGCAACACCTCCCGTAATTTAAAGTTACTCCCCACCAAACATGTGGGCTATGACCAAGCTAAAAAAGAATTCTATTTGTTGTGCGACAATCCAGCTTGTTCGGCCGCTCGCATGATAACAAAGGAGGGAGACCAATTTGGTATTGCGCCAATCAGGGATCGTATTGAAAAAGACGGGCTCCTCATGGAACAAATTTTTGCTATGCATGGGATAGAAAAAGTGTTTTTGCGCAATTCTATCCCCGTAAATGATGCAAAAGACAATTACGATGATTATGAAATCACGCCTGAATATCAGTATGTTAGCGATGCAACAGGAAACGTGACCGTCACCGGAAAACCTTGGGAGGTGGAAGATGACAGGGGGATTGCCTCTAATAGCTTGATGCCCCCACCGGTAGTAGTTGCATTAATAAAACAATTGGTACAAATTCTTATCCACACTTGACGCCATTTCTGAAAGGATTAAAATAAAGATAGCTCTGAAGTTTCCACTAAAATTCTATATTATCTTATTTTAAGGGAGCCCAATATTTGTTTTAGCCTTGGTTAAGACTTGAGGGCACCCACGTGGATTTCAATAGAAATCTTATGGAAAGTCAGGGCACCAAAGAAACACCTTTTACGAGGTGTTTTTTGGTGCAAAAAAACATAAAAGTTATCCACAAAATTTATATTGTTGACATCTTTTTTTAATGCTAAAATACTTGAATAGATATCCATAACTGGAACATTTTTTAATGGAGGAGCAATCAGAAAAAATAGCCATACGGATTATTAAAAAAGAACCCGTAAAAAAGCAGTCCTCTGTAAAATCTTTTTTTGCTTCAATCATATTCGGACTAGTATTTGCTGGGCTGTTTTCTGGTGCCTTGTATGTATTTGCAACTCCGCCTGGCAGCCAATATGCGCCAGGTGAAACTTTAAATCCTTCATGTAGTGTAGGGGATGCCAATTGTTCAGTTTCTTCGCCCGTTCCTTATAGCGGAGCAACCGCGGCCGTTGATCTTGGTAGCAAAAATTTTACTACCACCGGAACGATAACTGCTGGGACATTAAAAGTGGGTAGTACATTTACATTCCCCACGTCAGATGGAACAAGCGGCCAGGTATTAACCACTGACGGTGCTGGCGGGTTAACCTGGGCTAGCGCCGCCAGCGGCGCTAATACCGCCCTTTCTAATTTATCTTCGGTTGCTATTAATGCGGCCCTGGTTCCCGGGACGGCAGGAGCTTTAAATGTTGGTTCAGCCACTAAGCCTTGGGCTGATGTTTATTTTGCTGGAACATCATCAACACCGGGCACCAATAATTTTAAAATAACTGGGGCATCAACTTCGGGAACTCGTACGATTACTTTTCCCGATGCCTCGGGAACCGCTACTCTTTTAGGAAATTCTTCAACGGGTTCTGGGTCAGTGGTGCTGACTACTTCTCCCACCTTAGTTACCCCAACCTTGGGTGCGGCCTTGGCTACTTCTATTAACGGTTTGACGCTCACTTCTTCAACTGGAACTCTGACGATTGCTAATAGTAAAGTGGCAACCGTTAATAATACCCTGACTTTTTCAGGAACCGATGGCTCAACTTTGAATGTTGGCGGCGGAGGAACATTGGGATCAAACGCTTACACCAGTACTGCTTATGCTCCGCTGGCCTCTCCAACCTTCACTGGCACGGTTACCATTCCCACTCCATTTACTCTTGGCGCAACTTCGGTAACTTCTACCGGAACCCAATTAAATTATTTGAACGCAGCAACCGGAACCACCGGAACCACCTCCACTAATTTGGTTTTTTCAACTTCGCCAACATTGACCACGCCAAACATTGGAGCTGCCACGGGAACCTCAGTTGCCTTGACTAATACCAGCGGTGCCCAGGCAACGTTAAAATATGACTCGTCAAATTATACCGCGCTAACCGCCGCTAGTAATGGAGATCTTACCCTTGCCACTACTTCCGGTTCCAGTGGCGGTCAAATTAATTTGACCTCTGCCATCACTGGCGACTTCACTCTGCTTTCTAATAGCGGTACGTTAGTGCTGGGTGGAACAGGAAACACCAATAACGAAAACCTGAAACTTGATTTTGAAACTTCTTCCAATACCGTAGCGGTCACTTCGGGAACGGGCGTAACCGCCATTGATTTAGGATCCTTGAATCTTGTCACCACAGGAGCCCTGACCTTGGGTGGTAGTACTACGGGGACCTTGGTAACACGCGTTAAAGCCGGTGCTGCCAGCGAATCGGATGCTAACGGATCTCTCGTAGTTGATTCAACCAATGGCCGGTTATATTTCCGTTACGGTTCAGCGTGGCATTACGTGGCCCAAACTGCTGGTTTCCAAATCCCTGATTTTGAAACGGTAGACCCTATTTCCGGAGATCAAATCAAAGAGGGGGATTTGGTGCTTGGCATGATTAACCAGACTTTTGAAGATAAAGCCTTGCACGGCGTTTGGGTGAAATGGGATAGCGTTAAAGCGGAATTACTCAAAGAATTGAAGGGCCAGGGTGGTGCTATAACTCCAATGGATTTAGCCGCTTTAAATTCAGCTTCAACATCCGGCGGCACCCCTGATACCTTGTTGGGAAAGGTGACCAACGCGCTATTTTCTTTGGGAGTTTCTGTTGAAAACGGATTGACCACCATTAAAAATTTAGCCACCAACACCTTTAGCGCTAAAACCGCCCGGATTGATAAATTAGAAATGGTGGATAGCGCCACCGGTGACATTTATTGCACCTGGGTTGAAAACGGCGATTGGAAAAAAGCTAAGGGAGAGTGCGGTTCGGTGCAGGTTGCAGTTGCCGCTTCTGAGTTAAACCAGCAATCTAGTGATACGGTAAAGCAAGCTGCCCAAGTGGCTGCGACTCAGGCTGCCCAGCAAGCGGCAGATCAAGCCGGCCAGCAAGCAGTTAACCAAGTGAAAGACCAAATCAGCCATGAGGTACAATCGCAGGTTCAAGCACAAGTTCAAACTGAAGTTCAGAATCAACTCCAGGCCCAGCAGCCTGCGCCAGAGCCTACTCCGGCTCCCCAGCCCGCCGTTGACGCTAATCCGCCAGTTGACCAAACTCCCGCTCCTGATAATACCACTCCGGCTCCAGAAGTTGTTCCCGATGCTTCACAATCTGCACCCGCTAGCGTGGACGCCATGGTCCAGCAAAGCGCTTCAGCATTACTATTGAAAGCGGGATCCTTTGCCCGTTGGTTTGCTGATGCCGTTACCCCCGCTTCTATAAAAGATTCATCTGCATTATTGTCTGCAGGGGCGCAGGGCGCTATCGATGGTTTAATGAACGTATTTCAAACATTGGGCGGGTTCATTAGTAAAGCACCAGCTTCAGTAACGGGAAATGTAAAAGCCAACAACCAAATCGTGTCTGACATGTTAAAAGCACCAGCAGCTGGGTTGTTGCAATTTGGAACTGCAGCCATAGATAACACCCTATATATAGAAGGCAACTCCCAAGATTTTGAAGCCACTACTATTGATGGTTTAAGGATTATCCCTGATGCACTTGGTCAATTTACAACTGACATGGTAGACAGCATCCAAGTTTTCGGTTTTTCCGTTGATGGCTACCATCAGCTCTATTTCCAGAAAGATCAAATAATCTCTGAAGTTTTATCTGGCGCGAGCCTGGCATTAGGAGAAAAAGCCACTAACAGCACCTTATATATAGAAGGGGCTTTCCAGCAGTCTACTGCCAGCCTCATTGTTTCCCCACTCGGTTACATGGTTTCTGATACGTGGAGGCTTTTGAAAGATTCGTTTTCTCCTAGATAGGTATTATTTTCTTACGATTTTTTCAACGGTGTTTCATGCAACATCGTTGTTCATGTCAATGGTTATATATAAAAATCTGAAAATTTCATTGGTGGTAATGGCCGCGAGCGCCGCGGCGCTCGCGGCTTTAGTCACGCCCTCTTTTGCATCCGCCACCACTAATCAAATTCTCACTCCTACTGGTTACAAAAATATCTCTGATATTAAGGTGGGCGACCAGGTCAGTGCTCATGATTTTGATTCGGGTAAAAACGTGGTCAATACTGTGGAAAGAATTGATGTTGTCAGTGACGCCACATATCACTACCAAGACCTCTACAACTTTTACCTCATTAACAACACTTATAAGTTTTGGAAAAACCAGTCTGTCTGGGCTAGTGGCCGTTTGGTTCACGTTTTTGAATTAAAGGTGCAAGACACCATTTATGATGAAAATCTAAACGAAATAAAAGTCACCAGCATCAAAAAAATCAAAGACCCCAGTCAGTGGTATGAATTTATCATCTCTGGCAACCATTCATACATTCAAGATGGATTGCAGCTTCACAATGCGTCCAGGTATTGGGTGGGGGGCGGCTCAACTGCCAACTGGAGCGCCACCAGTAACACCAACTGGTCAGCTACTTCCAACGGATCTAATAACGCTTCTATTCCAACCACAACCACCGACGTTTTTTTTGACGGAGTTGGGGCGGGAGCCAGTGACTCCACTTTAAGCGCAAACATTACTATTCGTAGTTTGGATATGACGGGTTATACCAACACCTTAACCCATAACTCATCCATCGCTTTAAGTATTGGTGATGGCACAGCTGGCGCCGGGAATAACGCACTTATCTTTGGCAGCTTAACATACACTTCGCTTGGAGGTTATGTATATTTTATTTCCACCTCCACTACTGCTCAAAATGTTAATTTCAACGGAAAGGTAGTCTACTTGGTACAATTTAATGGTTCGGGTGGATCGTGGAAATTGACTGGTTCCCTTGATAACGGTAGCGGTAATAGTACTAGTTTGGCCCAAGGCACGCTTGATCTCAATGGCCAAACAGCATCTTTTACAGGTACGTCAGGCTTTTCTGCTAGTGGTAGCAGCACAAGAACTCTTACCTTGGGCGCGTCAACCATCACGGCCACTTCCTGGGATATTTCTACCACCACCAACTTGACCTTCAACGCCAATACATCGACTATAACCATCAATGGCACTAGTGCTACCTTTGCTGGTGGAGGGCTGACGTATAGTGATGTTTCTCTCACTGGAGCCTCAGCACAGTCTATCACGGGCGCTAATACATTTACTAATTTGACTCGGACTGGCACCGCTACAAAAACCAACGCTCTCGTGTTATCTGCCAACCAAACCGTTTCTTCAGGTTTAACTCTTTCCGGCAACAGCACCACCAACAGACTTTTGGTAAAAAGTGACACATTGGGAACCGCCCGCACCATAACCGCTAATGGCATTACCAACTTAATATCTAACTCAGATTTTCGGGATATTACCGGTGCTGGAAGCTACGGCTGGGACATCAGCGGTGCCACAGGAAATTCCGGTGATGCTGGTGGCAATTCCGGCATCACATTTACCACTGGCAAAACCGAATACTGGATAGCTCCCCTAGCTGGCACTAGCACGGGGAATTGGTCCGATTCAACTCATTGGTCAGCAACCAGTGGTGGTTTTACGGGTGACCGCGTGCCGCTCCCTCAAGACAGTGCCACATTTGATGCCAACTCCATTGATGCTGGGTCCCGAACCATCACCGCCGACATGCCACGTCTTGCCAAGAACATCAACTGGACGGGGGCGACGAATACTCCGACGTGGGCTATTAATTCAACCGCCAATACCATTTACGGTTCACTGACGTTAATTTCGGGGATGAACCTGACGGCCAATACCTCAGCACTCGTGTTTGAGGGTAGAAGCTCTTTTACCTTTACTTCGGCAGCGAAAACATTCGGACCCATAACCATGCAAATGGTGGGTGGCACGCTTACCCTGCAAGATAATTTGGCGATGGGATCTACTAATGCTTTTACCTTGAGCAATGGTACATTTGATGCCAACAATAAAAACCCTACCTTTGGTTTATTTTCTTCCTCCCCTTCCACTACTCGTACCATCACCATGGGTTCGGGTACGTGGACGTTAACTGGCGTGGGGCTAGTAGTCTGGAATACTTCAGTTGTCACCGGTTTGACGATAAACCAAAATACGTCCACTATTAAATTTACCGACACCTCTAGTGGCAATGTCTTTTTCGACGGGGGGGGTAAAACTTTTAATAATATATGGTTTTCGAGGGGGTCTAGTACCGGGGAAAATGTTGTGTATGGCAGTAATACTTTTGCTGATTTTAAAGATGATGGTTCTGCTGCCCATTATTTATGGTTTAGGTCGGGTACTACTCAAACTGTTACCACATTTACTGTTTCTGGTTCATCCGGAAATGTAATTAATATCAGTAGTGAATTAGGGGGGTATAGTGGTCTTGAAGACACCGCTACCCATGCCCTAACCAAATCCGGCGGCGGTACCATTGACCGCGACTATTTAAACATTCAGCATTCAGTTGCCACTCCTTCTTCCACCTGGTACGCCGGCACCCACTCCACTAACAATCAGGCCACATCCACTGCCGGCAGCGGTTGGACATTCACCGCCGCACCCTGCAATAGATATTGGGTGGGTGGTGGATCATCGGCCAATTGGAGTGCCACAGGCAGCACCAATTGGGCAACTTCATCAAATGGCTCCAACAATGCCTCCGTTCCCGACAGCACCTGCAATGTGTTCTTTGATGGTGTAGGAGCTGGTGCCAGCAACTCAACCCTGTCAGCCGACATTACCATTAATTCCCTTGATATGACTGGTTACGCCAACACGCTGACCCATAATTCTGCGGTGACACTTACTATTTCTGGCGGAGCGGTAACGTTTAAACTAGTTTCTGGCATGACGTACACTCTAGGAAGCGCCACTACATCTGCCATAAGTTTCACCGGAACTTCGGGTACTACCAGCATTACTACAGGCACAAAAACATTGGGTAACACCACTTTTAATGGTAGTGGCGGAAATTTTGAGCTTCAAGATGCGTTGACCACCGGTGGCAACCTCACTATCACCGCTGGCACCCTAGACACCAAGAGTGGTTCCAACTACGGAATTAATGTGGCAGGCAACTGGAGCAATGCGGGTACTTTCACCGCAAGAAGTGGCACAGTCACCCTAAATGGGACTGCTACGGGGAAAACCATTACTACTGGTGGGTCAAGTTTTTATGACTTAACCGTTAATGGTTCAGGGGGTGCCTGGACTCTACAAGATGCTACTACAATTAGTGATGTGTTAACGGTTACTGCTGGAACGCTAGCTGCTGGAAGTGTTACATTAACCCTCTCTGGTACGACGGGCACCCCCCTGCCAACTATTAATGGATCCTTAACTTGTAGTACCTGTACCATATCCTATACTGGCAATAATGCTGGTGGGAACACCACAATTAGATCAGTTGGCATTACCTATTACAATCTTACTATTAACAATGCCAGTGAAACATATGTACTATCAGGCAGCCTTACTACTAATATTACGAATAATTTGACAATCACCGCGGGCACATTAGATGTAACAGCAAGCGATTATAATATTAGTGTTTCTGGGAATTGGTCCAATAGTGGTACTTTTACCGCTCGAAGTGGATTAGTTAGTTTTGCTGGAACTGGCTCTGGAGGACAAGTTACTTCGGGTGGTTCCAGTTTCTATGATGTTGCTTTTACTGGTTCCGGCGGCACTTACACTTTGCAAGATGCGCTGGCGGTGGACAACAACCTCACCATCACCGCAGGCACTTTGCAACTCGCCGCTCAAAACCTCACGGTCACCGGCACTACCTCGCTCACTGGCACCTTAAATGACAACTCTGCCACCGGTACCAACATTTTCGTGGGCGCCGTCACCATTAACTCGGGCGGTATCTGGACTGAGACCAACAACCCCGGTTTCACCTTTAGGGGAGGACTGACCGAAAACAGCTCTAGTGGCTTCACCTCCGGAACCGGCACCTACACCTTTGACACCAACGCTCAAACCATCTCAGGCACTCAATCCTTTACCATCACCAACCTGACTAACAACGTTACGACCTCAACTGGCCTCACGTTCTCGGGGGCTCAACCAACGGTGACGACGTTGACGCAGGGAAGTAGCTCTCAACTGACGTTCTCTGGAACCATGCCAACCATTACTACGTTAACGGCTACCGCCAGTGGAAACACGGTCACCTATAGCGGCTCTGCCCAAGCCCTCTTTGTGGTTTCTTACGTAAACCTCACGTTAAGCGGCAGTGGTACCGCCACGGGTGCGGTGGCCACCGTCACCGGAGCCTTGAATCTTTCCGGCAGTGTGTCCTGGAGCCAAGACGCCATTACCAGCACTATGACCAGCGTCACTCTAAATAGCAGTGGCACCTTTACCCTGGGAGCCAACATGACCACGAGCGGGACCCTGACGCTCACCCAGGGAACGATTGATGCTAATGGCAAGAATGTGACGGCTGCTAGTTTCTCCTCTTCCAACTCCAACACCCGCACCATCACCATGGGCTCGGGTACGTGGACGCTTTCAGGAACGGGTACCGTTTGGACCACAGCTACCACAACCGGTTTAACCTTAAACCAAAACACTTCCACCATCACCATCTCTGACACATCTTCAACCAGCAAGACTTTCGCCGGAGGAGGTAAAACCTACAACATTTTTACTATTACCGGTTCAGGTACGGGAGCCGTCATTTTCACCGGAGCTAATACCTTTGGCAACTTTACCGTCAACGCTCCCAAAACTATTACCTTCCCCGCTTCCACCACCACTACCTTTAGTGGAACCTTTACTTGCTCTGGGTCTTCGGGAAACGTCATTACCTTAAATTCATCTTCCGGTGGCACCCAGCATACCCTTTCTAAAGCCAGTGGTACTGTTGACTGCGATTACATGTCTATTCAAGATTCTGCCGCCACGGGAGGAGCTACCTGGAACGCCGGGGTCAATTCAACCAGTGTTTCTAACAATTCAGGTTGGATTTTTGGCACCCCCACCTACAACCAAGAGCACTTCCGTTTCTACAGTGACAACACCGTTCCCGCCGGTCTCAACACTGCCAACCCTCTGGCCGCCCAAGATACTAACTACAACGTAGGTGTCAGTACCACTTTCCGCTTAAGAATTGAAACCGCTAACACCGGCACGGGAGCTGGCAGCATCACCCGCCGTCTGGAGTTTAAAGAAGATTCGGGCAGTTGGACCCAAATTACCACCAGCACCAATAATGTGAGATTATCGGATTCAAGTAACTTCACTGATGGAGCCGCCACCACTACGCGCCTGACCGCTGTAGGAACCTTCCAAGCTGGCCAGGGAAAAGATACTTCTTCTGATACCAGTTCGCTTTCATTGACCAACGGAAATTATACCGAAGACGAGTACTCATTAATCCTCCAATCAACTGCCTCCGGCCACTCCTACTCATTCAGGATTACGAACTCCGGAACTGCCCTGGATACCTATTCAGTCACTCCGGCCATCAACACCCCCGACGCCACTCCTCCGGTCCCATCAGGATTCAATCCAGCCACCACCAGTACCATCAAAACCGCCACCCCTAATATTACCTTTAACTTGGACGAAGCCGGAGACTGCAAAGCCTCAACCACCAATGCCAGTTACGCTGCCATGTCCGGAGCTGATTGCACGGGGGATGGTTCCACTGCCGGCAGTTGTACC